>JBBACY010000051.1:0-21001 GCA_041656735.1 Bacteroidales bacterium | reverse complement strand
CAGCTAGCGCCAGCGCAGCAGCATGGTTACCCGAGCTGTGTGTGCAAACTCCCTTGGTTGCTTGTTCACTGTTTAGGCTAAAAACTGCGTTTGACGCACCACGAAACTTAAACGCCCCAACCTTTTGAAAGTTCTCACACTTAAAAAAAACCGTACAGCCCAGTATGCTGTTTATTGATTTTGATGTGAGTACAGGGGTTTTATGAGCATACTTTGATACCCTTCCGAACGCTTGCTTAATATCATTTTTTGTTGGTGTGTTCATTATTTTGCTTAGTATATTCTTCAAATTTATCTAAAATTTTTTTCCGAACCTCGTAATCACTTGCAGTTAGCAAATAACCTTCGGTAAGATCACAGAATTCCATAAATTTAATTGCCTCAGCGCCCTGCAGTTTTGTTAGCTGCGTAACAGTTTCAGCCGAAAATTTCTTGAAAATTAGAGTCCACTTTTTTGACTCAGCTTCTTTTGCTAAAATTTTCTTGTTCTGTTTGGAAAACCAGTCCTCGCCAAAAACGAAACCACCGGTTGCAGGAGGGGCATTTATCAATTTCATACTCTTTATACTTTTCTGGAGATAATCTTCTAGCCTTTCCTGCAGTTTTTCTTGCTCCGATATGGGTAGGTCCATTGTGGCGGCCTCTTTTATAAATCGTTGGTACGAGCCAAACCGGGTAATACGTATCTCTTTTATTTCGTATGATTTAGGGGTAAGCCTAATGGGATAGTACAGCGAATCGGCTGAAAATTGACCCCAAGAAGGGATAACCATTTTGTGAAAACCAATGGCCGAAATAATTAGCGTATCACCAATGGATATAGGCATCTTAAAGTATCCAAGCATATCGGCAATAACCCCTTTGCGTTGGCTAGTGTTTACTATATGACCGAGTGAAACAGGCCTGCTATTGGTCGCATCAACTAGCTGAAAATGGATATAGGGTAGGGTGTCCGCATGCTTTTGACAGATGCCATAAAACGGTAGAGCCGTTAGTAATATGAAAAAGACAGTTCGTTTCAATTTTGAGCGATTAGGTTTCCCCAAATTTAATATGTTGATTTTAAATATAGCCAGTTTACGGGTAAGGTTAGCTAAATTTAACGACTAAAAGAGATACCCTCTCGCTATTATGTAGGAGAGGGTATTCTATTCGTATTGCTGATTTGGTGCTACTTGCCCAAGTATTTACTTAGCCAGCTGTCAATTTCCCATGTTTGGTGTAAAACCGACTGGCGTGCTCTGTAACCGTGACTTTCAAAAGGAAGCATAACAAGTCGAGCGTTTCCCCCATGCCCGTTTATAGCCTGGAATAGCCTTTCGCTCTGAATGGGGAATGTTCCGCTGTTGTTATCGTCTACGCCATGTATTAGCAGTATGGGCTTTTTCAGCTTGTCGGCATGCATAAAGGGCGACATTCGGTTGTAAATTTCAGGAGCCTCCCAGTACGAGCGTTCTTCGCCCTGAAACCCAAAGGGTGTAAGCGTTCGGTTATATGCACCGCTACGAGCAATGCCAGCGGCAAACAGGTCGCTATGAGCCAGTAAGTTGGCGGTCATAAATGCGCCGTACGAATGCCCGCCAACGGCAATCCGTTTAGGATCGGCAATTTCTTCATTTACAAGGTAATCAATTGCTGCTTTTGCATTGGCAACTAGCTGCTCAATAAATGTGTCGTTGGGTAAAATACTGTCGTTACCTACTATTGGCATACCAACCCTGTCGAGTACAGCATACCCACGCGTAACCCATAGTATTGGCGATAATCGTGAGGGTCTGATGAATGTATATGGCGAACCTTTTACCTGTCCGGCCAGCTCAGCATCAACAAATTCTTCAGGGTAAGCCCACATTAAAACGGGAATTTTTTTTGAGCCTTTTTTATAGTCAGCAGGCAAATAAAGGGTAGCCGATAGCTCCACTCCATCTTCACGCTTATATTTAACCATCTCCTTCTGCACATTTTTTAGCTGTGGGTATGGATGTGGGTAGTTGGTGAAAGGTGTGATGCGCTTTTTTCGCAAATCTCTAGTGTAATAGTTGGGTTGTTCGGTTTCCGACTCACGCTGGGTGAGAATGGTGCGAATGGGGTCATCGAGTAATGCAACAAAACGCTCATAGTAGGGAGCCTGACATTGCCATAATCGCTGTGTGTTAAGCGTTTCAATATCTAACTCATCGAGAAAAGGCATATTACCTATGGCCGATGCGCCCTGACCCGACAGGTAAAGTTTTGTTTTACTTTTGTTTGTTCGTAGGGTTCGTGTGCCATTGGGATTTGCTTCGGTAATTAGGTTGCCTGGGTCGTTGTATGCATCTTGGTATGATCTGTCCCAAACAACACGCTTGCTCTCCTCACTATTACTAGGATTAAAAAAACTAACCACCATACGGCGGGTTTCCCACCATCTTTCGTATACAACGGCTAGGTTGTCCCATCCCCAAGTAATGCCACCATACCTAAAGTTAAGCGATAGGAAAGGGGTTGTTCCTTCTTTGAAAGGTGCATCGAGGCTAAAAAGAAGGTCGCGTATTTCTGCTAAATTTTTAGGATCGCCTTCGTCTTGCGCTTCAACCCAAATAATTGTGGCAGGTTTATCGTCGCGCCACTGGAAACTGCGGGGTCCTTTGCGAACTGCGCTAAACCCTTGAGGAATAGTTTCTGAGAGAGGAATTTCTGCAAGCGTTTTTATAAGATGCCCTTTGCTGTTCCATATCTCAATTACCTGAGGGAATCGGCTATAAGGTACAATGTATGAGAACGGCCTAACTAGCTGCTGCACCAAAATATATTCGCCATTGGGCGAAATGGAGAAGCTGCTAAAGAGGCCTGGGTTGCCCAGAGTTTGCGGTTCAACACCCTCCTGCGCAAGCATAATGGCACTTGTGGCATAGTACTCAAATTTTTGTTCGTCGAGTAGATTTAGCAGAAGATCTTGGTATGTGCGCACGCTGGTTTTTTTACCCGACGAAACCTGTACCGAAGGACCTTCGGGAAGTGCATTTTTAAACTCTAATCCTTCGCGCGATAGTATTCTGCTTGAGAAAATAATTGATTTGCTGTCGGTAGCCCATTCTATTGGGCTCCTTCCCAGCACATCGTTTAGGTTACTTGCCCACCGTGTGGCTATGCCATTGCTGGTGTTGGCCACCCATAACTCAATGGTTTTTGGAAAATAAACCACTATGGCTAGCTTTTTGCCGTTGGGCGACCATCTAAAACTTTGAATTTTGCCATCCTTGGGAAGCCCCGTGATTTCGCTCTCATTCTTCTCCTCAAATTTTCGGAATGCAAGCTTCTCCCAAAGGCGAGGCTTACTCGAACCAAAATTCTCGGGGTTAATCCGAATGCCCGCCAATCTAAGTTCTGTTTGCGCCATTTCCGAAATATCGGGCATCTCCTGTGGGTATGCAAATAATGCGTACTCGTTGGTAGGGCTAAGTATTAATGATGGGGTTGTTGGAGCATCAATAATTTCGAGCAGCTCCTTCGCTGGCTCCATATATCGAGTCGGTTCTTGAGCAATGGCTAGCATAATTGTGATTGTGCTTATAATTAGCGATAAAATAATTTTTCTCATAGCTTGTTTGTTAGGTTTTTGTAAATTAGCTGTGGTGAATTTTTAGTATTTGCTGTTAGGTTTGACCCACAGCCTTACTTTTGGTTTAAGTTTGTTGTTAGTGCTAACAATAAAACAACTATTTTTGTTATTTAGTCTTTGATAAGAAAACGCCAAATTACTCATAACGTGTTTATTATTGTTGGCATTCGTGAGTTGCTTCGCTTATTTCTGCGTTACTCTTGTTTTTAAAACAATTGTTTACTGAAGGTAAGTTCCTTGTTTTCAAAAACTTCGAAAGCCTTGCTTTGACGTTTTCTTATCAAATACACAAAAATATAGGGTTTCCTTGCTGACACTATTTATAGGTTTATTATAAAGAGCAATTTAATTGATACAGCAAAAAGCAATTACAGTTAAAAGCTGGGCGGTTCTACTTCTGATGGTATTAAGCTTATTTAGTTTAGATGTTTTAGCTTCTGATACTGATAGTGCTATGCGCTACACTAAGTTTAACGTGGGTTACTACAGGGGTTTTGTGTATCCGCATCACCAGTATCTTCAGTTTCATAATAACGAGTACATAAACGGAATTGATTTTAGAGTGGGGAAAACTTTTCCAACTATAAACCGTCGTCGCATTCCAACAATTGGGCTAGGCGGCTATGCCTCGAATTTGGGGAATAGTAGCTTGTATGGAAATTTGTATAGTGCACACATCTATTTTTCATCGCCCTATTTAACCCGAAAAAATTTTTCATTTGGAAGCAATATTTCTAGCGGACTAGGATGGATAACAAAGCCTAACCACCCATCAAAAAACCCTATGAATCAAGCAATAGGTTCGCATTTTAACGCATTTATAGTACTTGCCTTCGATTTTCAGTATTGTGTAAATAGTAGTTTTTCCTTATTTTTAAGTCCTTCATTTATTCATAATTCGAACGGTAAAATGAAGTTGCCAAATACAGGGCTAAATATCTTCTCTCTTCGTTTTGGTGTTGGTTATGATATTAAAGATGATGTAATTGTGGTTTCCGAAAATTTGTATATTAAAAATAATTTGAAGCGACATAGGCTTAACCTTCTTGTAAGTGGCGGAATTAAGGAGGAGAGTAAGCAAAAACCCATTCAGAAAGGGGTGGGTGGTTTAAATACCAATTACTCTTATTTTCTTGGTAAAAATGGTAGAGTAGGTGGCGGGTTCGATGTGTTTTATATTCCTGTTACAGATAAGAATGAAACTGAATTTGAAACGGGCGTAAAATCGGACCCGTGGTCGGGTGGAGCTTACTTGGGGTACGAAATTGTTTGGGAAAGGCTTTCGTTTGTTTTGCAACAGGGCATTCGACTGTTTTATCATAATACTTACGAGTCGGATTATTACTCAAGGTTAGGTATAAGGTTTCGTTTTGCGCAAAACTATGTGGCAAACTGTAGCCTGAAAACAAGTAGGCTTACCGCCGAGTATATTGAATGGGGCATTGGGTACGATTTTAATTTTTAAACGAATGGTTAAACATCTTTTTCGCATTGTATTTATTTGTTTCGCTCCCTTGCTTTCGGGTTGTGAGGCTCTTTTTTTCGACGATCTTTCCGAAATTGAGCAGCTAACCATAAGCAACGAGAGTTTCAAGCATATTGTGGTTTCCAATAGTTTTAATATCGTGCTAAAACAGCAAGAAGATTTTTCTGTGACTGTTGAGGCGCCCGTTGAGTTGCAAGATGGTGTAAAGGTTCGTATTGTAAACGATACGCTAACCATTAGTGATACCAATAAGTACCAGTGGAGTCCTTCTTATAAGATACCTTGTGTAACGTTTTCCTTTCCCACCTTGCCTAGTATTCACATTAAGGCACCCGTTAATATGCAAACCGTTGGCGTTGTTAAACAGCCTGCTTTCCGATTACTTACCACAGCGCATACCGGTACTATAAATCTCAATGTCGATGTTACCTCGCTTTCCGTTGGTACAGGCCATACTTACGATTCGGGTGTTTTTACTGTAACTGGAAAGGCAGGCAACGCATTTTTCTGGATGCGTAATTCAGCCTCGCTTAATGCCAGCAATTTAGATTCAGATAACGTGCGGGTTATAAATAATTCAAGAGGCGACAGCTATGTTCGTACCAACGGCAAACTTCAAGTTATAATTAATTCGCACGGAAATGTATATTATTCTGGCACTCCAAATGAAATAGTTATTGAGGAGTTAACTTCTACGGGTAGTTTAATCCGCTTAACCTATTAATTATTTAGTTTGATATATTGGTCGTTTCATCATAACTTGTACTTTTCAAAACTAATTGAGTATGCTGAAAATTTTTCATAACCCGCGCTGTAAACACAGCCGTGCTGGGTTAGAGTATCTGAAAACGAAAACCAATAATTTTAAGGTTCGCCTTTACCTTAAAGAGCCAATCACTAAAGATGAGGTGAAGGAGATTCTGTTAAAATCGAATACTAGCCCTGATTTACTTGTTCGTAAGCAGGAGGATTACTATAAGAAGATGCTCAAGGGTAAAAACTTCAATACCGACGAATGGATAAAAATACTGGTTGATAATCCAAACCTTATTCAGCGGCCCATTGTGGTTGGTAAGCTAAAAGCAGTACTGGCTAATCCACCTGAAGAGGTTGATAAGCTTCTTAAGTAGTTTCTGTTCGTTTATTCTCTATTATTTTCGGTAATAACCCCGAAGGGTTTGTAGGTTTATAGCGTTTATTGTTTTGCTATGCTATGCGACCTTGTTGAGGTCGAAGGCCTTGTGCTAATTTACCTTCCTATAAACATTTGAATCCTACGAATTCTTTTTGTGCTACAGATATATGAATTTTATTTAGCTTACTACGGTCAGGCCGACCTCTGTCGAGGTCGAAAACCTTAACTAAATGACATTGAATTCCCTATGTTTATTTTATAACGGGTTAAGTGACTTAAATTTAAGCATTATCAAAAACTTTTTTTAGCGTTTGTGCAGCGTTAGTTAGCAAATTGCCGTCATTATGGTAATTTACTAAATTGGTACGGCTATTATCATATTTTTTCAGCTAGTAGCTTATTAAACATCTTAAAAATTAACGGTATGATTTCTATTGCAAAAAAATTTTCTATGATGGCAGTCTTTTATATTGCCATTATTTCTTGTGTGGGTGTTACTTCACTCAGCGGTAAATCTATTCAACAGGATAGAGACCTAGCTGGTTTTAACAGTATTTCCCTCGCAGTTTCAGCGGACCTTTACCTTACTCAAGGTAGCGAGTTTAGTTTTAGAATTGAGGGCGATGAAGACATTCTACAGCATATAAAAACCGAAGTGGTTGGGAATATGCTACGAATTGTAAACGAAAAAAGGTATCAACTTAGGTGGAATAGAGATAAAGTGAAAATCTTTGTAACAATGCCCGAGGTTGAGGGCCTTTCTGTTTCTGGATCGGGCGATATTGTGGCCCAAAATCCTATTAGAGCCAATTTATTATCTCTTAAGGTATCAGGTAGCGGTGATATTTCTATCCCTAGCCTTACGCTAAATCAGCTAAAAGCGTCAATATCAGGGTCGGGCGATTTGGATGTGGCTGGCAAAGCGATGGCAAGTAATGCCGATATTAGTATTTCGGGTTCTGGAAGTGCGAAGTTTAAGGGTATTGTATTTGATGATGTTAATATAACTATTTCGGGTTCGGGTGATGCGTTTGTTGAGGCATCGGAAACCCTAAAGGCTAGGGTTGCGGGAAGTGGCGATATCCTTTACTTAGGTAATCCAAGGGTTGATACCAAAGTTTCGGGATCTGGCAGCATTCGGGGAATTTAAAACTAGACTCAATTTTATACTCTTTACGGAGACAGCGTATGTTGTCTCCGTTTTTTATTTTTTACTGCTTTGCTGCCGCACGATTAGCTTCGCTGAGCTCGCCAAAAAGCGGCTCGGTTGTATCGTGTGGCTCTTGCAGATACTTTTTTTACTTTGTTACCACACGATGAAATCGTGTGGTAGCGAGGGTTATATAAATATGCTAATAGTCGGAATCTTCCGTTAAATCTAGATCGCGAATTATTTTGTCAGTTTCGTCTCGAACATCACCATAGTTGAACCCTCGCGAAACGCCAAAGCGTAGCATCTTGTTTTTTAGGACGTAAATATTTTTATACTTCAGGCTTCTCAACTTCTTGCTCAAAAGTTTTCCAAGGGTTTCGTTGTCGGTAAGCGGCTCAACATCTTCAAGAGCCAGCTGTATTAATTCGTCGCTAATGCGTTTGGTGCGTAGCGCCATTTCAATTTTTTTGGGACCCCAATGGTTTCCATTCGCTTTGTCGCGAGCAAATGATAGGGCAAAACGTTGCTCGTTAATAAACCCACTCTCAACCAGCTGCTTAATTATGCCAGTGATGTCGTCGGTGTTAGCTCCCCATTGGATCAACTTTAACTTTACATCCGAAATACATTTCTCTTGCAGGCTGCAAAGCCTTTGCGCTCGTTCTAGGGCTTTTTGCGTGTCAAGTGTTTTTGCCATAGTGTAAAAGGTTCACGTTAAATTGAGTAAGGCGTCTTATTGCTGTTTACAGTGAGTTTCAGTTGCCTTTTCGTGCGCAAATCATTCTTTGCTTATCGTTTATATCGTTTTGTATGGATATGTTGGTAAAGTTTGCTTTGGCAAAAATCGAAGCCGTTTCGGCACCAAGCGCTTCATTTATTTCACAATAAACCAACCCGTTTTCTTTTAGGTTTTCTGCCGCAAAGTTGGCTATGGCTTTGTAAAATATTAGCGGATCGTTATCGCTAACAAAAAGCGCAAGCGATGGTTCATTGTCCAGTACGTTGGGTTTCATATGTTGTTTTTCGCTCTCGCGCACGTAAGGAGGATTGCTAACAATAATATGGAATGGAGAA
Source organism: Bacteroidales bacterium (assembly GCA_041656735.1). Taxonomy (GTDB): domain Bacteria; phylum Bacteroidota; class Bacteroidia; order Bacteroidales; family Tenuifilaceae; genus Perlabentimonas. Next base: position 12,552 of record JBBACY010000051.1, on the reverse strand, counting down.
CCCAGAATTTGAGCTGGTGGAGCAAGTATATTGGTTTTTGAAAACATTACATTAACCCCTGCGTTTGCAGCATTTTGTCTTGCTGTTTCAATAGCCTGTTCCGAGATATCCATTGCAAATACATTGGCATTGGCAATGTTTTTTGCCAGCGATATGGCAATACAGCCCGATCCGGTTCCGATATCTAATATTGAGGGCGAATTAACTTCGTTCGATTCAATAATCCAGCTCACTAGCTCTTCTGTTTCGGGGCGCGGAATAAGTACGTCTGCATTTACCTGGAGTTCGATTCCAAAAAAATCGGTTTTACCAAGAATATATTGAATAGGCTTTTGTAACTTTAGCTGCGAAAGATAGTATTGTATTAATGATTGTTGATCGGAAGTTAGGGTAAGTTCGAGGTTGGCAAAAATTTGTGTAATTTCATCGCCTGTTATCTGCTCAATAACTAAACGTGCCATAGCGGTTGCTTCGCGTTTACCGTAAATGGGTTGAAGCTCGTTGGTAAGTGTTTTATACTCTTGAAAAATGCTTATGCGATTCATTCTTTGGAAAAAAATTCAGTATCAAAAGTAATAAATATATATGGAAAAGCAGAGTTTAGATAGAATGTACATGCGTCGTTGCCTAGAGTTGGCAGCAAATGGAATGGGCAATGTTGCACCAAATCCGATGGTGGGTGCCGTAATTGTTCATAACAATAAAATTATTGCCGAGGGGTATCATGCCGAGTTTGGTAAGGACCATGCCGAACGGTTAGCGATTAATTCCGTGAAAAACAGTGAACTTCTTAAAGAATCTACGTTATATGTGTCGCTTGAACCCTGTTCTCATTTTGGTAAAACCCCACCCTGTGCAAATCTTATTGTTGAGTCGGGTATTAAGAGGGTTGTGGTGGCAACGCGCGATCCCAATCCTAAAGTACAGGGTCGAGGCATTGATCTTATGAAAAATGCAGGGATAGAGGTGGATGAGGGCGTTTTGGAGGCGGAGGCGACAGAGTTAAACCGTCGGTTTTTTGTTTATCACAAAAAGAAGCGACCGTATGTAATACTAAAATGGGCTCAAACGCTCGATGGGTATATTGATGCTGTTCGCAAGCCCAGCGACCCTATAGCCCCCATATGGGTTACCAATGAGATGTCGCGCAAGGTAGTTCATAGGTGGAGGAGTGAGGAGCAGGGCATTGTTATTGGAACGAATACGGTTGCCAAGGATAATCCTCGCCTAAATGTACGTAGCTGGAGCGGTCGCTCTCCCTATAGAGTAGTGCTGGACCGTAAGTTGAGGCTGCCTTCTAGCATGAATGTGTATGATGGTTCGGTTCCGACCCTTGTATTTGTTGGAAACAACTCAAGCGCAGCAAGTAAACGGCAAGTTTTTGCCTCCATACCAGGTTTGGAACTACTTACGGTTGATTTTGCCCGTGGTGTTGAAGATCAGGTATTGACAGAACTATACGAAAGGGGTATTATTTCAATAATAATTGAGGGGGGAGCAATGCTTATTGGCAGCTTTGTGAAGAAAAATTATTGGGACGAAGCTAGGGTGTTTGTTGGGAATAAGTTTTTTGGCAATGGCGTGAAGGCTCCAGAACTTAGCGGAGAGTTTTACAGCTACGATGAGATTGGCGACAGTAAACTGTTTACCTATAGAAATAAGCTGTCGAAGGGTTAAACCGTGGCAAATTCAATGGCCGATTCATCCCAAGGGGGAGCAGCTTTTATGGCAGGCATTATTTGGTCGGGTGTTGATACGAATTGCCACATCTGTCGATGCTCAGGTCGTAAAAAATGTTCTTCAATCATCCTATCTACCAGTTGCTCTAGGTGCGAGTAAAACCCGTTTGTATTTAAAACAATGATTGGCTTGGTAAATTTTCCCAAGCGTTTTAAGGTAAATACCTCCATAAGTTCTTCAAGGGTTCCACAGCCGCCAGGTAGTGCTATAACTGCATCAACATTTTCGATAAGTAGTTTTTTGCGTTCGCGCATATCCTCAACCAAAATAAGTTGGGTAAGGTTTTTATGACCCCACTCAACCTTATCCATAAATTCAGGTAAAACGCCTACTACTTTGCCATTCAAAGCGAGCGCCGTGTTTGCTAAACAGCCCATTAGTCCAACCGAGCCACCCCCATAAACAATGGTTGCATTGGCGTTTACTAACTCTTTGGCAACAATCTTAGTATGTTCAAAGTACTGTTTGTTAACCTTTTCGCTTGAGGCGCAAAAAACACAAACTTTCATACCGTAAAGGGATTGTAAAACAAGGCGTAACTAAAATTTAGGCCGCGAAACTTAAAATGCAACTTTTTCACTTAATGGTTAACCATCTTTTTTAGTTACGCCTTGCTCGAGTATTTATAGAAAGGCTTCAAGTTTTTTGATTAGTGCAGCCTTTTGAACAACGCCAATCTGCTTGTCAACAACTTCTCCACCCTTAAAAAATAGGATTGTGGGAATGTTTCGAATGCCAAATTTGCCAGCAACTCCAGGGTTACTGTCAACATCAACTTTACCAACAACCGCTTTGCCTTCAAATTCTTTGGCAATTTCTTCAACAAAAGGGCCTATTATGCGGCAAGGGCCACACCACTCTGCCCAAAAATCAAGTAGAACGGGTTTGTCAGATTTGAGAACGAGTTCTTCAAAGTTAGCATCGGTAATTGCTAGTGCCATAGTTTTATAAATTTAGTTATTATTTATTTTGTTGTAAAGATAGCATCTTTCAGCAAAAGATGTTCTCTACTCCAATACAGATATATTGGATTTTTATTGTTTAATTTATTTTGTAGCTGATATTCATTTGGTTAAGATGTTTAATTAGCTCGTTACTAACGCTAACTCTTAGTGTGCGTGAAAAGAGTTCAACGTTCACGTGCTGTTTGGGGTCAATAAGTCGAACCCTTAGGTTAACATTCCCTGGATGACTGGATGCTATGGTTTTTAGCTCGCTAATTAGTTCGTCGTTAATATCGTTAACAAAAAGCGAGAGGGTAATCTTTTTTACCAAATCCTCGCGAAGGGTCGACAGCGTTTGCATACTTTTTATGTTGAACTCAAGCTCGCCTTGCCTAAAACGGCTCGGGTTAAACCTGCCTTTAACCAGAAGGGAGTAGCCAACGTAAAACATTGGTCTATAGGTTTCAAAATCGTTTCCAAATATGGTAAATTCGTATGAGTCGGTAAAGTCTTCAATGGTTATTCGTCCGTAGTAGGTGCCCTTTTTGGTTGGTAGTATTTTAGCTTCCGAAACAATTCCTGCTACCGATACGTCACGCCCATTTAGCAGGGTAGGCTCATAAAGTTCGCTTAAGGTGGTGTTGGTAAAATTATCAACCTCAAACTTAAAATCATCTAGCGGGTGCGCCGAGAGGTAAATACCAATTAGCTCTTTTTCTTTTGATAAGTACTCAAGATTAGACCATGAGTTGGCTTCGGTTGGTTCGGGTTTCTGCAGTTCAAACCCCGACTCAGTGCCTCCAAAAAGTGTTTGCTGAACGTTGTTTTTTTCCGTTTGGGCCTTTGCACCGTATCGCGATAGGCTCTCAATAAAGGTAACTCCCTTTGCATCGGGGGCAAAATACTGTTCTCGTTTTATATCGCCAAGGTTGTCTAATGCGCCTGCTAAAACAAGGCCTTCAATATTCTTTTTACTAACCGTTTGTAAATTTACTCGCTCAACAAAATCGTACACATCTTTATATGGCCCTGATTTTCGGGTTTCAATAATATTGATCACGGCTGCTTCTCCAACACCCTTAATAGCGCCTAGCCCAAATCGGATATCATCATTGTCCATTACGGTAAACTTGTAGTTGCTCTGGTTCACATCGGGTCCCAGAACCTGAGTCCCCATACGTCGGCATTCATCCATAAAAAGGGTTATCTTTTTTATGTCCGATAAATTTCGACTAAGTACAGCAGCCATAAACTCGCTGGGGTAGTGGGCTTTAAGGTATGCCGTTTGGAACGAAACGAACGCGTAGCATGTTGAGTGCGATTTATTAAAGGCGTATTGCGCAAAGGCCTCCCAGTCGCTCCATATTTTTTGAGCTTTCTTTTCCTCATACCCATTGGCAGAACATCCGGCAATAAACTCTTCCTTAAGCTTATCCATTACGGCTTTTTGCTTTTTACCCATTGCCTTTCTAAGCGAGTCGGCTTGCCCCCTGCTAAATCCAGCCAGTTTTTGCGAAAGTCTCATAACCTGCTCCTGATAAACCGTAATTCCGTAGGTTTCCTCAAGAATCTCTTTCATCTCGGGCAGGTCGTACTCAATTTTCTCACGCCCGTGCTTACGGTTAATGAAGTTAGGTATGTATTCAATTGGGCCCGGTCGGTAAAGGGCATTCATCGCAATAAGGTCTTCAAAGCGACTGGGTTTTAGCGCCCTGAGATGTTTTTTCATTCCAGGTGACTCGAATTGGAACAGGGCGGTTGTGTCGCCTCGGGCATATAGTTCAAAGGTTACCTGATCATCGAGCGGAATGTGGTCAATATCAACATCAATTCCCTTCGATTCTTTTATAAATTGAAGAGCATCTTTTATAATGGAAAGGGTTTTAAGCCCTAGAAAGTCCATCTTTAGTAATCCAACATCTTCAACATGCTTGCCATCGTACTGTGTAACGTATAGGTCGGCATCCTTGTTTATGCATATTGGTATGTGCTCCTCAAGGTTGTTGCGGCCAATAATAATACCACAAGCATGAACGCCAGTTTGCCTTACGGACCCTTCGAGAACCTCGGCGAATTGTAGCGTTGATCGCACAAGTTCATCGGGCGATTTTTTGCATTGGAGTAGCTCCGGAACCTCTTTGTATGCCTTTGCAAGGGTTATTCCAGGCCTTTCGGGTACTAGCTTGGCAATGCGCATTGCTTCGGGCAGCGGAAGTTTTTGTACCCTTGCAACATCGCGAATGGCCATTTTAGCAGCCATTGTTCCAAAGGTTATTATGTGAGCCACACGGTTTTTACCATATTTGTTTACAACCCATTGCATTACCTTCTCACGACCGTCCTCATCGAAATCAATATCAATATCGGGCATTGAAATACGTTCGGGGTTAAGGAAACGCTCAAAAAGCAGACCGTATTTAAGCGGATCGATATCGGTAATTTTTAGGGAGTAGGCAACTGTTGAGCCTGCAGCCGAACCTCTTCCTGGTCCAACTGAAACGTCCATTTCACGGGCAGCAACGAGAAAATCCCACACAATTAGGAAGTAACTAGGAAACCCCATGTTCTTAATTACTTCAAGCTCAAAATCGAGCCTTTCCTTAATCTCGTCTGATAGATCTTTGCCCCATCGCACTTCGGCTCCCTTGTATGTTAAATGCCTGAGGTAGTCATTCTCATCAGTAAAACCGTCGGGTAGCCCAAATTCGGGCATAATGGGGTCATGGTTTAACGAGTATATCTCAATTTTGTCAAGTATTTCTTCCGTGTTATATATTGCCTCCGGATGGTTTGGAAACAGATTGAGCATCTCGTCTTCGCTTTTCAGGTATTCCTGCATTGTGTAGCGCAAACGGTTTGGATCATCTAGCTCTTTTCCAGTATTTAAACAGATTAGCCTGTCGTGTGCATGGGCATCCTCGGCATTAATAAAGTGTATGTCGTTTGTGGCAATGCATTTTACACCTGTTTTTGCAGCCAACTCGAATATAACCTCGTTAACACGTTTCTGCTCAAGGTATGTTGATTCGGCATATCCTCCGGGTTTTACGGGATGAAGCATTACCTCAAGGTAATAATCATCGCCAAACATCTCCTTAAATTCGTAAATTACTTCTTCGGCTCTGGCTTTATTCCCTTTTATAATGGCTTGGGGTACTTGGCCTCCAAGGCATGCCGACGATACAATTATCCCTTCGCCATACTTGCGCAGTAACTCTTTGTCAATACGAGGTCTTGAGTAAAAACCTTCGGTCCATGAGTACGATACCATTTTAATAAGATTGTGGTAGCCCACAAGGTTTTTTGCCAGCAATAAAAGGTGGTCGCCTCCTCTCTTATCCTTGTCTCGAACTTTTCTGTCGTCTGTTACGTAAGCCTCACATCCAATAATTGGTTTAAATAGTTTTTTTTGTGCAGCAGCTAGCTTAGGTTTTAGCTCGTCAGCAGTCTGAGCATTTTCTGCTGATGCCTCAATCTCTTTAATTTTCTTTTGCAACTCTTTTATTTCGCCAAGGTGCTTTTCGTTTGCCTTGCTTACTGTATTTACAAACTCCTTAACGCCAAACATATTACCATGATCGGTAATGGCAATGCCCTTCATATTTAGGCTTATTGCTTTATCTACTAGTCCTTTAATGCTCGATGCTCCATCGAGAATTGAGTATTGTGTGTGAACGTGAAGGTGTATGAATTTGCTCATTGCTTGTTAGTAGTGAGTTATATTATTTGGCGGGCATTTATACTAAAACCCAAAGTTAGCTAATCAAATGTCAAAATCTTTGCGGTGTTGAAAACTATTGGTAAAATTCTTTTGCCAATTCCGATGCTTCAAAAGATGCAGTTTGCATCGTTACATACTTCAATTCGACACGCACTTTTTTACCTGCCAAGATTCTTACAAAACCTTTGTCGCTAAAAGGTGTTAAATAATATGAACGTATTGGTTTCGTAGGGTTGAGTTGGACAAAAATATTTATCTTTGAAAATTAAAATTTATCAAAATTATCAGAAAGAATGAGTTATAGCGGAAGGTCTGTTTTTCAGAATATGCCCACTGTGGTTAAAAATTTAATCATTATCAATGTTATTATGCTGCTTGTCACCTTTGTTTTTAAAGGTGCTATGCACGTCGATTTAACTAGGAAGTTGGGTCTTTTCTATTTCGAATCATCAAATTTTCGTCCATATCAGCTAATCTCGCATATTTTTATGCACGGAGGGTTAACTCACCTGTTTTTTAATATGTTTGCCTTGTTTATATTTGGTCGAGTTTTGGAGCAGGTATGGGGAAGTAAGCGGTTTTTTATCTACTATTTTTTTACCGGACTAGGTGCTGCTGCTTTACACTCATTTGTTAATTTTATTGAAATTAAGGCTGCTATGTCCAACTTAACACCCGAACAAATTGCGCTTGTAAAATCGGAAGGGGTAGCCGTGTTCGAAATGGGGAAGAACTATGCAGATCAAGGGATGGCTGCTCTTAATATTATGTTAAATATTCCAACTGTTGGAGCTTCGGGTGCAGTTTTCGGACTCCTGTTAGCCTTCGGAATGTACTTTCCCAATACGGAACTTATGATAATGTTTATTCCATATCCTATTAAGGCAAAGTACTTTGTAATTGGTTATGGAGTAATTGAACTGTTCCTTGGTTTTTCTAAGTTAAACAGTGGGGTAGCACATTTCGCGCATCTGGGGGGTATGCTCTTCGGCTTTATACTTATTAAAATTTGGAAAAAACAGCGCACTAATTTTTACTAGCACTAAATTGTACAGATAATGAATAGCATTTTAACCGAAATAAAGCAATCGTTTAGGCATGGTGGAATGCTGGTTAAACTTATTTACATTAACCTTGGCATTTTCCTGGCCTTTAACATATTTAGGGCTATTATGGCCTTAGGAGGCATTGAAATAGGGTTTATTCTATCTCAATATATTGCAGTTCCTGCACATTTACCAACCCTAGCAAGCCGCCCATGGACACTGCTAACTTACATGTTCTTTCATGAGGGGTTCTTACATATTCTTTTTAATTTGCTATGGCTGTATTGGATGGGTAAAATCTTCTTGACCTTTATGACCGAACGGCAGCTGCTTGGGGTTTACATTATGGGGGGTGTATCGGGTGCACTGCTATACATTCTATTTTACAATATTTTCCCTGCTTTTGCCAATGTGTTGCCTATGTCATTTGCGCTGGGAGCATCGGCATCGGTTTTGGCCGTTGTTTTTGCCGTGGCAGCTTATGCACCCAACTATACGCTAAACCTAATGTTTATTGGCCCAGTAAGGTTAAAGTATTTAGCCCTATTTATGGTTGTGCTCGATATACTTAGCATTGCGGGTTCAAATGCTGGCGGGCATATTGCTCACTTGGGTGGTGCTTTGTTTGGGTATCTCTTTATTTATTTTCAGAAGCAGAACGTTAATCTCGCTCAACCCGTTAACTTTTTTATTGAAGCCTTTACCAGCACTCCCTCCACTAAGCGGAGAAAAAAAATGAAGGTTGAATATAGTAAGCCTACCAATGATTATGAGTACAACAAGCTAAAGGCCGAACAGCAGAAAGAGATTGACAGGATTTTAGATAAAATTTCGAAGGGTGGGTACTCAACCCTTAGCGAAGAGGAAAAACAAACGCTTTTTAAGATGAAAAACTAGTAAACTACTAGAGTGGCGCGTGCTGAGTTATTGCTTAACTTTTAACTTTTAACGTTGAGAAAGTTTATTGATAGAATACTGCGTTTTTTTACCCTGTTAGCAGGCTTTTTTCTGCTCCTTTCATACTTGTCGGTTTATGCCGAGCCAACACTTTTCTGGTATTTAGGGTTTATTGGACTGTTGTACCCTTTTATTTTACTGATAAATGTGGCATTTTTGGTGTACTGGATTGCGCGTTGGGAATGGTTTTTCCTTTATCCAGCCCTACTCATAATAATTGGCTTGTCGCATTTTGCTAACTTTTTTCAGTTCCCCTTCTCAAAAAATAACCTTGAGACCGACTCCGACCTTAAGGTAATATCATATAATGTAAACTTGTTTCATCTTTACTCGTGGTCAAAAGAGCCTCCTACTTTTAATAGCGTGTATGCGTTCCTTCGGTCGGAGAGTCCCGATATTGTTTGTTTGCAAGAGTTTTATGTTGATAGTATCCAGTTTACTGAGAATGATGCCCGCCAGATGTTCAAATACAACGCTCATTTTGGCTATATAGTAAACCGCCCAAAATCTGGGTACGGTATGGCAACCTATAGTCGCTATCCTATAGTTGACACGGGCGAGCTTAAGTTTGATAATAGTGCGAATGCCTGCATTTTTACAGATATATTGGTGGGTAACGACACGCTAAGGGTGTATAACATTCATTTGCAGTCGTTTAGGTTAGAAGAGCGTAATTTGAATTTTTTGCTTAGCCAGGAGTATAGAAAGGAGTCGCAAACAATGGATGAGATTAAGGATATATCGTTTAGATTTCGCGATGCGCTGCGAAAAAGGGCACATCAGGTTGATAAGGTTACCGAGCATATGTTTAGCAGTCCGTACCCCGTTATTGCTTGTGGAGATTTTAACGAATCACCAATTTCTTACAATTACCATAGAATGACTAAGCAACTTAACGATGCTTTTGTTGAAGCAGGAGTGGGGGTTGGGCACACTTATAAAGGGTTTTTTCCATCATTTCGCATCGATTATATTCTTTACAACCCAAAATTTACTGCAACAAGTTACAGTAGTCCCAAAATTTATCACTCCGATCATTTTCCTGTCGTTACTACCCTAGCCAAAAAGAAGGAGTAATTACCCGAATCTTCAGTTTGCAAGTAGTTTGCTCGTTGGGATTAATATAACTGTAAACCTAAATCTTAGTATAACTTCTGAATTGGGATTGATGATTATTACGGGTTAAATTACTAGTTTTGCCGAGAATTTTTGAGTTCCCCCTATAAACCTTGCAGTCTATATATAAGACCAACCGAATAAAAACTACGATTCATTTCACAAAAAAAATTTATCTTACTATGAGTCACTCTTTTAACCATATTTTGCCACTTCAAACACGTTTTGGCGATATCGATTCTCTTGGTCATACCAATAACACGGTATACCTTCAGTACATAGACCTAGGGCGATTACACTACCTCATCGATGTGCTTCAGGAGCGAATGGACTGGGAAAATCAGGGGTTGATTGTTGTGAATGTGAATATTAACTTTCTGTCTCAGGTAAAAATGTTCGATGAGGTTGAGGTGCGAACAAAGGTAGTGAAGCTTGGTAACAAGAGCCTTGAGATGTTTCATCAGATATATAATAAAACGGCGAACGTTGTTGCGGTAGAGGGAAAGTCGGTAATGGCTGGGTATAGTAATAAGATTGGGGCAAGCATTCCCATCCCAGCCCGATGGCGTGAACGTATTATTGCGTTTGAAAAAGAGGTTGAAGTCTAACTACAAATCGGTAATTCCCTCGGGTAGATCCATTATAATGGTTTTCGACTCTTCGTCAATTTCCATAATTAGATCGGGGGCAGCAGGTATCAACAATTCTTTGAAGGTAGGGCCAGAAACCTCGAAAATTAAATTTCCAGAGTAGTCCTGTAAAGTTTCAATAATGCCAAGTTGAACCCCAAGATCCGACACTACAGTATAGCCAATAAGGTCGTCTAAAAACAGTTCGCTTGGCGATTCCTTGGTAGCAACTTCAGCGAAAACTTTAAGTCCAACTAATTCTTGAGCCAACTTTTGGGTTTCAGCATCCTCAAATGTGAGTAGCGTTAAGTTGGGTCCTTTGGGTCGAATAGATTTTATAAAAAAAGGAATCGGTATTCCTTCAATTTGAAGAAATACCGATTCTAATGTGTGATTTTCAGGTAATAACTCATTTAAGCCGCTAACCTGAAGTTCTCCATTAACTCCGTGAGTTCGTTGTATTACACCAATCTCAGTTAAGTGAGGATGGGTCATAATTAGAATCCTTACTCTTTGGGAGCTTCGTCTTCGGCCTTGGCCTCAGGTTTTGCTTCTTCTTTAGCCGGTTTTGCTTTTTCAGCTACTGGCTCAGTTTTTTCAGCTACAGCTTCTGCCTTTTCAATTGCAGGCTCTGCCTTTTCTTTAACTGGTTCTGCTTTTTCAGCTACAGGCTCTGCTTTCTCAGCTACGGGCTCTGCTTCTACTTTGGCAGGTTCTGCCTCTACGGGAGCAGGCTCAGTTTTGGCTTTCTCACTAGCTTCTTTCTCTGCTAACGCTGCCTGTCTTTTGGCAATTTCTTGTGCACGAGCCTCACGAACTTTGCTTTCAGCATCCATTCGCTTGGTTTCCTCGTCTTTTTCACCTTTTACCAAATTGTCTTTCTTCGCTTGAATTTTGGTTTCTTTTTCCTTAAGCCAAGCTGCATATTTCTCGTCAGCTTGCTCTGGGGTCAAAGCACCTTTTTTTACACCTTCAAGCAGGTGTTTCTTCATTAAAACACCAGTGTACGATAGGATAGCCCTAGTTGTATCTGTAGGTTGTGCGCCATTTTGCAGCCAATCCAATGCTCTATCAAAATTTAATTCGATAGTAGCCGGATTAGTGACAGGATTGTATGAACCAATCCTCTCAATAAATTTGCCATCCCGTGGCGCCCTGCTATCTGCCACCACTATATGGTAAAAAGGTGTTCTCTTTCTACCGTGGCGACTAAGTCTGATTTTTACAGGCATACTTTAAACGCTTTTATTAGTTAATCCTACATTAATTTTGCGAGGCAAAGGTAATGGTTTTTTGTTAACTATCAGCAAGTTTTAAATGTTTTTACTTGTTTACTTACGGGTCACTCACTGGTTGACTCTTTGCTTAGCAAATAGTCAACCAGTGAGTGAGTGAAATACCTACCTAAATCGTTTCTCAATCTCATCTAAGCTTATTATGGTTATTGTGGGTTTCCCATCGGCCGAAACGTTGGGTTGCTGGCAGGCAAATAGCTTGTCAACTAAATCTTGCATCTCGATGGGCTCTAGCTGTCGGTTGTAAGGAATTGCTGCTGCTTTAGCCAACGAAAGGGCTAACCTATGTTTTGGGTTATCACTTTGATCGCCCGTATTCTCTTTAAATACTAGCAGAAAGTCGTTTACCAGCTGTTCGGCATTGGTGCTTTTAATACTAGCCGGAAGTGCATTTACAGCAATTGTGTTTTGACCCAAAAAACTGATGCTTACGCCCATGGCCGCTAGCTCGTTATTTACACGTTTTAGCAATGATGCATCAGCAGGGCTAAACTCTATTGACTGAGGAAATAGCTCTTGCTGCGAGCTGGTGTTTTTATTCTCGAGGTTATTCTGATACTTCTCATAAAGAATACGCTCGTGAGCTCTTTTCTGGTCAATTACCATTAAGCCCGATTTTACCGATGTGAGAATATATCGGTTTTTTACCTGAAAAAATCTTTGCGAGGCTTTGGGGAATAATGGTTCGCCATTGTCGGCGCCAAAGAGGTTTTGTTCTGTATGTTCCTCATTCTCCTCAAAACCCTTTCCTTGTTGCTGCTGAAAAAGTTCTTGCCACCCACGGGCAGAAGGTTTGTGGTGATGCGATGTTTTTTGCGAGGAGGAGCGACTAACGTAGTCGCGGTCAAATGGGTTGTAGTCGGGGTTCACCTCAATCTCGGGTGCGCTAACTGGTACACTTTGCGGAAAGAACGGAACGTCGATAACCATTTCTGTGTCAAAATCAATTGAAGGAACAATGGCAAATTTACCCATGGCTTCGCGCACCGAAGCGTTTAGTATTTGCCATATAAGCCTTTCGTCCTCAAATTTTATTTCGGTTTTCGTTGGGTGTATATTTACGTCTATTGTTGCAGGATCGATTTTTAAAAAGATGAAATATGG
>JBBACY010000050.1:0-21772 GCA_041656735.1 Bacteroidales bacterium | reverse complement strand
ACTCTTTATTTTTAAACAGCCATTGTAGCTGGTTGCCTCTTTGATTGTTGGCTGACCCTAATCTTGTCATCTCTCTGAACAATGGAAAAGGCTTGTACGCTTCGCGTTAACCAAACATTTCCACCGATAATACTATTGTGACCTATTATGGTTTCTCCTCCTAAAATTGTGGCACCAGCGTAAACCACCACATTGTCTTCAAGCGTAGGGTGACGCTTTTGGGCAGCCAAATTTTTGCTTACGCTTAGGGCTCCAATTGTAACACCTTGGTATAGTTTCACCCTATTTCCAATTATAGCCGATTCTCCAATTACTATGCCAGTTCCGTGGTCAATAAAAAATTCCTTGCCAATTGTGGCACCAGGGTGTATGTCTATTCCTGTTTTTGAGTGGGCATATTCAGTCATTATCCTTGGTATAATTGGAATGCCTAGAAGATGTAATTTATTTGCTATTCGATATGTTGCTATGGCAAAAAATCCGGGGTAGTTCATCACTACCTCTTCAACGCAGGTTGCAGCTGGATCGTTTTTCTCTATATATTGGGCGTCAAGTTGTAATTGTGTTTTTATCTCTTTTAGCGATTCAGTAAACTTAACACAGGTATCGCTTTTTCCAAAAGGTAAATTGTGCTCAACGGGTTTTAGCAGCTTCGCAAGTTGTTTTGTAAGCTTTCGTGTTGATATTCGCACCTCCTTTCCACCATCGAAGTATGCAAAAAGGTGAAATATTATATTTTTCGTGAACTTAATAGTGTCGATTTTTGAGGGTAATGTTGTCATTATGTAGCGTTTCATAGTTGGTTTATTAAAATAAAAAAGCCCTTCCAATTGGAAGGGCTTGTATCGTAAATTTATTTGATTTTTTACAAATAGTTAACGTATGTACATATCCCTTCCTGTGCTATTTTTGTAGCAACAACAGAAAATATATGTATAGTTAACTTGTCGTTTCAATGAATCTCTGTATTATGTTAGTATGAAACAATCTGTATGCGAGCATTCCTTGCCCAAAACACAGAACAAAAATAAGCTATAATTTTCTGAAACACAACGTTAGATTGTTTTTATTCTTATTTTTTAAACTTATCCTATGCTATTTTGTCTTACTTACTACACTTTTAAAGGAATATTAGTATGAAAAAAACAGTTGGGTTGGTAGTAACCACGATGCTGCTTGCATTTGTTTCAGCATCGTTTGCACAGAAGAAACCATTGGATCACAGTGTTTACGACGTATGGAACGATATGGTTAGGCCTCGTATTTCGCTTAGAGGGGATTTAATTTCGTATGAAATAAACCCGCAAGATGGCGATGGAGCGCTGTATGTTACTAACAAAAGTCAGAATTTTAAAAAATCTTTTGAAAGAGGCGCTAGAGCCCAGCTTGACCCTTCTGGTAAATTTGCTGTTCTAAAAATAGTACCCACCAAGAGTGAGGTTCGAGACGCGAAACTGGCTAAAAAGAAGCCCGACCAAATGCCCAAGGATTCTGGTGGTGTATACATTTTGGCATCGGACGAGTGGATAGGCTTCGGTAAGGTTAAAAACTTTGCAATGGGTGAGAAGAATGGTTCATGGGTTGGGTTTTTAACCGATTATACTGCCGAACAGCCCAAAGACTCGGTTGTGAACAATTCTGCAAAGACAAAACCAAAAGCAAAAAGCAAGGGCAAATCGGCCAAGAAAGAAACCCAACTTACTCTTTTCGATACAGAAAGCAAGCAGAGCAAAGAGTTTATTTATGTTAGCGACTACCAATTTGCCGAGCAGGGTAACTATATTGCCATTTCGCAAATTACTGCCGATACGCTTGAGCAGACCCAGCTATCAATTTTCGATACGAAAAGCGCACAGGTTACCGAACTGCTTAGAAGTAAAGGCGAAATAAATAACCTCATTTTTAGTAAGGATGGTAAAATGTTGGCATTTCATTTTAGTGCCGATACAGGAAAGGTGAAAATTTACGATCTATACCTATGGAGCGAAGGCTCAACTGCAAAAAAGATTGTTGATAGCAATACACCTGAACTGCCTAGCCAGTGGGTTGTAAGTCACCACAGCAGTCCGAGGTTTAGCGATGACGGTAAAAGGTTGTTTCTTTACTCGTACCCCAGACCTCAAGATGAGCCAAAGGACACGCTAACCAGTGACGAGAAAGTAATTTTCGACCTATGGAGCTGGACTGACACCCTACTACAAACACAGCAGAAAGTAAACCTGAAGCGTGATCAGAAAAAATCGTATTTGGGTGTTTATAATCTCAAGAAACGAAAGTATACCCAGCTAGCCGATAAATCGATGGAGAGTGTTCGGCTTAGCAAAACGGCAAATGGGAAGTATGCCATAGGCGTTGATAGAACTCCGTACCTTTGGAGTATGACATGGGACTACCCATCGGGGAGCGATTACTACCTAGTTGAAATTGAAACGGGGGAACGTAAACCGATTGCTAAAAATAGGTCGAGCTTTCCAAGCCTTTCTCACAACGACAAGTATTTGGCTTACTATCAGTTTTCCGATAGTATTTGGTATGGAATGTCAACCAAAGATTTAAAAGCAGTTCCGCTTACGGCAAGTATTAAAACAAGTTTTTTTGATGAGTTAAATGACACCCCTAGCGAACCAAGGCCATACGGCTCTGCTGGCTGGTTAACCAAAGGCAACGACGTGCTAATTTACGATAGGTACGATATTTGGCAGTTTGATTTAACAGGTAAGAATAAACCCAAAAGCCTTACCAACCATCAAGGGGCAAGCAGTAAAGTTAGCTATAGATACCAGTATTTAGATACCGATGCGGAATCGATACCTGATGATGTGCCAATCCTTGTCTCTCTTTTTGATGAAACCGACAAGCAATCGGGGTACGCTACCATTACAGCTAATACGGAGAGTAACCCCAAAACTCTTATAAAAGAGCCTTATAGGTTTTCGGTTAGCGCAAATGCACAGGATTTATCAACCCTACTATACACAAAGCAGTCGTACCAGCAGTATCCCGACCTATGGGTTAGTAATGCTAGTTTTGGAGAAACCAAAAAGTTAACCCACGCTAATCCGCAGCAAGATAACTACCTTTGGGGTTCGGCAGAGCTGGTTACGTGGTACGACTTTAACCGCAACGAGGTTGAGGGTTTGCTCTACCTACCCGAGAATTTTGATGCCACTAAAAAGTACCCGATGATGTTGTATTTTTACGAACGTCATTCCGATGGATTGCATACACACTACAAACCATATCCTGGGCGCTCGGTAATTTGCCCAACCCTATATGTTAGTAATGACTACATTGTATTTATGCCCAACATATCGTATACCGAGGGGTTGCCGGGGAAAAATGCCTATGATGCCATTATAAGCGGTACCATGGCAATGGTTAGTAAGGGTTTTGTTGATATTGACAAGATTGGCGTGCAGGGTCAAAGTTGGGGTGGCTACCAAATAGCCTACCTGGTTACCCAAACCGATCTGTTTAAAGCTGCATCGGCTGGAGCGCCAGTAAGTAATATGACAAGTGCTTATGGTGCAATTCGATGGGGTAGCGGGTTGTCACGTATGTTTCAGTACGAGCGAACCCAAAGTCGCATTGGAGCAACGCTATGGGAACGCCCTTTACATTACATTGAGAATTCTCCTCTTTTCTTTGCGCCTAGGGTTAACACGCCGCTGCTTATTCGCCACGACGATGCCGACGAAGCTGTGCCTTGGTACCAGGGAATCGAACTGTTCTTAGCACTGCGGAGGCTCGATAAGCCCGTTTGGATGATAAACTACAACGATGAACCACATAACCTTGTGCGCAGGGCAAATCGAATTGATTGGGCAATACGCATGCAGCAGTATTTTGATCACTACCTAAAGGGAACACCTGCTCCTAAATGGTTAATATATGGAGTGCCTGCCATACAAAAAGGGCAAATGGGGTATGAACTTGTTGAATAGTAGGGTAATTTGATTCTGCCAGCGATTCTATTATAAGCCTAAAATCCAAACCGATTCGGTGGGTTTTTGTGATCTAAATCGGGCAAGCTCGCGAAGAGCCCTATTCTTATCGGAAAACTTGCTAATGGCAATTCTGTAATACCCATTAGACTGAAGAAGCTCGGGAGTGTAGCCCTCCTTTGAAAGTGATTCGAATAGTTGCTGTGCGTTATCAATTTGCTCAAAACTGCCAGCAACTATGTAGTATGTTTTATCGTCGGGTTTAATAGGTTCCTCGTAAAATAGAGCCCGTTTTTTATCGGCAATAATTTCTACATTTCCCTCGAGTTCGCTTGTGGCTGTGTCGTTTTGTACTTGGTTTAAAGTATCAAGGGGCAGGGCATTGGTAAACGATGGTTGACTTTCATGTTGAATAGTAGTCAAATCGATATTTTTATTGCTAACACTACTCCAAACGCGAAGCTCAGGAACAAAAATAAGAAGGCTGCCCACAAGCATAAGCACAACTACTGCCGCTACGCCCAGCATTATTGGCAGGCCAACAGCCGCAAAATTATTGGAACTGGTGGTTTGTTTTGGTTTAACGCTCTGCAATTCGGGCTGTTTATGTGGCGGATGGTACCCTTCCTTACTTGGCTCAAGTTTAATAGATTGCAGTCCAAATGTTGCCGAGACTCTTTGAGTTACAGGGAAAGGTTCGAAAAACAGTGCGCCATCATCTTTTTTTTGCAAAGTTCCAACATTCTCAAAAGTAATGGAAACCCCTTTCTCTATCTCCTCTTTTAGCTTGTTTATATACTGCTTAACCAATACGCTGGCTTCACTTGCTGTAATGGTTTCGGTTTCGCGTAAGTAGCGTTCGAGCAGACCGTCGTTAAATGTTCGAGAAGCACTAAAAACAATAGTTTGCTTTGGTTGAATAAAGGTTACACCATCGGCCAAGAGAGTAGCTGGCTCCAGAGTTTGAACAAAGCTGCCAATGCTGGGTAAGCTAATAAAGTTATTATTGGCAAGTAGTTTTTGTATTACCCTATTCAGTTTCAAGTTGATTTAGGTTTTAGTGTTCAACAAAAATAGGTAAAAATTAATGTGAAATCAACACGGGTAAAAAATTATCGTGGCAATTTAATAGGATACGGTAAAAAACAGTATTTCAATAAATTTGAAATATAGAGAAGATGCACAAGTTCATAACCACTATTGCAAGGATAGTAAAGCATAGTTAACGTATTTCTAACACCTCGGTTAATTGCGAGGTTAGCTTTATTCATCTTCGTTTATTTCATTTCTATCGAATTCTGTAAAATAGTTCAACCCTCGTTGCTTCAACGACATAACTCGCCCGCGGGCTCTTTTCATTAAGAACTCTTCGTATGATTTTACGGCGTAATGATTAATTCTAATTTTGTCATGCAGCGTCGCACGTTGCAAAAAGTACTTACGCACAATTTCCCCGTTTGTGTCAACAGCACGACCAGATAAAAGAGTTGGATAATGAGATGATATAAAATTCAGCGCGAATCGTATCGATGCCGTTTAAGGCAATCATTATATGATGTTGTTTGTTTCCTCCTCCCTTCAATAAAATGATACTCAACCAAACCAGAGTTGATGTATGGTTGTAAAATTTCAAGAAAAGATGAAGACGTAAGCAACTTGTTATTCTCAATCAGGTTCTGCCAGATGTTTAAGGATCTTTTCTGCTAGGCATGACCAGTCGAACTCCTCAATTTTTTTTCGTCCATTTTGGGCTATTTTTTGCCTAAAAGATTCATCATTTATCAGCAATTCTATAGCATTAGCAATTCTTCTAGAATCTTGCGTAACAATCACTCCCGTTTGATTGTTCAATAAAAAGTTATTGGTCCCTGCAGTAGTTCCCACTACGGGAATACCGCAGGCCATAGCTTCGGCAGCTGTATTGCTCCATCCCGCCTTGCTTTCTGCTGCAACAAATACACAGGCACTATGGTAAAGCTCCTGATTTTTTTCAACAGGATGATTCTGAATAAATTTGAAAGGGATATTTAATTTTAGTTGGGTGTTTTTTTTAAGCATCTTGTCATCTACGGGTGTGTCGAACAGGAGGAGTTCAATATTATATCCTTTCCGTATAAGCCTTTGGCAGGCATTTATCACATATTTGGTTCCCTTAACTTTTCTTGCTATCCGGCCATAGGCCATAACAACAAAAGGCTCTAAGGGGTTGCGTTCGCAATTAGGTTTTGGATTATGAGATTTTAAGTTTATGCCGCCATAGGCAGGGAACGCTTTTACCCTATACTTTTTTTCTGCCAATTGCATTAAGTTCAATGAGTTGGCAAAGATTTCAATTTCAGGATGTTTACGAAATAGATTTAAATTCTCTTTAGGGTTAATAAAGTAGAAGATTTTACGAGTTGCATTTGCATTCAGAGCCAGCTGTAAATATTCTGGCTCGGTAAAGAAAAGCGCATCAAGATTATCGGCCAAGACCGATTCAAGGATTTTAACCTCTCCCTTATACTCAAACCATGTTGGAGGTAATCCTTTAGGAGTGTAAATGATAGGAGAATGTCCTTCTTTATCGAATAGATTACCTAACTCAAGAAAGCGCCTAACACCTCCATAAAGTTTTGTGTGGGGTAAAATGGTGCCGATGCGCATTGAGCTAAAAATTAATTAGGTTAAGCGATTTGCATAAAGAGACTAAAAGATAACTTAGGTATTGCCTTGAAATTATGCATTACAAAAAGCGTGACGAAAGCATTTTACCATTTCACAATTTTTACCATTTTTCATTAGTTCAAAATTAGTAAAATTAACTTCGGCTAACAAAATTATTCTTTGTTTTGGTGTGATACTCATAATTTGAATCCTCTTAAACTTACGGGATATGTGTTTTAAAGATAATTATTTACTAATATCAGTACGATAGGTTATTCTTTTATAAACAAGAATGTGAACAGTATTTGCAATTAGCTCTATCGTTTTTTACTTTTTAAGCAAGCCGCAGAAAGAAAGGAACGAGTTGTAAGGTTTTGAATAATTTCGATGAATGTGAAGAGGACCATTAATTTGCTCTTTAAAAAACTCTGAATGACGTTTATTTAAGAGGTCAAAAATTTGACGCTTATTCTTCCGTGTCTGGTTATTTCGCGAGTTTTGGTGTATCCTAATTTTAAAGCCAACAAGAGGCAATTTTACAACCTTGCCTCCTGTTTTTAAAAGGCTGATCCAAAATTCCCAATCCTCTCTGCCAGGTATTTCTGTACAGTATCCTCCAATTTTTTCCCAGTCGGATTTTTTGTACAAAGAGCAAGCCAGAATCATATTGCGATGGGCTAACCCAAACAACGAAAAGTTGGGCAAATTGTATGGTCCATCTTTATCTCCAAACAAAGCAGCTTCTGACGTTACAACTTTTACCTGATCATCATTCTCCATAATCCGCACAGCCTCATCAATAAAATTATCATAGATAATATCATCACTGTCAAGGGGCAAAATATATTTTCCCTTAGCCTGCGCAATACCTGTGTTTCGAGCAGCAGATACACCCTGATTGGTTTGTAAAATAAGGCTTGTGTTGCTACTCTTTAAAACAAATTCATTTGCAATTTGCTTAGAATTATCGGTTGATCCATCATCAACAATAATTACCTCTAAATTAGAATATTGTATAGCCGATACATATGATAATGTTTCGTGAAGGTGCTTTTCCCTGTTGTACACTGGGATAATTATACTTACGATGGGTTTCATAAAATAGATTTTTTTTGTTAAAAACTCTCTTATAATAGCTTTAGTAAGCCAATATTTACAAATCTTAAAACATGAGGATTCTAAAAAACCTCAGCAGCTTGTATTGTTTCTTCATAAATAGCTTATAAAACAACACCTGTCTATAGCTCCAGCGTTTCTTTATCTCTTCTAATTCAGGAGTATCTTTATATTTAAGAAAAACTTCTCGTGCTAAAAGAATGAGATTATCTTGGTTTGACCGAATGGAATTGCGTATTAAGAAACGGTAAACAGCATATGATTCCTTGTGATAAACCCACCACAATAAGCGTTTATCGATGGTTGTATCCATTGCATATTTCTGATAAACATACGGAATAGCGATGTCGAACATTTGTATTTGCACTGGCCTGTAACCACCAAGCATAACACTGCTGCTCGAACGCCTATGGCACGCCACAATACTATCTATCTGCACATAATTTTTGATATTTGCTACCACCTCATACATAAACAGATTATCCTCTCTGCCCGAGCGCAAACTCTCTAAAAACCTAATGCCTTTTATGGCTGAGTGTCGGTATAGGCATTGCCAGATGTAACACCAAGTTTTGTTTTTTTTGCGGGCATTCCGATAGAAATCGGTTAGTGGGTTTTCGAATAAGTTTGAGCGGGTTGGTTCTTGCTGCTTTGGCAAATCGTTTAAAGCCTGATTTTCTGAAATCATTATCATACGCCCGCGCGACATATCGGCATTATAGGCCTCTGCTGCATTTAGTAAATTTTGTAGCGTATTGTTAACAATTAGATCGTCGTGATCAACGAAATATAAAAATTCCCCTTTTGCCAAATCTATACCTGCGTTGCGCGCAGCAGAAACACCTAGGTTTAACTGATTTACTTTCTTAAATCGCTTGTCGTTTTCGACAAATTGGTCAATAATTGTTTCGCTGTTATCAACCGAACCATCATTAACACAAATGCATTCAAAATCAGGAAATGTTTGATTTTGGATAGATTGAAGTGTATCCGTTAAGTACAACTCACAGTTGTATATGGGGACAATAACCGTTATTTTGAGTGCTATCACTTTTCAAATGCTGATTTAGTTGGAAAGATAGATTTAATAAATTCGGATGCCTGCTTAAATGCTGATTCTTTATCTGAAAAGTCATTTATTGTAAACAAGGCTGGCTGATGTTTTCGAATATTGCTTATTAACCCCATTTGCTTATCGATGCAATCGTATTGAATAAATTTAAAAACAGAAGCAGTAAGCCACAATACGCTACACCACATCCGCTTGAGAGAAGAGTCCTTTCTATAATCGTAAACAATTCGTTTTGAACCTGTACGCCAATTTAATACGATTGTATTTCGTTCGTATGCATTGTCGTATAGTGGCATAATTATTCGCTGCAAATTATTTACATGCCTAAAGGGTGTAATAGTGGTTTGCATTAAATGTTGCTCTAATGTATTGAAATTGTTTGCCATATAGCTTTTTCGAATAGGTTCAATGGCGTGTTTAAATGATAGGTTGTACTTTATGCCGAGCTGTTTGTACACAAATTTTATGGTACGAGCAGTTTTAATGCTGAAGAGCCTCCGATTTACTTCCGATTTATCATTTAAATTAGAAAAACTTCTACTACGTTGCTTCATAATCACAATCGGGTTCCCGCTCTCATCGAAAAAGAAATCGGGCTTTACCTCTTTTCCAAAAAACATATCATCGCATGCATACAAAAAATGCTCCGAGAGGTTGGGAATTTTCCATAAAAACATCTCTATGGCGTTGCTGTTAAAAAGGGGCAGTTTTTCGGTTGGAATTATTTTTTTATGGTCAACTATGCTTACTTTCGGGTTATCCGTATTGAGCCATTCAGGGTTGTGGTTGTCGGTAACTATATAAATATGGTTAATCCATGGAGCAAACTTTTCAACGCTGCGGAGCGAGTATATAAGCTCGTTATGATTTGCCCATCGGGTGCTGCGCACAGAGGATATTGGAAGATTTTTCCCGTATTTCTCTAAAGCAGCATTTTTTTTCTTTTGCCAGTTTATGTCGCTGCCATCTACCCATAAGTAAACCAAATCAATAGGCGAATTTGTTAGGCTATTTATGTTTTTGGTCATTGGTATTGCATTA
The DNA here is from genome assembly GCA_041656735.1 of Bacteroidales bacterium. Lineage (GTDB taxonomy): Bacteria > Bacteroidota > Bacteroidia > Bacteroidales > Tenuifilaceae > Perlabentimonas. The sequence goes on along the minus strand of JBBACY010000050.1, from coordinate 11,953 downwards.
ATTTTGTAAAGCGTTATTTTTGCTCTGGCTGTAACCATTGTTTAGAGTCAACCTCTAGCTGTAAAATCGAATCCATCCAGCTATACAATTTATTCCTTTCCGTATGGTTGCATAGGTCAAGGCTCTGAACGCATATAAATTTAACGTGTTGATTCTTTATACAGTAAGCCATTTTTTTATCAATATAACCTTTCGCCCTGCCAACTGGTTGCAAGTATGCCAAGTCTGGTTTTGCGATATACCTATTGCCATGGCTAAGTTGCAAATGGTTTGACAAGGAAACAAAGTTAAATTGTTTTTGATTTCGAAACTTATAACGAATGTTCTCTTTAAGTATAGTTTTATCGCGGTCTAAGAATCCACTAACCGTTACTAAATCAATTGGATGTGGTGTATGACTATTGGCAAAATACTTAAAGGTGTATCCAGCAATGCGAGCAGCGTTCCATTGTCCAATATGGAAGGAGGGTCGTGGTTTAAAATGCGTTTTATGCAAAACGTGTCGTTGTAGGCATTGCATAGTCCAGTCCCACAAAAGACGAGGAGTTGGTGCAGGAAACCATTTGCCGCGTAGTACGGGCTTAGAGTTTATAAACCAATCATTTGGTTCAATGGGTCTAACTAAAAAATTGTCGTCGTTAAAATATACAAAGTTATTCGAGAGGCCTTTTATTCGCCAAATCATTGTTTCAATGCTTCTGCTGTTAAATGTTGGTAGAAATTCTTCGTAGCCGTTAAAAATTTCGGTATGGTCAACAATTGAAATAGATTTGAGCCTTTCAGGAAAAAACTTCTTTACAACATCAAAAATTTTCGGATTCTGATTATCGGTAACAATAAATATTTTACGAACAAAAGGGGCAAAAGTTAGTATAGAAAGTACGCAGTATGTAATTTCGTTCACAGATGCAAAACGAGTATGATTCGCGCCAGGTACCACGCTCCGAGACTTCCCATTTAGGTGATACTCCAGTTTTTCGGAAAATTTAGAATCGCCGCCATCAACCCAAGTAATAACCACATCTATTGGGGTTGGATCAGCTGAACTACTTACAGGCATTGCTGTTTTTTCTTCAAAAGTATTGCTTTTTTACATTTTTTCGCAACTTTGTAGTTAATTAAATAGGTTAATATGACTTCCACTCACAATAATAAAATAGCGGTTGTGTCTATGATGCGCAACGACAACTTTTTTGTAACCAAATGGTTAGACTATTATGGCCAACAGTTTGGTTCTAAAAATTTATTCTTAATTCTCGATGGCCACGATCAAGTGTTACCCGTTGATTGCAATGACATTAACGTGATAAGGGTGCCGCATATTAGCCTAAGCAGGGTAAAAGGCGATAAGAATAGGGCACGGCTAATTTCATATTTTGCCAAGTCTCTTTTTCACAGGTACAAAGTGGTTATTGCGCATGATATTGACGAAATACTAGTGGTTGACCCCAATTTAAATATGAGCCTTGAGCAGTATTTGCAAATTCCAGTAAGCAATACTTCGAAATCGGCTTTAGGGCTCGACGTGGGGCAGCATCTCGAGCTGGAAAGTGCAATTGATATTAATAAACCATTCCTTACCCAGCGAAGTTTTGCCCATGTTTCGGCGCGTTATACCAAGCCCGTTGTGGCTCACAAACCCCTTAGATGGGGCTCAGGTTTCCATAGAGTTAAGGGTAAAAATTTCCATATTGATAAAAACCTGTTCCTTTTCCACTTCGGAATGGTCGATTTCAACATGTCAAAAGATAAAATTGGTGATACAGGGTTACAGCGAGATGGTTGGCAGGGGCACCTCGACCGCAGACTTCAACTTTTTGAGATGGTTACAAAGACCAGACCCATTGAAGGCGATGAGTTTTTTGCAAAAGCTCGCAGGCGACAAAATCTATATCGACCTATATACGCCATTAATAAGCCAGGAACACTCAAGGAGAAGCCGATAATTAGAATTCCCCATAGGTTTAGGCAAATTGTTTAGGTAGAACACAACTCATTTTTGTTTGTTGGCTGGTTCAACAAGGCATATGTGTAACGACTTGTTTGCTGCATCTAAACCTTACACGCTTCAATTTTTACTCTAAAGTGAGTCTGTAATAATGCTGAATTGTTGACTTATTTTACGAAAAGTGCAATAAGATACGTTGTACTTGGTTTTAATTATAATAAGAACACCTAGCAGAGATATACCACTTGTAAAACGTGAAACCAATGATTGCCAAAAATCAAAATCAAATAAAAATAGCGCAATACTGGATTTACTTCGGTTCCCTGGGGTTACTAATGATTTCGCTGCCTACCTCGCGGTTTGTTATGACTCTTAGCCTTGTGTTGCTAACTGCAAACTGGCTGCTTACAGCCGACTTTAAAGCCAAGATTAAATCGTTCTTATCAAATAAACCTGCAATTGCCTTTACCTTAATATATATACTCAATATTATAGGATTATTGTGGACGCAGGATTTTCGCTTTGCCTTGCAAAACGACCTGTTACATAAGTTGCCAACCCTACTATTGCCAATTATAATAACAACCTCACCGCAGCTTAGCAAGCAAAGAGTAAACCAGCTGCTATTACTATTTATAGCATCGGTATTTGCCGTAACACTTGTAGGTTTGTTTATTAGATTGTTTAACCAGGGTGTTGATTTTCGCCAGGCATCGCCTTTTGTGCCCAATGTTTACTTTAGTATGATGCTTGTGATTGCTGCTTTTCAGCTACCTTTTTTAGCAAAGCCACCCCATATTCCCCTTCGGATAAAAGTGTTGGCTTCAGCAGTATCTCTTTGGTTCGTATTCTACATTTTTTTTCTGCGCTCACTTTCGGGGCTAGTTGCATTTTTAGGTGTTTTAGTTTTCATCGTTATCAAAAGCAATAAACGAAAGTTTAAGTTGGCCTTTTTGGGCGTATTCACATTCCTATTTGTGTTTTTTGTCTGGCTTTTTGTCGATATGTATAGGATTACCCATACTGAAATCATAGAAAACAACCGTTTGCTCATTTATACTATTAATGGCGATGCGTATTCGCATGATACAACACATATTTTAAGAGAGAATGGCAATCTTGTTTACATTAATATTGCACAAAATGAGTTGGCAAAAGAGTGGGGCAGGGTTAGCGCTTCAAACTTTTATGGAGAAGATAACACCAACCACGAGCTAAGACACACGCTATATAGGTATATGGCTTCTAAAGGACTCACCAAGGATAGCGTGGGCTTTTCTTCACTTACACATGACGACATACTAGCTGTTGAAAACAACATACCTAACTATTTATACACCAGTTGGCCGGGCATTTTTGTTAGAGTACACCAAACAGCTATGGGACTTTATATGTACAAAAAGTCGGGCTATAAACAACCGTCGTGGAGTACCCTTACCGAAAGGCTCGATCTTTGGCGGGCATCGTATGTGGCTTTTAAGCAAAAACCTTTAGTTGGTTGGGGAACAGGGAGCATACTTGTTGCCCAAAACTATGGATTGTCCAAAAACCAATCGGTTTTGTTGGGAAAAGGGATGAAACCACATAGTCAGTATCTATACATTCTGCTTACCCTTGGAGCGTTAGGGTTGCTTGCCCATATTTTTCTTTACGGATATTTTGTGAGAGAGTCTAAAGTATATAGGGTATTTATGTTCAATATTTTTCTAATTGTTTTTGCCATTTATTTTATTGCAAACAATTCTATTGAAAGTCAGGTGGGGCAGAATATGTTTGTCCTTTTTTCGCTATTGTACTGGGTAAGCCTGTCCAAGCCTGTAGACGACGAAGTGAATTACTCCACCTCAGATTAACTCGAAAATTTTCATTATTTTTAACAAAAAGTCAGCATCCATAGCTTATCTTAACAGTCTACTTAGTTGTATCGTAGATTTGCACAATAACCTTAACATTCAGTTATGCTCATTGGTAGGGCGTGTAATTCCAAATAACTAAGGGGTTGGAAAAAAATTATTCGCAATCGAGTGTGTTGAAAATTGCTAGTGTTAATTAATGTTTAATTATATTGCGTGTCATATAAACTATTTTTGTAAGAGAATGTTATATCAAGTTCAAAGTTCTATATTAACAACTAATCACTAAAATCTTGACAAATTATGACCAGAACACTGCAAAAAATTATGTTAGCAATGGTGCTAACCATTGTAACCAGTGGAGTTTTTGCGCAAGGAACAGTTAAAGGGGTTGTGGTAGATGCTGGTAATAACGAGCGTCTTATTGGGACCACAGTTATTGTTAAAGGCTCAACCATTGGTGTTGTGACGAATTCGATGGGGGCTTTCAGTATGAGCGTTCCTGCAGGGAAAAACACTATCCTTGTACAATTCGTTGGTTTTACAACCAAAGAAATTGATGTTAACATTAAGGATGCTGAACTTATCGATTTGGGAATTATTAAAATCGATCCAGATCAGATTGGTATTGCCGAGGTTACCGTTTTTGCCTCGGTGGCTGTTGCAAGGAGGACACCTGTTGCACAATCCAAAATTGATCCTATTCAAATTGAAGAGAGATTAGGTACTCAGGAATTCCCCGAGATTCTTAAATCAACCCCTGGAGTATACGCTACTAAACAGGGTGGTGGATTTGGTGATTCCCGTATTAATCTTCGTGGTTTCGAATCGGCAAATATTGCGGTTATGATTAACGGCGTTCCTATGAATGATATGGAGTGGGGAGGGGTTTACTGGTCCAACTGGGCTGGTCTAGCTGACGTTACCCGGACTATGCAGGTACAACGAGGATTGGGTGCTTCAAAGGTAGCTGCTCCATCATTGGGTGGATCTATCAACATCATTACAAATTCTACAGATGCTAAGAAAGGTGGAGCCATTTCGTATGGTATAGGCAACGACGGATACAACAAGGTTAGTTTTGCTGTTTCAACAGGGTTAACAGATAGCAATTGGGCCGTTACGTTACTGGGAGCTAAAACAACAGGTAATGGTTACATACAGGGAACAGAATTCGAATCGTACTCCTATTTTGTTAACGTATCAAAAAGGCTAAATGAAAACCAACACTTGTCGTTCACAGCTTTTGGGGCTCCCCAATGGCACAATCAACGAAATAATGGCGACAAACTTTTAATTAGCGAATGGCAAAAGCAACCGCTTAAGTATCGTTATAATGCTTCATATGGTTTCGATATGAATGGCCAACGTAAAGCGTCATCTTATAATGTTTACCACAAACCTCAAATTTCATTAAACCATTTCTGGACTATTAACGAGAAATCTAATCTATCAACGGCTGCTTATGTTTCCTTAGGTGAAGGCTACGGTTATAGTGGTCAGGGTGCTAACAGGAACGATTGGTACGGATCTTCGAATGGTAAACCTAACACGACTTATCGTAACCTGGATGGTTCGTTCGACTATGGTGGTGTGTTTAATGACAACGTAGCGAACAATGACATTTCGGGTTCTTTAATGGTTATGTCGAAAAGTGTTAATCAGCATCGTTGGTATGGCCTGCTTTCCACCTACACAACTAAACTTACAGAAGAAATTGATTTTTTTGCTGGCCTGGATCTTCGATACTACAAGGGCGTACATACCAATGAAATTACTGATCTTTATGGTGGAACCTACTTCATTGACCCAACCAATAGATCTCAGTTAACCGACCCGTCGTACGCAACCCGAAAACTTAACGTGGGTGATGTGGTATACCGCGATTACGATGGTTTTGTTCTAAATGAGGGCTTATTTATGCAGACTGAATATAATAAGGATGCACTAAGCGCTTTTATTTCACTATCCGGATCTAATACAACTTACTGGCGTGACGATCGCTTTTATTATGATAAGGAGGATTCTAAATCGGTAAACATTAGTTTTCTTGGTTACAGTGCAAAAGGAGGTGCCAACTATAATCTTACTGATAATCATAATGTGTTTGCCAATATTGGCGTTATTTCACGCGCCCCATTCTTTTCTGGCGGAGCATTCCTTCAGTCAACTACCAGTAACATAACAAACCCTAATGCGGTTAATGAGAAAGCATTCTCAATGGAACTAGGTTATGGTTTTGTTTCTACTTACTTTTCAGCAAACCTAAATATCTACCGAACTCTATGGATGGATAAAACTTTGGTACGGGCAGTTAATACGAATAGTCCCGAGAGTAGGGTGGCTAACCTTGAAGGCGTAAATGCACTCCATCAGGGTATTGAACTCGATTTCGTTTCTAAGCCCCTTAAAGGGCTCGAGATAACAGGAATGATATCATTGGGCGATTGGATTTGGCAGAATGATGTTGAAGGCTTTGTATACGATAGGAATGGTAACCCTATGACATCAACAAACCAGGTGGCTAGCGCTATTGGAGCACCAGACCACCAGAAGATGGAAGTTCGAATTGGGGGGATTAAAGTTGGTAACTCCGCACAAACTTCTGCTGCGCTTGGTGCAAAATACGAATTGCTAAAAGGACTAAGGGTAAGTGCTGATGGGAATTACTACGGACGTAACTACTCCTACTACAACATCTCATCGGTAGGGTCTTCATTTTCGGATGTGGCATTTGAGCAACCCTGGATGATTCCCGATGCAGTAATATTCGATTTAGGTCTAAGTTATCGTTTTAAACTTGGCGGATTTGATGCTTCTGTATTCGGTAATATATATAATCTGTTGGATGCAGTGTATATCTCTGACGCTACTGACGGTACTCCTTCACCAGGTAATCCTGAGTGGACTGCTGCTACTGTATTCTACGGTTTTGGTAGAACCTACTCAACTACATTAAAAATTAAATTCTAAATATTCGACCAACTATGAAACAGAGACATTATTCAATAATTATAGGGTTGGCACTTACTATAATGGCAGGTAGCTGTACAGATTTCAACGATCAGTTTGAGGGAGTTGAAAATTCGACAAAGCCAATCAACCTAGTAAGTTATACCTATACCCTCACCGATGCTGACTACACCACTATTACCTCACGCGCTTTAGCTGCTGCAAAAAATGCAGAGGATTCGGCTAAGGCCAATACTATTAAAGTTAACAAGTATTTCACAGAATCAGCACCTGCTTCTGACTATGTTCCCTACCTTTTAGCACAAATGTATAAGTATAGTGATCTTAACTCTTCGGCTATGATAACCTATACTTTTGGGCAGGATAAGCCGTCTTATATAAATGATTTACGTAGTGTAAATATACTTAATACTGACGATTACAAGAAGGCCTGGGGAAGTGAAGTAGAATATGTAAATGCATTTACTCCAGCAGTTTCACCTGCCGATAAACTTCCCGGGATATTGGCTGCAAATTTTTCTAATGCAGAACGCGGACAGTATAAATTTGTGGAGTATAATTATTCTTCAGAAGAAGCTGTTTCTGAGGTTACAGAAGTTAAATATATAGCCGAAGACTTTCAGAGTCAGACAAAGTATGAAGACATTACTATTCCAGGTTGGACAAATAAAGATATAAGTGGAACTTTAACTTGGGAGGGTCGTGAGTATAATGGTTTATACGCACAAGTTTCAGCACGTAATTCAGGTTCCATAAATGAACTATATCTTATTACTGCAGAAATTGACTTAAGTAATGCAATTGCTCCAAAGTTTTCATTTGATTTAGCTGTTGGCTTCTGGAATTATGATGGTTTATCAGTATTGATTTCCGAAGACTTTGATGGTACTGAAGGCGGTATTTCTACTGCCACATGGATTGATATTTCTACCAATTTCACTATCCCTAGTGAGCCGGCTTCTGGTTATGGAACATTTACCCTTGCAGGCATTGCAGACTTAACTGATTATGTAGGCGGTAAGATTTATATCGCTTTTAAGTACGAGGGAGATGGGCGTGCTGATGTAGATAGAGGTACAGATCCAGTAAAGACAACCACTTACCAGATTGACAATATAAATATTTCAGAAGAAAAGGTTGCGCTTTCAGTAGACAAAACAGAGAAGCAATATGTAGCCTACACCTATAATGGATCGGCTTGGGCGCCTGCTAATGCATCATTTGTGGCACTACAACCTGCTGATTATTCGGCGCTAGGAATGTCATACATTTCCTCTGCTAATGCATCGTTGTATTTACCAAATTTTCTTCGCACTAAATTTCCTTATGCTCTTGAAGGTGATGCTAAAACGGTTGTCTACAAATCTGGAAGCAACCAAACCTATTCAGGTGCAGCTAACTACAAATTTATTGCTGGCGAGTGGGTTACAGAGGATTTTATGTTGGAAAAGACCGAGCAGTTTATTTTCTCAACCGCCGGTTGGTTATTCGACCCCACAATTAACTATTCTTTAGTTAAGGATGATTACCAGCTAATGGTAGATTATGTTAAAGACAAAATTAATCCCGGCTATATTGATCGTGGTAATACTGAGTTTTACTATGGTTTTGGAAGTTATTATTCCAATATCAGCTTTCGCTTGAGTTACCGTACTAGTTATGAGGAGCTTGACACCGAGTTGACGGCTAAGGAGACTCCTGAAGAAAAGGTAGCTTTATTGCACGAGCGGTTAAAGGAAGGGATGATGATTTTTGCTCAACTCCGTTTTCCTGAAGCTGTACCAATGGTTAGCGGAATAGAAGTGTACTATAATATTACAGGATTCTTATACTATCCAACGGGAGTTGCAAGCGGAGAAGAGTTTCATACATTTAGGTATAAGTGTACTGCAGCTGCATCGGGTAGTAATCCTCCAGTTTTTGAGTTCGATTCTGATTATGTAGTTCAGTAATTGCTTTACAATAAATGTTATTAAAACCCTGCTAGGTTAACCCAAGCAGGGTTTTTTATTGCTATTTGTTCCATTATAAGGCGATCTTATCGCTAGCCCCTAACAATCAGCCCATTGAGCCAAGTATCAGAATTACAGACACTTACAATGTTGATAACTTTGCACAATTGTTAGTTTCTTCAACCCATAAAGCTCGTAAAAAATGGTTTTGCTTTCATAACTTGCAATCACATTTTGGTATGCTAAAAAAAACTCTACCCTTCTTTTTTTCAGTGTACTATAGTTTTTGACTTTGTTATAAAAAATAAAACCAACATATAGAAATGAATAAAGAGGAAATATCTGTAATGAACGAAGCGAAGGAAAAGCAAAAAACCTATACCTACGAGGATGTAGTGGGAGCATCAACAGTTTATTTTAAAGGCGATGAGATGGCCGCTAAGGTTTGGGTAAGCAAATATGCACTAAAAGACTCCTACGGGAATATTTTTGAGAGAACACCCGACGATATGCATAGACGCTTGGCTAAGAATATTGCCCGCATTGAAAAGAAGTATAGCAATCCGATGAGCGAGGAGGATATTTTTGAACTACTTAAAGAGTTCAAGTATATCGTCCCTCAGGGAGGCCCAATGACGGGCATAGGCAATCCTTTTCAAATAGCTAGCCTATCGAACTGTTTCGTTATAGGTAACCAGGGAGTTGCCGACTCCTATGGCGGGGTTATGAAAATTGACGAGGAGCAGGTTCAGCTTATGAAGCGCCGGGGTGGCGTTGGGCACGATTTGTCACATATTCGGCCTAAAGGAAGCCCAGTACTAAACAGTGCGCTCACATCAACCGGAGTGGTGCCCTTTATGGAACGCTACTCGAACTCCACCCGCGAAGTGGCACAGGACGGAAGGCGTGGTGCCCTTATGCTGTCAATCTCCAGTAAGCATCCCGATGCTGAGATGTTTATTGATGCGAAAATGGAGCCCGGGAAAATTACCGGAGCAAACGTATCGGTGAAAATTGACGACGAGTTTATGAAATCTGCCATTGATGGCACACCGTATGTGCAACAATATCCTATAAACTCAAAAAACCCTTCATACCGAAAAGAGGTTGATGCGAAGGAGATATGGAAAAAAATTGTTCGCAATGCATGGAAATCTGCTGAGCCCGGAGTGCTTTTTTGGGACACTGTAATTCGTGAGTCGGTTGCCGATAGCTATGCCGATATGGGATTCGAAACCGTATCGACTAACCCGTGTGGTGAAATTCCCCTTTGCCCATACGATAGCTGCCGATTGCTTGCTTTAAACCTATATAGTTACGTTGAAAATCCTTTTACCACTGAAGCGAAGTTTAATTTCGAACTATTTACAAAGCATGTTCAGGCGGCTCAACGAATAATGGATGATATTATCGATCTTGAGCTAGAAAAGATAGATGCCATTCAATCAAAAATCGACCGTGATCCCGAGGACGATGATATTAAGGCGGTTGAACGAAACCTATGGAGTAAAATTAGGCAAAAGGCAGTGCAAGGACGCCGTACAGGCGTTGGTATTACTGCCGAAGGCGATATGCTTGCTGCACTTAATTTGAGGTATGGCTCCGAGAATGGTATTGACTTTGCCGTTGAGGTACAAAAAACTTTAGCCGTTGAGGCCTACCGCTCATCAGTTATAATGGCTAAGGAACGTGGACCATTCACAATTTTCGACGCACAACGTGAGAAAAACAACCCTTTTATCAACCGGATTAAGGAACAAGACGAGGAGTTGTACAAGGATATGGTGAAGTACGGTCGCCGAAACATTGCTCTTTTAACCATTGCGCCTACCGGAACAACCAGCCTAATGACACAAACATCATCGGGCATTGAGCCTGTGTTTATGCCATACTATAAGCGCCGCCGAAAGGTTAACCCTAACGATCAGAACGTAACTATTTCGTTTACCGATGAGGTTGGTGACTCGTGGGAAGAGTACAATGTTTTTCATCATAAGTTTCTTACTTGGCTCGAAGTGAACGGACACACCGCCGAGGCGGTGAAAAAATATTCCGAGGAGCAGGTGCAGGAACTTATTGAGAAGTCGCCCTACCATAAAGCTTCATCAAACGACGTGGACTGGGTTAGTAAGGTTAAGATGCAGGGTAAGATTCAGAAATGGGTTGACCATTCCATAAGCGTAACCGTTAATTTGCCCGAAGATGTTTCGGAAGAAATGGTTGCAAACGTATATCAAACAGCTTGGGAGAGTGGTTGTAAGGGTTGCACCGTTTACCGCGAAGGATCGCGTGATGGTGTGCTTATATCATCGAAAAAGAAGGACGCCGAGCAGGCGCCAGCACCATCAAAAAGGCCCGATGTGCTTGACTGCGACGTTATTCGATTTAAGAATAACCATGAAAACTGGATTGCCTTTGTGGGTTTGTATGATGATAAACCCTACGAAATTTTCACAGGATTGTCTGAAGACGATGTGCTACCAATTCCTAAATCGGTGTCAAATGGCCGAATTATGAAAATTAAGGACGAAAACGGTAGTCGGTACGATTTTCAGTATGTTGACAAGTATGGTTATACCAACACCATTGGCGGATTATCGCATATGTTTAACAAGGAGTTTTGGAACTATGCGAAGCTAATTTCGGGTGTTTTACGCAACGGGATGCCAATTCCAGATGTGGTAAACCTTATTAGCTCATTAAGGCTCGATAACGAAACAATTAACACTTGGAATGCCGGAGTTGAGCGTGCCCTTAAGAAATACATACCCAATGGCACAAAGGCTAAAACTGGTAAAAAATGTACCGAGTGCGATGCTGAGTCGTTAATTTACCAAGAGGGATGTTTAATTTGTACAAGTTGCGGTAGTTCAAAATGTGGATAGATTTCTTATAACTACTAAATAGTTCCAGCCCCCAGTTACTCAGTTTGGGGTATTATTTATAAAAAAAGCCGCTCAGAATTCTGAGCGGCTTTTTGATTCTTAAAACTTAATACTAAAAGTCGAAATCTATACTAAAGTCGAAAGCCTTATCAAGAGCCTCTTTAGTTCCATTGTTATATTCAAAGAATGGAGTAATCTCACGTTCTGCCACATCCCATTCCCAAACAACTAAACCCATTTTAGCACCGTTGGGGTATGAGTAAAAACCTATTTTCAGGTGCTCGTTAGCTGCTGAAACCGCTACGTTATGGTCTGTTGCATTAATAGTCGCACCAAAATATG
>JBBACY010000049.1:0-22412 GCA_041656735.1 Bacteroidales bacterium | reverse complement strand
ATCACCAGAAGTTTTAGCCGACTTGCTAGAACTATTGTTCACACAGCTGCTGAATAGAGACAATGTGAGTATGAAGACGAGAGTATGCGTAAAAGATTTAATCATTTGGTTACAAATAAATTTAACTATTTAGCGGGTAAACTTTTCATAAAGGTTGTTTTATTAACAATATACCTAACGTGTGTACCTACGCCAATTTGTCCAGTTTCATCGGTAGCTAAAACTTCGAATACGAGTTTTTTCTCCTCAATTTGAGTAAGTGTAGCCTTACATTCAACTTTAACACCAATAGGCGTTGCTTTTAGGTGCCTTATATCGACTTTTATACCTACTGTGGTCTCATCGTTTAATAAGTAGTTTGATACCGCACACATTGCTGCATTCTCAATAAATGAAATCATTGCAGGAGTTGCTAAAACTGGCAGTGTTCCTGATTTGTGGGCGATTGCCGTATTTTCTGTTTGTACGATTAAAGACAGCGTATGACTTAATCCGACTCTTAAACTGTTACCCATAAACGATTTATATACGTTAAAATAACTTTTAGGGTTTTAGCAATTTGCTATAGTTCGATAAAAAATTGAAACCTTTCTAACCCTCTCTGAAATTTTGATAAAGATATTAATTATAGCGCATCAATCATACCGTTTATTTTAATCTCTTTTGTTTGCGGGAAGGATTTTTTACAATTACATCCGAAGAGATTCTATCCATTCGGTCGAAGGCCGTTTTGTTACCCAAAATAATGCTAAGCATTAAATTTATACTACATCCTGTAAAAATGGCAAGCATAATCATTATTTGGTATCGTATGGCTGTGGCGGGCGAATTGCCTCCCAGAATTTGCCCTGTCATCATACCCGGCAAGGATATTAAGCCCATTACCGAAGTGTTAGCAATCATTGGGTTAAGGGCTTTTTTTAGAGCTTGTACTATAAACGGATTGACAGCCTGTTTTTTGCTATGCCCATTTATTAGAAGGAAGTAGTAAAGGTTTTGGTTTTTGGTTAACCCCTCGAAGTAGGCATTTAGCCCCACAATATTATGGTTCATTGCATTGCCCAATATCATTCCGGATATGGGAATAAAGTACTGCGATTCGAACACGTAAGGCAGACGGATTATAACCCCTAGAAAGAATGCATCAATAATTACTATGCTTGTTACTGCCGAAATTATTAACGGAAGCGCAAGCATTTTTGGGTTAAGGTTACTTCGTTTTAGCGTTGTAAAAACTCCCACTAATATCATTATTACTACCCAAGCAGAATTTAGGTATGGGTTGTTTTGTTCGAAAATATATTCGAGGTAAAGCGCCACTGCCGACAGCTGGACAGTCATACGCGCCACTGCAATAAGTGTTGCCCTAGTTAAACCTACCCGAAAGTACCAAAACCCTGTTATGGGAATTAGTAGTGCAAGAAAGCTAAGACAAAGATTTAGCAAAGAAATATCCTGAATTGCACTCATAATTGGATTACTTGCTCACACCTTTCTTCCCATTCGGGGTTATGTGACGTTGACACCATAGAAATATTTGGGTTAGACCAAATAAGGTCCATTAGCTTTTCTGATGAATTTTTATCGAGAGCCGATGTTGGTTCATCGAGAAATAATATGGGGCGCTGCAAGGATAAAATAAGTGAAATCAGCATTCGCTGTTTCTCTCCGCCACTTATTTCTGCAAAAGGTTGCTGCATAATATTGGGCGAAAGCAATAGCTTTTCGAGGTACGAAAAGGCTGACTTGGGCTCGATTTGCAATAGTTGTGCTAGCTCTACCCCATTACTTACCATTAAATCGATTCCTTGAGGTAGGTATGCAATTTGCTGGCGAATTATGTGTGCAGTTTGACTATTAAATACCTGATTATTAAAGCTAATGCAACCCTCATCGGGTGCAATTACACCTGCCAGCATACGTAATAAGGTGGTTTTGCCCTTACCCGATGCGCCTGTAATGGTAACTTTTTGTCCTTTATTAACAAGGAAACTAAGTTTTTCGAAAATTACCCGTTGCTCAAAATATTTCGTAAGGTTATTAACCTCTATTTCAAACATATTTATTTTTTCATATTTTAATGTCCAATTCTTGTTATTGAGCGGTGTATTCTGCTACAAAAATAGCGGTTATATTTGACAAAAGTCTGCTCAATAAAAAAGCGTTTCGAAATTTATTTCGAAACGCTTTTGGCAAAATAGTTCAATTCTTACAGAATTGTTTTATCAATAAACTTTGAATTCATAAGCCTTGCAACAGCCATATAGGATGGTGAAAAACGAACCTTATCGCCAACTTTATAACGGCATTTTTTTCTTTTGTCGACAGGTCCCAAGTCATAAACGCTCATATCCGAAGTGGTTCCGGCAAAGCGTATTTCTTTATCCTTTGGAATAAGCTCGTGAACATCAACATCTAAAATTCCAAAATCGAGAATAGCCCTATAGCTATAATCCCAATCAAAATCGTCGGCTGTGTGGCCAATGTTTCCATCGGTAACAATGCCATCGGGGCTTGTTTCTTTGAGTTCAAGTTCAATTACGTTGCCTAAATACTCGAAGGCCTCGGTTGAAAGGTCGAGAAATATTTCGCCATCAAATGGTGAAATGCCCAAAAAGGCAGTTTCGCCAATACGTAAATGGTTAATATTTTTGGGCATAGCCGATTTGCCAACTAAAGGTAGAGAAATGGAACTTCCCCCTGATATAATTGGAAGGTTTGTATTAAATTTAGCATCGATAAGCTGCTTGTATAGCGACATTTGCACAAGTTTATCGTAGGTTGGCTGAATGCCGTACATACAACCAAGATTTGTGCCTATCCCCTCAATCACGATATTTTCCAAATCGAATACCCTCTTATAGAACTCAATAACCTTATCTCTTAAAATTCCTTCGCGCAGTTCCCCAAGCTCTATCATAATAATTACCCTATGCTTTTTCCCTTGTCGTCCGGCTTCAGCATTAAGAGCCTCAATGGTACGGTAAGAAGAGTTTAGGGAGATGTCGGCATAGGTAACTATATCTTCAATGGTATCCATTGCCGGAGGTTTAACGTACATAGTAACGATATCGGGATTAATATCCTTGATAATTTTAAGTCCTGATGTACGAGAGTCTCCAACGCTATGCAGTCCTTTTACAACTGGATGAAAAAGGAGTTTTTCGAGAAATTCTTGATGCCCCGATAATACCTTAACAACTAGGGTCCACGTAACGTTATGTTTATCTAGATACTTATTTAACTTCTCAACGTTTTCAATAATATCGTCAGATTTTACAACTAATTCGGCCATTGCTTATTTATTTTTAGTAAAACGCATTTCGGCGTATTTGTTTGTAAAACCTAAGCGTTCGTAAAGGTTTTTAGCCGGATTATCATACTCTACGTGAAGTTTAACATCGCCATTAACTCGGCTAATGGCTTCATTTATAAGTTGCTTTCCAATGCCTTTGCCTCTTATATTAGCATCAACGGCAATATAAACAAGTATGTTCTCTGGAATAAAACCCTCCATACCGGTTTCGTTCATAACTACAACTCCTACTAAACGACCATCGTAATGTCCGGTTAAGACGAAACCTCCTGGGCCTCCATTTTTTTTGAAAGCATAGTCGATGCACTTGCCAATAGAAACCTTCTCATCACGAAAACGGTCGAGATGTGTATATAAAAAGTCAATAATGTCGTTTCTGGAAATGTTTATTAATTCTTTCTCGTTGTTAATTTGCCTTACTTTTAGCATATTAATTTATTTGGTTAAACAATTGCTGTTTTTAAGTAGTAGATTTTTACTTTGGTGGGAAATGTAAAACAGCACACTATACGAATTTATGCAAATCTACATAAAATACAAAAAAAATCAAAATGTAGCTGGCTATGTAAACGCTTACGTTTGCATAAAGCGTGCAGTTTTGCCACCAACTGTTATAATAATTTGCTAGGTTTGTGGGAGTATTGGTAGGTTTGGGTATACTTTAAAAAAACTTACAATAAAAGCTAAAATATTTATGAAGGCCGCCTCGATAAAACAGATTAAAACTGAACTGAAGCTTTTACAACCCGATGAGTTAGTTAATGCTTGCATTAGATTAGCCAAGTTTAGGGTTGAAAATAAGGAGTTGCTTACTTACCTTTTGTTTGAATCGGATAATGAGCAAAGGTATGTGCAGAGGTCGAAAGAGCATATCAGCAAAGAGTTTTCAACCTTAAATAAGAGTCAAATTTACCTAGCAAAAAAAACCATTCGTAAGGTACTACGAACTACAAATAAGCTAATTAAGTACTCGGGTAATAAACAGACGGAGGTTGAATTACTAATATTTTTTTGCAAAGAACTTAAAAGCAAAGGGTTACCTATGCAACCAAATACCGTAATAGGAAATATTTACTTTAGGCAGTATCAGAAAATTGAGAAGATATATGACTCGCTACACCCCGACTTACAATTCGATTTTGCCGATGATGTTGAGATGTTGAAGTGATGGTTGTTGGCTTTTGGCCTTTTGCTATTAGCCTTTAGTTGTTGGAGCGTTCCGAGTTCCGAGTTTCGAGTTTTGCGTTGTCGAATCGGGTTTGCAAACTCGCAATCCTTTTTGCTATGGCTATTGAAAATTTTCGCTGCCCATTCGAGTATGCCCCTAACCCCTCTTACTACTTACTACTTAATCCTTACTCCTTAAAGCACTAGAACCTCGTTTTTTTAGGTCGGTTAGGGTTTTGAGAGCGCTTAAGTTTTTCGTATTTCTCTTGTCGATTTTTGGGCCCGCCAAGGTTAACCTTCTTGTTCTTCGCCTTCTTTTCGTGGAATGCACCCTGCCCCACTGTTTTTTTCTTCTTAGGAACGGTTAGGTACTCTTTATCGCCTGGATTAGGCGCTTTCTCATCTTCGGTAAGCACGTTTGATATTGCCAAACCAGCTGGCAAGGGTTCTATGGGTATTTGCTTTGAAATAAACTCTTCTATTTGTAGTTTATATTCCTCTTCGGCCTCGGTAATGAAGGATATTGCTGCTCCGAACTTATCGGCACGCCCTGTACGACCAATACGGTGAAGGTAATCGCCTGCCATATCGGGCATATCGAAGTTAATAACGTGGCTAACATCGGTAATATCCATACCTCGGGCCACAATATCGGTGGCAATAAGTATTCGATGCGCTCCCTCTTCAAATTGCTTTAACGCCGAAAGACGAGTATTATGAGCTTTGTTTGAGTGAATTACGCTTATATTATCCGGAAATTTATTGGTTATCAGTTCGAAAAGGCGGTCGGCAATCCTTTTTGACCTAACGAACACCATTACCTTGCTAAGGTCTTGGTCTTCTGTAAGTAAATATTCTAAAAGATTAGCTTTAGTGTTAAAGTTTGGAACATTGTACGCTACTTGTTCAATCTTTGCAATGGGTGTTCCGTGCGGATGAATTTCAATTTTAATGGGGTTGGGAATTAGGTCGGTTACCAGTTTTTCAACTTCGGGGCTAAGTGTTGCCGAAAACATAAGGTTTTGGCGTTTTGATGGTAGCATATCGAGTACATTAACAAGCTGTTGTCTTAGCCCCATACTGAGCATTTCGTCAATCTCATCAATAACCACTTTTTTTACCGATTTCAGTCTGAGTACTCCAGTAAAAGCGAGGTCAATTAGCCTGCCAGGAGTGGCCACAAGTACATCGAGCCCATCATACACCATTTGTTTCTGTGTATTGATATTGGTATCGCCATAAACTCCTGCCGACCGAATACCGTAATATTCGGTTAGCTTTTTTATTTCATTAACAATTTGAACCACTAGCACCCTTGTGGGTGCTATGATTAGTACACGAAACTCCCTTTGCTCTGAGTAGGTAAGCGAATTAAGCAAGGGCAGCAGGTAAGCAAATGTTTTACCAGTTCCGGTTTGAGCAATACCAATTACATTTTTCCCCGATTTAATGGCGGGAAAAGTTTTTTGCTGAATTGGAGTTGGATAAACGTAATCTAAATCGTTTAGAGCTTGTAAAAAGGGCTTTTTTAGGCCTAATTCTTCAAATGTCACGGTTCTGGTATTTACTTATTGTTATAAAATATTGATGCGAAGCTATATTGCAAAAGTTGGCAGATAAATATAGGTTACTTCTTCTTTTTCTTCTTCTTTGTTTGGTTAAAAGCTTCTTGCTCCTTGATTAACGATTGCCAGTCGTGCGATGAATCTTCAGAAAAATCGATGGTTGCTTCGTAATCTGAGTTACTAATTGTTAGCACAGAGATGGATGCATTTAAAAAAGATTCGATTTGCTCAAGGGTTGGTTTTTCTTCTGCACTACAAAACGACACAGCCTTACCGCGTTGAGTTCCTCGTCCTGTTCGGCCTACCCTATGTACGTAATTTTCAGCTAAATCCGGGAGGTCGTAGTTAACTACAAACTCAACATTGGGTATATCAATACCCCTTGCGCTAATATCGGTGGCTATTAGAACCATATTTTTGCCGCTTTTAAAGAAATCCATTACCTCAGAGCGCTCACTTTGAGTTTTGCTGCTATGCATAGTTTGACTTGGAATTCCGACCCGTTCAAGAGCCTTGGCAACCCTTTCGGCACGCACTTTTGTTCGCACAAAAACAAGTATTTTGCTAGAAGGGTTCTCTTTAACTAGGTTTTCGAGGAAAAAGCGTTTATCGTCCATTTCGATAAAAGCCACCGAATGGTCGATGTTTTTTGAAATAGGGTCTTTAGGTGATATCTGAATTCGAACAGCGTGGTCCACTAGACCATAGGCCAAATCCTTTATATGCGAGTTAATTGTGGCAGAGAAAAACAGCGTTTGCCTGTAACGGGGAATGCGCCTTATAAGCTGCTCCATATCGTTAATGAAGCCCAGCTCTAGCATATGGTCGGCCTCATCAATAATTAGCATTGAAACATTCGAAAATTTCAGGTATCCCTGACTGGCTAAATCGAACAACCGGCCGGGGGTTGCAACTAGCACATCGACCCCGCTTTTGAGCAACCCTATTTGCGTGTCTTGTTCAACACCACCATATACACCAACAATATGTAGGTTGGTGCCCTTTGCTAACTCTTTAAACACATTGGCTACCTGTATGGCCAGCTCGTGCGTTGGAACCATTACCAAACATTGGGTTGTATAGGGTTCGCGCGGATTTCGTTTGGTTACCAGTAGCTGTATTGTGGGTATTGCGAATGCTCCAGTTTTTCCTGTTCCAGTTTGGGCAATAGCTAGCAAATCCTGACCTTTAAGCGTAGGGGGAATGGCTTTATACTGAATATCGGTTGGTCGTTTGTAACCAAGCGATTCTAAGTTTTTTTTAAGTGCAGGGATAAAGTTATACTGCTCGAACCTCATATAGATAATTTCTTGTTTATTAGCGTGCAAAGGTACTAATTTGGAACGAATAAATTTCCTACCACAATACCCTACGTGCTGTAAATTGAATATATAGCATAAAAAAACCGCAAAGAGAAGACTATAAGCATCTCTTTGCGGTTTTAGTTAGGAGGTTATTGCCTATTATTTTAATCCACTTCTTTCGAGTAGAGCGTCAATTGAAGGTTTGTGACCGCGGAAACGCTTGTAAAGCACCATTGGATGCTCGCTACCACCTTTTGAAAGAATATTCTTGCGGAACGAATCAGCGACATCAGTATTAAAAATACCTTTTTCTTTGAAAAGTGAGTAAGCATCAGCATCGAGCACTTCGGCCCACTTATAGCTGTAGTATCCGGCAGCATACCCCCCTGCAAAAATATGGCTAAATGCGGGACAAAAGGCTGTTTGTTTCACATTGGGTAGAACGCTAAGAGGTTCCATTAGGTTATTCTCAAAGCTAAACACATCGCCGGTAAAGGGCTCGCTAATGCTATGCCAAGCCATATCTACCAAACCAAAACCAAGCTGGCGAATGGATAAGTTTCCAGTTAGAAAGTTTTGGCTGTCGATAATTGCTTTAACCAGCTTTTCGGGAATTGGCTCGCCTGTTTTATAATGAACAGCAAATAGGTCGAGGTACTCTTTTTCTGTACCCCAGTTTTCAAGTACTTGCGAGGGTAATTCAACAAAATCGCGAAAAACCGATGTACCCGATAGGTTTGGATAGGTTGTGTTTGCTAACATTCCGTGTAATGCGTGACCAAACTCGTGTAGAAACGTGGTAAACTCCTGAAATGTTAATAATGAAGGCGTATCCTTTGTTGGTTTGGTAAAGTTTGTAACTACCGAAACGAATGGACGAACATTTACGCCGTTAATAATGTATTGAGAGCGGTAGCTTGTCATCCACGCTCCGCCACCTTTGCCTTCGCGTGGGAAAAAGTCGAGATAAAGCAATGAAAGAAGCGAGTTATCCTTATCGTACACTTCAAAAACCTTTACATCGGCGTGGTAAACAGGCACGTTTGAAACAGGTTTGAAAGAGATACCGTATAGCTTACTAGCTAGCATAAAAACACCTTCTTGCACTTTTTCGAGCTGGAAGTATGGCTTAAGCTCTTCCTCATTTAAACTGAATAGCTTATTTTTCAGCTTCTCGGTATAAAAAGCCCAGTCCCATTTTTCAATTTTATGGCTTACACCAATTGATTTTGCAAATTCTTGAACCTCTTTAACCTCTTCTTTAGCGGTTGGCAATGACGCATCGAGCAGCTGATGTAAAAATTCAAGAACCTCGTTTGGAGTTTCGGCCATACGTTGCTCCAGTACATAATCTGCGTAGGTGTTGTAACCTAATATTTGCGCTACTTTAAGTCTTAGGTTAACAATTTGCCCTAAAATTTTCGTGTTGTCGTTTTCGTTACCATTTAGGCCGCGCTTAGTAAATGCGATATAAATTTTTTCGCGTAATTCTCTTTGTTCTGAGAATTTTAAAAATGGAATGTACATAGGAGCGTGAAGGGTTATAACCCAACCCTCAAGGTTTTTTTGCTGAGCCGAGAGAGCAGCGGCATCAATAAGTCCCTGAGGTAACCCAGCAAGCTCATCTTCGGTAGTTAAGTGAAGGAAAAAACCGTTCGTTTCGGCAAGCACATTCTCTTCAAATTGAAGAGAAAGTTCAGAAAGTTCGCGAGTAACTTTTCGATACTCTTGTTTTTCTTCCTCGTTTAGGTTGGCTCCGCTGCGAACAAAACCTAGGTATGTATTGTCGAGTAGAGTTAGCTGCTCGGGGTTTAGTAGCAACCTATCGGTTTCGTCGAAAACTTGCTTTACCCGTGCAAATAGTTTCTCATTTAAACCTATATCGTTCTGAAAGTCGGTGAGTTTAGGTGCAATTTCACGAATTACTTTTTGCAATTCGGGGCTGGTTTCGGCAGAGTTTAGGTTAAAAACTATGGAAGTAACGTCGTTTAGCCTTTTACCAGCAAAAGCCAATGCCTCAATGGTATTCTCAAAGGTAGGCTCCTGCGTGTTACTAATAAGCGCATCAATTTCGGCACGAGCTTCAACCATTGCTGAGTCAACTGCAGGAACGTAATGCTCAATTTTAATGGAGCTAAATGGGGGTGCGTTGTGCGGTGTTGAAAAGTCAACTAACAATGGATTTTCGTTTGATTTGGTACCGTTACACGATACCATTGTAAATCCGATAATAACTGCCATAACTAGTGTTCTATGTGTTTTCATATTTTAAATTTTAATTGTGCAAAGAAAGTAAATAATAACCATATTGGACAATGATTTTTTACAGGCAAGAGATATGTCTTGTCTAGTTACGAATGAGGTTTCAGGTTTTAGAAATATTTTGCGATGGTTTTATGGTAAGGGGTAAAGTTGAAACATCAGTGTAAAGCCAAGCATTCAGGTAAACTAACCTGTATCGATTTTATAGTAAGGTAACTTGAAAAATTTTGTTACACCCCACTCCCACTCGGTAACGATTATCGGTTCTATAACCAACAACCCAAATAATTTGTCCGTTCGACTCTAAAACGTAAACCTCTTGTTTTCGATGCAAAGGTACTTTTTGGTCGATGAGGAAATCGCTAACTTTTTTATGCCCCGTCATACCGAAAGGTACAAACAAATCGCCCTCGCGCCACGGACGAAGCACTAGTGGGAAAGTTAGCTTATCAAAATTAAATACTGCCGTAGAAGGGTTTTTGGGTATCACAAAAGTGGAATTTACAGCTAAAGTTTCGAGTTTTAGAGCAATGGGCTGTTCAATATGAGTTACGTTAGCCTCTATTTTAATCTCGGGTACTATGCTGTTATCTTCTAACTTTGAGAGCATTAGCCATTCCCTATCACGTACTAATTGGTACGATGGAGAGTAAAACACTTTTCCTGCTTGGGTAAACAACGACTTCTCTATTTCGAGCACGGTTGCTGGTGAAAATCCGAATGATGTAAATTCTTCTACCATAAAAACTTGTCGAAAAGGATAACCCTTGAGTAGCGACATTGAAAAGTGTACCTCGTTACCTTTATTGATTCTGGCCTGTTTGGCGAACTCTTCATTCATCTTTTCAATGGCCTGCCACGTAGAGTTTAAATAAATTGAAGTGTTGTAAAAGTTATCAATTATACCCTCGTTTACTTTTTGAAGTTCGGGAATTACGTTGTGTCTAATTCTGTTTCGAGCGTATTTTGTTTGACTGTTTGTTGAATCGTTTCGGTACGCAACGCCCTCGCTATGGGCAAACTCTTCAATCTGTTTGCGAAAGGCGAAAATTATTGGACGAATGACTCCATTCGCTGATGACTTTATGCCTGTAAGTCCTTTTAAACCTGTGCCACGGGCTAAATTTATGAGCATTGTTTCAACCACATCGTTTTTGTTGTGAGCAATGGCCACGGTAGTAAAATTACTATTTACACAAAGGTCTGTAAACCAGGCGTATCGCAATTCTCGGGCAGCAATTTGAATAGACACCTTGTTTTTTGCAGCATAATCTATTGTATTAAAGCGATTTAAGTGCAATTTAACCCCCATTTGCTCACACACCTTCTTAACCAATGCTTCGTCGCCATCGGACTCATCGCCCCGTAGCGAAAAGTTACAATGAGCAACTTCAAAATTGTATCCAGAAGCATTAAATAAATAAAGCATAACCATTGAATCGACGCCACCGCTTACGCCAAGAACTATTTTGGCATTGGATGGGATTAATGATTTTTCTTTGATAAAATTTTCAAATTCTTTAAGCATACTACTTAGATGTTAGTGCCTGAATAATTGCTTTTGCTTTTAGCAAGCACTCATTATATTCGTTGTGTGGGTTAGATTGACTTGTAATTGCTCCACCTACGGTGTATGAAAGGTACTTGTTGGCTTGGTTGTAAAGCAAACTTCTTATAACCACGTTAAAATCAAAATTTCCAGTTGGGTCTATATAGCCAACTGAGCCCGAATACAAACCACGCTGCGAACGTTCGCATTTTTCTATTAGTTGCATTGCTTCAACCTTTGGGGCGCCCGACATTGAGCCCATTGGGAATAAATGCTTTAGAATATTGGCTAAACCGAAGCTAGGCTCAACTTGGCACGATACGGTTGAAATCATTTGATGAACCTGTTTAAAAGGGTAAACACCGCAAAGTTCATCAACCTTTACCGAGCCAGCTTGCGATATTCGAGATAGCTCGTTTTGAACTAAATCAACAATCATAATATTTTCGGCACGTTCCTTTGGGTCATTAAACAACTTTTCGGCAATTTGTTTATCCTCCTCTTCAGATTTTCCTCGTGGCGAGGTTCCCTTTATTGGCTGGGTTACAAGGGTTATTCCGTATTTTTGTAAGTATCGCTCAGGGCTGGCACAAATTAGAAATCTGTCATTAAACTTACCAAATGCCGAAAAGGGAGTAGGCGAAATACTATTAAGCTTAATGTAGGTTTCATATGGGTCAATATGGCAATTCTCCACAAAAAACTCTTGGCAAAGGTTTATTCCTAGTATGTTACCCCGATGAATACTGCTCAGAACACTTTCAACAGTTTCGATGTACTCCTCCTTTGTGAATCTGGATTTGGGTACGATGTTACTATCGCTTTCATCATCGAAAATAGGAGAAGTTGTTATAGCCTCGAAATAGCTATTGGCGGTTTGCTCGCTAAACTTTGATTTTGAGTAATGTATGGTTAAGATATTATTTTGAACAGCAAATACGATTGCTGGCCTGAAAAATTGCATATTGGGAAAATGCAAGCCATCTGGATTTGAAGATGTAAGGTTTGATATCTCATTTTTTAAGTCGTAGCCCAAATAACCAAATAGCCAGTCGCCCAGTTTCTCTGCTTCGCTTAGTGCATTTAAATATCCTTTTGCGGGCGAATATAGTTTGCAAGCACCAAACGCGGCCAAAATTTGGTAACGGCTTAATTTATTGTACGCATTATTGCTAGTTAAGAGGTCGTTACTGTTAAGAACGAGGCTGTAAGATTCTTTTTGGCTCCATCGGCAAAGTTGGTTGGCCAATTGCGTAACACATTTTATGGGAATGGTAATTTCTCCTCTCATAATACTGCAAATATAGATAGAAAATGGGTTATTATATATGAGTTATGTGTGTAAGCGAAATAATTCATATTTTTGTGATGCTGGAATTGAGCAGCATTTATCATTAGGATTTAAGCCTATAATAAATTAAAATAGATATGTTTCCCACATCAAAATCGTTTGTGTATACCCTTACTAGAGTAACCTCGAAGTATAGAACCGAGCTGGCGCAAAGGTTTTCCTCGCAAGGGTTTGCTGATATTACGCCCGATTATTGGATAGTTCTGGAATCGCTTGCTGAGGAGGATAACGTAAGCATAGGGCAGCTAGCCAAGCGGACTAGTAAGGACAACGCCGCCTTATCGAGAATTATTGATGGTATGGAGCGGAATGATTTGGCCGTGAGGGTTGCGAGCCCTAGCGATAAGCGATCGTACCATATTTCAATGACCAAGTACGCCAGAAGCATTATTGGTAAATTGCAAGAAGTTGAAAAACAAACACTTAACGAATGTGCCGAAGGCTTAAATCCAATAGAAGTAAAAGAACTTATTAGAATGCTTGACCATATTTACGACCGATTGGCATAGAAAAACAAGGGACAATTCGCTTTACTAAGCCAATTGCCCCCTGTGTGTTTATTGTGCTTTTATAAAATCAAGTGTTCATTGCACCGCATACGTTAATAACCTGACCGCTAACATAGCTTGATAGTTCTGATCCTAGGAAGACGCAAATATCAGCAACATCGTTAGGTGTTCCACCTCTTCGCAATGGAATTTTCTGTATCCACTCATTACGAACCTCCTCAGGCAGTTGCTCCGTCATTTCAGAAATAATAAACCCAGGGGCAATCGCGTTACAACGAATATTTCTGGAGCCTAGCTCGCGAGCTATGGATTTAGTAAATCCAATAATACCTGCTTTTGAAGCAGAGTAGTTTGATTGACCAGCATTGCCCGAAACACCAACAACGGAACTCATATTGATGATTGAACCAAACTTTTGCTTAAGCATATACTTTTGAGCAGCCTTGGTTAGGTTGAAAACCGATTTTAGGTTAACATTCATAACCAAATCCCACTGGTCTTCGGTCATTCGCATTAATAGGGTATCGCGGGTTATACCAGCGTTGTTTACCAAAATGTCAATCCTGCCGAAATCTTTAATAATTTCATCAACAAGAGTTTGTGATGCATCGAAATTGCTTGCATCAGACACGTACCCTTTTGCCTTAACGCCAAGAGCATTGAGCTCTTTTTCGAGATTCTGAAAGTTTTCATCGGCTTTCATATCTGAAAATGCCACGTTGGCACCCTGCTTAGCAAAGGCAATGGCAACTGCACGTCCAATTCCACGTGCGCCACCAGTAATTAGACCTGTTTTTCCTTCTAGTAGTTTCATCTGTCTGTTTTTAATTTAAAATTGTCAGATGGAACACCCATAAATAGAATAGTCATTCACTTGTATGCTATGACTATAGCTATGGATGTTTCATAGTTAGTTTATTTAATTACGAAAGCAAAGGTATGAAAAGATTCAATATTGTCCGAAGAAAAATTTTGGGCTTTGGCAAAATAGTGAGCGGGAACAGGCTTTTGTCTTTTTAAATTAAAGAATTGACTCAAAATGCTGGCGGAAAAGGTTAAACTGTTTTGTGCCCATATAAGAATGAAAAAGCGCGGCAAATTATTTGCCGCGCTTCCGTATTTATTGTAATAAACTAATGACTTTTAGGTAATTCAACAGTATTAATATCCACTGTAATTTCATCGAGTCGTTTAGCTGTTTTTTCGGGTATGTACTCTTGGTATCGACCGTTTAAGTGCTTTGCCAAGAATTTTTCCATTGCTGCAATAAAAGCCATATTATTGACTGGTCGAGCGTAACCATGCCCCTCATCGGGTGCATTGAGATACTCAACAGGAAAACCCCTATCGCGCAAGGCTATCACAATTTGGTCTGATTCGGCCTTATTTACCCGTGGGTCGTTTTGTCCCTGAACCACCATTAGAGGTGCAATAATTTTATCGGCCGAAAATAGAGGAGATTGCCTTTTTAGCTGCTCTAGCCCCTCTTCGGTATTGGGGTCGCCCATTCGTTCGTAAAAAGTTTTACGACCAGCTTCCCAGTATGGAGGTAATGAATTGATGAGCGTAATAAGGCTTGATGGCCCAACCAAAGAAACACCGCAGGTGTATAAGTCGGGAGTAAAAGCCAACCCTGCAAGGGTTGCATATCCGCCATACGAACCACCAAATATAGCAACGCGCTCCTTATCGACTACTCCTTGCTCAATAAGATGCTTTACACCCCAGGTAATATCGTCCTGCATTAAATCGCCCCACTGCTTATTACCCGCATTAAGAAACGCTTTACCAAAACCTGTTGATGCCCTGAAGTTGGGTTGCAAAACTGCATACCCCCTATTTGCCAAGAATTGGGCATAAGGGTTATATCCCCAGAAATCTCTAGCCCAGGGGCCTCCGTGGGGATTTACAACAAGCGGCAAGTTCTTTTCTTTTACTCCCTTTGGCAAGGTGAGGTATGCCTGAATATCAAGCCCATCGGAGGATTTATAGGTAATGCTTTTAACAGGAGAAAGGTTAGCCCTATCTAATTTATCCCATAGTCTATTCTGAAAAGTTAGCTCTTTGGTTTCCACATTGTATATATAGGTTTCGCCAGGATTAATATCAGACCTAACGGAAACTAGCCACGTTTTTTCATCGGCGGTTGAACCATAGCGGCTAACCTCATCGTTTGGGAATTGCGCTTCGATGCCCTTAATATGCTCCTCAAAGTTTTTATCCTTATAGTAACGGCGTGTAAAACCATCGGTGTATGATGTGTAAAGAACGTCGAGGGTTAAGTCGGAAATTTCCATACCTCCAAAATCAACCTTACCCTCTGGGTCTGCTTCAACTAGCTGCATATCACCTGTTTCAATATCCATTTGGTAAAGTTGGGTAAGATTTACATCATCGCCAGCATTAGATACAATGTAGAGGTGCCTATTGTCTTTTAAAAAGGATAAAGGGTAAACTGTTTCGAATAAAGACCAATCTAAAAGAAGCGTTTCTCCCTTCTCGTCCACTCGCCACAGCTGAGTTGTGCCATCCATAAGTGAAAGAGCAGCTAACCGTAACTTTGCATCGTTATCGAAAATCCAGCCAGTGTACCTGTTGGTGTTCTCCCGAATTAGCGTGAGTTTACCAGTTGATATTTCAAGGCTGTACAGGTCGTGCCACGCCTTATCCCTATCGTTAATGCCCAGATAAATCAAATCGTGATTACTGCGAGGAGTATCGTAAATCATAACCCTAATATCCTTTAGGTTGGTCAGATTCCGTGCTTCGGGAATTACTCCAGTAGAAGCTGCTGCTGGGTTGATGGCGTAAATATTAAAATTCTCATCGCCGCCATTATCCTGTGCGTAAAGAATAAATTTTCCGTCGCGCGACCAAAAGTAACCAGATATTGGCCTTAGGGAATCTTTTGATACTGGAATAGCCTCTTCGAAGGATTCGTCAATTCCTTTAATCCAGATGTTTCGAGTGCCCTTATATTGTTTTAGAAATGATATATAGGCTCCATCGGGAGAGAGTTGCATTCCTGCTATCTCTGGGTCATCAAAAAAGTCTTCTCTATCTATTAGAGGGATGTCTTTGTTACCTGTGCAGCCCAGTAACGCTCCAAAGAGCACTAATGTTGCCGCAAAAATACGTGTTGGTTTCATAAGCTATAATTTAAAGATTAATGGTTAACGTTTATTCTTTAGAATTTTTTATTTAAATATGCAACAATGCAAATTACGAAAGGATTAGCAGGAGCAAACAAATTGGGCAATTTATTTTTTAGGTTCATTTTTCTAATTTTTACTAATACCGTGTATAATTAAAAAATTAAGCTGTGCTTAACCGCACAGTTTAACAAGCCATTTACGTTTTTACTGCTATGAGTATAAGATAAGACTCGAAACTCTGATAAATGTTACAAATTTGGTTCATTAAAATTACATAATTATTTCTAATTGAGTACTATACTTATTGTTTTTCAATTATTTTAAACAAATATTTAGGAATACAGCATATAAACCGTGGTGTAGGCTGTTGTAATATATATTTCGGGGAAATAGGAAGCACAAAAAAAGTGGCTAGGGGTTATTTCCTAAGCCACTTTTTTGATGTATGAAATTATGTTTGAAACTATAATTTACGAGTTAGCATACTATTTCTCTAAGCTTGATACTGCAAAGCTTGCTTCATCGAGGTTAGTACCTAGCTGAAATTTGCTTACTTTCATCTCGGAGCGGCGATTATTCTGTACATTTTTCATCTCCATTCCATAAGAAAAATATCGTCCGTTGCTTTGTTTGCGATAATCGGTAAAAGTCATAAGTTTATTTAACTTATCCATTCTGTCGTACAGTTCGCTTTTTTGAATAAGATAGGTGCTCTTCTCTACATACGATACCCTTCTCTTAAAGCCATACTCACTTTCTACATCACGCGATTTTGCTACCGCTTCAACTTTCCAACAAGGCTTGCCGTTAACGGACTCTTCTCCTAGCAGATTATAGGTAAAATCGTCAACATTGGGGCGGCTCATATCGGCATTTGAAAACTCGGAGCCCATAAAACTTTTGCCACGTTCGGTGCTAACAATTCGTCTGGTTCGGCGCATTGATGGGAGGTACACCCACATATCGTCGGCCTTTTCCTCGTAATCGTAAATTAAAATTGCTGTACCCTGCACATCGGCGGGAGAAAGAAAGCGCATTAGGGTTTTGGTGGTATTACCAAATTTTCGGGTAGCAACTGCAACCTGTCGTTCGCGCGAATTGCCTCGGTTATCAAATATATAAAGGTTTGTTGCCATTTCCATTGCCTCAAACTCAATTGCCGCTGTTGATTTCTCGGTAATTTCGCGTGCATCCTGTGCAACTCCCTGAAATGCAAGGGCTAAAAATGCGATTGTTGTAATTAGTATTCTCTTCATAATGTTTTATTTGTATTCTAGTTAATATATCAAAAACTGTACCTTTTTTGGTTATTTAAAATTTACTGGTTAAAGCTAATGCTCTTGCCATTCTTTAATAAAAACTTGGGTTTGGTTATTATTGTAATTGCAGGTATAAGAATAAGTGCACAAAGCAGGCATAGCAGCAATGAGAAGATGATAAGGAATGCAAAGGTTTTCAGAATCATCATTCCTGAGAAAAATAGTACGGCAAAACCAACTATAACTGAAATTGCGTTTATGGCTATTCCCCTACCCGTTGTTGTAAGCGTATTCTGAATGGCTTCAACATAGCTACGACCTAAACTTAGCTCGTACTTTAATCTCCAGAAAAGGTGAATTGTGTAATCGACCCCAATACCAATAGCTATTGATGAGAGCAAAGAGTTTCCGATATCGAGTTGAAAACCGAGCCATCCCATAAGTCCAAAATTACAGATTAGCGTAACCATTAGCGGAATGCTGCCCATAAGTCCAGCCGAAAAGGCACGAAAAATTAGTCCCAGAAGTATGGCAATTGCAACCAGCGCAAATATTAGCGAGTAGATTTGCCCTTTCACAATGGCATTGGCCATCTCTTTTTCCACTAGGCACTGTCCGGCAACTAAGGTGGCAGATGGTGTTTGACTAACCAACTCGCGAATAGCGAACTCAACCCTGTTAAGCTCATCAATACTGGTTGCTGCAAATTGCACGCTTAGCACGGCTTTGGTATAATCAAAATCTACTAGTTTCTCAAAATCTTCGGGGTCGCCACTCATACTGTAAAACTCAATGTATTGCGCAATGGCTTGGCGTGTGTCGGGAATTTTATCGTAAAATTCGCTATCGGGCTCGTTTAGCGAACGGCTAATAATTCGAATAACCGATGCCAATGAGGTTACGCTACCAACCCCCTCAACCTCTTCAAGCTGGGTTTCAAATCTATCCATAGCTTGCATAACCTCGGGTTCCATTATTTCGCCCTCAAAAAGCACGTTAATGTTTTTTGTGCCACCAAATTTCGCATCGGCAATATCGGTTGACACCCTGAGCGAGTGTTTGTTTGGCATCATCTTTTCGAGGTTAACGCTAACCTTTAGCCTTGTAATACCTAATCCGGCAAGAATCATAAAACTCACAAAAATATAAATTACTTTTCGTGGGTTATTTATTGAAACCTTAGCCGACCATTTAAGTAGGTTATCGATTATTGATTTTTTACCGGTTGTGTATGCCTTAATGGGTTTGCCTTTCTTCATCTTTATCATTATAGCCGGAATAAAAAGCAAGCTGAGCGCTAGTGCAAAGCCAATTGCCACAGAACTTACAATACCCATTTGCTTGGCTGGCAACATAATATGTACAATTAAACCCATTACCCCAATAATAGTAGTTAATCCGGTGAGTAGTATGGGTTTAGATAGCTGTTTTAACGCTTCGGTTACTATTTGAACCATTGTCCAGTCGGGGTTTTTGGCGTTAAGTTCCTGATAACGAGCCACAATATGAACACCATAGTTATTGGCAATGGCAATCATCATAATGGGTATTAGCACGGCCACTAGACTTAAATCGTACCCTAATATGGGCATAAGCCCCATTGCCAGCACGATTGACATAATTACCACCATAAATGGCAGTAGAACTCCCCTACGCTCTTTAAATGATAAGTATAAGAAGATGAGCATTATAATAAGCCCCAGGGGCATAAGTATTGCTATATCACGGGTGGCCTTGGCTTGAACCTCGGACCTTAGGTAAGGTAAGCCATTAAGATAAACCTTCTCGCTACCAGGGTTATTCTTGAGTGTAGTATTAATAAACTCGA
This sequence comes from Bacteroidales bacterium, assembly GCA_041656735.1. Classification (GTDB taxonomy): domain Bacteria; phylum Bacteroidota; class Bacteroidia; order Bacteroidales; family Tenuifilaceae; genus Perlabentimonas. The sequence goes on along the minus strand of JBBACY010000049.1, from coordinate 3,147 downwards.
AAATTTCTTCATCAGAAACGCCCTCGTTGGCACCAAGAATTATTGAGGTATACTTAAAATCATCGGAAATAAATAGTTTGTAAGCCAGTGGGTTATCAATTAATTCTTGTCGGAGTTGCTCGCGCTCATCATCAGTTTCGGGTATATACTTAACTGCGGGGTCGACAAGCATAGCGCCATCTTCGCCCCTAATGTACTTAGTTTCAAAAATAGACAATACGTCATTAACCAATTCCGAATATTTTAGCTCGTTGTTTATCTGATAAATCCTATTGAGTGTTTTAGGCGCTAATACATCGTCCGATTTAAAGATTATGAGGATGGGCTCAAACTTCCCAAAAATCTCCTCAAGCTTATCATTATTTATGTTTGCTTCAATTCCATCGGGCAGGTAATCCATCAGGTCGGGATTAATTTTTGCTTTGGAAAGCGGGAGAAGCATTAGTAAGGTAACTATTACCGGCACTATTATTAGCCATCTGCGGTAACGAGTTATAAATTGATTGACGTTCATATTATTTTGAATTATTATTGTTTGATATTTTATTAGTTAATGGCTGTTGGCTGTTGGCTATTGGCTGTTGGCTGTTGGCTATTGGCTGTTGGCTGTTGGCTATTGGCTATTGGCTGTTGGCTATTGGCTGTTGGCTATTGGCTGTTGGCTATTGGCTGTTGGCTGTTGGCTTTTGGCTGTTGGCTTTTGGCGCTTTGCGGTGTTATGCAAACTCGTAACCAGCAACTCAACCTTAACCTCAACCTTTTCATCTCCTAAAACCCTACTTCAAGTCCGAGGAAAACTCCGTTCATTACTCCGCCGGCCATATTAAAAATAGACTCATCGGGTCCAAGCATAAAGCTGCAACCAATATTTGCCGAAATGGCATCGGATAGGTTCCATTTAACTCTGCTCCTAATCATTTGCTCTTCGGTGGTAATGTTGTAAGCCCCGGTTAACTCAATATTCAATTGTTCGTAAAAAAACGAACGGTTAAGTGTTAAGAACAGCATATGGTTTGTTTTTTCTTGCTGATTAAAAATTTTACGATTGTACTTATTCGATTCAAACAACACCATTCCGGCAGCATACTCTTGCAATGCAGCAGAATTGAAACCCGTGAGAACAGGCTTTGCTAATTCTTTGAAATTAAAGGTATACTTTCCAACATACTGGAAAATGGCCATTATATCCCAAAAACTTTTTTCGATACCCACAACGTATGAGAAATCGGGATTGGGCACATTCATTTCAAGTATATCCTCATAGTCTTTCGTGATATTTAGTGCCATTTCACCACGAACAATCCACGATTTTACGGGTAGTGCAAAGTCGGCTCCAAAGGTTTGCATAAAGTATGGCTTGGGTGTAAAAGTTACCGCTAATGGGCTTAACGTATAGCTATCGAGGGCAAACCCGTAGAATGGATTATGACCAATAAAATAGGACGCCGCAAAGCTAATTGACGATGACTCAACATTGAACCTTGCAGCCAGCGAGCCTTTGTCGAAATTCAATTTTGGGTTATCAACCTGGTTAAAATAGGCAGGTTGACCCAGATCGAATAGTTCGTAACGATAAACCGATGGCTTATAAAAGGGAATCGCAATTAATTCAATATCAATTGTGTTGGTTGGTTTCCATTTTGTTCGAAGCATAAAATTCGACATTTTTTGGTCGTCGGGCTCGTAGGTAAGAAAAAAGTAATCGTTGGGGGTTATGTTGTTTGTTGGGTTAAACCCGTCGGTCCGCCCCCACACAACTATTTGGTTTCCTAAAAACAGATCAATTTTGTAGCTTCTATACCCAGCATAGGCTTCCTTTAATTGAAGTTGCAACTCTCTTTCGTTGTAAAATAGTCCTTCGCGCACACGTACATCGGCGTACAGGAATGCTTTCTGTTTTTCAAAGCGTCCTTTTAGGGCAAATTCTCCAAATACATTTGAGTAATCAAAATCTTTTGACCCTCCGTAGGCTACCCCTCGGGCAAAACCGTTCAACTCAAACGCCGATTTTTTTTCTTCGTTTGAAGTCGATTGAGATGTAAGATTATCGAATAGTCCCTGACTAAAAGCGAGAGAGTACGAGAATATCGAAAACAGTAAAATTAAAAAGTATTTTTTCATTTAAGTAAAAGTTAGGTTCCACATTATTTACTGCAAAGATAATTAAACAAAGGGCTACAGTGGTTTTTACTTTGAAATTAAGACCACCTATAGTGGTTCGAGTTTTAAAATTTGAACTTGTAAAACGGTGAGCGTTACGAGTTTTGTGTTTTCTCTGCAACCCATAACATTCTGATTGCATTAGGACAGGCTCTAAGGTAGACGCACCGCATAAGTTTAGAGTTACGTGTTCGACTCGCCAACTCGAAACCCCTAATCCGCAACTTTTTAACCTTGAACTCAACTTTACTACTTTTTTGACTATCGAATCAGATTTAAGCCACCCATTCTGCGAAATTAAAAAGGTCTTAAAGCGAAATGCTTTAAGACCTTTTTAATGGTGTGTATTTGCGTTTATTTCTTCTCTATCTCCTCATTAAAAGTTTTTATGCTTTCGTCAAGTGCTGTTTTCAGCGTTTTTATCTCCTTTTTTATTTCATCTTTCTTATCGCCGGTAGCGTCTTTAAACTCTTTCACCTTCTTATTCAGTTTTTCAGATGTTTGCTTAATACCGTCAAGTTTATTTTCAAGTTTGGCTTTGAGTTCGCCCTCAGTATTTTCGACTTTTTTTCTCATATCAGCGATATTCTCCTCGGTTTTGGTTCCAAATTCCTCGAAATTGTTAACCAGTTTATCAAACTCACCCTCGATAAAAAGTTTGGTTGTTTCGGCGGCTTCCTTTACCTCCTTTTTAACATCTTCTTTAGTTGTATCCTTCTTTTGTTCTGGCCCTGCACAAGCAATAACTAGTATGCTTGCAATGGCAATTGTAAATAGTTTGGCAATAGTTTTCATAGTAATTTTTATTTGGTTGAAGAAATGTTTTTAATAGTACTTGAAATATAATAAATGTAAGTCTACTAATCAAGTGTATGCTGCTTTTTTTTAAGATTCGTTTTTATATATGGTTTCATTGGTATTCGATAAATATTCTAGAATCATTCCAGACTCATTGTTTTTACTGGTTAAGCCTAGAATATCCCATAT
>JBBACY010000048.1:0-22784 GCA_041656735.1 Bacteroidales bacterium | reverse complement strand
CTGTTCACATATTTACTTCAACCGTATCGCCTTACCACCAACCCGAGGACGACGCACATTTGCTCGACTACGATGGTATGGTAAAAATTGCTGATTTTATGACCGACGCCATCTCTACCTTGTGTAATCAGGAGGAGGTAAAACCAAATAGTCGATTCCTAGCATTACAGCAAAACAAGTGGTATGCTCCAACTTTTGGTGCAAGAGTAGGCGTGGGGGGCTCAAAGCATTTGTATGATGATGAGTTTTATATTGGTAAACCAATTATTGCTGCTCAAGCAGGAGTTTTTGCAATAATTAGTATCACAAAAGCTCTCAGTTTGCAACCCGAAATATTATATAGAACTGTGGGTAGCGAGCATACCAATGGTGTTTTACGAGCTCACGAAATTACCGTTCCGGTAAATTTAAGGTTAAGTTTGAATCCTAAATCAAAAGGTGGTATGATGCCCGATTTTTTTATTGTTGCAGGGCCCTACTTTTCGCATAAGTTTTCAGCAAAAGTTGGTGGGAGTAAACTTGACTTCGAAAATGATTTTTTTATTGATGAGAAAGGACTCCAGTTCGGCATTGGCTTCGAAATGATGGGCGTTCAGTTTATGTCTGTATCTCAGCGTTCATTTACATCAATTGATAGGAGCAGTAAGGTTTTTCCCAGTAGCTATATGTTTAGCCTTGGGTTTGTTTTTTAGGTTTTTATTGTCTGATTCACTATTTTACCACTCAATAAGTATTGCTTTTCTTTATAGCAAATCGTTTCGTTATCCCTATTTTTGCATATCATTGCTGCTGTAAAACTTAAATTATGATATTACAAAAGAAGTACTTCGTCCGTCTAGTTTTAATGGTTTTTGGTCTTTCACTCTTTAGTGCATGCGTTCAGTATAAAGCTATTAATATACAAACACTTACACCAGCAGAACTTAGCGTTACCAGCGACTTTGTTCAGCCACTAATTGTTACCGGCATATACCAAGGCGTTGCTGGTTCGCCCGAGAGTATGGCTCAAGCGGCACTCGATAGTACTGCTGCGCTTGAAACCGGATTGGCACTTGCCGAGTCATTAGCCGAATCGCCATGGTTCAAAGGTGTTGAAGTACCCGTTAAGCAACACTATCGCGATGAATCAACAAATCGAATTCTTCCCTTTACATGGGAATATGTTGAGCGTTTGGCATCAGAAACCAATGCCGACCTAGTTATTTCGTTAGAGTACATAAAAATAATACCTACAACCGACAGCTACTCATATTGGGATAATTATTATGAGGCATATTACGGGTATCTTTCAATGGATGTATTTGCATACTGGCGCGTTTACGATTTGTACAACCGTAAATTAGTATCCGATTATATGTTTCGCGATACCTTATTCTGGGACAAGTACGACTACTTCCCCGTTAAGGTGGGCGACCAGTTGCCTGGTTTTTTCAACTCAGCGGCCTATTGCGGATACCTTGTGGGTGATGAGTATGCTAAGAAAATAGCTCCATATTGGACGGATGAACAGCGTTTTTATTATATAGGAGGTTCTACACTCATGCAAAAAGCAGCCGATTTTGCTGTTCAAAACCAATGGATTGATGCAGCCACTCAGTGGGAAGAGGTAATAAAAAAATATCCAAACCGTCTAGAGTTAGCCGCTAAAGCGGCTTTTAATCTGGCTCTTGCAAACGAGATGCTTGGTAATTTCGATATAGCTATTGGTTGGCTAGTCGAATCAGATAAATACCATAAACTTCAGCGAACATCAGCCTATAAAGATATTTTGGAAAGGAGAATTAAACAGCTCGACAGGTTATAATATATTATTGAAAATTTTATTGCCTATGAATTTATTACTTGCTATAATACTGATTATATTTGTTTTAGGGTACTTACTTGAACTAATACTTGATATACTAAACCTGTCTCATAGAAAAAAAACAGTTCCTAGCGCGCTAGCCGATGTTTATTTACCCGAACGGTATAAATTACAGCAAGGGTATGAAGCAGAATCAACCAAGTTTTCAATCCTGCAAACAACCATATCTACAGTTTTTATTATAGCTATATTTTATATGGGGTGGCTAGGCGCTTTACATATGCATATTATAATATTCGAACTTGGCAACGTACTTACTACTCTAATTTTCTTTGCAGTAATTGCCATTACTTTAAGTATTACTTCATTGCCATTTTCAATTTGGAGTACTTTTGTTATTGAAGAAAAGTATGGATTTAACAAAACCACACCTTGGCTTTTTGTAGCCGATTTTTTTAAATCGCTTTTGTTAACATTTACCATTGGAGGTATTATACTGGCTCTAGTAACTTGGGTATACTACGCAACCGGTCAGTGGTTCTGGATAATTGCTTTAACGATTATTTTACTGTTCTCGCTATTGGCAAATGCTCTCTACTCAACAATTGTAGTTCCGTTATTTAACAAGCAAAAGCCTCTTCCTGATGGGCCTCTTCTTGATTCAATAAAAGAGTTAAGTGCAAAAGCCAAATTCCCTGTGAGTAAGGTTTTTGTGATTGATGGATCAAAGCGTTCAACCAAAGCAAACGCCTATTTCTCTGGTTTTGGCAAGAACCGAAGAGTGGTGCTGTACGATACGTTAACTGAAAAGATGAGCAATGATGAGATTTTGGCGGTTTTAGCTCATGAAATCGGCCATTACCGAAAGCATCATATGTGGGTAAACTACTTTCAAGGGGCAGTTCATTCGGCTCTCGTTCTTTTTGTATTTGGCATCGCTTCTCAAAGTGTTGAACTCTCAATTGCCTTGGGTTACGAAGGAGCCACCGAGCCCGTTTTTCACCTCAGCCTTGTGGCGTTTGGTGTTCTTTTCTCGCCTATCGACGATTTGATTGGAGTTTTTACAAATTTACTGAGCCGAAAAATGGAGTATCAGGCCGATGCGTTTGCAGTAAAACACGGGTTAGGGCAGCAATTGGTAAGTGGGTTAAAGAAGCTATCGGCTCAAAATCTTTCAAATTTAACGCCTCACCCAGCATTCGTTTTTGTAAACTATTCGCACCCAACGCTTAATCAGAGAATTGAGGCAATAAATATCCATAAGAGCTAAGCTTCGAGAACTGATAAATTATTAGCACCTAACCTTACTTTACATACAAAATTTGCTAATTTTACGGTCTTAAAAAACATAGGATTACGTATTTTTCTAGCAATATTAACAACATATTTAAATGAATGCAGCAATAATTACCATAGGCGATGAGATATTAATAGGCCAAATTGTTGATACAAACTCAGCATGGATGGCCGAAGAACTTAATAAGATTGGCATTAAAATTTGCAAAATAGCTTCAATACCCGATACAAATGAGGACATTGTAAACTCTGTTGGTGAGCTACTTGACAAGTATGATTTAGTTCTTGAAACTGGAGGTTTAGGCCCAACTAGCGATGATATTACCAAGCCAGCTTTGTGTGAGTATTTCGGAACGCATTTGGTTGTACATGAGCCCACCCTTAGGCATGTTGAGAGTATATTCAGCAAACGCGGACTCCCTTTAACCGAATTGAATGCTAAACAGGCCGAGGTGCCAGCATCGTGCGAGGTTATTCATAACCCATCGGGTACTGCACCCGCAATGTGGTTTAATAAAGAAGGCAAAATATTGGTTTCAATGCCTGGTGTACCTTTCGAAATGAAGGCTATTATGAGAAACGACATTTTACCCCGACTGTCGAAGCTAATGGGTAGCCAGCAAATTGTACATAGAACCATCCAAACCTTCGGATTACCTGAATCATTCCTTGCCCAGGAGCTTAGCGAGTTTGAGCAAAATTTACCAAAACATATTAAGCTAGCGTACCTTCCTAATCCAGAATCTATTCGGTTAAGACTCTCAACCAGTGGTAATAGCATAGGACTGATTGAACAAGAGGTTCAAAAACAGGTTGATGCGATAACTCGAATTATTCCAAATCATATTTTCGGCTTTGATAATGATTCAATGGTCTCGGTGGTTGCAAATTTACTAAAACAAAAAAATGCAACGCTGGCCGTTGCCGAAAGCTGTACCGGTGGTAACATTGCACATTTAATTACCCTACAATCGGGCTCGTCAGCATATTTTTTGGGCGGAGTTGTGGCCTATTCAAATGCTGTAAAATCCAGCTTGCTTGGTGTTGATAAAAATTTGATTGACACGTATGGTGCTGTTAGTCAAGAGGTAGTTGAGGCTATGGCGCAAGGGGCTAGAGAAAAATTATGCACTACCTATTCAATCGCCACTTCAGGTATAGCCGGGCCAACAGGGGGTACTGAGAATAAAGCCGTTGGCACAATTTGGGTTGCCATATCAACACCTCAACAAACGGTTAGTCAGAAGCTTAGCTATGGAAACGACAGGAAACGAAATATTTTACGTAGTTCGGTTGCCGCGCTAAATATGCTAAGACTCATATTGATTGAAGAGAATAAAAAAGTATAAATAAGATAATTTTTTTTGAAATACCTTGCATATTTAAATTAAAATAGCGTCCTTTGCGCACTGTTTTGAAAATCATACGAATCCAAAATACACAGGAGAAATGTCACGAATTTGTCAGATTACTGGAAAAAAAGTTATGGTTGGGAACAACGTTTCTCACTCTAATATTAAGACTAAGAGGAGATTCTATCCTAACATAATGACTAAAAAATTCTTCCTTGAAGAAGAAGACCGCTGGGTAACTTTAAAAGTTTCAGCAGCAGGAATTCGCACAATTACTAAAAAAGGCCTCAAAAGCGCTTTAAAAGAAGCTGAGAGTAAGGGTCTAATTAACATCTATTAAAGCATACTGCAATGGCAAAAAAAGGTAATAGAGTTCAGGTGATAATGGAGTGCACGGAGCATAAGACTTCCGGTATGCCAGGAACTTCTAGGTATATTACAACCAAAAACAAAAAAAACACTCCCGACAGGTTAGAGCGTAACAAGTACAACCCTGTTCTACGCAAGGTAACCGCACATCGTGAAATTAAATAAAACTTATTGTTATGGCTAAGAAAGCAGTTGCATCGTTACAAAAAGGCGAAGGAAGAACCAATACCAAATGTATTAAAATGGTAAAATCTCCCAAAACTGGGGCATACTCTTTTCGTGAAGAAATGGTACCTAACCCACTAATTAAAGATTTTTTCGACGGAAAACTTTAATTTTCCCTAGAAATATCAATATAGTTTAAAAGCTTCCTAAATATCTGGGAAGCTTTTGCTATTTTTACGCAAATCAATAAATGCTTAATTGTTATGGGCGTATTCGGACGTTTTTCGGGAGGTAAAAAGGATGCTCTCGATAAGGGACTTCAAAAAACCAAGGAAAACTTATTCTCAAAACTTTCACGTATTGTTATAGGTAAATCATCTGTCGACGATGATGTGCTCGATAACTTAGAGGAGGTTCTTATTACGTCTGATGTTGGAGTTGAAACTACTTTACGCATTATTGAACGAATTCAGAATAGGGCTTCGCATGATAAATATGTAAATACCACGGAACTTAACCAAATTCTTAAAACCGAAATCGCTGAACTGCTCGCTCAGAATAAATCGGGTGATGTTGATACTTCAATAAAAACTCCCGATGGAGACCCATATGTTATTATGGTTGTAGGAGTTAACGGTGTAGGAAAAACCACAACAATTGGTAAGTTAGCTCATCTATTTAAAAGCCAGGGTAAAAAAGTATACCTTGGTGCTGCCGATACGTTTAGGGCTGCTGCTGTTGATCAACTTGTAATTTGGGCCGAGAGAGTAGACGTACCTATTGTAAAACAGCCAATGGGATCTGACCCAGCATCGGTTGCTTTCGATGCCTTGTCTTCTGCTAAAGCTAACGGGGCCGATGTGGTAATTATTGATACCGCGGGTAGGTTACACAATAAGGTTAACCTAATGAATGAGCTCTCCAAAATTAAAAGGGTCATGCAAAAGGTAATTCCCAATGCACCGCACGAGGTTCTCCTTGTACTCGACGGAAGTACTGGACAAAATGCCTTTGAGCAGGCAAAGCAGTTTACAAAAACAACTGAGGTTACAGCTTTAGCGTTAACAAAACTCGATGGAACAGCAAAAGGCGGTGTGGTTATTGGAATATCCGACCAGTTTAAGATTCCTGTAAAATATATTGGTGTTGGCGAAAAAGTAACCGATTTACAAGTGTTTGATAGGTTCGCTTTTGTAGAATCGCTATTCTCGTAGCTCGTTTAAATCATCTAATTATATTGTGGAAGGGTAATTTTATTGCCCTTTTTTTTATAGTTTTGAGCCAACTTTTCAATTCACAATGTTTTAAATTATCTGTTTATGAAAAAGATTAGTCCACTCTCAACACGAACTCCAATTTATCGCGATACTGGATTCCATTTGGTAGACATTCCCACTATGCAAAGAGCCTTTGCCAATGAGGGCAGCTACTCTCGTAATCCCGAACTCTATATATACGGGCGTTACCGTAATCCCAATGTGGCAACTGCCGAAGAAATGATTATGGATATCGAGGGAAGCAAATGGTCAGTATTAGCGCAAACAGGGCTTGCCGCCATCGATATAGCTCTTTCAATTTTCCAAGAGCAAGGTAATAATCAGCCTTGGTTGTTCTTTTCTGAAATTTATGGAGGTACAAACCATTTTATTGATAATGTGCTTATTAAGAGAAGAGGACTCGACATTCACCGATTTCATCCCGACGGGGATACCTACTCAATTGAAAAGTTTGAGCAAACATTAAAAGAGTTGAAACCAGCCATAGTGGTATTCGAAACCATTTCGAACCCAATGCTTATTTCTCTCGATGGCAACGCATTTATTAAGGTTGCCAAGCAGTATAATGCTAAGGTTATTGTTGATAATACATTTGCCACACCTTACCTTTGGAAACCGCTCGAAAATGGGGCCGATATTGTTATTCATAGCGTAACTAAATATTTTGCAGGCCATGGTTCGCTTTCGGCAGGCGTACTTTCAGGAAATTGCCCAACTCTTGAAAAGGATGCCATCGAGTATCGTAAGCTGGTAGGACATATGCTTTCTCCCGACGATGCCGCAAGGCTGTGTGAACAACTTAAAACTTTTGAACTACGCTTTCAAAAACACTGTCACAATGCCTTTGAACTAGCTAGGTTTTTAGATAAGCATCCAAAAATAGAGAAGGTTCTCTATCCTGGTCTCGAAACACATTTTACGCACAGCAATGCCGTAAATACGTTTAACGGCAAAGGGTTTGGTGCAATTATTACCTTCGACATTGCTGGTGATGATAAAGCAGCTAAGCAACGCAGATGTAACCAGCTAATTAGCCTTCTTCAACAACATATACCATTAGTGCCTACTCTCGGTGATGCCGATACCATTTTAATGCCCATTGAACCGGTTTGGGGCGATAGGTACCCATTCCCTGGGATGATTCGCTTGTCCGTTGGTATTGAGAACACCGACTGGCTGGTAAACATTATTGGCGAAGCGCTTGATAAGCTAGACTAAACTCATCATCTATTAGATGTCAACAGTAAAGGGTTTTATATTCGATTACAGTAAATGTGTGGGTTGCCATGCCTGTATGGTTGCCTGCTATAACGAGAACCATACAACTCCGCCATTAAGCTGGCGTCAGGTAAGTGGATACAATAAAAGCAAACTTCCATTGTTAGGGTTTGTTCATTTGTCAATAGCTTGTAACCATTGTGCCGAGGCTCCTTGTTTAAAGGCTTGTCCCAGTGGTGCTTATTCTATCGACCCCCAAACAAAATCCGTAATCCATAATCCCGACCTATGCATCGGCTGTAAGTATTGTACCTGGGCTTGCCCTTTTGATGCTCCAAAGTATAACGAGGTAACACGCTTAATTGAGAAGTGTAACTTTTGTAACCATAGGCTAAAGGAGGGGCTAATTCCTGCTTGTGCCCTAAACTGCCCAACGGGGGCTTTGTCATTTGGCGATATTGTTGAAGAGCCAAATCCGAATGCTCTAGGATTATCAACAAGGCAGGTTTACCCTAAACTTAAGGTGCTGGGTACAGATGTATCTAATTCCGTACCCGAAATGGATATAAGTGCGGTCGACTGCCAAGAAAATCCTTCCGTAGATGGATATAATGTACTTGCCAATACCCCTACAAGTTCAATGAACTGGCTGGCCGAATGGCCATTGGCAGTTTTTACCTCAATAGGAGCCTTCATTGTTGGATGGCTATGGGCTATGCTTTTTTTACCTAGTGTTGAATTATCTCCATGGGTCTTTGCTGGCTTAGGAACTATGGCTATGCTGCTTAGTACATTGCATTTAGGTCGTCCTCTAAGGGCTTATATGTCTATACTAAATGTTAAAACCAGCTGGCTCTCACGCGAAATATTAACATTTGGCATTTTTATGCTATTCGGATTTGGTTCATTAACTATTGGAAAATATTGGATAGTAATTGTTGCAAGCATAGCGGGTTTATTGTTTCTCGTGTCTGTCGAAAAACTATATTCAGTAACAAGAAAAAGGTATAATACACCTATTCATAGTGCTAATACAATAACGATGGCATTGGTTTTTGCTGCATTATTTGCAGAGTTTTGGAACATTTTACTTGTATTACTCGTTCTAAAGTTTGTACTGTTTATTGTGCGAAATGGACAAAGATTTAGGTCAAAACCTATTATATTTACTCTTTTTTCTTTTGTCAGAATACTATTAGGTTTCTTAATCCCCATAGGTATTATTACATTGATAAAACCAGCATTTTCAGTATTTTTCTTAACTTCGCTAATACTTGGCGAGGTAATTGATCGTTTTATGTTTTATGAAGATTTTGAACCGCAAGGGCCGTTTAATCTTTAAGATGATTGGTCTGTTGAATTAATAATATTTAAAACACTGACTTGTAGGGTTGTAAGGAATTTGAACTATGCGTATATCCATACTATAAGTTTATAAAAATACAAAATATTCCACTAGGGTGAAGGTTTATTCGAAGACTAAAATATTTATTATACTAGCATTTATTGCTGGTCAACTTAGCATATTGCCCACTGCTGCTTATGCTCAGGGCGGTCTCGATGTAATGGGGCGCCTACTAATTAAAAAGTCAAGTATTACGGGTTCCACAATTGTAGTAATTCGGGATGGTGTGGAGGAGTCTAGGAAATCGCCTGGACGTGGTGGGAGTTTTGACTATAAACTTAGATTTGATTCTGATTACATTCTATCCTTTGAGAAGGAAGGGTATGTTTCAAAAAAAATTAGTATAAATACTGTTATTCCTTCAGATTATAAAGACCAAAGAAATGTAATTGATTTTGAGGTTGAACTAGAGCCTCAAACTAGCATTAGCGCCATTAAAATCTATGATAATCCTGTAGCAAAAATTAGATATGAAAAGCGTAAGGGCGATTTTGCATACGATACCGACTACTCGGCAAGTTTTAGACGAGATTTAGCTGCCGAAGAAGAAAAACTTGTCGAAGAAGCAAAAAAAGAGGTAATTACACAAGAGAAAGAGAAACTTGCCCAGGCCGCAGAGCAACGTAAACTTCAAGATGAGGCTCAGCGTAAAGCTGCCGAGCAGGCTCGCATAGCAGAAACTGAAAAGAAGCGTAAAGAAGCTGAAGCTCGCGCTTTGAGCGAAGCCAAAGCTAAGGAGGAAGCGCGAAAAAAAATTGAGGAGGAACAGCGTCAATCAGTAGAAAAACGACGTTTGGCTGAGGAAGCGGCTAGAAAAGCGCAGGAGGAGGCTCGTCTTGCAGAGCAGGAAAGAATTAAGCAGGAAACCGAACGCATAAGGAAGCAAGAGGAGCAAGCCAAACTTAAGCAGCAGCTAGAGGAAGAGCAAAGGCAAGCCGAACTGGCAAAACAGGCCGAACAGCGTAGGTTAAACGAAGAAGCTCAACGTAAAGCTGCCGAACAAACCCGACTTGCTGAAGCTGAGAAGAAAAGGATGGAAGTCGAAGCTCTTGCTTTGAGTGAAGCCAAGGCAAAGGAGGAGGCTCGTCTTGCAGAGCAGGAAAGAATTAAGCAGGAAACCGAGCGCATAAAAAAACTAGAGGAGCAAACTAAACTTAAGCAGCAACAAGAGGAGGAACAAAGACGGATTGAGCAGGTTAAACAGGCCGAGCAGCGTAGGCTTAATGAAGAGGCTCAGCGCAAAATTACCGAGCAAGCCCGACTTGCAGAAGCTGAGAAGAGAAGGTTACAGGCCGAAGCTCTTACCCTTGCAGAAGCCAAGGGCAAGGAGGAGGCTCGTATAGCCGAGCAGGAAAGGGTTAGGCAGGAAAGCGAGCGCATAAAGAAGCAAGAAGAACAAGCCAAGCTAAGGCAACAGCAGGAGCAGGAACAAATGCAAGCCGAGCAGGCTAAACAGGCCGAGCAGCTTAGGCTCAACGAAGAGGCTCAGCGTAAAGCTGCCGAGCAAGCCCGACTTGCAGAAGAAGAGAAGAGAAGGTTGGAAGCCGAAACTCTTACCCTTGCAGAAGCCAAGGCCAAGGAGGAGGCTCGTATTGCCGAGCAGAAAAGAATTAAGGAGGAAACCGAGCGCATTCGAAAACAGGAAGAGCAAACAAGGCAAAAATTAAATGAAGAGTTGTTGCAAAAGCAAACTCAGATGGCTCAAGAGGCTGAGCAAAGGAAACAGCGTACGTTAGCCAGTTTAAGCATAAATAGGGGGAATCCTGTTCCAGTAGAAGATGTTGCTGAAAAATATTCTAGCGATCGTACTGTAGAGAGGGTTCAACTTCATAAGATTCTGCTAACCCGCACTGTGCTTAATCGAAATGGGGTAATAACATTTTATACCCTTGTAGAGCATGAAAACGGCTCAATTTACCATTTTAAAAACGGTGAGTTAGTATCTGCATGGCAGTATAATCACGAAGCTAAGTAGATGTTTTTTGCCATATCTTATATTCATTTCATATGAAGGAGTTTACAACGGCTTGCCCGCGTAATTGCTATAGTACTTGTTCATTTAAGGTTACGGTTGATAAAGGAAAGGTTGTAAGCATCTCTCCAAACCCCACCAATTTAGCTACCCCAGAGGGCGTATGTTTAAAAGGGTTAAGTTATGTTGAGAGGGCAAATTCACCCGATCGTATTTTATTCCCGCACAAGAAGACTGCCAATGGCAAATTTAAACGAATATCGTGGGATGAAGCCCTCGACACCATAGCCGAAAAGTTAAATCATTTTAAGCAACAGTTTGGCCCTCAAAGCGTAATGTTTTATGCGGCTAGCGGAATGTCTGGTTTGATTAATGAACTTAGCGGTAAATTTTGGCGCGATGTTTATGGTGGGGCAACTACTGTTTACGGAAACCTATGCTGGCCTGCTGGCCTTGAGGCTACTAGGCTTACTTTAGGCGAAAATAAGCATAATGTACCCTGGGATCTTGAAAATGCCAAGCTAATTGTTCTCTGGGGTAAAAATCCAGCCGAGAGCAATATTCAGGAAATGATACCCATTGGTAAAGCCATTGATAATGGCGCTCAGCTTATTGTTATTGACCCTCGACGAACCGACTCAACGCAAAGAGCAAATATGCTAGTTCAGCCCATCCCAGGTACCGATGCTGCTCTCGCTCTTGCCATAGCAAACATTCTTATTCAGAACGATTGGATTGATAAACCGTTTATCGACCAGTATGTTTTGGGTTTTGAAGAGTTTAAAAACCATGTTAGCGCATACACTCCCCAATGGGCATCGGATATTACTGGGGTGCCCGTTGATTTAATTATTAAGGTAGCAAAGAGCATAGGTACTGTAAAACCAATGACCTTATTGCCTGGTTACGGGATGCAACGATACAGTAACGGTGGTCAAACCGTTCGCTGTTTGTTGGCATTATCTGTCCTTACTGGAAATATTGGAAAACCTGGCGCATGCTGGCACTATGCCAATTTGCAAAGTTACGTGTTCGATGATGTGCTCGAACCTCTTTCGTACTACCCACCTGCACAACCCGATGGAATTATGCGTAGATCAATATCCACAGCCCGATTGGGTGTTGAGATGCTTGCAACGCAGGATCCACCGCTAAAAATGATTTGGGTTGAAAGGGGTAATCCCGTAGCCCAAAATCCCGATACGAATAATGTTTTAAAGGCATTTCGGGAGTTGGATTTTAGAGTTGTGGTAGAGCAGTTTTTTACCGATACGGCACTTGAAGCCGATATAGTTTTGCCTTCTAAAAATTTATTTGAACAAAGTGATATTATTGGCTCGTACTGGAATCCTTATGTTCAACTAAAGCAAAAGGTCGTTGAACCAGCTGGGGAGGTTAAGCCCGAAAATGAAATATACTACTACTTAGCTTTGCGACTGGGATTGCCGACAGAGCAAGTAGAGCAAATTCTTATACTTCCTGGCGACAAAGGGGTTGAACAGTTTTTAAACCGAAAACTTGAGGCTTTTCCCGAACTATCTATTGAAAAGTTAACGCAAGGACCAATCCTTGCGCCTGGGCTTGAAGAAATCCCCTTTTCTAATTATCAATTTGATACGCCAAGCGGCAAAATAGAACTTTTTTCACAGCAGGCTCAAAACCTATGGGGGGTTAACCCTTTGCCTACATTTGATAAAACCATTGAGGGAAATACTAACTTTGCCCGAGACTTGGAGTATCCGCTGTCTCTAATGAGCCCCAATACCAAAAACCGAATTCACTCGCAGTTTAATAATCTCGAGGTAATAAAAATGGTAAGCCCTCAGCCATTT
This sequence comes from Bacteroidales bacterium, assembly GCA_041656735.1. Taxonomy (GTDB): domain Bacteria; phylum Bacteroidota; class Bacteroidia; order Bacteroidales; family Tenuifilaceae; genus Perlabentimonas. The sequence continues at coordinate 10,094 of JBBACY010000048.1, read as the reverse complement.
GTTGAGATTAACCCCAACGATGCAAAAAAACGGAGTATTGCCAATGGCGATAAGGTTAGGGTATATAACTCTAGAGGATCAGTTGAAGTGGTAGCACAGTGTACCTATTCGCTTCGAATGGGATGCGTTGTTATTCACAACGGCTGGTGGGGTACTCAGGGATGCCCGCTTAACGTATTGTCGTGTGGTCGCGAAACCGATATGGGGCATGGCACAGCCTTTCATGATAATATGGTGCAGGTTGAAAAAACCTAGAGTCGTAGCCCTCTTGTTGTAATCACTTCATTTTTCGCCTTTTATTTCAAATGCTATCGAACATTTCTTGCTTAACAATGTTTTTTATTTAGAATAATTGTAAATAAGCAGAGTATGTTTGAAATAAAAATGCCCAAACTTGGCGAGAGTGTAGAGCAGGCAACTATTATCAAATGGTTTATTAAGCCAGGCGACAACGTGGTTGAAGACGATAATCTTTTGGAAATAGCAACCGATAAGGTCGACTCCGAAATTCCGTCTCCTGTTGCTGGTATAGTTCAAAAAATCCTATTTAAGGAGAACGATGTGGTAGCAGTGGGTGAAACAATTGCCATTATCGATGACGAAGGCGAGAACCTTGAGATTGAAAGCAGCGATAATCAACAACCAGAAAATAATGCTAGCACTTCTTTAAACGGGACTGAAGCACATAATGAGGTGGATGCACCCAGCGGCACGTTTTATAGCCCTTTAGTTAAAAGCATTGCAAAAAAAGAGGGCATTAGCCAAAGTGAACTACTCACCATAAAGGGAACGGGCGAAAATGGACGGGTTCGAAAAATTGATTTGCTTAGCTATATAGAGTTGAAGGGTAGTGGATCAGGATCTGAAGCAGAAATCACACCCAAGAGCCAATCTAGCGCACAGGAAGGCAATCAGAAGGTTAGCGTATCGGTAGGTGCCAACGATGAAATAATTGAGATGGACAGGATGCGAAGGCTTATTGCCGACCATATGGTAATGTCAAAAAAGGTATCGCCTCACGTTACCAATATGGTTGAAGCCGATGTTACCGCGTTGGTTAAGTGGCGCAAATTAATGAAGGATGCATACCTTAAAAAATATAAAACCAAGTTAACGTTTATGCCCATGTTCACCGAGGCAGCTGCACGTGCGCTGCGCGACTTCCCAATTGTAAACTCCTCGGTTGATGGTTATAACATTATTGTAAAGGGCAGTGTTAATATTGGCATTGCTGTGTCAAAGCCCGATGGTAACCTTATTGTACCAGTGGTTCGTGATGCCGATAGGTTGAATTTACCAGGCCTTGCTTCTGCAATAAATAATTTGGCCGAGGCTGCACGCAGCAATAAATTATCACCCGATGATATTCAAAGCGGAACATTCTCAATTACAAACTTTGGTACATTTCGAAATGTTATGGGTACGCCCATAATTTCGCAACCTCAAGTTGCCATTCTAGCAACTGGCACTATTGAGAAAAAACCTGCGGTCATTGAAACAGAGGAAGGTGACATCATTGTGCCTCGTCACAAAATGTTTCTTAGCCTATCGTACGACCATCGTGTAATTGATGGAGCTGTTGGTGGAGCATTTTTACGTCGTGTTGCCGATTATCTCGAGCAGTTCGATGCCAACAGGGAGGTGTAAGGAGCTCTGAAAATTAGGAGGTAGGCATTTACTTGCCTATCTCGTTACCTTTCCAAGGAAATTATTTACCCCAAAATCATATTAATAAGCCAGTCACAAACAAAACAAGCCAATTCTATGTCATACATAAAAAGAAACGATAGATCCTACGGAATAAAGCAAACTTCCAAGGAAACCCTTCAGAAATGGTACCGATTAATGAGGTTAGGCCGATCACTCGATGAGCGAGCACCAAACTACCTAAAACAGGCCATCGGTTGGAGTTATCATGCTCCATACGCAGGGCACGATGGAATTCAACTTGCACTAGGTCAGATTTTCGATAGTAAAACCGACCATCTGTTTCCATTCTATCGTGATATGCTAACGGTGCTGTCAGCAGGTATGACAGCCGAAGAGATTATTCTTAACGGTATTTCAAAGGCTACTGACCCATCGAGTGGAGGCCGACATATGAGCAACCACTTTGCAAAAGCCGAACTTAACATACATAATACATCTAGCTGCACCGGAAATCATACCCAGCACGCTTCAGGTTTGGGTAGGGCCTTTAAGTACTATAAGCATAAAGGGGTGGTTTTTAGTTCACAGGGAGAATCGTCCGTGTCCGAAGGGTATGTTTATGAGGCAATTAATGGGGCATCAAACGAGAAGTTGCCCGTTATTTTTGTATTACAGGATAATGGATATGGAATATCTGTTCCTAAAGAGGATCAAACTGCCAACCGGAAGGTTGCCAATAACTTTTCAGGGTTTAAAAATCTTAAAATATTTCATTGCAACGGAAAGGATGTTTTCGACTCCATGAATACCCTAAAGGAGGCCAAGGAATGGACTCTCGAGAATCAAATGCCCTCTATTGTTCAAGCCAATTGCGTACGCATTCATTCACACTCAAACTCAGATCGACATGATCTTTACCGCGATAATAACGAGATGCAGTATGTTGAAAATGCCGATCCTTTTGCCAAGTATAGGCGTATGCTTATAAAATACGGTCGATTTACCGAGGATGAACTTACCGCAATAGACGAAGAGGTAAAACAAATAGTAAAATCTGCTCACAAGGCAGCCCTGGCGGCACCCGATCCAAAGCCAGAATCAATTTTCGATTTTGTTACACCCGAGCCATATGTCTCAGTGAAGTATCCTTTGGGATTGCATTCGCACAAGGGAGAGCAAAAAAAAATAATTGAAGCGTTGAACGAAACACTGAAGGCCGAATTTAGAGATAATCCCGATACCTTTATGTGGGGTCAAGATATGGCGAATAAAGATAAAGGTGGAATCTTCAACGTATCTAAAGGAATGCAGCAAGAGTTTGGCATAGGGCGTATTTTTAACGGACCCATTGCCGAGGATTACATTCTGGGTACAGCAAATGGTATGAGCCGTTTTAACGAAAAAATAAGAATAGTGGTTGAGGGTGCTGAATTTGCCGATTACTTCTGGCCAGCTATGGAGCAGTATGTTGACTCGTCCCACGATTACTGGCGTTCCAACGGTAAGTTTGTTCCAAATATTACAATACGTCTTGCAAGCGGAGGCTACATTGGCGGGGGGTTATACCATTCGCAAAATATCGAGGGGGCTTTGGCTTCAATACCTGGTGTTCGCATTGTTTATCCCTCTTTTGCCGATGATGCAGCCGGTCTTTTGCGAACAAGTATGCGATCTAGAGGTATGACACTGTTTCTCGAACCTAAAGCACTATACAATGCACCCAAGGCAGCAACTCCAATTCCCGATGATTTTGAAGTACCATTCGGTAAGGCGAAGGTTCGGCGAGAGGGTTCCGATATATCGATTATTACCTTTGGTAATACAACGCATATGTCTTTAGAAGCAGCAGAAAAACTATATGAAGATACGGGCGTTAGCGCAGAGGTGCTTGATCTTCGCTCCTTGGTGCCACTCGACACGGAATCTATTCTTAAATCGGTAAAAAAAACGGGTAAAGCATTAGTGGTTCACGAGGATAAGGTGTTTGGAGGCTTTGGAGGCGAACTTGCAGCCCTGATAGCCGATGAGGCTTTTGAGTACCTCGATGGGCCAATAAAGCGGGTTGGTTCCACTTTTACGCCCGTTGGCTTTAATCGTATACTTGAAGCGGCTATTCTCCCAAACACCAATAAAATTCTTGATGCTGCTAAAGAACTTGCCAAGTACTAAATCCTAAAAAACAATCTAATGAAAACAGCAATAATATATAGCCACAAAACAAACAAAACAACAAAGGTGGCTAAAATGATATCCGAAGCCTTTGAATCTCCCATAGATGATTTAGATGTTGAGAGCATTGAGCCCAACGTATTTAATAAGTATGATCTGCTTATCCTCGGAGTACCCACTTGGTTTGATGGGGAACTACCCAGCTACTGGGATGAGATGGTTTCGGCTGTGGAGGATTTAGACCTAAAAAACACGAAGGTTGCCCTTTTTGGAAATGGCGACCAGGTTAACTATTCCGAGAATTTTGGAGATGCCGTGGGGTTACTTGCTGAGGTGCTCGAAAGTTCACACGCACAAATTATTGGCAAAACAAGCACCAAAACATATACTTTTGAAGCTTCAAAAGCTTTATCTGACGATAGTTTTGTAGGGCTTATTCTCGATTTTGAGAATCAAAATAAGCTAAATAAAGAACGGGTAAGTGGCTGGGTTAAGCAGCTTAAAAAAGAAATAGTTAGTTAAATATTTTTGGTTTTGATAAAGAGATGAGTTTTTTTCTTAACTTTATTCATTCAGTCTACCTTGCTTTTTTATATCTTTATGCTTAAATTTGTTAAAGTATGGTTAGATTTTAACATTCAAACTAAATTTATATTAAATGAAGTCACTTAGCATTAAGGGCACCCAAGAAACCCCAGATGTTACCTTCGATAAGGAATCAGGAGTGTTCTCCATTTCGGGTAAGTCATTGCCTGAGGACGTGAAAGAGTTTTATTATCCAATTATCGATTGGGTAGCAGAGTATGCGAAAGTCCCTAATCAGGAGACCAACCTTAAGGTAAAGATGGATTATTTCAACACAGCCTCATCAAAGATGATTCTTGAGATATTCGAGAAGTTTAAGGAGATACTCGACAAGGGTTTTAGTGTGGTTGTTGATTGGTATTACCAGGATGATGATGAGGATATGCAAGATGCTGGTGAAGATTATGCCGATATAGTTGAAGTTCCTTTTAACTTTATTAGTTATCAACCAGTTTCAGAGTAACCCTAATCCTGTGTTTTGCTGGAGCCACCATTTTAAAAGTCATAATTAATGGAAGTACTTTGTATTCAACCAACAGAGATAACCCCAAAGGTAATTTTCGACAAGGGTAAAGGTACTTTTGTATTGCAAGGTAAATGCCTACCCGAGGATGCTAAAAAGTTTTTCTCCCCAATAATTGAATGGTTCGATTTATATTTGCAGCAGCCTAATAATCAAACTGACTTCCTAGTAGATTTCGACTATTTTAATACTGCCTCATCTAAAATGATTATCATTATACTTTCAAAACTTCGCAACTTGCAAAGCGATGGTAAGCAGGTTAAGGTTATATGGAAGTATCCGCAGTCTGATATGGAACTTGAAGAGGCGGGTGAGGAGTTTTCAGAGTTGTTAAATATTCCATTCGAATTTGTACCTAAAGTAGAATAACTATTCAATAAATACTTGTAAATGAAGAAGCTGCACATTAAGCCGCGTAAAGATTCGCCAGAGGTAATACTAAACCCCGATAGTAATATTCTATCAATTAAAGGTATTTGTCATCCAGAGAATGTGACAAAATATTTTGAACCAATACTGGCCTGGCTTGACGATTTTAAAGCAGAACTAATAGCCAAAGATGAGAGTAGGGACTTGAAGATTGTTTTTTTCTTTAGGTATTTTAACTCGGCAACGTATAAGTATTTAATAACTTTACTCCAAAAAATTTACGAGTTTAAAGGTATTGGATGCAATCTATTTGTTGAATGGCACTACGAAGAGGATGATGAGGAAATGAGGGAATCGGGTGAAGAACTATTTGAATTTAGTGGATTGAAAATTCCCTATGTATGTATTGAATCGCAATTGTAATTTTTTTACATAAAAAGAATAAAAAAAGCAGCCTAAATGGCTGCTTTTTTTGTGATCCAGCTGGGGCTCGAACCCAGGACCCCATCCTTAAAAGGGATGTGCTCTACCAACTGAGCTACTGAATCGATAATTAAAATACCTGAAACTTTGTGATCCAGCTGGGGCTCGAACCCAGGACCCCATCCTTAAAAGGGATGTGCTCTACCAACTGAGCTACTGAATCATTATTTGAAAAAAAAAAGGACTTTAACGTCCCTTGGCATACTTAATGTATTGATTGTTTGGTTGCCATTCCTGTGCCTCTAAATATCAAAAGCGCTGCAAAACTAAAGCTTTTTATTTTTTATAACAAGCATTACGGGGTGTTTTTTTCCTTTATTTTACCCTTTGTGCTAAAATGCATTAGTTAACAGGTGCTTATGACAACAAATAATTTTATTTTTCATATTTCTATAACATTGATGAGCAGTGAGTATTAGCTTCGTATCTATCGTTTCTCCAAAGTATTTTGAAAAGTTAAATTCATTTAGTTTTATTTAGTTGATAATGTGTGCTTTACGATTTTTTTTAAAAAATAAATTCAAAATGTGTTACAAAAAATGAACTTGTTCGTCATAATAGTACAAACAGGGTTAACTCCCAAAATTATAATCTAAACTAAAAACACAACAAGATGAAACGTATTATAATCGTGTTGCTACTTGTGGCTGCTGGCCACATAACATTCGGGCAGGCATTTATCGATGATGTTTTTGCAAAATATGCAGGTAAAACCGGATTTACTTCGGTTGTTATTACTCCGCAACTTTTTAAGTTGCTCACGTTTGTCGATGATAGCGATAGCGACATTAAGACCTTAACAGAAAAGTTAAGCTCTTTAAGGATATTAGTGTCAGAGAAAAAAGCGATTGGCTTTACAGACGAGGTTAGGAGACAGGTTGATAACGTGAATTACATTAATATTATGAATGTGGTAGATGGAAAGCAAAAAGTAGATTTTTTTATTCAGAAGAAGGGCCAGACCGTAACGGACTTAATTCTTTTGGCAATTGACGACAGCGAAGAGGTGTTAATTTCAATTTCTGGTAACTTTACGCTTAATGAACTCTCGGGCCTGGCAAATACTGCATCTTTTGGAACAGGTGCTAATAAAATGTCTCTTCTTAAGAAACTAGAGGAATGAAAATAGGTGTGAATTCGTAACTCCATCGACTAATCTGGTGGAGTTGCGTCTTCAATCAGTCAGTTCGTTTTAAAGAACACTTAAAAGGCCTATTTATTGTTTTACTTGTTTTAAAAAGAAGATTGAGACTGATACTGTTATGCACAAAGCAATTTTTATTAAATTTGGTGAAACTTTTATCAAATAGTATATACGTTAGCTGGGTAAACCAATGACTGAAAGCAAGTTTGAAGAATTAGTTATACCATTAAGTAGTAAACTGTATAGCATATGCATAAAATTGCTCAGCAATACTCACGAAGCTAAGGACTGTTTACAGGATGTATACGTAAAACTTTGGACGGGCAAAGACAAACTGATGGATGTGCAGAACCTTGAAGCCTATGCCGCAACTATTACTAGAAATAGCTGCATAGATAGGCTAAGGCTACGCAAGCAAACCGTACCAATTGAGAATATAGAGCAAAAAGTTAGCACAGAGATTTATCCATCGAACCCGGTGTATACCGACGAAAGGTTGCAAAACTTCGAAGCGGCACTAAAGAGTTTACCCGAAATACAACAACAAGTGTTTCGCCTTAGAGATATTGAGTGCCTTGAATTTATTGAAATTGCAGAGCAGCTAAACCTGAACCCAGAAACCACTAGGGTAACTCTTTCGCGCGCACGAAGAAGGTTAAGAGAGTTTTTTGAAAAAAATAATTCGAACAACGCAGAACTATGAGAAGCATTAAACAAGTTAAGGTTTTACTGGAGAAGTACTATGATGGGTTAACCTCGTTGGAAGAAGAAAAAATTCTGCGTAAATTCTTTGCTACTAACGATGTGCCAAAAGATTTACAAGCAGACAAGCAACTATTTCAGAATGCCGAAAATTCATTATCAACTTCTAATGCTGCAATTGAGTATGAAATGCAACAGGCCATAAACCGATTCGAATTGCGAAAAGCCCAAAAGGGTAAAGCGTTTAAAACTTATTCAGTTTGGGTAGCAGCAGCATCAGTTATTGTGGCAATAGTTGCAACTTGGTTTATAACTCAACAATCAACCGTTAACGTTCAGATGGTTGACACATATGGCGACCCATATATCGCTATGCAAGAAACCCAAAGAGTTTTAGCATTGGTGGGCTCAAAAATAAACGTGGTACAAAACGGAATGAAACCCATAGAAAAGTTTAAGATGCCGGTTGAACTCTTACAGCCAATGAATGAGCTACCTAAAAATTTACAGCATGTTATGGACATAAAATTAATTGACAAACCAAGGCAAATGCCAATTTTGAAACATATATTTGAGTCCGAATTAGCTAACGAAAACAAACGCAAATAATTATGAAAAGAGTAACCATTTCCATAATACTAGTACTGTTTTTTGGAGTAACTTTTGCTCAGGAATCCCCAGTTGATAGGCTATTCGAAAAATATTCGGGTAAAGAGGGGTATACTTCAATATTTATTTCCGAGTATATGTTTACTTTGTTTTCGAATATTAATACCGATAATCCCGAGTTTGAAAACGCAGTAAAGGGGATTTCTGGAATTAAAATCTTAACAACAGAAACTTCGAAAGGGGTGGATTTTCATCGCGAAATTATGAGAGATTTGCCTTCGAAAGACTATAAGGAACTTATGATTATTAGGGAGGAGGGACAAAACCTCACCTTTTTAATAAAGGAAAGCAAAGGCAAAGTGATAGAACTGTTGCTGGTGGTTGGTGGAGATGACAATGTGCTTATCTCCATACGAGGCTCTAATATTAACCTGAAAACAATTTCAATGCTCTCAAAATCAATGAATATTGACGAACTTAACCTACTAGATGGTATTTAAATATCACGTGCAATTGCAGCATACAATTTAGGAAATTCTAAAACTCCCTCATATCACTCTCATAGTACGAAGTGAATATGAGGGTTTTCTTTTAATAATTAGTGCAAAAAATATTATCTCTTTCTGCTCGCTAGTTACTTGTTTTATAAGCGTTGTTATTTTGTGTTTTAATACCTACAGGGCTATAATGGTGAAAAGTTGCTTGTTTTTAGATGCTTGTCTCCATAATTTGATGCGCATATTAAAAATTGATATATATCACTGTTACCCTTAGTTGTTCAAGACTTTTAGCAATAATATGATTTAAAATGTGTTTATTTGACTAAATAAATTTTACTTTTTTAAAAAATAAAGATTATGATTAAATATTTTAGAAAAAGTTTAAAAATAAATTTACTCGCATCAATACTCGGTGCTTTTACACTTATTTATGGTGTAGCATTGGCATACTTGAGTACAAATTTCAGAAGCAATTCGTATAGCGATTCGGCTGAAGTTATCAAGCATACCTCATACGAGAATAAGAACCTGATTGAGTATGATTTGGGAAAACTAATGGAGGTTTCAACGGCATACCGAGATATTTACAATCGTTACCAGTATATTAATGAGGAGGATAGAAACTTCTTTTACGATCAGCTGTGCTACGCATGGCTTGAAGGCAACCCCGATATTTTATCGGTTTGGCAGGTATGGGAGATTAGAGCGTTTGACCCGACTTACAACCTGAAAAATGGTCGTTATAGGAATGTATACGTAAGAAAAGGTGATAGCATTGAGGTGGTAAGACAGAAAACCGATATGAACAATCTCGATATCGATAACCAATATTACCATTCGCGTAAACGTAATATTGAAGAGATTTGGACACCATACTATGATGTGCACACCGAGGAATTAGCTAATATTTTGATGACCTCAATAATGGCACCAATACGAAGAAACGGTGAATTTATTGGCGTTATTGGTATAGACATTAGTTTGGAGAATATGGGGAATATTATTTCAGAAATAATGCCCTTTGACGGAACCGTTTCATACCTCTTAGCCGATGATCGCACCGTTGTGGCCCATACCAATAAAGAATTGATAGGCAAGAAGCTACTACCTAGTTTAAAGGCTGATACCACCATATTCGATAAAGCAATTCGTACTACCCATAACAGGGAGTACGACTCGTTTGAGTACAAAAATCCTTACGATGGCAATGACTACATAGTAGCGATGGTACCAATAGTGATTGGTAACAGCCCATTTACTTGGACTTTGGCTATTGAAGCACCAGTTAAGGTTGTCATGAAGAAAGCGAATGCCATATTTTACCGAAGTCTTATTTTTGGCGTGCTAGGCCTTGTGCTTA
>JBBACY010000047.1:0-23802 GCA_041656735.1 Bacteroidales bacterium | reverse complement strand
GAAGCTTTTTTTTCATACATTTGTTTTGCAAATGCGTTTAAAGCAATTACTCAAAACAAACCAAAGGGACAAAAGAAGGGGAAGCCAACAGCCTACCAGCCAACGCTTCCCCTTTGCACGCTCCTAACAAAAAAGAAAGGAGGTAAGATGACAAAGGTACAAAAAAAGGATACGGTGTAACCACTAAGTGGTGGTTAACCTCTTAACTATAAACAAATAGTGTACATATTGCCTAATTAGACTAAATAGACAACAGCTAAATGATTAATAACTTAAAACATTAGTAAAATGAAAAGCACAAAACTAATTTCTACTATTTTTTTTCTCTCTTTAGTATTTAACATTTCTTGCCAAAAACAGTCACTTTTACAGGATGAAACACCGGAAATCCTTGAAAAAATTTCAGATAACCCCTTAAATATTGTGGGTGTTAAACACAATGAGATTGTATATGCAAATATGAATACATACAAGCAAGGCAAAATGAGCTACTTTATTGATAAGTTTGCAGCTGAGCTGCACAAGGATAAAGATATGCCTGCTTACACAACATCAAAATCTAATGATATTTCGAAACTTGGTGAATTAGCCGAAAAGTACGGAGATTTCAACTATTCAAAATCTATCGACATGCTAATATGTGACAGCATCGTAAATCCAAAACAACGCCAATATTATGATTCTATTGTTAATGAGTTAGACTATGGTTCCTACGAATCTTTTGTAGCAAGAATTATTAGTGTTAACAATCAGGTTATGAACGATAAATCATTATCTGAAAACGAAAAAGAGGCCGTACTATCTTTTACTTCGGTTATTTACTCTAGTTATAACCTTTGGAAAGAATATAAAGATACGTCAAAAGCAAAATGGTGGGAAATCGCCATAGCCGATGCAATTGGAGCAGCTGTGGGTGCTGGCGTAGGCGGAGGGGTTATAGGAGGAGTTGTACTTGGGGCTGCCGCTTCTTTAGAAATGTCACAACACTAGCCCGTTAAACTCAATAGCTATGTTCAACAGAACCTTATTATTCCTGTTACTGCTTGTTATTTCAACAACCAGCTTCGCACAACAATTAGAGATGGGCCTTACCATGGGGTCTACAGGATATACAACAACAAACAGCAGAGCGGAGTATTATAACACCTCCTTATCTAACGATTTAGATTTTGGCCTTACCCTTAGCATACCAATAAGTACAAAATCAATTTACATACAGCCCGAGCTAAACTTTACACGCCGCTCAGCAGAAACAAGTATTGGAAGCATAAATAATGTGAGAGCCTACTCTGAGGCGCTTGAAATTCCACTACTTTTTTGCTTTCGGAAGACTACCCAAAATGAAAAACTTTCTCTTTACGGGTGTTTAGGCCCAAACTTAAGCATGGTTTACAAGCAACAACTTATTGCCCCCGCCAGCGCTACTCTCCCACCCACACAAGAAACAAGTTTTTCGTTGGGAGACATCTATAAGATTGGTGGCGTAGCCGAAATAGGTATTCGCTGGGAAAGGTCAGAGAAGAGAGCCTTTGCAATAGGACTCAGAAGTAGCTACGACGCTAAAGCCATCACCAAAACCAATAATACACCAAGCTTTAAATTCAGAGCAATAACAATAAAGGCTGGGTATATTGTGAAATTTTAAAATGCTCCTTTAGTACCTACCATAACAATTCGTTAATTACATTTGGGTTGAATTTCGTACATGAAGTTCAACCCATTGTTTTGCTTTTCAAGAATATCTTTACCCCGAATTTATACAAGCCCTCCTCCAAAACGCCTGTATTTACTTGGTACGATATCATTAAAAACTTTTGCAGATGCAATATTGGATAGAGAGCTCAACAGCAAAAGTTTTAGCTTCAAATATTCTAATGAATAATGTGATTTAAAACAGCATGCTTATAAAGTAAAAAATCCAGTGTGCTGATATTCCGGCAAGAAGCCCACCTATAGTATGCGAAAGAAGCGCTTTGTCTGTAAGTTTTCTGTAGCCTAGCGAATCGAGCATTGCTGTGTGAGTACTCAAAAATCCACTCCAGCACATACCCATTGCGGTAAATACGGCTATGGCATTACCGTCGATTAATCCAGCATTCTGAAACTTTGGGATTAAACCAAGCGAAGCACCAACCGCCCCAAGAGAAGTTATTGGGAAAGCAATTAGCTCAGGGTTTTTGAAGCCGAAAAGCCAATCGAATATAAAGTTAACTTTTTGCGCCAAGTGAGGTAGCAAAGCTATACCCTCATAAGCTTTCCCGGAGTAACCATCGGCGCCGGGGCCAAAGGTAAGCATCATAACAAATGTTGAAATAATTAGTACACCCGGAATAATGGCGAGGCCGAGGTCTACCCCCAGCTTACCCCCATCGAGTATTGAGTTTAATCCTCTTAAAAAAAACACTCCCTTCAGATTTAAATGAAATCTGTTGTTCATCACCACCTTGAACTTGCTCCGTTTCTAACTCGGGATACAGCTTAATGGTGAACCGTTGCATTAATCTTGTGGAAATAATGCTTCCAATTACAGCACCTACTAACCCGATAATAGCAGCAAAACCATAACCCCTACCAGCCATAAAAATTATTACAACCAGCCCCATTCCGAAGGCTGTTCCGAAGTTGGTAAGAGATATAAATTGGTACTTTTTAAAATATTTGTTGAAATGCTTTTCGTTTGCAAGGCTAATAATTGCAGGATTATCTGATAAAAACGTAAGCAACCCACCCAGCGCCGCAACGCCTGGCAAGTTAAAAATTGGCTTCATTAATGGTTTCAACATTACCTCGAGTAAACGAACCACCCCAAACTCGGTTAACAGCTTGCCCAAAGCACCCGATAGTACTGTTATAGCCATAATGTAAAAAACAGTGTCGATTAACAGGCTATACGAGGTTTGCATAATTGTGTTGAGCATGTTTGCCAAGCCCATTCTGTTCCCAATAAGGGAGAACGTTCCGAAGAAGACAATTAAGAATACACCAGCCTCTATTCTTCGTTTAGTCAGAAATTTAAATGATCTGTATTTCATAAACTGATATTTAACCAATTATTGCTACCTTATTCGATAAACATCCGAATAGAGATAAAACAGCTCGTTAAAACCAAACCCCTAAGTTACACATTTACAGATTGTATCACTTAGCGTGGTCAAAATATACGTCATTTTCCTATGTCGTACAACCTTTTTTGATAACTTTGAGCGTTGTTGGGACAAACATAAAATTATAGCTATGGAAACGTACACACTATCCAAGCCGAAAAGTGATTTATTCGGCACTGTAACTCTATCGCCCTCTAAGAACATTAGCAATAGAGACATTACAATAAATGCGCTGAAGAATTCAAAATTCGACATTAAATCAATCTCCGAAAAGGAATCCGTTAAACTTTTTGACAAAGAAATTCGAAAGGGTAAGTTTAACCTTAATACCGGTCAACCCGCCAAGGCCATCCGTTTGATGAGAGCATTTTTAATCTATTTTAAAGGAGACTGGATTATAACCGGTTCAGCAGAAATGCATAGTCGACCCGTTGGCGATGTAATTGATTTACTCCAAAAACAGGGCATAAATATTAAGTATATTGTACGTGAGGAATTTCCGCCACTTAAAATAATTGGTAAGGGCATAAAAGGGCCTATTACACGAGTTGATGCAACTATTTGCAGTCAATTTATTTCAACCTCGCTCCTAATTTCACCCACCCTATCATCGGATGAAGCGGTTGAACTCAAAAATCAAATTATTAGCTCGCCATACATTAAGCAGACCCTGAAATTACTGAGGTACCTAGGGGTTAACACCAACTGGAATGAGGATGAAATGCTTATTGAGCACGAATTGAACGATGAGTCACCCATGACCGTTGAAGCCGATTGGCTTTCGGCAAGTTACTGGTACCAAATGGCTGCCATTGCTGATAAAACAGAACTCTTAATTAACGGACTTGAGCCCGATAGTGTGCAAAGTGATGCTATTGTTAAAGAACTTTTTGAACCTCTTGGTGTAAAAACAACACCAACCGATTCGGGAGTAAAACTCACCAAAATTAAGCGTAAACTCAAAGAGTTTATTTATGATTTCTCAAATAACCCTCATCTAATCCCAACAATGGTTACCACCAGTGTAGCCCTAAACCTACCATTCCGGTTTGCAGGGATTGAATTGATGGACTGCCTTGAACCTGAAAGGATAATGACGCTTCAGTCGGAGCTAAAAAAGGTTGGCGCCGTACTTACCATCGAAAAACGAGGCACTCACAAAACTATGATTTTCAATGGGAAGGCATCAATACCTAAAAACAAGGTAGTTGAATTTAAACCGCTTGACGATCATCGGATAATAATGCCGCTAGCAGCACTCGCTGTAAAGGGGTGTCGGGTTTCTGTGGAAAACCCGAGGGTAGTATCCAAATCGTACCCAAATTTCTGGGCCGATTTAAAGGGTGTTGGAATTAATGTTGAATAACTCTTAGCATCCGCTCAACTCCTTTTCTTAACATTTTGAAAAAGAGATTTGTGTATGCTTGTGTAACCAAAATGATTACATCTGTTTAAAAAAAAATTGCCGATACGCTAGCGTATCGGCAATAATCATTATTTCATTATATAGAAACTACTCTTCAATCCATTGAGTAACCTCTTCGATAGTTGGATTACTTAAGCCCAACTTATTCTTCTTATTGTATCCACAAATATCGTTAAAAAGTTTACCAGCCTTTAGCCCTTTTAGAGAGGCTACGGTTGTATGACCCATTTTTTGTAAAACAGGCACCCACTCTACCGCAATACCTAGTTTTGCAAAGGCCTCAGGCGAATCCTTACGCGATTTAGGCTCTGGCTTCATCTGTGGAAAGAAAAGCACGTCCTGAATTGACGACTGGTTAGTCATAAGCATGGTTAGCCGATCAATGCCAATACCCATGCCCGAGCAGGTTGGCATACCATACTCCAACGCACGCACAAAATCATGGTCAATAAACATAGCCTCATCATCGCCCTTTTCGCTAAGTCCCATTTGCTCTTGAAAACGCTCTAGCTGATCAATGGGGTCGTTAAGCTCGCTGTAGGCATTGCAAAGTTCCTTGCCGTTTACCATAAGTTCAAAACGCTCGGTTAGGTCGGGGTTGGTTCTATGGCGCTTACACAGTGGCGACATCTCGATTGGGTAATCGGTAATAAATGTTGGTTGAATAAAATGATGCTCACACTTCTCCCCAAATAGCTCATCAACAAGTTTTCCCTTGCCCATTGTCTCGTCAACTTCAATATTTAGCTCCCTACACTTTTTACGTAGTTCTTCCTCGGTTTTGCCCGTAATATCGTAACCAGTATACTCCTTTATGGCATCGGTCATGCTAACCCTTCGAAACGGACGCTTAAAATCTAACTCTTTATCACCAAGGGTTACACGAGTTGTGCCGTGCAAAGCCAACGCCACACGTTCAATCATCTCCTCGGTAAAATTCATCATCCAAAAATAGTCCTTGTAGGCCACGTATATTTCCATTACGGTAAACTCGGGGTTGTGTGTTCGGTCCATCCCCTCATTCCGAAAGTCTTTTGCAAATTCATAAACACCATCGAAGCCACCAACTATTAGGCGTTTTAGGTAAAGTTCATTGGCAACACGAAGGTAAAGTTCAACGTCTAAAGCATTATGGTGAGTAATAAAAGGCCGGGCAGCCGCTCCTCCAGGAATTGGCTGCAATATTGGTGTTTCTACCTCAAGGTACCCCTTTGAGTTAAAAAATTCGCGCATCGTATTCACTATTTTGCTGCGCATAATAAAGGTTTCACGTACCTTAGGGTTCACAACTAGATCCACATAACGCTGGCGGTAACGCTGTTCTGGGTCGGTAAAAGCATCGAAAGTTTGTCCATCCTTTTCTTTAACAATAGGAAGAGGACGCAATGATTTTGCTAGCACGGTTAGTTCCTGTGTATGAACCGACATTTCGCCCATTTGGGTTTTAAAAGCGAACCCTTTTATCCCAACAATATCTCCAATATCTAAGAGTTTTTTAAAAACTGTGTTATAAAAGGTCTTATCATCGCTGGGGCAAATATCGTCTCGACGAATATACACCTGCATCCTACCCTTCTCATCCTGAATTTCGAAAAACGATGCGTTTCCCATAATTCTGCGAGTCATAATACGGCCAGCGAGGCAAACCTCGGTTTTTTTATCGCAAAACGAATCGAAATTGTCAATAATATCCTGTGACGAATGGGTTACTGGAAACTCCGCTGCAGGGTATGGGTCTATGCCAAGTTTACGCATCTCAACCAAAGATGCACGGCGTAACTGTTCTTGTTCGCTATGTTCTAACATAATTTGTGAAATTTTGAAAATTTAACTGCAAAGGTAGCAAATTTTTAAGGAGAAGCATTCGATTGCACATACTCTTTTGAACAAGAGAAGTATGGACGAAACTATACTGAATAATGATTACAATACTTTGCGGTGGCAGGAGAAAATATTAAGCTATAGTTTAATTCTGCAAGTAATTGTAACTCGCTATAAAAGCGAGCATTAGTATTATGTTTCCCTAATAGTTTCAGAAAATCACCATAAACACGATACAATTTACTACTTTTGTATACTGATTATAAATGATTTCGGTAGGCGTTATTGTGAGCATCGAAGGTAGAGAGAGAGTTTTAGCATTTAAAAGCCCTAGATTCGCCACAAACATAAGGTGTGATGCTAAAGTGAGCCGAATTGCTAAAAGTCACAGCCTGCAAACCGATGAAACAAACCTGCACAGAAATATAAACAAAGTTCGGTGCATTACATTAGCGATGAAAAAAAAATATCAACATATAAATGCAACCCATAAAACACCAAAACCTTGGCATAGTTAAATATACAAAGGCTTGGGATTACCAGGAAGTGCTGTTTGCTAATTTGTTATCGCAACGTAACATTGGCGAGCAAGCGTTTTTTTGGTATATACTACCATCTGATTATCAGCATATCTACACGCTCAATAAAACCAATCAAACGTCTAAAAAAAATAGGGTAACATACCCAATTAACTATGCTGATAGCAGCATAATTTACACTGGCTTCGATAAAATTAACACATATCCAGCTTTTAATTTTGAGTTTTTTAACCTAACGTTAAAAGAAAACGTTTTGAAATATGAGGGAGCTAGTGAAAATATTTATGACGCTAATCAACAAAGGGTTGAGTTTTAAATATGGCTTAGTTTTTACAGAGTAGTTGTTCGTATTTTTAATAATAAGTTTAGTAGGCTACAATAGTACAAAGGTAACGTTTAACCTGCCAAACAAGGAGCATCAAAAAAAGGCCAATTAGCCTTGCCTAGAGCACTACTTATTAGTTTTGATGAAAAAGCAATGGAATTATAAAGAAGCTGGCAACCCCAGCACGGTAGAGAGTTTAATGGCCTCTCTAAACATAAACAAGGTTTTAGCCGACCTGCTAGTGCAAAGAGGAATTGAGAACTTTGAGCAGGCAAAAAAGTTTTTTAGGCCTGCTCTTAAAGATCTCTACGACCCATTCCTTATGAAAGGAATGCAAGAGGCGGTTATCCGAATTGACCAGGCGCTGGAGTCGGGTGAGAAAATTTTAGTTTACGGCGATTACGATGTGGATGGAACCACGGCTGTGGCGCTAGTTTACTCGTTCTTGCGTAAATACACAAAGGATATAAACAACTACATTCCCGACAGGTATGCCGAAGGATACGGTATATCGTACGCCGGAATAGACTATGCCATTGAGCATAACTACTCGCTAATTATTACCCTAGACTGTGGCATAAAAGCCGTTGAAAAAATTGAGTATGCCAAGCAAAAAGGGGTAGATTTTATTATCTGCGACCACCATTTACCTGGCGATCTAATTCCGCAGGCCGCTGCTGTACTGGACCCCAAGCAGCCCGATTGTAACTACCCATTTAAGGAACTTTCTGGTTGTGGAGTAGGGTTTAAACTTGTACAAGGATTTTGCCAGTTTAAGGGTATCTCGCTTGATGAGATATACCCCTTCCTTGATTTGGTTGCTGTTAGCATAGCCTCAGATATCGTTCCGGTTATCGATGAGAATAGGATATTGGGGCATTTTGGCTTAATTCAACTTAACAATGCTCCTAGCCGCGGTCTAAAAGCAATTATTAAGCTGGCTGGCATTGAAAGGCACAACATAGCCATTGATGATATTGTTTTTCGTATTGGACCGCGAATTAATGCCGCAGGCCGAATGGAATCAGGAAAATCTGCCGTTGACCTGCTTTGCGCCGAAACTGACTCCGCCGCATTTGAAATGGGCTCGGCGATAAACTCGTGTAATAACGACCGGAAATTTGTTGACAGAAGCATAACCCAAGAAGCTCTTAAAATTGTTGCTGACGACCCCGCCCTGCAAAACAAAAAAACAACGGTGCTATATAATTCCGAATGGCACAAAGGCGTAGTGGGCATTGTGGCATCTCGACTTATTGAAACTTACTTTAGGCCCACCGTTGTGCTAACCGAATCTAATGGTTTTGCAACGGGTTCTGCCCGATCGGTACCCAATTTTGACCTATACCAAGCCGTTGAGGCTTGTGCCGATTTACTCGAAAACTTTGGCGGGCATATGTATGCCGCCGGGCTTACTATGAAGGTTGAAAATGTTCCGCTTTTTACACAGCGGTTTGAGCAGTATGTAAGCGAACACATAGAACCCGAAATGCTTATTCCGCAAATTGATATTGATGCAAAGCTAAACTTTGACGATATAGATGATAAATTCTACCGAATATTAAAGCAATTTCAACCTTTTGGGCCCGGTAATATGTCGCCATCATTTGTAACCGAAAATGTTTACGATTCGGGAGATAGCCGATTGGTTGGCAACGAGCTTAACCACCTTAAGCTATCACTAATTCAGGAGGATAGTCCCAAAGTATTCCCAGGAATTGCCTTTCAAATGGCTTCACATTACAAGAAGATAAAAAAAGGGTCAGCTTTTAGCGTATGCTACAGCATTGGCGAAAATACGTATCGAGGTGTATCCACTGTACAACTTAGAGTAAAAGATATACAACACTTTTACGATATGCTAGATGAATACGATGATGATTTTTCGGAGACAAACACATTGACCAACGAGCAATAACAGGGAACGGCGACTAAACAGCTGCTTTGCAATAACTTATTTACCAAAGGTACAGTGCCTTTTAGCCTGCCTGCAAATGCGCTATGCTGTGTCGGAATAAAATTGTTGTTTTAGCCTTTTGTAAACGAGCTTGCCTGTACATTTTTATCTAAAGAAGCTAGGAGCAATCAATGGCAAGCAAAATTACAATCTAACAAAATAATCCCTACCTTAGCTGAACATAACTGCAAAAAGAGGGATTCTATTTTTTCCATCGAAGACCCCGGACAAACAGCTAATAATTACTTATGAACGCAAAGAAAACCATTGGCATTATTGGAAGCGGAAGTTGGGCAACGGCCATTACCAAAATCATACATGAAAATTTTGATAAGGTAAACTGGTATATCCGCGAGCCCAGTATTATCAATAGCATTAAAACCCATAGTAACAATCCGAACTATTTAAGCTCGGTAAAATTCAACCTCAACAATCTATACATTAGTAGCGATATTAATGAGGTTGTAGAAAAGTCCGATATCATAATTTTTGTGGTACCATCTGCCTTTCTAAAGGTATGGCTAGAGCCACTTACCAAGTCATTAAGCCAAAAGTTTGTTGTTACTGCCATAAAAGGCATAATACCCAACGACAACATAACCATTGCCGAGTATTTTAATCAGTATCATAAAGTTCCATTCGATAATATTGGCGTAATAAGCGGGCCTTCGCACGCCGAAGAGGTTGCCCTTAGCCGCCTATCGTACCTAACCGTTTCGTGTAAAAAGGAAGAGAGTGCCGCCGAGGTTGCGTCGTACCTTGAGTCGTACTATATAAAAACAATATTAAGCACCGATATTTACGGTACGGAGTACAGCGCCGTGCTAAAAAATATTTATGCAATTGCAACCGGCATAGCGCACGGTCTTGGTTATGGCGATAACTTTTTAGCCGTTTTGGTTAGCAATGCCCAGCTCGAAATAAAACGATTCCTCAGAGAGTCGTACCCCAGCGAGAGAGAAACAAGTTCATCGGCCTACCTTGGCGACCTACTCGTTACCTGCTATTCGCAATTTAGTCGCAACCGCCTTTTTGGCACTATGATTGGCAAAGGGTACAGCGTTAAATCCACAATGCTCGAAATGAATATGGTTTCCGAAGGCTACTACTCTTCGCACTGTATATACGAAATTAATCAACGGCTTAAAATTGATATGCCCATAAGCGATGCGGTTTACAATATACTATACGAAGGCATTGCTCCTGCCGTTGAAATGAAAATATTGACTGATAAATTACTCTAAACGAATTTAAACCCCTACGGATATGAGTACATTGAGAATTGACATTGAGGACATATACCAATTTGCAACCGAAGATCAAGTGCAAAGCCTTATGCCTACCATAGAGCAAAGCCTGAAAACACTGTATGCAGGTAATGGGAAAGGCAGCAACTACCTGGGTTGGTTAAACTTACCCTCACAGGTTACCCCTAAACAAATTAAGGCTATTAAGGAGGTTGCCACCGATTTACGAAGTAAAAGTGAAGTGGTAGTGGTTGTAGGCATCGGCGGTTCGTACCTGGGAGCAAAATCGATTATTAAATCGCTAAGCCATAACTTTGCCGAATCCATTGGAGATAATACTCCCCAAGTGATTTTTGCGGGCTTTAATATATGCGAAGACTACCACTCTGAATTGCTCGAACTACTCGATAAAAAATCGTACTCAGTTATTGTAATTTCAAAATCGGGCACAACTACCGAACCTGCCATTGCGTTTAGGCTTTTAAAGCAACACCTTGAGGCCAAGGTAGGAAAAGCCGAAGCAGCAACCCGGATTGTTGCCATTACTGACTCATCAAAAGGAGCGTTAAGGGAACTGGCCACTCAAGAAAATTATCGCACATTCATTATCCCCGACGATGTGGGTGGACGGTATTCGGTTTTTACTCCGGTAGGATTGCTACCCATTGCAGTTGCTGGTTTCGATATACAAAAAATTATTAACGGTGCCACAGACGCCGAGGAGCAAACTGGCCCTAGCATCCCGTTAAACGAAAACCAGGCTTGTATATACGCAGCTGCTCGCAACGCACTCTATGGTAATGGGTATAATATTGAAATAATGGTTAACTACACCCCTAAGTTACATTACATTACCGAGTGGTGGAAACAACTCTTTGGCGAGAGTGAGGGCAAAGAAAACAAAGGGATATTCCCAGCTGGCGTAGATTTCACCACCGACCTACACTCGTTAGGACAATATATTCAGGAAGGTGAAAGGCACATATTTGAAACGGTTATTACTGTAAAAAAGGGCAAGCGGAAACTGGAAATACCTCACGATGCAGCAAACCTAGATGAGCTAAACTATATTTCGGGCAAACGCCTTTCTGATGTAAATCGAATGGCAAAGCTGGGCACTACACTGGCCCACATAGATGGTAAAGTACCTAATATGAGCATCGAAATTCCCGAAATTAATGAGTACTGGCTTGGTTATTTAATGTACTTCTTTCAAAAATCGTGCGCTATAAGTGGTTATACATTAGACGTTAACCCTTTTGACCAACCAGGCGTTGAAGCCTATAAAAAGAATATGTTTGCCCTGCTAGGAAAAAAGGGATATGAAGAGCAAGGTAAATTGCTACGAGAAATTTTGGGCGAAGAATACTAGCACTTTGTAAACAATATTATAACTAATGACGGAGGGTTATTCTGTCATTTTTTTTAATTTGCAGTCTTTATTAATCTGTTACCCTACAATTAATGAAAAACTCATACTACAGAAAGCACAAAGTAAATAGAGTAGCAGCCATTTGTGTGGTGCTCTTAGCTGCGCTGCCAACCATTTCGCTGTCGCAAAACTACTCTAAACTTCTCAGAGATGTTTCCATTGGTATGGATTCAGTTGAAGTTGTAAAAATTACGGGCAAACCCACAAAAAGTTTAACAATTGAACGTTTTTTTTATGGAAGTGACCAAATAGTAATTTCAAACGATGAGATTATTGATATCCGAATAAAGGATCGTGTTAAGCCATCAAAAAAAACTGTTACCCCTCAACGTCCCATAGCCCCTCTTCGTATAGGTATGAAGCGTGACGAGGCCATTCGTATAGCCGGCCAACCCGATGACATACAGAAAGGTTCTGACCTATATTTTACCAATCGACATCGGGTAGAACTAAGCCAAAGCAAGGTTAGGGATGTGCAGATGCACATTAAGATTGAAATGGAAATACTCGATTGGATTAAGCTAAACTTTAGCAAGGGCGGACTTATGTTTATGAATATAACACTTGCCTTTATAATGTTTGGCGTTGCCCTTGAAATAAAAGTTAAGCATTTTAGAAAAATACTCCTAAAACCTAAATCGGCCATAGTAGGAATCTTATCCCAGTTTGTTGCGCTCCCGGCTTTAACCTTCTTACTTGTTCTGCTCATTAAACCCACGCCAAGCGTAGCCCTCGGTATGATTCTGGTTGCAGCCTGCCCCGGCGGAAACATATCAAACTTCATTTCATCTTTAGCCAAAGCCAACGTTGAACTATCGGTTAGCCTCACTGCCTTTGCCACCCTCTCAGCAATAATGCTAACACCCCTAAACTTTGCACTTTGGGGAAGCCTATACTCAGGCACAGCAGATATGATTATCCCCATTAGGATTGATATTTGGGAGATGATGCAAACCGTATTCATACTTCTGGGCATCCCAATTGTGCTAGGTATATGGTTTGCACATAAATTTCCTGAAACAACCAAAAAATTTATTAAACCGCTAAAAAGGATTTCACTCCTCGTTTTTTTCGGTTTTATAGCGGTTGCCTTAACATCAAATTTAAACTTCTTTTTAGACTATATACACTTCATTCTTCTCATAGTATTTATTCACAACCTACTTGCGCTCATAACCGGCTTCTCCATCGCCTCGTTATTTAAGCTGCCACGCCTCGACAGACGAACGCTCACAATTGAGACAGGTATCCAGAACTCGGGGCTAGCCCTCGTGCTAATTTTTAACCCTAACCTATTCGATGGGCTGGGAGGTATGGCATTTATTGCAGCCTGGTGGGGTATTTGGCATATAGTATCGGGGTTAATAGTAGGAGCTGTTTGGGGAAAAAGACCGGTATCATAAGCTTAGTTAATAATCGCTAATATATAATATATGCCCACAACAATTGATAAGGTTGAAAAATGGTCGTTACCATACTACTTACTAAAGAAATACGTCGACTGGGGATGTCACTTTTATTTTAAAACCACTGTAGAGGGACTGGACTCATTACCAAAAGACAAATCGCTAATTTTTGCCCCCAATCATCAAAATGCACTCATGGATGCATTAAATATATTATGCGTACAAACTTGGCAACCCGTATTTCTGGCCCGCGCCGATATATTTAAACAACCCACACTGCGAAAAATATTAATCTTTCTGAAAATAATGCCCGTTTATCGTATGCGCGACGGGTATGAAAACCTTCAAAACAACGACGAAACATTTAATAAAACCATTGACGTACTGCGAAATCAAAATGGGCTTGCAATTATGCCCGAGGGCAACCATGGGCATCTTAAAAAACTCCGACCGCTAAAAAAGGGAATTGCCCGAATTGCCTTTCAAGCCATGGAGGCCGACCCAAAACTCGATATTGAGATTGTGCCCGTAGGATTAGATTACACTAACTACATTAAGGTTGGCAGTAAACTACATATACGCTTTGGGGTTCCTATTAGCGTTAAGCCATATAAGAAGATTTACAAAAATAACCCAGCAAGAGCATACAATCTTTTAATAAGGAGGCTTGAAGAGGGGCTAAAACCTGAAATGATTAACATTGAAGATGAAAAGTACTACTCTGTTTATAAAATCCTTACAGATTCATTTACCAACGACTACCTAAGGAAAAATTCAATTCCCACGAGCCACGCAAATGCTTTTAAAACACAGAAGGATATAATAGATGCTATTAACAATTATAGGATTAAACATAATGATGATTTCTTGCTTTTAGCTGCCAGCGCCCTAGAGTACAAAATGCTTATAACCCGTCGGAAGCTAGACCCAACGCTATTTCCTATGACTGAAAAACAGCGATGGGAGCTAATACCTTCAGCTGTTGGACTTGCAGCGTTTTTACCCCTGTTTTTACTCTCATTCATAAATATTTTTCCTCCAGTAGCTATTGCCAACCTCGTAAGCCGAAAATTCGAAGACAAACAGTTTTTAAGTAGCGTTAGGTTTGCCATTGCGATTATCTTAACTCCTTTGTTTTTTGTTATTCAACTAGTGGTTTTTGCTCTAATAACTAAGAGTGTGATTTATACCATAGCCTACAGTGCGATTTACCCATTGTGCTTTTACGTAACTTTTATATGGAAAATTTGGGCAACTAAATTTGCCCATAGGTTAAGGGAGTTGAGATTTAATGTTTTTGAGAAGAAAAAAACCAGAAGGATATATGAGCTATACGAAAATATATTTGTCCAACTAGAACGTTTACTAAATCTGCCTACCTAGTACGGTAAGCCTGGCAATTCATTATTATAACAGGAGGATTGCCATACGCTCTTATGTGGTTGATGTTGGATATATAAACAATATCGGCATTCATTGTTGCAGCTTGCTTCATAATCACAATTTCGGCACCACGCTCAAGGGCAATGGCGCTTTTATATGTTTTTCGGTCCCTTGCCTCAAACCTTACATCTATGTTATCTACCTTTGTAAGCCCATCAACATCTTTAGCAAATTTTGTGAGTTTTATTGATCGCCAATCTTTCTCCTCCTTCTTTTCGGGTACGTAATTGCTTAAATCAACAACCTCGCCGTTGCTGTATTGAATACTCTGCACCTCGCTCTTATCAATCCAATCGGGCGTATCTGAATCTGATTTGGTATAAAAAACAAACTTATCCGATATCTTCTTTACCTCACAAACCATCTCCTTACCGCTCTTTAAAATTACCCTATCACTGTCAGATTGACTCAGTGATTCTAAAAAAAGTTCAGCAGGGTGGCTTAGAGAAATTACGCCTACGTTAAACTCTTGCTTTGCAATGCTTTGCAAAGTATTTGTTTGCATAAAAAAAGTATTCCCGTAAATAAAAAGGAAGAGAATCGTGCTGAAATGTTGCTTAAACTTCATTACAATTAATTTTTTAGGTTCACAAATATATTAAAACCCATTTAAAAAACAATAAATATCCTAATCAATCTAGAACAGATGTTTGTAAATAAAAACGTAGGATTGGGCATCAGAAAACAAAGGTTAGTCAAAAAAAATAATAAAAATATTTGTTTGTTAGTGAACATAAACTAACTTTGTGCGTTGTAATTATTGTGAAACTAATATTTATGAGAATGAAAATTATATCTGCACTTAAAATGGTAGGGTTTGTTGGAACGGTTCTTACCTCAATTCCTCTCCTCTATTTTTATATTAGCAACCAAAGTCCCAAAAGTTTTACTATTGTTCACCTGCACGTATGGCTTGGGGTAATGTTTATTATTTTTGCTGCCACAAATATGATTATGATTAAACAAGCAAAAAAACAAAACAGCTAATGCTATGCTAACACCTCGCCAAAAAGAAATAATTGATGTATCATTGGAGCTAATTGCAACCATTGGTATACAAGGGTTTACAATAAAGAATCTTTCGAAAAAGATTGGTATAACCGAGCCCGCAATATATAGGCATTACGAGAATAAGATTAGCATACTGCTAGCAATTCTCGACTTTTTTAAAACGCAAAGCGAGTCGATGTTTATGCAACAAGCTAACGAATCGGATACCTCGCTCCAGCGGATTGAGAGTATATTTCAAGGGCACTTTAATGCTTTTGAAAAAACCCCTTCGCTTGTAAACGTAATTTTTTCTGAAGAAATATTTCGGAATGAACCCATTTTGCAAGAAAAAATTACAGACATTATGGACCGCAATAGTGGGGTTATAAAATCGATAGTTGCCGAGGGGCAGGCTAAAGGCGAGATAAGGCCCGATGTGGAATCAAAGTATCTGACACTTATAATTTTAGGCGCACTACGAATGATGGTAAAGAGATGGCAAATGGGTGATAAATCGTTTAACCATAGCCAAGAGGTTAGCAAGCTATTTGACACCATAAAAAGTCTTATCGAAATCAGGTAAGCAAATCTAACTAAACTGCAATAAATATGATGATTAGCAATTTAGGAAAACAAAAGAGTACCTATGGTTAAAGTCTCTGTATCAACCCAAAACGCAGAGATTTTAAAATAATATCAATAAACATATCGACAAAAATTCAAAATCTTTTTTTTAGTTACATCAAGTTAGTTAATATTAACAAACATTGAATTATGAACAGAACAAAAAAGAAATACCTTATCGGATCGTGGATGGTTTTGGTTGCCGTAATGGCAATAACCGTCTACTTTACTGCTGCTATGAGCAAGAATGCTCGTATGGAGACCAACCTCGACGAGTATATGCCCAAAACGCATCCCGCATTTGTATACAGCGACCAGGCCGAGGAGTGGTTTAATATTAAGGATGGAATTCTTATTGCCATTGAGAACAAGAATGGGATTTATAATTCGCAAACCCTTCAAAAGATAAAGGAAATAAGCGAAGACCTCCAGGCAATGGACGAGTTTGAAGACATTGATGTTATGTCGATATACACTGCCGATAACATAATTGGCGATGAGTATGGGCTCAACGTTAAGCCATTTTACAAAAGGGTGCCCCAATCGGCTGAGGGGCTTAACGAGATTCGCCAAAATGTGAGAACCAACGATATGACTTATGGGCGCTTTGTGTCAACAGATGAAACCGTGGCGCTTATTGTTGCCGGAATGCGTGGCGGCGATTTCTCACAGGAGTTTTACAAGGAAATTATGGAGTTCGCTAAAAGTTTCGAAAGCGATGAAGAGACTATATACGTTGCTGGTCGCCCTATTGTAGAAGGTACAATGGCACTACTTGGTCCAGCTGATATGAAGCGAATGGTGCCCATTGTTTTACTTGTAATAGGCGCAGTGCTTTTCCTTTTGCTAAGAAGTGTTAGGGCAACCAGCGCCACTCTAGTAAGCGTGTTTATTAGCTCAATTTGGGCATTTGGGCTTATGTCGGCGCTCGGTGTGCCAATCTATTCTATTTCAACGATGATACCCGTAATGCTAATAGCCATTGGGGTTGCCTATGGGGTTTACTTCTACAACCACCTATCAAAATTCTATATAAACAATCCCAAAGGTAGCAGAAGCAACGCTGTGCTTTACGTAATTAAGGTATTAAAAACCCCGCTGGCAATGGCTGCCTTTACAACTATTATTGGGTTTATCTCGCTGCTATCGTCGCAGGTATACCCAATAAAATACTTTGGTATTTTCACTGCGGTTGGAATACTAACGGCATTTATTCTTGCGCTATCTTTTTTGCCTGCAATGGTTATAATACTAGGTTATCGCCCTAAAAAAGTAAAAGCAAAGAGCAACGCTGAACAGCAGGACGGAACTTGGGAAAAGGTAAGCAACTGGCTACTTAACAAGAAGAAAATCATTTACATCTCGGTGGTTCTAGTATTAATATTTTCGGTTTGGGGAATTCAAAAAGTGTGGATTAATTCCAGCTTCTTAGCAAATTTTGAAAAAAATAGCGGAATTGTTCAAACAGATAGGTTTGTGAATAGCAAATTTGGAGGTACGTCAACACTAAACGTTGTTTTAGAAAGCCTTGAAAATGACGCCTTTAAGCAGCCAGAAAACCTTATCTTAATGGATGAAATGCAAGCCGAAACACAAAAACTTGCGCTGGTAGGTAACTCGTTCTCTTTGGCCGACTATATAAAGCGAATGAACAAGGTAATGAATGCCGATAAGGAAGAGTTTTACTCAATTCCGCCAGACAATGAGATGATTGCTCAATACTTACTGCTTTATGAGATGTCGGGCGACCCGCAGAACCTTATTAAGGTTATAAACTACGATTACAACAGGACCAATATCACCTTTCAGCTTAAGGGCGACGATTCAAAAACAATAAAAGAAGCGTTAGCCGTAATTAAACAGTTTGAGGGTAGGTTTAACGACAATGGGATTACCATAAACTATGCTGGCTCGGGTTATAAAGCACTGGTTTTCACAAACCTTATTCTCGAAGGACAAATTATGAGCATAGCCATATCACTTGTTCTGGTTTTAATTCTGCTTAGCGTAATGTTCCGAAGCATTAAGGCAGGGCTAATTGGCTCTACTCCTATTGCACTTACGGCAATATTTAGCTTCGGAGTAATGGGTGCGCTTAACATACCGCTTAGCACAACCACAGCTCTACTATCCAGCATTGCAATAGGTATAGGTATCGATTATGCTATCCATTTCTTGCAATATTATAAGGAAAATACCAGAATTAAGGGCGACAAACTCTTAGGGCTTTACGCAACAATGAACCAAACAGGAAAAGCCATTCTCTTTAATGCTGTTGTGGTAATTTCGGGCTTTTTGGTTTTACTGTTCTCGGTTTTTCCTCCAAACCGAAAGCTGGGGGCGTTGGTGTCAATGAATATGTCCACCAGCCTTGTGGGAACCCTTACGATTATGATGATTCTGGTTTACACCTTCAATGTGTTTAACAAAACAAAAAAGAAGTAACCCATAAAGAGGCACCTAAGCGGAGATTAATAATAAAAAAATGAGAGTAATACTATTTGCAGCTATGTTGGGGTTTGGTGCCATAGCAATAAGCACCCAAGCACAACCCATTGACTCCACAAGAATTGAAAGCGGGTTCTTTCAATCCATTAGAGCCAATCAGGTTGACAGCTACATTACTTTTGGACAGGGTTTTGGCAATCTTGAACCGCTAATTTTTGAAGGATTAATCTCCCCTTACTTTTTGTTGCGAACTAGTAGGAACGCGCGATGGGGAGCAACAGTATCACCCGCAATAATGCTTCGTATGGAGGCCGAAAAATCATTTCCTGTTCGGGCGCCAAGCTATATGCCTAACATAAGCTTCTATCATCAAATCAGCAAAACAAGCAACCAAGTAAAATATGTGTTTCTAACCTTAATGCATCACTCAAACGGCCAGGAGGGTAACTTTATGAACGACGATGGGACTTACAATACCCAAACGGGAGACTTTTCAACGAATATGGTGGAGTTTGGCGCGTTTTTCAACAAAGCGGTTCTTCCGTTTACAAATACTAGAGAGTACTTCCGAACCTCAGTAGAATATCATATTAATGTTGCAAGAAGCCCAGAATTGGAAGGCATTTACAGCTTTCTGAGGTGGCACAATAACGTAAGAATTTTTCGATTCCCGTTACCAAAATCCACACTAAAATGGTTAGGGGATAAACCCCAAACACCCGAGATACAGACAAGCATTAAAACTACCTGGATGTTTGGCGAGGTAAACAATGCTTCATTTTTCGACCTTGCAGAGCGCTTAAACTTCTCGCTCACAATATCATATAGACCACTAGTACTAAATGATGTTAGCTTCTTTGTTAATTTTTACTCTGGTAAAGACTACTACAATATGCAGTTTGCACGCCGCATTCAAGTATTACGATTTGGCCTTCAGGCCTATGCACTTAAATAACAACTAAAAATAAGGAGAACAAAAAATGAGAACAAAAACAGTAACTATGCTGATAATAGCATTCGTGGTATCAGGATTTTCAAATCAGTCGGTTGCCCAGCTAACCGGACAACAAGTTATAGAGAAGGTTTACAACAACCCCTCGGGCGACGACACACAGGGCAACCTTTCGATGACTCTTACAAATAACAGGGGAGAACAAAGAGAGCGAAATTTGAAGCAATACATTAAGGATGATGGAAAAGTAGAGAAGAAAATTATGTACTTTCTTTCCCCCGCCGACGTACGAAACACCTCATTTATGAACTGGAGCTACTCCGATGGGCAAAGCGACAACCAGTGGATATACCTTCCGGCGTTAAAAAGGGTTAGACGCATATCAAGCGATAGCAAGAGCGACTACTTTATGGGGTCAGA
The DNA here is from genome assembly GCA_041656735.1 of Bacteroidales bacterium. Lineage (GTDB taxonomy): Bacteria > Bacteroidota > Bacteroidia > Bacteroidales > Tenuifilaceae > Perlabentimonas. The sequence continues at coordinate 3,668 of JBBACY010000047.1, read as the reverse complement.
TTTCACCTTCGATGACCTTGGAGATAGGCACCCAAATCAGGATAGCCATAAACTCCTACGCGAGGAAACCATTGACGGAAAGGAATGCTATGTTGTTGAAAGTACTCCAAAAGAGAGCGGATATATATACTCAAAAACCATTACCTGGGTTATGAAAGATAATTATCTTGGCTTAAAAAGAGAGTTTTACGATGACAGAAGTAGGTTGCTCAAAGTTTTGACCATAAAGAATTATGCTAAAATTGATGGGTTCTGGACAATTCTAGAAACCGAAATGCACAACGTACAACGCGACCACAAAACAACCATAAAATTTACCGAAGTACAGAAAAACAAGGGCATACCCGACAGTAGATTCACTGAGCGTAGTATGACACTAGGTAGCTAATATTGCTCTCTGGTATAACTGAACATTAAATTATAAACTTATGAAACTAAAAATAGCAATTACAACACTGCTGGCTATTGTATTTATGGGCCAAGCTAAGGCACAAGAAAAGTTGGAAATAACGGGTTACGCCAGAAACTACACCGGAGTACTTACTGGAGGAGATAACGAATTCTCCATAGTCCAAAATACCCTTAATTTGAAATTTGAGAAAAATTCAAATAAGGTTGCCTTTAAAGTTAATCCATACCTACACCACTACTTCGATAGCGATTTAGAACTAGGGCTTCGTGAGGCTTTTCTCGATTTACGATTCGAGAATTTTGATGTTAGGGTTGGAAAACAGCAGATAATATACGGAAAATCTGAAGGGGTATTTATAACGGATGTTGTTTCGCCTAAAGATTTAAAAGAATTCCTTCTGCCCGATTTTGATGAGATACGAATGGGGATAACTGCTGCAAAAGTAAACTACTACTTTGGTAACAGCACAGTTGAAGCGGTTTGGGCGCCCGTTTTTACACCAACCCAAATGCCCGAAATGAATTCAATTTGGCGCCCAACTATGCCGTTCCCAATGGCTCCAACCTACGACTACACAACGGCCAAAATTAAACCAAGCCTAGAAAACAGCGAGCTCTTCCTTAGGTTTTCGAATATGGGCTCATTTGCCGATTTTGAAATTGTGGGAGGGTACTTCTGGGACGACGACCCTTCTATGCACATTACCAAGCAGATTAACCCAATTACAATGCAGCTAACAGGGCTAACCGTTAGGCCTGAGCACCATAGGTTAACTATGGGTGGGGCAAGTTTTAGTATGCCCTTAGGCCCCACAATAGTTAAGGCCGAAGGAGGATACTACTCGGGTAAACTTTTTCAAACCCAAACGCCAACAATACCAGATGCTACCATAGAAAGAGACTACCTACACTATTTGGTTGGACTAGAATACAGCCTTGCGGGTATTATGCTTTCGGCACAATTTATTCAGGAAAATATTCTCGATTACGAGCAGGGAATACGAAACGATGAGATTGAGAGCACTATGACTTTTCTTGCAAAAAAGAGTTTTTTAAGGGAGAAGTTATGGTTAGAACTTTTTGCATACGTTGGACTAAACAATAAGGATGCCCTTATTAGACCAAAAGTTTCATACGGCTTTGCCGATGGATTTGACATACTACTTGGTGCAAATATCTTTGTAGGCGATAAGGGTAGATTTGGTCAGTATAATGCCAACGATATGGTTTACGTAAAGCTAAAGTATAGTTTCTAGCAACCCAGCTATCGATAATAAAACTCGTAAAGTCCAATGGTTCTTATAAATCATTGGACTTTTTTTAACTAAAAATAGGGTATCTTTACCCAAAGGGGTCATATAAGTGAAAGCATTCATTTAAAAACCCAAAAATAGATACTACTATGAAAACAATTGCTAATTACTTCCGACAAGTGGGCATAATAGCAATACTCTTGCTAACCATTAGCCCCATAATGAGCCAAAACGGGAACGGCTACATTACCATAAATGGCAAACTTAAAGATGCCAAAACAAATAAAGAGCTTTATTTTGCCAACGTTAACTTACCCGACCTGCATATTGGAACCGTAACCAATAGCGGAGGCGAATTTACACTAAAAATAAGCAACCAGCTGGTGGTTACTGAGGTTGAATTCTCACACATCGGTTACAAAACCAAACGGGTGCCAATAAAAAACCTTATGAGCGAAGATAATGAAATTACGCTCGAACCCTCGTCTATTTTGTTAAGTCCTGTTACTGTTAGGCCTAATGACCCCGCCGAAATTGTGGAAAAAGCCCTCCAGAAAATTCAGAATAACTACAGCGAAGACCCAAATATGCTTACTGCCTTTTACCGCGAAACCATTAAGCAACGCCGCGATTATATATCAATTTCCGAAGCGGTAGTTGACATATATAAATCTTCGTATAAACCTTTTGGGGGTGCTGATAGAGTTAAAATATTGAAAGGACGCAAGAGTACCAACGTAAAGAAAGCCGACACGCTAGCAGTTAAGTTACAGGGTGGACCTAGAGTTTTACTTATGCTCGATATTGCCAAAAACTTCGACGAAATTTTTTACACCGATTTTCAGGCATACTATAACTTTAAGCTCGATGATATGGTTACCATAGAAGATAGGTTTAGCTATGTTATTAGCTTTGAGCAGAAACCAGAGATTACTTACCCTCTATACTTTGGCAAGCTGTATATAGATACAGAAACTTTGGCCATAACCCACGCTCAATTTAGCCTTAACCTCACCAATTTGGAGGAAGCAACAAAAATATTTGTACAACGAAAACCACGGGGTGTAAAATTTGAGCCCACTAGCACATCGTATTTAGCTACCTATACCGAGCATAACGGCCGCTACTACCTGAGCTACCTTAGAAATGAACTATCGTTTAAGGCTAACTGGAAACGCCGAATATTTAGTACAAACTATGATATTGTGGCCGAAATGGCAATTACCGACCGCGATTTAGAAAATGCCAACAAGTTTACCCTTAGAGAAAGTTTTAAAATAAGTGAGGTACTAGCCGAAACCGTTGAAGCCTTTAACGATGAAGACTTTTGGGGCGAGCACAACTATATTAGACCCGAAGAATCAATTGAAAGTGCAATTAAACGCTACGGGCGAAAGTTGAAAAGACAGCTGAAATAAGAGAGAACTATGAGGTTGTTTAAAAAGGTTTTAAACTCGACAGTAGGAAATACAACAGAGCCAAGCTACCTTTTTAAACAACCTCATTAGATTGAATTAATTACGCTTTTTATATATCTTTGAGTTTATCTACTTATACAGCAATGGGCGTAATTATAAACTTCTCGCATCGCAAAATTCAGCAAGGAGACATTCAGGAATTTGAAAGATTATTCCGTAAAATGTACACCAACCTTTGCCATTACGCTATGAAGTTTTTAAAAGATATGGACTCAGCCGAAGAAATCGTTCAAGACCTATTTTACCATTACTGGAAAAACCGAGAGCAGATCAAAATAAAAACCTCATTAAAGGCATATCTATACCAAGCAACAAAAAACAGGTGCCTTAAAGTTATTGAGCACAACGCCGTTCGGCAAAAGCACGCCGAGAGCATTCTGCTAAATTCGGCTGAACAGGATGATGAATCACAAACTATTGAAGTTGATGAGCTTACCGAAATTATCGACAAAACGCTTAATCAACTACCCGAAAGGAGTCGCAAAATATTTACTATGAGTCGTTTTGATGGGCTAAAATATAACGA
>JBBACY010000046.1:0-24358 GCA_041656735.1 Bacteroidales bacterium | reverse complement strand
TCAATTATATGCGCACCCACTAGCACCTCGCGGCTTAGGCTATCCTTTACAAAACCAGCTATACGGTGCTGTGCAAACGAAGCAAGGCTTACGGTGAGCAGCAGAGCAATTGCTGCTATATATTTTAGTGTTCTCAAAATACTTAGTTATTTGGGTCAATAATTTCCGATTTTACCAACGAGTACCCACTGAGCAACCCGTATCCATTGTGCACGTTGCTATAAAGATTATAAGTTCCCGTTACTCCAACCGATAGTAGCGGCTCGCTATTTGCCAACTCGTACAGGTACTGCTGCTTTATAAATTTATAGTAGCTTTGGCTAACCGTACGTAATTCAACCTGCACAGGGTAAAGTTCTGTCACCCAGCCCTCATTATTATGATTTGAGGCACTACCCGTTGAGTAGTTAATGGTCATGGTGTAGGTGCTACCCTCAATTAGCTCGTTGCTAAACACGGCCATGGGCAAGCCCTCGTTTAAAAGAACGGGGTCAACAATGTTGTAAGGTGAAGTTCGACTAACATAATCTTCGTGCTCAAAAAGCCTGATAACCAACTCGTAGTAAACAGGAGTGTTTGGCACATTATCAAAGGTAAGCTTTACGGCTGGGTAGGTTCGCCCCTCCTCATTGACACCTGCCTTATTGATATGCTCAAATTTTAGTATATTTTGATGATTGGGAACACGAGTAGCGCAGGTGGCTGTTGGGTAGCCGGGTATAGTCACTTCACATCGGTACTCGCTGCCCTCCTGCGCAATTAGCTCCGATTGGTAAAACCCTTCGCCAGTATGCTCTAGGGTTTCGGCGTATTCCTCGTTAACGTAAAGTAGCACCTCGGCGTTATGGACTTCGGGGGTGGGCTCGGCGGTAAATTTTACCGCCATAGAAACCTTAATGGTAACGGGACTGCCGCTCTTAATAACGCCGTTAACAACTGGCTGCTGCTCAAATTCGGGTGGATTCCAATCGAGCTTTTTGTGGCAGCTAGAAAAGAAAAGCAAGCCTAACATCACAAAAAAACCAATTAAACCACTTTTCTTCTTAAAAACTTGCATACATCGAAAATTGTTAGAGTTGGTTTTACAGTTTTACAATAATTCCGTACCTTAAGCAGGGCTCTGTATCGGAATAATATACCCTTTTACTAACTCCATACTCAACGTATATACCCCAATTCTTAGCAATAAAATAGTTAACACCACCTAGCAAGCCATAGTCGAACACAGTCCCATTGTAAAGGCTATTGGCTGGAGCTATCATAGAAATCATTCCCAGCTTAGCACCAACATATAAGTCGATGCGCACTCTTCCTTCTCTTATTACAAATGGAAGGATATGAAAATTGGTGTTTAACCCATAAAACAAAGCATCGGATTTGTAGGGCGAGCTAAATGTGGTGGGTCTGCTTGGACTTAAAGGGCCTTCAATATTTTTAAAATTGCTGTACCCGACATACAAGCCTGATTCTATAACATTAAAAAACACATAGTTAGTTTCAAGCCTGATATTGCCAACTGTGATATCGTCACTAAAATCCCAAAACCTTGGGGTGTTTGAGTGACCTAGTTTAAGCGACATTCTCTCGTTAAGATAGGTATTTTGAGAATAACCTGCTGCGGTAAATGTTAGGAAAAATATTACCAATAATGTAGTCCTGCTCATAATTTATTTTGATTTCTGTAATTGATAATTAAAAACCATATAATTGAATATCTCTCTGATTATTACTACATTTTAATCACAACACCAGCGGATAATCTCGAATTGCTATCGTTGTAAAAATGCCCTGCCGAGTAGCCAATATTTAGTCCCAGCCAGCGGGTAAATAAGAAACTTGCACTAAGCCCAACGCCGTACTCGGGGAAAGGGCCGTTCCACGATTCTCCCCAATTCTCGCCATCCCCCTCGGTCCATTTTGCCGATACTACACCTAATTTTGCATTGGCGCAAAATTCAAAACGCAGATTGTCTTTACCCGTAATAATTGGTAGCACATCATACCGAGCAGCTAAACCATAAAATAGGGTATTACTATTAGTATGAACACCCCTGGGCATGGCTTTGTGTAACATGGTAGAGTATGCTAAATAGGTACCAACCTTAAAGTTGCTCAAAAATTCGTAGTCTACCTTTATAACTGGTGCTGCTTCGGGCAGGGATGTTTCTGCTAAAGTTCCATCTGCTAAAGTTTGACTCCCTTTTTTTTCGGCTGCAACCTCATAAACGCCCAAGGTTATTGAAACTCGCCGCTTCTTTTCAGGATTGCTAGCAAATGAACTAACAGAATATAGCTGGCAAGCAGCTAAAACAAGTAGTAATATCAAGGTTCTTCTCATAAATCAAACTGTTTTGATTATTATCTATAGGGACATATTGTGTTGGCACAAAAAAATGCTTTAAAACTGCCATTGTTTTAACAAAACTATGAACGACTGTTACATATTATTATTGTTGAAAAGGTTTAATGCAATTTGGGGCTTACATATTTCGGTACGCCGCACTTAAAAGCAAATCACAATAAATATTTTCAACAGAGGTTTCGCGGCGCTGCCGCTAAAACTCATTGTTGAATGACCCCACGCTGCCGCACGATTAGCTACGCTGAGCTCGTCCTTCGTCCTCGGTTTTATCGTATGGCTTTTGCACAGCAAAAAACTTATTAGACCAATAGGCTATTTTGCCTTCTTTTTTACCACGCATGAGGACACGCACGGTAGCGATGGTGCAGAGCACTAAAATATTTGAACCCAAAGCAATAAAACAAAAAACAAGGTTCAGCGCACCGAAACAGAACTCAAACGACTCTGACTATGCGAAATTATAGCAAAAAATACCGAAACAATAATTAGAGGATTCTTGCACCAGCCAAAACCTTAAATAAAGAACAAAAAAATATCTGCCGATTTTATCGTTGTAACGTCTTTTGCATTAAATTAGTAGTAAAATTTAACCCATGGAAACCTTCGCAAACTTTTGGAAACCTCTTGCTGAGCTACTAAGCAAGCCTATCTTTTCGCAAACCAGCTCGAACCTTTCTGTAGGTATGCTTATATACCTTATTTTTGGAACGTGGCTTATCTTTTTTCTATCGAAATTTATTAGCCGAAGGGTAATTGAAAAATTACTTAATCGCCACGGCACAGATAGGGGCGTTTCGCATGCAGTGGGGTCTATTTTTAGGTACGTATTTCTATTTGTTGGGCTCGTTATAATTGTCCAATCTACTGGTGTAGATTTAAGCGCACTAACAGTTTTGGTAGGGGCTCTTGGAGTAGGTATCGGATTTGGGCTACAAAGCATTACAAATAACTTTATTAGTGGGATAATTATTCTTTTCGAACGCCCAATAAAGGTAGGCGATAGGGTTGAACTTCCGGAACTGGATAACTTGGCAGGCGATGTGGTAAATATATCGGCCCGTAGTACCACCATTATAACCAACGATAATATTGCTATTCTTATACCAAATTCGAAATTTGTTTCGGATACCGTTATAAATTGGAGCTATAACGACGCAAATGTTCCATTCAAAATTCCGGTTGGAGTTTCGTACAAAGAGGACCCCGAGGTAATTAGAGAAATTCTACTTGAGGTAGCCAGTAAGCACCCCGGTGTGCTTAAAAAGCCTGCTGCAGACGTACTCTTTGATGAGTATGCCGAGAGCAGCCTAAATTTTATACTTAGGGTATTTACTTCTGACTATACACGAACGCCTAACCTATTTAAAAGCGAACTTTATTTTGAAATTTTTAAAGAGTTTAAAAAGCGGAATATTGAAATACCATACCCACAGCATGATGTGTATATTAAGCAATTCGCGAAAGGGACAATTGACGAGCAAAATATCTAGTTTAATTAGTACCCTTCAAAAAATATCACACAGTTATCTCCTTTTTATCGGGTGTAAAGGTATCCTCAACCTTGTCCTTTATTTGCTCGAAATTAAGGTACGGGAATATGCTAGGCGCGAGACGCTCAACTGGGCCATACAGAAATGAATCCTCTCCAAAATTATCGGGAATGACTCTTACCTTACCACTTACTTTTCCGAGCAGCAATAGAATAACGCTAAGAATTAGCGCTGTTTTAAGTACCCCAAAGGCTACGCCCAACAGCTTATTAATTATTCCCAAAAAAACGAGGTTAACAATTCCTTCGGCCAGTTTTCCAATAAAATAAACGGCCACCAGAATAACAACAAAGGTTATGGCAAAAGAGATTAGTGGCAAGTAGGGCGAATTAAACGACCATCGTTCAATTAAAAAATCGGCTGTAAACTCAGAGAAATGAATAGCACCCCAAATGCCCAACAGTAACCCTACCAGTCCAGCAGCCTGACCAATTAATCCCTTTTTATACCCATTAAACCCAGCAAAGATGAACACTATCAACAAAACGATATCCAAAATGGCCATAGCTAAAAAATTAAAAGGTAAACACGACTACTTACTTCTACTCACCATAAAATCCGCCATATGAATAAGTGAATTTTTATAGTCTGAATCGGGGTATGATTCGATGGCTTTTTTAGCCATACCCACAAAATAGTCCATCTTTTGCTCTGCATAAGCTATCCCCCCTTGCTGTTCAGCAAAATCAATTACTTGCTGCACTAGGCTGTGGTCACGCTTACTTTTTCTAAGCAAGGACAAAATTCTTTTTTTGGTTGAAGCATCAACCTGCGCAAGGGCATAAATTAAGGGCAGGGTTAGCTTATTTTCCTTAATATCATTGCCAGTGGGCTTTCCTAAAACTCCTTTAGATTGATAATCGAACAAATCATCCTTAATTTGAAAAGCCAGTCCAAGGTTTACACCGTAGTCATACATTTTTTCAACATCGCTAGGCAAAGCCCTTGCCGATACTGCGCCATTAACCAAACACGCGGCAATTAATGCAGCGGTCTTCTTTTGAATTATATCAAAATAAATCTTCTCGTCTATATCCATCTTTCGCGAACGCTCAACCTGCATTAGCTCGCCCTCGCTCATTTCCTTAACCGCAGTACTCATATTTCGCAACAGTTCAAACTCACTCGTCTCAACTGCTAGCAGCAACCCCTTCGATAAAAGGTAATCACCCACCAGCACGGCAATCTTGGAGCGCCACAGAGCGTTTATTGAAAAGGAACCTCTGCGTTCATAAGCCTCATCAACCACATCATCGTGCATAAGGGTAGCGGTGTGCAGTAGTTCAATCATACCAGCAGCAACAAAGGTTGACTCACTAATACCCCCATTTAACCCTGCCGACAAGAATACCAGCACAGGCCGTATCTGTTTCCCTTTGCGCCTGTATATGTAATTGGTTATGGTACTCAGTAATGGCACCTTGCTGCTCATTACTTTATGAAAATAGGACTCGAACTCCTTAACCTCTTTAGCAACAGGTTTTTTTATACTAGATAAAGTTTCCTCCAAAATTCTCGTTTTTTAATTACAGCAAATTAACTACTTTTTTTGTAACGAATACAGGTAATATACAAATTTCACCCTCATACCTCGCTTTATTAGTCATTAAACGTGAAAATAAAAACTAAATGAAAACTGACAAAAGCCTGTTAACTAAGACATTACTATGAACTTAGGTTAAAAAAAATGTTGAGCGAAATTAGAGTTAGGCCAAAACAGTAAATTGGTCCGCCTGTTTAAAGCGAAGAATAACTAGGTGAAAACTCCATTCGATAAAAACCACGAAACGGAATATGGGTTAATATTACCAAATATTCATATATTTGCATCAAACAAATATGTTTGTAATGACCATCCTAAACGAGTTACAAATTGAGCAACTTGAACGAGCTGCCAATACGCTTAAAGCAATTGCTCACCCAATGAGAATAGCCATTCTGAACTATTTAGACGAAGGCAAAAGAATGACTGTTACCGAAATTCACAATAAACTCAACATTGAGCAGTCGACCACTTCGCACCACCTAGGGATTTTAAAGGATAAGGGCGTACTGGGTTCAAAAAGGGAGGGCAAAAACACCTACTATTTTTTAAAAAACGACAACCTTTCTAAAATAATTGATTGCATTAACAACTGCAATACGTAAACTTTTAGAAAATTGGGTTAACTATTTTGCTGCGCAATTGTTTGCTAGCAAGAGTGTGTTGTAACAATAAATACACATAATTCATACAATTCAAAATATGGCAGTAATAAGGCTTACCAAGGAGTTTAGCTTCGAAATGGCTCATATCCTTGATGGATACGATGGTGCTTGTAAAAATGTGCATGGGCACTCATACAAACTTGCAGTTACGGTAATTGGAGAGCCAATAAGCGACCCCAAAAACCCGAAACTTGGAATGGTAATGGATTTTGGGCAGCTAAAAACAATTGTTAACAAGCAGGTTATTGACCAGTTTGATCACGTGCTTTTAGTAAACAGTAATAGTGCGATTTTAAAGCAAAAAGACAATGGCGCCCTTGGAAACATAATTGCAGTAAACTTTCAGCCAACCTGTGAGAAATTGCTGGAACACATTGCCAAACTAATACAGCAAGAACTCCCAAAAGAAGTGAAACTTCACCATATAAAACTTCATGAAACAGCAAACAGCTTTGCCGAATGGTTTGCTAGTGATAATCAATAGTAAGTCCACTCCCTATGCCTTTGCCAACCGAAAATTCCAGCTGTTAAATCTGCCTGCATTAAAATAAGTCATTAAACATAGCTAGACATAGCTACAAAAAACAATGCTACGTAAGAGCTTGTGTGCATTAACACACAGTGAAGTATAAGCTAAATTTAAGAGAAAATCATTGAGATAAAAAGAGATAAGTATTTGAGCACGACATAAATAACATTTTTTTATGAATACAAAATGGACATCGGCCAATATTGGGTCGCAAAGCGGAAAAACGGTTATAATTACTGGCGCAAACAGCGGACTAGGGCTAGAAGCGGCAAAAGTACTTAGCCAAAAAGAGGCTACCGTTATTATGGCCGTACGCAATATGGACAAAGGACAAAAAGTTCTTAATACTATTTTAACAAACAATCCCAATGCAAAGGTTGAGCTAATGGAGCTAGACCTAGCCAATATTGAGTCGATTCGAAACTTTGCCAACAATTTTAAAAACAAGTATAGAAATATTCATATTTTGCTTAATAATGCTGGTGTAATGTGGCCTCCAAAGCGGGTTGGTACAAAACAGGGGTGGGAGTCGCAGTTTGGAGTTAATCATTTAGGCCATTTTGCCCTAACCTCGCTCCTTCTTGATATACTAACAGCTACTCCCAACTCACGAGTGGTTAACCAAAGTAGCATTGCTCACAGAATGATTAACCAGCTTAACTTTAACGATTTGAACTGGAATAAATCATACAGCAAAAGCAAGGCATACGCACAAAGCAAGTTGGCAAATCTACTATTCACATACCATCTTCAGAAAAAACTCTCCGAAAATAATTGTAGCACCATTGCGGTAGCCTGCCATCCAGGCGTATCCACTACAAACCTGTTTAGGTCGTCGGCAAAAATAGTTCGCTGGGGAAGCCAACAGGTTGGACAAAAAGCAGAATTTGGTGCCTTACCTATGCTTAGAGCAGCAACGGAAGAAGGGTTAAAAGGAGGCGAGTTTTTTGGTCCAAGAGGTTTTTTAGAATTCACAGGACACCCTAAGCATGTGTCGTCAAACAAGCTATCAAACGATTCAACTCTAGCTGAAAAACTTTGGGAAGCCTCAGAAACCCTAACCGAAACACCTTTTGCATTTAATGGTTGTGCAAATTAGCCCAAAAGTAAAAATTAACGAAAAATGCTAGCTTCTTTGCATTGATTGTTAGGTAAAAACCATAAATTTGAAAAAAGAATAGCTCAAAACCTTTTACTTAACACAAATAGGGATGCATAAAAAATGGGTTAGGCGTATTGTTGGCGGACTAAGTTTTACCTCGGCATTGTTTGTGTTTCAGGCTTGCTACGGTACGCCTCAAGATTTTGGCCTTGACATTTTACTAGAAGGTCAGGTGAAGAGTAAATCAACCGGATTGCCAATACAAGGGATTAAGGTTTCTGTTGAAAAAAATATTCAGTACGAATTTACTGACGAAAACGGACGATTTTCATTCTATACCGAGATTCTCGATAGCCTAAAACTTCAGTTTGAAGACGTTGATGCAGCCCTGAATGGGGCATACACAACTAAAGATACTGTTCTGACCGATATTACAGAAAGAGTATATTTAGATGTATTGCTAGAGGAAATATAGATGGTCTTATCTATAAAAAAATACGCATTTCGAAACTTTAGAAAATCGGAAACAAAACTTCACGAGCTTAATTACCTATTTTGGGAGTGCGCTACCAGGTGCAATTTAAACTGTCTTCACTGCGGAAGCGATTGCTCTAAAAGCAGCGATTTTAGCGATATGCCCGCTGAGGATTTTTTAAACGCCATTGATACCATTAAACATCCTGCAAAAAATTTCACGGTAGTATTTACCGGTGGCGAGCCTCTTGTAAGAAAAGATATTGAGCAATGCGGAAGGGAACTTAGAAAACGGGGGATGAGATGGTCAATTGTATCAAACGGATATTTGTACGATAAAGAAAGACATATTTCGCTGCTAAATGCTGGGCTAGGAGCATTAACCATTAGCTTAGACGGGCTTAAAAACTCACACAATTGGCTGCGTAACAACAATCACAGTTTCGACAAAGCGGTACAGGCCATTGAACTAGCCACCTCATCCAACAGGCTAAATTTTGATATTGTAACCTGTGTAAACCAGAGAAACTTGGGCGAGCTTAAGCAGCTCCGAGAGCTGCTAATTTCAAAAAATGTTAAAGCATGGCGGCTATTTACCATAATTCCGATTGGCAGAGCAACCCAAAACCAGGAGTTAATGCTTACAAACAACCAGCTTGTTGAGCTAATGGATTTTATTGCCGAAGCACGAAAAAGCAAAGAGATTGATACAAAATTTAGCTGCGAGGGTTACGTTGGAAAATACGAAACCTTGGTGCGAGATACTCCCTTCTTTTGTAGAGCCGGAATAAATATAGGCTCCATCCTAATTGATGGCTCAATATCGGCCTGTCCGAATATTGACCGAACCTTCTCCCAGGGGAATATTTACACCCATAATTTTTACGACGTATGGCAAAATAAATTTGAACCCTTTAGAAATAGGGAATGGACCAGAATTGGGCAATGTGCCGATTGTAAAAGTTTTGCCGATTGCCAAGGCAATGGCTTTCATAACTGGCACGGAGAAATGAAGAATGTTTTGGTTTGCCATAACGGAATGGTAGAAAAGGCAGAAAAATAATTCCAGCAGCTAGGGTAATCCAACTCGCAACTACCGTAGAATTATGCTTTAATTTCAAAGAGGCCTTACTATTGAACGTTAATTGCTTAAGTCACAAAACTTGCGTTTCAACACCTACGTTTACGCTAATTACCAGCAATACTATTTATCAGGCTAACATATTTTGAAGTAACCTCATCCCATATATAGCTATTGGCAATTCTACTTTTATTAATGCTGCACAAATTGTCTCTAGTACTTTCGGTGGTAGCCCAAGCTTTTTCAATGTGATTTTGTAACAAAGCAACAGATGAAAAGTAAAACCCTCCATTGGCCATTGTTTCACGGTTAAACTCATTGTCATGAGCAATAATAAAGCAACCCGAATTCATTGCATCCAAAAGCGAAGGGTTTGTGCCGCCAACCGAGTGGCCATGAATATAAATCTTACAAGCCAACCGGAGGGCACTTAGCTGCTGATAGTTGTATATTGAATTGGCAAATATAATACGTGGGTAACGAGCATATCGTTTGGTGAGTTTTTTTGCGTATGCAGTGGTTAGTGCACCCACAACCACTAATATTTTATCAGTATTTATGGCAGCTTTAATGGCCATTTCAATACTGTTCTCAGGTTCAATTCGAGCAATTAGCAACGCAAACTTTTGCTGCTCAACACCCAATGCAGCAAGTATTTGCAAGTCGGGGTTTGGTTGCAAATCCGAAGCTCCATAGGGAATAAAACTTGCCTGCTTTCGGTATGTACGAGTAATATAATTTTTAACCGCAACGCTATCGGCAACCAATGCGCCAGCATACCTTACAGCAAGCCTCTCGGTTAGTTTTAAAACGAAACTGGCAAGCGCACCCCACTTAGCCCGTTTCCACTCTAAACCATCGAGATTAACAATTATATTTTGGGTAGTTTTTTTTGAGAAGAAAGGAAAGAAAAGCGATGGACTATGCCCACAGCAAATAACTACATCGGGCTTGGTTTTCCTTACCATGCATAACGATTGTAGATTATAAGCAATTCGTAAAATATTTGATGGTAAAAACGAAGGAATCGTAACACCTACCCTTTGCACACCAAGGTATGGCTCAAGTTTGGCAGCAGATATTGCGGGCTGGTATACTTCAACGCAAAAACCGTATGCCAAAAGACCCTGCGAGAGGCGCTCTGCAAAAGCCTCGAACCCACCGTAACGATTGGGTATTCCTTTTGTACCAATAATTGCGATTTTCAATGGCTAATTGCTGATTACAGGTTTATCGGTTTTGGGTACGGTAAAGCTAAAACAGCTTCCTTTTCCAAGCTCGCTCTTTACCCAAATTTTTCCGCCATTACGCTCAACAAACTCCTTGCAAAGAATTAAGCCTAAGCCGGTACCCTTTTCTTGTGATGTTCCGATTGAAGTATGGTTTGAATCAATCAGAAAGAGTTTCTTTTGGTCGTGCTGACTAATTCCCAACCCGTTGTCGGTAACTGACACTTCCCAAAAATCATCATTAGGTTCAATTTTAATTGATATTTTACCTTCGTGCGCGGTAAACTTAATGGCATTTGAAATCAGGTTTCTAACAACGGTGGTAACCTGATTAACATCTACATAAGCATAATAATCATCGTAAAAATCAGTCTCAATGGTTAATCCCTTGTTAGATGAATTACCAGACAGCAACTCGACATTCTCCTCAACTATATCTTTTAACCCGATAATATGTGGCTTTAGAGGCATACGCCCCGTTTGAACCATTGACCACTGCAAAAGATTCTCGAGCAAGTTAAACGTGCTGTTTGAGTACTTGTAAATTTGTGTAATAAAATTTTTCAGACTTTCCGAATCGAACGATTCAAACTCTCTGGCTAGCAGTTCACTTATGCCCAAAACAGTGCTAAACGGATTTTTTAAATCGTGGGCAATTATTGCAAAAAACTTATCCTTAGTATGATTAAGGGCTTCTAGTTCCGTTCGTTGCTGCTCGAGTGCTTCGGCCTGTTTTATTATCTCTGTATTTTTCTGGGTAAGCTCAGTCTCAAGCTTATTGTAATCGCGCAAACGTAGTACCAATGCCTTCAACATTGCCATTGAAATATCGGGACGTTTTTCAATTAGAGAGTAGAACGTTTTTTGGTCGAGCCGTAAAAGTTCGGTAGGTTCAACTGCTGTAATGCTTGCGCTTCGAGGGGTAGAATCGACTAGGGAGTACTCACCAATGTACTGATTACTTGTGGAGTATGCGTACACGTGAGTATCCGAATGAATTTTTACCTTTCCGCTAACAATAAGGTAAAGTGCATAATCCTTATCGCCTTTTTTAAACAGCAATTCATTCTCTTTAAGGTTCTTAGGGATTAATGCGCCAGCTAAATCGTTAAGCAAGTTATCATCTAAATCCTTAAAGATTACTATCGATTTTAACAATTTGACCTGTTTTGTAAAATCCTCTTTCATACGCTAGGCTGTTTATGCTGTGGGTATAGTTACTGCAAGGCAGATATGGGCAAAGAAATATTCTAGTTTTAGCTGAATAAAACACTTAAAATTCATCCTAGGCAAAAATAGTAAAAATTGAATACCTTACTACAGTAAAATGACAAACAGTAATATTTATGGCTTTAACAATAAAAACGTGATGCCGTATAAAATTCTAACTAGTGCTCAATACTGTGTTTCATAACTAGGGCGTGCTCATCTTGTCCGTAATAATGCTGTTTTTGACCAGATACACTAAAACCTTCCTCTTGGTAAATAGCAATAGCACGAGCATTATCTGTTCTTACCTCCAACGACAGCCTCATTAAATTTTTTGCTTTAGAAAAGCGTTTTGTCTCTTGTAGTATACAATGGGCAACCCCTTTACCCCTAAATTCTTTGGCAACAGCAATGGAATATACTCTCAATATTTTACTGTTCTTTCTCCATAGTACTATGCCGTATCCAGCAATTGCATTGTCAATAGTGGCTACAAAAAAATAGCTGGTTAACGTTTTAAGTAAATATTTAAACTGCCTTGCGTTAAATGCCTCAACGGCAAACGACTGGTTTTCAATCTCTAAAATCGATTTTAAATCGCTCTGTTCAGCAACTCGTATGGAAGGCTTGCTAATCATTAGTGATGTTTATGCTCGAGATTACGTACAAATTCATTAATAATTCGATAGTAAAGCTCATCCCCTAGGATAGCATCCTCAACCCCATGATCGATGCTTGGGTTATCGTTAATTTCAATAACCACACCCTTGCCGTTTATCATTTTTAAATCGACACCATACAACCCCTTTCCAATAAGAGATGTTGCTTTTATTGCTGTTTTCATAATGGCTTTGGGTACCTTGTAAATGGGAACAGCCTCGGCCATACCACTTAGGCTTTTACCCGAATTTTGATGGTAGTAAATTTGCCAATGCCCTTTGGCCATAAAATATTTACATGCATATAAAGGTTCGCCGTTAAGCACCCCTATTCTCCAATCGAAATCGGTTGGCAGGTACTCCTGCGCCAAAACAATAGCCGAACGGCTAAAGAACTCATCGAGGGTTAGCTGGTAATCATCGATACTCTTTACTTTTTTCACGCCATGCGAAAAAGAGCCATCGGGAATTTTAACAATAAAAGGGCTACCCAACCTGCCCTCAACTTCTGAATAAGTAGTGGGATTTGACTTGAATACGAGTAACGATTCTGGCACAGAAACCCCTTCGCGAACAAGGAGCTCATTTAAATAAACCTTATTGGTGCATCTAATAATTGAAAGCGGGTCATCAATAACCACCATATCAGCCTGCTTGGCTTTTTGTGCTATTTGGTATGTAATGTGGTTAAGTGCGGTTGTTTGTCTAATAAACAATGCATCAAACTCCATAAGGCTAAGTAAATCCTGCTCTGTAATAAGTTCAGCGTTAATATTCATTTTTTTTGCAATATCAACAAATTTGGCCAAAGCCTTTTTATTACTCGGAGGGAAGGCCTCGTTGGGGTCGTGGTAAATGGCCAGATCGTACCTAGGTATTTTCTTTGTGCGAGGATTACGCCAAATTTTCTTGCTAAACCTATCAAGTGCATTGGCAAAGTCGGTTTGTTCGGCATCGGTTAAATCGGTAAGCCTTAGAGATGAAATGGATTCAATCTGATTTTTTGACTTGGTATTAAGTCCAACCCTAAGCATGGGGTGCGGGTAGGTGTCGAACACAAAGCGAGCTATTTTCTCTAAACCAGGCTCTGCACAGGTTCCAAAAAAAACATTCAAATACCATATATCGTCAACAATCTTCTGCTTTTCAATCCAGCTATGGCAAAGCTTATGTAACGACGAATCCATTCGTGTTCCTGCTCCCGACTCAAGCTGGTTTAGTACCTCGGGCGTAGGAATAACCCGATGCCCACGGGCTGTTGCCAGCAATGAGCAGTAGTAACCCTCGGAGTTATAGGCCATATCGCTACATAAATTAATAACCAGGTTGGGGTCCCATTCGGAGGTTTGCTCCAAATAATCAGAGGCAGTTAGTAAGCTCTCTGTTGGATAGTAAGGTTTCCATATCGATAGGTTATCGATTAAAATAAGCACATTTTGCATTATCTAATTATGCTA
The DNA here is from genome assembly GCA_041656735.1 of Bacteroidales bacterium. Classification (GTDB taxonomy): domain Bacteria; phylum Bacteroidota; class Bacteroidia; order Bacteroidales; family Tenuifilaceae; genus Perlabentimonas. The sequence goes on along the minus strand of JBBACY010000046.1, from coordinate 10,498 downwards.
AATAGTTAATTCTGTGTTTGCTACAATTAAACTTTAGAATATAATTTACAATACAAATATTAGCACAAAAAAGTACTGTTGTTCGTTTTAATGAAATTATTTTTACTAAAATATGAAAATAGCTGTATTTCAATAAATATCAGACTGGCAAAGTAAAAAGTTTTGGTAAAAAAACGGGTACCTAATGTATGTGAACAAAAGGCTTTAGCTAATTCTAAGGCCAAGTACTAGCATATCGTCAACCTGTTTTCTCGTACCCTTAAACTCCTCAATGGTTGTGGTAAGAATATCTTTTTGCTCGTTGCATGAAAGGTGGTGAACATCCATAAGTAGCTCGCGGAAATTTTGCATTAAGAATTTTTTATTTTTTGGTCCACCAAACTGATCGGCATACCCATCGGAGTAAAGGTAAAGCATATCATTTTTCTGTAGTTTAAACTGCTTGTTGGTAAAAGACTTATCAACCAGTACGTGATGTCCAATAGGCATTTTATCTCCTTTAATTTCTATAAGCGTTCCATTTTCGCTTTTTATTGAAACGATGCTATGACTTTCAGAAAAACTGCCATGGTCATTGCTACGCACAACTATAGCCGACTGGTATGCTCCAGCAAACTCCATCTCGAGCGATTGTTCATCGATAATTACCAAAGCCATATCCATCCCATCGGAGTGGTCGATTTTACCAACCTGCTGATTAAGCGAAAGGATAACCATCTCTCTCATTTGTAACAATATGTCGGCGGGGCTAATACTACCCTCTCGGCTTGCAATATCTCTAAGTAATGTAATTCCAAGCATACTCATAAAGGCTCCCGGAACGCCGTGTCCAGTACAATCGGCTGCAGCTATTAACGTTTTCCCGTTACTAAGTTTGGCCGTCCAATAAAAATCGCCGCTAACAATATTCTTTGGTTTATACAAAACAAAAGACTCCCATGGCAATTGTACCATGGTTGTTTGGCTTGGCAAAACAGCATTTTGTATACGGCTGGCATAGGTTATACTATCGGTAATTAAGCGTTGTTGGTCGGCTATTTGGTCGCGCTGTTGGGTAACAAAGTCGCGTTGCTGCTCAATCTCCTCTTTTTGGCTTTCAATCTCCTCCTTCTGGTTGCTAATTTCAATGTTTTGCTCCACCAGCAAACGATTTACTCGATTCTTTTCACGGTAAAGCGTGAAGATAAACGCTAATAATATACCCGTTAGAACGAACGCCGCAACAAAGATTAAGAGTACCACCCTTTGCCTTTCAATTTTTGCCTGCTGCAGAGCCTCGCGTTGTTTGGCAATTAGCTCCTGTTCCTTCTCACGCTTTTCGAACTCATACTGCATTTCGAGCCTAGATATATCGCTCGAATTTAAGCTATCCTTAAAGGTTGTATAATTTTTATACGCATCGAGAGCCTTACTGTGGCTTCCTTGCTGGGCATAAACTTTCGACAAGCTAAAATATGCTTCGCTTATATCGGGAATTAGCCTATGCTTTTGTGCGAAACTTAAGCTCTGCAAAAAGTAGCGCTGAGCCTGCAATAAGTTACCGCTACGCATTTCAATTTCGCCTAAATACCTGTGCAATGAAGCTAAATCGAGGCTATCGGCCACCTTATTTTTAAGGGCTAGAGCTTGGTTCAGGCTTTCGCGTGCAAGCTTATCCTTACCCTGATCGAGAAAAATTACGCCCAAACTAATATTGTTGGCAGCTTGCCCATATAAATTGCCCGTTTGCCGATTAATTTCTAAAACCATTTGGGTATATTCCAAAGCCTTATTAAAATCTCCAAGTTTACGGTAAATACTACCAATTTCGTTTAAGCAAAGGGTAACGCCAATACTATTACCGCTCTCTTGTTCAATTTGACGGTAATATTTGAGCGAGTTTTGTGCATACTCCATCGCCCTATCGAGCAAGTCAAGTCGTTTAAATAAACGCGCTATTCCTAGCGAAGTCCACGCCAAACCTTCCTTCTCGCCAACCTCCTCATGAATTTCCATAGCCTGCAAAAAATGCTCTATTGAACGCTGATACTGTCCAATAACGCTATATACATTAGCAAGATTTACTAAAGTTCTGGCCACCTCGGGTTTGCAGTTTGCCTTAGTGTTTAGGTTCAAAGCCTCAAGGTAAAAGTCGAGAGCTTGAATATAATTGGTTTTTAGCTGGGTTACATTCCCCAGGCGGTTAAGAGCAAGTGCCTGACCCTGGTCGCTATTATTTTGCCTGGCAAGCTGCAACGATAGGTTGTAGTACTTCTCTGCCTCGTCGAAATTATTTTGGTAATAGTACACATACCCTAGCTGGTAATAAGCTCTTTGCAAAAGTTCGGTGCTGGTAAGATCGTGGGCAATATTTATGGCCTTACTAACGGCCATTATCGACGAATCGGGTGATCCTTGTGTTAATGTATACGCAACGGTAATTAAACTATCGGCTTTTACATATAAACTATTATCGGGCTGCTGCTGCCCATAGCTGTTGAACCCACAAAGCAACATCAACACGCTTACAAATAGCAACCTGACGTTTTTAATCATAGAAAGAATAAAATTTGAGTACTATGTTTTGGTTGCTAAATTAACCTTTTTTGATTACCAAAGCCACATTTGGCCTAAATAATATGACCGAAAAGGGTTAGTAAAAGTAAATTCTAAAAAAACATTTTGTACTTTTAACGGTGAATAGTGTTTGTATTTCCATATACTTCTGACTACCAGAAAAGTATGTTGTGTTTTCATTAAATAGGGTGCAGTATGGCTTTCTTTCAAAAAATGAGTATCAAAGCAAAATTACTGATGTACATACTGGTTACATCTGTAATTGTGATTAGTCTTATCGGGTTTTTAGTTCTTTACCGCACGCATAAAATGGCGTTAAAAGATGCTCAAGCATACGCCATAAGTTCGGCCGAAAAAGCTGCCGGAGTGGTAAAGTCGAAGCTAGAGTTCGATTTAGGGTTCGCCCGATCGTTCGCCAATTCGCTTAATGGCTTCTATAAGCTTACCGAACCTGAGCGCGACAGTACATACTTTGAAATGATTAAACACCAAGTTGAACAGAACCCTCAATACGTAACCGTTTGGTATAATCTGGAGTACGCCGCAACCAATGCGAATTACGACAAAAACTACGGCAGGAGGTCAATATCAACCTTCCTACAAAACGGGCACGCTCAAATTCTTATTGAGGAGAAGAATATGACTGGCGATATAGTTGGCAGTGAATATCACAAGGCCAAAATGAATAATATTGAGTTACTCTCCGACCCTTACCCCTACAAATATGATGGAGTAAATGAGGTTCTGGTAACCAGCTTAAGTTCACCCATAAAACGAAATGGTAATTTTGCAGGAATTGCAGGAGTAGATATTACGCTCGAAGAAATGCAGGAGCTTGTAACCCAAATAAAACCCTACCCAAATTCACAATCATTTCTACTTTCAAACAACAGCACCTTTGTTGCCCACCCTAACGAACTCAATTTAGGAAAGAGTTTCCAAGAAATTTATCCTGAAATAGCTATGCAGCATAATATTGTGAGCAAAGTACAGAATGGGGTACCGCAAAATTTTTTCTGGCAATTTGATGATGGTGAATTTCTGTTAACCTTTGAGCCTGTTACTATTGGCAACATTAATTCTCCGTGGGCAATTGGAATAATAGTTCCGATGAAAGAAATACTGTTTGAAGCACGAAAATCGACACTATATGGTATCTTAATAGCCGTCAGTGGGCTTATAGTTCTAATTCTTGTGCTTTTTTACGTTGCCCAAATTATTACAAAACCCATTGTGGCAACTACACAAATTCTCAACGATTTAGCCCTTGGTGATATTGACCAAAGCAAAAAACTAACCATTAACACCGGCGATGAACTTGGAATGATGGCTAACTCGGTAAACAAGCTAATTGATGGGCTAAACCTTACCGAAAATTTTGCCCGCGAAATTGGCAAAGGCAATCTTGATACAAAATTCGAAACCCTAAGCGAGAAGGATTTACTAGGTATCTCGTTAATTGATATGCAAAAAAGCCTTAATCAGGCAAAAATTACTGAAGAGGAACGTAATATTGAAGAAACAAAACAGAATTGGGCTACACAAGGTATGGCCAAATTTGGTGAAATTCTCCGTCAGAATAATGACAACATTAACGAGCTATCATATAACACCATACGTAATTTGGTTGAATACACTGGTTCGAACCAAGGAGGAATGTTTATTATAAATGAAAATGATAGAGATAACCCTATTCTGGAAATGACGGCTTGCTTTGCCTACGACAGGAGAAAGTACTTGGAGAAACAGATTGAACTTGGTGAGGGATTAGTTGGACGATGCTACCGCGAAGGCAAAACCATTTTCTTGACCGATATTCCGGAAAACTATATCACCATTTCAAGTGGATTAGGACAGGAACGCCCCCGATGCCTTATTCTTGTTCCGCTTAAAAACAACGACGAGAAGTTGGGCGTTATCGAAATAGCAAGCTTTAAAGTTTTAGAAAAACATCAAATTGAATTTATTGAGAAACTCACCGAGAGTATTGCGGCAACCATTTCGAGCGTAAATATCAATATCCGAACCGCCGAGTTACTTGCAAAATCGCAGCAGCAAGCCGAAGAGATGCAAGCCCAGGAGGAGGAGATGCGCCAAAATATGGAAGAACTTCAGGCCACACAAGAAGAGATGGAACGCAAACGCCTTGAGCAAGAGGAGATTCAGGAAGAATTTAAGAACGAAATCTTACTTCTTGAAGCGATTATGAAAAACATTCCCGACCAAATCTACTTTAAAGACGAAAGCAGCCATTTTATTCGTGTTAGCAAGTCGATGGTGAAGCTTTTCAACGCCAATAATCCGAACGAGCTGGTGGGCAAATCGGAACTAGATTATATAGATCCCGAGAAAGCCAGCAAGCTACTTACCGAAGAGCAAGAGATTATGCGAACGCTTACTCCCATTGTTGACAGAGTAGTTTTCGAAGAGTTTGCCGATGGTGAAGAGCAATGGGTTTCGACCACAAAAATGCCACTATTTAACAGTAATGGCGAGGTAGTGGGTACCTGGGGTGTTCGTAAAGTTATTGATCAACCTCAAGAGAAGCAACCTAAAACAAAAAAAATTGCAACCAAGATAGAACAACCTAAGGTAATAGTTAGCGACCACGAGTATGAGTATCAAGCCATTATTAAGGCACTCGATTCGACCACATTCGTGGTTGAATACAAAACCGATGGCACCATTCTACACATAAATCAGGCGTTGCTATCCATTATGGGGCAAACAGCTGACGCCATTGTTGGGAAGCATCACTCGGAATTTTTTAAAACCAAAGCCGACAACGAAGCCTCATACAATGAATTTTGGGACGACCTCGGTCGTGGCATAATACGCCAGCGAGTTTTCAAGGGTTCGCTTGGTGGGTCAAGGCTTGCACTTAACGAAACCTACTCGCCAGTAATAAACGATGAAGGCAAAGTTGAAAAGATAATTGCCATTGCGGTTAAAGGATAATTTCCCTCTCTTAAAACAAACTAAATAAATCACAACTCATTATCTATTTTAAACATAAATAGATCTAAAAAATATGGTCGCCTACTTGCAACATCTACAATGAAAAGTGTCAACAAAAAGAGTTCATATGCCCATCGGGCATAACATGCATAGAGCGATGCTACCATTTAGATTATATTTTGAACCATTGGTGTCCGGTAAAAATTCAGAAATCATTACAAACCCCCTGTTTTTGCTGATAAAACCAAGAATACCCTATTTTAGGGGCTTAGTTTTATGTTTTTGTATTTAAGTAGAAAAATAATGCACTCAATTATTTTTCTACATTATTTTCAATTGTTGGGGCTTTGCCCCAGACCCCACCTACTTTCTTGTCTTGAAACCAGAAAGTAAGCAAAGAAATTCAAGGCTACGCCCGCTTCACTCGAAAAACTACGCGTTGTGGGCTAAAAAATCTGAACTTGCACCTCCCTGCGGTCGGTGCTTCAAACAGCAGATTTTTCTTAACGCCCACTTTGCTTGTTTTTCGGCTCACCGGCCAATGCCCATCGAAAAACGAATCGTATCTAGCATAATACGTTTTAACCGGACACGAGTGATTTCGAGTATACTTTATAAATCTGTAACCTTTCCATAAAACCATGGTCTAAACTATTAAACAGTTTAGCTGTTTGTTAATCATATTAAAACCATTTGTTATATTAACCTTGAAAACAAAATCATGAATTTTAAAAAAATTGCCTTACTAGGCACTATTATCATTATGGCAATAACCGTTAAAGCACAATCTCTTGAAGGTGATTGGAAAGGGGTGTTGTCCGTCCAAGGAGCAGAGATAAATCTGATATTTCACGTAGAAAAAGCAGGCGATGCTTACACTTCTACAATGGATGTTCCCGTTCAAGGCGCAATAGGTATTCCTGTTGAGAAAACAGCTTTAGAAGGGAAAAACGTAACTTTTTCTATCCCAGCAGCTCAAGTAGTTGTTAAAGGGACACTTGAGAGTGAGACTATTACAGCAGAATATGAGCAAATGGGACAAAAGTTTCCACTTGTTCTAACAAAATTTGAACAAACACTACCTGGGAACCCCGCCCTAGTGAGTAGCGACGAAGAGCTAAAAGCCTTAGCAGCTTTAGATAAAGGAGACTACAAATACAAGGTAGCCGACTATTTTGCTAAACCAAAAGCATCTTCTTTTAGCCTATCGCCCAACGGGAAGTACATGTCGTACATGGAAAATGCCCCATCAAGCACAAAACGCCACGTGTATATTAAAGAAATTGCAACAGGCAAAGTAAACATGGCCATTGAAGAAAAAGACGAGCTTATAAAAGGCTTTGGTTGGATTAATGACGAACGTTTATACTACGCAATGGACAAAGGTGGAGATGAGAATTTCCATATATATGGGGTTGATATTGATGGTAGCAATGCTAAAGACCTTACCCCGTACGATGGCGTTAAGGCAAGTATAATCAATATGCTGAAAGATCAAAAAGATTATATCATCGTGTCGATGAACAAGAATAATCCTCAGGTATTTGAGCCTTACAAGCTAAACATTATTACTGGTGATATAGTGCAACTATATACCAACGATGACCCAGCCAACCCAATACAAGGTTACGATTTTGATAAGGATGGTGAATTGAGAGGTTTTACCAAAATGAAAGATGGCGTCAAAATGGAGCTCTACTACAAGGATTTGGCTACGGGCAAATTTAACCTGATAAAAACAATGAACTGGGACGAAAGTTTCGGTATTATCGGATTTGATTATGCATCGGACAATAAAGACCAAGCTTATGTGGTAACCAACTTGGATGGCGACAAATCAAGAATTGTACTGTACGATTTGAAAAAGGGAGAGGTGATAAAAGAAGTTTTCGCTCACCCAGATTATGATGTGAGCAATATGGCCCGTTCTCGCAAAAGAAATTACGAGATTGATTACTTTTCCTACAATGGAGAAAAGAATGTATTGATTCCGGTGAGTAAATCTTATAAGAAATTTGACGCAGCAGCTAAAAAAGCATTTCCCAATAAAGTAGTATCTAGAATTGATTACGATGACAATGAAGAAACTTACCTTGTTGTTGTTCAGAGCGATAAACTATACGGAACATATTACACTTACGACGTAGCTAAAAAGAAATTTACCCTGCTATACGACCTAATGCCTCAGCTAAAAGAAGAGGATATGGCAGAAATGCGCCCTATTACTTTTAAAAGTAGAGATGGGCTCACTATTCACGGATACATCACACTACCAAAAGCAGCACTTGAAGGTAAAAAAGTACCCCTAATTGTTAATCCACACGGTGGGCCACAAGGCATACGCGATAGCTGGGGTTTCAATCCAGAAACTCAACTCTTTGCAAGTCGCGGATACGCTACTTTACAAGTAAATTTCAGGATTTCGGGTGGTTATGGAAAAGAGTTTTTACGTGCTGGATTCAAACAAATTGGACGTAAAGCCATGGATGATGTGGAAGATGGGGTACTGTATGTATTGGAGCAAGGCTGGGTTGATAAAGACAAAATTGCCATCTACGGCGCTAGTCACGGAGGATATGCTACATTGATGGGATTAATAAAAACGCCAGACCTCTATGCCTGCGGTGTAGATTATGTAGGGGTATCAAACATCGAGACATTCTTTTCTTCGTTTCCAGAGTATTGGAAACCGCTTACCGAAATGGTAAAAGCTATTTGGTACGATTTGGACAACCCAGAGGAAGCAAAAATAGCTCGTGAGGTGTCGCCCGTATTTCAGGTTAATAAAATTACTAAACCACTATTTGTAGTGCAAGGAGCAAATGACCCTCGTGTAAACATTAACGAGTCAGATCAAATTGTAGAGAAACTTCGGGCAAGAGGATTCGAGGTGCCTTACATGGTGAAATACAACGAAGGACACGGTTTCTATCGTGAAGAAAATAGCTTGGAGTTTTATGCTACAATGCTTGGATTTTTATCAAAATATTTGAAATAACTCCTAACATAAAAGAGTTTTCTACTAGCAAAAGCCGATACAGAGAAGTTACTGTGTCGGCTTTAGTTTTTTTATAGTGTTAAAAAAAACAGCGGTTGCCATTAAGGAAAAAATAGACTAGAAAATTGAGATATGAATAATCAAATAGTTGAACGAATAAAAATTGCATAGAGTTTTAAATCGGCATATAATTGGAAAAGGGAAACTCCAAAGCAGAGAGAAAAGACAGTCAAAAGATTTGCGTTCTTGAATTACGGAATTGCAATACTACTGATTTGTGTTACTATTGTTGCTTCTGCAATATCTACATTTCAGATTGAAACATTTTCAGGCAAATGGACAAATGCAGGCTTATTAGTTTTAATGGCAATGAGTCTATCATTAAGTGCCCCATTCTTATATATCGTGCTAATGCTTCATAAGCATATCAAAAACATAAAAAACCTTGAAATTAAGTTTGACGATAATCTAAATACTGAACTTGGCAATATCGTAAAGCAATTAAACAGAAGGAAGAAATATATTTATTTGGTAGGTCTTCCGGCAATCTTGGTTATTAGACCTGCTTTCTTGCAAGTTTTTAATGCAAATCCGTATTGAAATAAACTTCCTCCTGTAGTTCTAGTTGTATATTTATACGTATTCGTCTGGATTAATTATGATATTATCAAGCTGAAAAGAAACCTAAAACGATTAGAAGGTACAAATTGACAGAGAAAATAGTACACCAAAACCCTACTCAATCATATCGTAAAGCATTGTTATTTCCTGTGCCCAAATATCGGGGTCAATGGTTTCGAGAATTAGGGGAATATCGTTGAATCGTGAATCGTTCATCATGCGCTTAAACAGGTTGATGCCAATTAATCCCTGACCGAGGCTGTGGTGCCTATCTACTCGACTGCCCAACTCCTTTTTACTATCGTTTAGGTGCATACCCATTAATTTACTAAATCCTACCACCTCATCAAAATGAGTCCAGGTTTTATCGTATCCCTCAGCTGATTTAATGTCGTACCCAGCGGTGTAAGCGTGGCAAGTATCAATACAAACACCTACCCGTTCTTTATCCTCTACCCTATCAATAATGTAGGCTAAATGCTCAAAGGTGTAACCCATATTACTCCCCTGTCCCGATGTGTTTTCAATTACAGCTTTTACGCCCTTGGTTTTACGCAGGGTAATGTTAATGCTCTCGGCAATGGTGTTAAGGCACTCCTCGTCGTCAATTTTTCGGAGCGAGCTGCCAGGATGAAAGTTAAGCCTATCCAGCCCCAACTGCTCACAGCGCTGTATTTCATCGAGGAAAGCCGCTCTGGATTTTTCGAGAGCAGCACTTTCGGGATGCCCTAGGTTTATAAGGTAGCTATCATGCGGGAGTATATGTTTGGGCTCAAACCCATATTTTTCACATCGCTTCTTGAATTCAGTAATGCTCTGCTGCGTTAATGGTGTGGCAACCCACTGCCGCTGGTTTTTGGTAAAAAACGCAAAAGCCTTAGCGCCTATCTCGTGCGCATTGACTGGGGCGTTCTCAACACCCCCTGCTGCGCTTACGTGTGCTCCTATAAATTTCATGTTTACTGATTTTTTCTTCTTACTAAAACAAAATATGCTTACGGGTTACGAAGATATAAAAAGGATGGATTGATACCATAGTATTTTCGATAGGAATGTGAAAATGTATCTAATCGCAATTGGAGGAATGGTCGTCGCCCTTCGGCTCCGTTCAGGATGACTATGAGTTGGATAAGCTGAATGAGTTATGAATCGCCACGAAGTGGCAACTTATTCCAGCCCAAGGCAACGCCTTGGGTTTAATTGACAAGCATATACAATATCGCCCTGAAAGGGCAGGCTAACAATTCACAATAACCGCCATTGGAATCCGTTTTAATTTGCCCTTTCAGGGCGCACACCTACAGCCATTTCACAACCCGAGGCGCTGCCTCGGGCTGAATTAATTTGGGCTTTCAGCCCGCGTAA
>JBBACY010000045.1:0-24475 GCA_041656735.1 Bacteroidales bacterium | reverse complement strand
CTAACCTGCTTAACTACAAGAACATACAGGGTGAAACCTTCAACGAAACCACTGGCGAGTCAAAACTTATTTACCAAACAAGTATGATGGCCATACCCCAGTACAGGATTATCTTTTAATTGATACCCAATTGTATTCTAAGCCAAGCATTATTAGCTACTTTTGTATTTAACAAATCTTGAATTGATATGGTTAAAGCAGCAATAATTGGTGCTACTGGTTTAGTTGGCAGCAACTTACTAGGGTTACTCATAAATAACGATGGGTATGATAAAATTAGCATCATTACACGTACAATACCCAAGGAGTTGCCACAAAAGGTAGAGCATATTCCGCTAAACGAAACGGAATACACTTTCCCCGCTGATATTGATGTAGCTTATTGTTGCTTAGGAACCACAATGAGTAAGGCTGGTTCAAAACAAGCATTTCTTAAGGTTGATTTGGATTTGGTAATCGATTATGCAAAAAAAGCCAAAGATGCCAGAGTTAAACGATTCGCCGTAGTTAGCTCCATTGGGGCGAATGCAAAATCGAAGAATTTCTATCTAAACACCAAGGGCAAGGTTGAAGAAGAGCTTAAAGCAATAGGCTTTGAGCGCTTGGTAATTGTTCAGCCATCGCTACTGCTGGGGAAACGTAACGAGAAACGATTTGGCGAGGATATGGGTAAGGTGCTATATTCCGTTTTCAAATTCATATTTACTGGACCGCTCAAAAAATACAGAGGAATTCAGGCATCGGATGTGGCCAAAGCAATGATTGTTTTAACCGAACAAGGAATGGGTACTGTAACTGTTGAGTCGAATATGCTACAAGGCTTTAGCAATAATTACCAAGATTTAGAAACAGGTGCAAATAATACATATAAAAAATGACATCGTTAAGCGAAAACTTTAATACACTAATTTCAACCCGCCAGAGCGACAGGGCGTATACCAACCAGCCAATTGAAAGAGAGAAAATTGAAGAAATTATTGAGGCTGCACGCCTAGCTCCCTCGGCCTGCAATGCTCAACCCTGGAAGTTTATTGTGGTTGATGATGAGGAAATTAAGAATAAACTGGCCGACACCACATCGAGTAAAATACTGGGAATGAACCATTTTACTAAGCAAGCCCCAGTACACATTGTAATTGTGATGGAAGGTGCTAACCTTACCTCAAATTTTGGCAGCTTGGTTAAGCGTAAGCATTTCCCGCTAATAGATATTGGTTTTGCCGCTTCACACATCAGCCTTGCTGCAACCTCACTAGGACTTGGCTCTTGCATAATTGGATGGTTCGATGAACGGGCAGTAAAAAAAATGCTAAATATTCCTAGCAATAAAAGGCCAATGCTAATTATTACCCTTGGCTACCCAGCAAAACCCGAAATTAGAGAAAAGAGAAGAAAAGGGATAGACCAAGTGGTTAGCTATAACCAATATTAGCCTTTCATACTCACTAAAGATTCGGTTAAAAATCAGTAGCAAATTTTGTCCTGCTAAGCCAGCTGCTATCAATTTGGTAATCGTCAACAATATTGGGTGCCAAATTTAACCTGTATGATGCAAATGAGGTTTGAATCTCACCCTGAAGCACTTTCAAACTATTTGCTATCATATCGGCATTAAACCCTTTTGCTCCAAGGTCGATAGTTAAATTCATAGTTATCAACCTCCCAATGGTTCTGCCAAGTTGCACCAAATTGCGCTGTGCCATTTTGTGATTAACCTCAAAATTGAAAAAATCTTTAAAATATTCTACAGCCTTACTGGTATGCACATAGCTTTTAAAGAAATCGTATAGGTTGTTAATTTTAGATTTACGCATTAGCTTAAAAACAGATTCAGTTACCTGCTGATAAAGAATATCATTTGAACCCTCAAAGATTTGAAAAGGGCGGCTATCAACAACAGACCTCCCAGCTAAGTGGTCGAGGCGATACCCTTTAGCGCCAACCAGCTGCAAAAAACTTTGTGCAGCCTCTTGCATATAATCGGTAACTACCGATTTAACAGAATTGGCTAAAATATCAAAGCGAGATATATCCTCTCCGCTAGGAATATTTTCAGCTATGTAGCTGCTCATTGCCGAGCTCGAGGTAAAGTATGATTGAAGGGTAGCGAGCCGCTCCTTTACCTGGTCGTAATTAAAAAGGCTAACACCTCCAACAAAACGAGATTTGCAATGGCAAATAGCCTCATCGAGCAAACGGTGTAAAAACCCTGTTGCCATACCTGGAAACTGTAGGCGACTTCTATGAAGCAAATCTAGCATCATTGATATACCCGTAGTTTTTGGCTGCAATCGGTACGTTGCTGGAACCGATATATTAATCCTGTTACGACCATAGGGTATCATATAAAGGCCCAAGTTGTTGTAATACTCTTTTACATCAATTCCTCCATTATTTGTATCGTGAATAAAAAAGCCTATATCGCGGCCCAGCTCACCAGAATTTGATTTCTCTCTGGCGGTCATAAGCCAAAAATCGGCCCAGCCCGTTAAGCCAGCCCAATGCTTTGTTCCCGAAATACTATAGTCATTATCAGACTTAGAAAAAACGGTTTGCATTTTCAGCGCTTCAGAGCCAAAATCGGGTTCGGTAATCATTAAACCGCCCATATTCTTTTGTTCAATAAACCGTTTAAAAACATTGGCTTTAGCTTCATCCGATGCATAATTGGCTACGGGCTGTAGAAACAGTCCGCCGTTAATGCCAAGCATTAGCGCCAATGGCAACGACTGGTAAGAGCTTGTTTCCATTAGGGTTAGCATTTCGAAAATTTTGCCCCCTCGCCCACCGTACTCTTTTGGGATATAAACCTTTAATGGATCCTCCTCTAAAACTTGTCGTAATACGTAAGGTGGAAGCCCTCGTGTAATATTCATCCTATTCTCATCATTGCGTTCTGTAAACAGTACGGCAATCTTATCTCTAAATGCTTCAACAAATGAAGCAAAACTGTCCTTTTTCAAAATAACCTCTTCAATTTAAATTAACAAAACAATAGTTTCAGCCAAGATGTAAAACACTCATCACACAATATTGTTAACTACTTTAAACTAAAAAACTGTAAAATTTGACTAAAAAATAGGGTAAGTAAACTAGTTTGATAAAAAGTTTAATCTGAAAATTACTTAACAGTAAACCCTTTAAAACCCTGAACTGGCTTAGGATTAACAAAACTCTTTGTAACCTTGGAATGAGATGGTCCCATTTTACAATGCTCAATAAAAACATCAATAATACCTTCATCACCCTCTGCCTCAATATATACAGCAGCGTTTGGCTCGTTACGTACAAAGCCGTTTACCCCAAGTTCATTGGCTAACCTTTGCACAAAGTACCTAAACCCTACCTGTTGCACTCTTCCAAATAGAGTAATACTAAAAGCCTTCTGGTTCATAATACGTAGTATTTTTTGCCAAATTACTTAAAACTTGTTGCTAATAACAACCTTTTTAGTTGCATAAATTTTCCCAAATTCATTTTAAAGAATAAATTTGCAGACAAACATATAGAGCAATGGATTATATACTTATAATAGCAGCAGCCCTACTCGTTATTTTAGGCCTTTTAGGATGTGTTCTCCCCATATTACCTGGCCCGCCACTAAGTTTTGGGGGTCTACTTATTCTTCATTTTACCCAATGGGGACCAATAAACCCCGACCTACTTATAGGGTTGGGTATAGCAGCAGCACTGGTAACTGTACTTGATTACGTATTTCCGGTTTGGGCAACTAAAAAATTTGGGGGAAGCAAACGTGGCGTTTGGGGATCAACAATCGGGCTTATAGTTGGACTATTCTTTTTTCCTCCGTTTGGTATAATAGTAGGCCCTTTTATTGGGGCTTTTATTGGAGAAATTACAGCGAATCAAAGTCAACGCAACGCAATGAAATCAGCATTTGGCTCATTTATTGGCTTTTTACTTGGAACGGGTTTAAAGTTTGCAGTTTCGGGAGTAATAACCTACTACTTTTTTAAAGGAATGCTCGCTTAATAGAACAAAGCCTTCCAAATAGAACATTCACAGCGAAAGCATTAGCACATAAAAGAATAGCTACTCCGCGAACCTTCTAGCTATGCCATCGAAACTAAAAACAACCTACAGAAGTACTATGGTGTTTCCGTTTTTTTGTGAGCCGAACTTACCTTAATATTTCGACCCTTTACCTCTGTTTCGTTAAGTGCCTTTATGGCGTTTTGGGCAGCCTCCTCGCTTTCCATTTCAACAAAAGCATACCCCTTTGAGCGACCTGTTTGCTTATCGAAAATAATTTTAACTGTTACCACATCCCCATATGGAGTAAAAATTTCTTTTATCTCCTCGTCCGTCATACTGTAAGAAAGGTTACCAATATAAATATTCATAATGATTTAGATTACTGAATGTTTCATATAAAATTAAATCATTTTTTGGATAAGCACAAAAAAAGGCAGCAAATAATTGCTGCCTTCACAAATATTGTAATAACTATTACGATCCTAAAGTAGCAACCATAACCGCTTTAATGGAGTGTAATCTATTTTCTGCTTCATCAAAAACAATTGAATGGGGTGATTCAAATACCTCTTCGGTAACTTCCATTTCACCTTTTGCAACGATAGGATATTTTTTTCCTAGTTTTGAAGCGATGTCAATACCAATTTCTGTTTCGTCATTATGAAACGCTGGTAGGCAGTGCATAAACTTAACGTTCGGATTTTGGGTTTTCTTAATCATATCCATATTTACTTGGTATGGTCCCATTGCTTTAACTGCTTCTTCCCATTTCTCTGCAGGGTCACCCATTGAAACCCATACGTCTGTGTATAAGAAATCGCAACCCTTAACGCCTTCATCTACGTTTTCAGTAAGAGTTATTTTTGCTCCTGTTTCTTTAGCAATCTCAAGGCATTGTGCAACAAGCTCTTTGTTTGGGTGAAATTTCTTAGGAGCAACAGCTCTAAAATCCATACCCATTTTTGCAGCACCTACCATAAGACTGTTGCCCATATTGTTTTGAGCATCACCTAAATAGGCAAAAGTAACTTGATTTAGCGGCTTATCAGAATGCTCAAGCATTGTCATAAAGTCGGCTAAAATTTGTGTTGGGTGGTATTCGGTTGTTAAGCCGTTCCAAACTGGAACACCTGCGTGGGCACCAAGCTCCTCAACAATTTCTTGTCCAAAACCACGATATTCTATACCATCATACATACGACCCAAAACGCGGGCAGTATCTCTCATTGATTCTTTTTTACCCATTTGCGAACCGCTTGGGCCTAAAAAGGTTACGTGTGCGCCTTGGTCTAGTGCAGCCACTTCAAAAGCACAACGAGTGCGAGTAGAGTCCTTAGCAAACAACAAAACTATGTTCTTACCTTTTAGTCTTTGCTGCTCAATTCCCGCATATTTTGCTTTCTTAAGATCAAGAGATAGGTCTAGTAGATACTGAATCTCTTTTGGTGTAAAATCTAAAAGTTTTAGAAAGTTTCTGTTTCTTAGGTTAAAAGCCATGATCTAATTAATTTAGGTTATTATTATTATAATTAAAGCCTTACTTAGCGTACAATTCTTGTTTGGTAGATAGGTTCATCGGACCTATCGGGGAAGTGAATAAAGATACACTCAGACCCGCCATTTTCAATAAAGGTAATTGCTCCTTTAACTTTGGGAGCCATGCCTCCAGCGCTAAAACGACCTTCGTCAAGGTATTTTTTCGCCTCGGCAATGGGTATAACCTCCAAAACCTTTCCATCGGCACTTCCGTCCTCAATAATAATCCTTTTAAGGTCGGTAAAGATATAAAATTCATCGGCATTTATTTGCGATGCAAGCAATGCTGATGTGTGATCTTTGTCGATTACAGCATCTATACCTCTTAGCTGTTTATTCTCATCATAATACACGGGTATTCCGCCACCACCTGCAGCAACCACAATATGTCCATCTCTGGCTAGTTTTTCAATTACTTTGCTATTACCAATTTGTATTGGCAGAGGCGATGGTACAATTTTGCGCCATCCAATACCATCAGGATCTTCCTGAAATAACGAGTTCGTTTCAACCGATAGTTTTTCTGCCTCTTCTTTTGTGTAGTAGGGGCCTATGGGTTTTGTTGGTTTTTTAAAGGCAGTATCATTCTTATCAACTAAAACCTGAGTTATAAGGTTTACAACGCCTTTTTCCAGATCCTTTGTAGGTAAAATATTCCTAAGCTGCTGCTCAATTAAATAACCTATAAACCCTTGCGAATATGCACCGCAAACATCTAGGGGCATCTCAGGAATTCCATGTACTTTGGAACCAGCATGGTTTTGAAGTAGTATATTTCCAACCTGTGGTCCGTTTCCGTGCACCATTATAAAATTATGCTCTGGAGTAATCAAATCGAGTAAATACTTGCAAGTATTGTATACATTTTCTTGCTGTTCCTCAATTGTTCCTTCTTGTCCCGCTCTTAAAAGGGCATTTCCGCCTAAGGCTACAACTGCTAATTTATTCATATACAAATATTTATTAGTTTTTCAATTTTTAAATAGCAAAAATAAAGAATTTTTCTTTCCAAACGATCTATTCAATCCTTACAAAGCGTAGTGTGCTGATAATGAGACGTATGTTTAATAACATGAATAAAAGCAAGGTAGGTACCATACTCTTTATCTGACACTTAGCATAAGTGTGGAATTAAAATAAGGAGTGCAATATTAGCAAAAAACTGGGGAGTAATTAATCGGCTTGATTAATTAAATCGCAGGCTTCTTTAATAAACTGCTTATGCTCAATATGTAAGGGAATATAAAGCATAAAACAATTAACACTTTTAAAAACGTTACTTGCGAGCTCTTTCCATTTGGCCATTACCGAATCGACTGAAATTACAGTTTCTTCGCCTTTGGCGTTACGGTAAAACTCGTGCCAAAAAATATGATTATTAAAGGCCGAGTACTCGGTTTGCATAATGCTAAGCGTTGCCTTAACAGCAATACTGTAATTGATGGGCTCTAGCGTAATATCGGTTCGGTTCTCTTTAACTAGTATAATATATTTCTCTATTTTTGCTTTGTTGGGTTCAACCCCACCAAAAATTTTAAAAGGAGATACTTTACGCCTAGCAGATGCTGGTCCAAAAAGTGTTTTTTTAAGTTTAAATGCCAACCTATCCTGCAAACTCCGACCTTCCATAACTCGTTTATAGAGTTTAGGGTTACCCACCATATTGTAGCCATAAATTTTAGGAAAAGCGAGGTTAGGGTAAACAAAAGCATTTGAATCGACAACCGAGATATCATCGGCCATAAATTTATACCCCCTATTCTGGCATAGTTCTATCTCGAGCGAGGTTTTACCCACCCCACCAGTACCTCCCAAAAGTATTGCTTGCGACCTTGAGTTTAGTATGCATGAACTATGAACCAAAAATTGATTGTCGCAAAAGTATATAGATGGAACCATTACTTGCTCAAAAAACACTTGCGATAAACGACTGGTTATAAGCGCAAAATCCATACTGTATAGTCGGCTAAGGTATGATTTAACCTTACCCGCTATCGGCTGTAAGTGTATCGAGAAAATTATCCTTCCTTCAACTATCTCAATGCCAACCGAGTATTTTTGCTGATGCTGAATAAACCCGTTCTGAATTTCGCTATGTATTGACGGATTTTTTGCCAAAACAGCTTGTTTTATAGGGCCCACAATAAAATTAACCACCACGTCAGAAACCTCGCCCTTATTAGCCCTGGGGTAAAGACTAATGGGCTCAAAAAGTTCATCAACCTGATGCTTAGTAAGCAATTTATCTACACAAACTTCAACAACTTTACCAAAAATATAATACTTGCTGTTAGCACCCATACCTCTACTCATTTATAATTGATAAAATTCGCTCCTTACGGTATTGCTCTGAAAAGATATCCTTAATGCGCTGTCTGGCCTTTACACCCATTTCGCTAGGGGCAACCAAAGCTTGACTAACTAGCTTAATGGCTTCATTAACATCACGATTTTTCAAAATAAAACCTGTATTGCCTATACCCTTAGGAATACCATTAACATTTGAACCAACCGGAATACATTCACACAACATCGCTTCGCACAGCGCATTTGGCAAGCCCTCGCATAGCGAGAGCTGCGCATACACCTTGTGCTCCGACAAAATAGCTGGGAGTTTACTATGCTCTACATAGCCAAAAAAACGAACATTTTCAGGGGCAGTAGGTCTTATTTTTTGCTCCATTAGTGTGCTAAGGCCAACTATACTAAACTGAACCTCTGGCATTTGGGTTGCTATTTCAAGAAACATATCTAAACCCTTCAGTTTAAATGTTTTATTATCTGGAACAGAGGCTAAAGTAATCACACTCTGTTTTTTCGCCATTTCAGTAGGTTTCATCCAGGCATTAGGATTGTAACCAGTGGGAATGGCTACTATTTGACCCTTAAAATGTTTAACGTAATGCTTAATGCCCACCTTAATGCCCTTACTGTCGGCATAGGTATTCACGCTATATTCAAGGCTTTCGTCTACCGGAAATACGTAGGTAGCATTACTAAGCGCGTACTTAACGCACTTTACTCTGTAGGATTTTAAGTTCTTAAAAACGCCGTGCTCAATCTCGGGTATATACATGGCATCGTAGCCTCCAACCACAACAACTGAAGTTTTTGAAAAAAAGTTGCTAAATAAAACCGGAAAAGCCGAATGATAATCGGCAAACCAGCAGTAAACCACGCTATACTTTCGAATATTGAATAGGCAAAAGAAGAACAGTGCAATATTTGACCACGCAAACCCCATAAAATTTTTATATGGCGAAAACTGGTAGCTGTTCACATCAAAATCTTGCGATAATATTTCGTAATCGGCTTTTACAAACGATGAGAAACCGCTGTAGATTAGAAGTGCCTTGGCCTTTTTCATTTACGATGCGTTATTTTGTCAACTAAAAACTTAACGGTCTCGTTAATCTCTGTTGATAAATTAAAAAATAAAGTGCCCCCCCCAAAGACAATACAGATAAAAGCACTACGTACTAGTATATCAACAATAAAATTGGGTAATGTTGGAATTAGTAACGATAAAGCATAAGTAAATGCAGCCAGCAATAATGTGTACAAGTGCTTTTTGCTAAACGGGTGCATGGCAAACAAACGATAAATAACTAAATACCGTACTAGGTTAAATATAAGAAACGATACCACCGATGCGATAGCGGCCCCAGTGAGTCCGAAAATATCAATAAATAGTATGTTAAACCCAACAACCATAAGCACAAGAAGCAAGTTAAGCCATGCGGTAAACCTGTAATATTTAGAGGTAACTAAAATGGTATTACTAACCCCCGATGCCATTTCAATTAAATTTGATAGGCCTAGAAACAATATTACGTAACGACCCGCCTCGTACTCGGGAGGTAGAATTTTAAACACATTATTAATGTTTGCCCACAGTCCCACAAAAATTAGTGCTCCAAAAATTAGCTGATTAATACTACTCTTACGGTAAACACTATAAATAGTACTGTTATCATTGTCGCGCCAGGCATCGGCCAAAACGGTACCCGAAATCTTTCGTAAGGCTCTTGAAGGTATAACTATTAGTGTGCTAAAAAAGAAGGTGATAGCATAAATACCGGTTGCCTCAATACCCAGCATACGACTAATTATAATGCTATCGACACTTAGAACCATAATGCCAGCAAACCCCACCACAATACCATAAAAACTCATATTGAAAAGCGCCTTAGCCATATGCTTATCAATAAAACCCCAGTCGGGCTTTAGGCTAAACTGCTTTGTTGATATTAACCTTACTAAAAGGATGAAGCCAGGTAGGGAATTAGCGACAATGTATGCAATGATAAAACCGTTAAGAGAAATCACGTTAAAGTAAAAGCAAGCAATGGCAATAAGTATAAAAATCCGTTGGATAAACTCCTTATAAAAAGTACCAATAGTAGCATCGAAAAGCACCTTAAAATAGGTGTCGAGCATTATAAAGAGCAGGGTAAAAAATGAAAGCGGGATTAAAAAATTTATATACTGATTAAAAAGTGCAGCATTTCCTTCGTTAGGCGCAATAAGTTGATTCTTAAAAATCAGAAACAAGCTGAGGGTTAGGATAAAGCCAACCCCAATAACCAGAAACAGGATTAGCAAAAAACCATGATGATTTTTTTTGTAATCTCGAAAAAAGGCAAAAAGCCGCGTGGTAGCATTCGTAAACCCAAACGAGGCAAACTGAGCAAATAGAGTTGAATACGAAATCAGCAATTTTAGTATCCCATTCTCCTCTGTGGTAAGAAGCCTTGGCAGCAAAAGCCCCGATATAAGGAACCCTAAAAATACTCCAATGTAGGAATATACCGAGCCTTTTATGGTTTGCTTTTTAATGTGTCCCAATTCGATAAAAATGAGGTTACGCTCTAAATATTGTGCAATGCAATAGCATTTTAGCTAAAAATACTCACAAAGATATATTTTGTTTTGCTAACATTGAGCCAATACCTCTATATTAAGCATATTTAAGGATATATAAAAGGCCTCGATAACCTTAGCTACTTTACTATTAGTGCGCAAAAGAGTTAGGTGTATTATCTGTCTTTTAAAATCTCACTTGGTTTTGTTGAACAATTATTCAATGCCATTTAATAAAGGCTGTCGGCTTCGGCTTCGCTCAGCCTGACCGTCGCCCTGAGTGAAGTCAAAGGGGATGGTTATTAATAAATAGTAGATTACATCTTGTTAACTAAACGACATTGAATAATTATTTTTAAATTTGCATTTAAACCTTACCACCACATGGAGTTAGAGACAAGAATACGAGTAGCATTAAACCCAAACGAAAAGGCAAGGCCAAATGGCTTTTCCAAGGAGTTTTATGGTTGATGTTAGTTGCTGCAGGGACATCGGTTTTAGTTACAATATCCTACCGATGGATAAACCCGCCAAGCTCTCTACTTATGGTTGAACGATATTTCTTTACCAAGCAAACGAGGTTTAACCCAATAAATAAACAGTGGTGTAATATCAACTCCATTTCGCCTCATATGATACAAGCCGTTGTAGCGGCAGAAGACAACCTATTTACCTCGCATTATGGGTTTGATTTTGAGGCCATTAAAAAAGTCCAAAAAGAACGCCTTAGCGGAAAAAGAGTGCGTGGAGCAAGCACAATATCTATGCAGGTTGCTAAAAATACATTTCTTTGGAGCGAACGCACTTGGACAAGAAAAGTACTCGAGGCTGGGTTTACCGTGCTAATTGAAACGTTCTGGAGTAAAAGAAGGATTATGGAGGTTTACCTTAACGTGGCTGAATTTGGGCCTTCAATTTATGGGGTTAAGGCTGCTGCTTTGCACTATTACAAAAAGCAGCCCCACGAATTAACCCCAAACCAGGCCGCCATGCTTGCCACCATTTTACCTAGTCCGCTAAACCGAAACCCACTAAAACCAACTAAATATATGCAAACATACCAGCAGCGGGTTTTACGAAATATGCAAAATATTGGTAAAGTAAATTTGCTAAAACCAAAATACTAAGGTTTGAAACATAATTCTATTTTAAGAACTGCTCTGTTAGCCCTGTTAAGCTTAGCTTGCTGACTTTGCCGAGCGAGGGTTGCAGAGATTTTTAAGTTGTCTCTCTCTCCAGGTATTGAAAAGAAAACATAGAGAATTATGCAGGCTATTTCAGATGAACAATCATAAGTTTATAGCCCTCGTCTGCTGAGGATGGTTCAATAAAACCGTATGCTATAGAATCGGTAATATATTCTGGATAAAAATCGGGCCCTCCATCGAGGTCATTCCTAAACATCTCTCCTCGAAAAATTGGTTTTAGCTCTTGTTTCAATTTATCATAATAGGTGTAGTAGCAATTATAGCCCTCTGTGTAAGGCCCTATGCCAATGAATACAAACCTGTTAGATTCGTTAACGTTTAACCAGTACTTTCCTTTTCTGCCCTTAGGGTTCGATTCTATTTCGTACCTATACTCATCAGGAAGTTTTAGTGAATTTAGGTCTATAAAAAATTTGGGAACAATCCTGTTTTCATCGTTAAAAGTGTATATGGTGTCGTTATACCATCCTTTTAGGTTGAGTTTTTCTTTGAATCGGTAAAACGCCTTTCTTTTAAAAAATGAATATTTCACCTGGCTAGACTTTTCTTTCCCCCATGTAAAATAATTTGGCACGCCTTGAATGGTATCACCATCTAAAGTTTTTTCAATAAAAACATATTCCTCATCGCCAATTACAGGCTCTGCGAACTGTACGAATAGACTATCCCTATTCCAAACTATCATTTCCCCTGCAGATTCCTTGATTTTTTGACTTGCTACGTATTTCCCCTCAAAGTCATAGGTATGTATCGTCCTGTCCCAATTGCTCTGAATATAAATATGCCTTTCTGCTAGATTCGCACTTATGGCTGCCGCCAGACTATACTCCCCTGGTCCTCGCCCAATTTTCCCGAAACTTCTTATGAATACACCGTCTAAGGTGTAGCTTGCTATTTGACGAGATCCGTTATGCCAAATAAATACTAAAGTATCGGCAAAAAGGGCATCAAAAATATGCCCTAGCTGGGCGTTTTTTGGCGATAAAAAATTTACATACTCTACTCTATGTGCAATCTCCGAAAGATTTGCAGACTCGTAAGGGACCTTAGGCAAATTAATATCTATCCTAAAAAACGGATAGTCTGTTAAATTCCCAACTGTAACAGAATTGTTTTCCTTTGATGTCTGGGCACAAGACCATAATGCCAGTAAAAACAAAAGAGGAATAAATGGTGCTACATAATATTTGTCGTTCATTCTAAAATAGTTAAGTCGAAAATTATTGGCGAGTTTAAAAATATTGGTTTAACCTCCTGTAAATCCGATAATTGCTTATATGGTTAAATAAAGATAATCAACTTTTTATATTTGCGCAACTGGTTCAGCCCCCTATTAATCAGACAATCGTTATAGATGGATATACAAATTTACATTTTTTCCTAATCTTTGCATTGGCAAAAAACAATCAAGGGCTATTTTTATGTCGATAGTGCATTTTATATGGTTGTTCTTATCAATTTTATTTTCGTAATGTGCGAAAAACGTTCGCTATTGGCAGGTTCTTTTTGATGTTGAGGATTTGCATTTGAAAAAGTTTGAAAATTTATTTTTAGAACTACTATGTTCTGTATCTTTGTAAAAATAATACCAATAACGTTAAAAACAGAACATATTGGTTTCGGTGAGCGTTTAAGAAGTAAGAAAGAAACGGGGTTTTTCGCCAGAAGAACTGGCAGGCCTTTTAGGAACAAAAGGACCTGCAATTGGTCGATATGAAAGAGAGGTTACAAAACCCACCATTGAAGTTGCCGGTAAACTTTCGAAAACACTCGGTGTTTCTCTTGGTTATCTTGTGGGCAATTCGGAACTGGAACTGGATATTAAAACACAAAAACTTATTCTTGAGGTGCAAGTCTTACCGCAAGAGATGAAAGAGAAAGGTGCTTTATTTTATTGATATTTCAATTAAGGATTTTAAAACCCGCCAAGCTTACGGCGCATAAAAACAACGGTTATGCAAACAGATCATAATATAAACCTAAATGTTCCGCTTAATTTCAATCTGGTAATTGATATTGTAAGGCAACTTTCGACTGAAGAGAAAGCCAAACTTAAAGAGGTATTGGAAAGCGAGCAGGAAGTTGATATTCCCGAAGAGCATAAAAACATTGTACGTCGGCGCGTGAAAGCTAGCGAGGCTGACCCTTCAAGGCTTTTAAACTGGAACGAAGTTAAGCGCAAGGTAAAATTATAAAATGCGGAAGAAATTTACTCTCAACATTGAACCCGAAGCGTTTGACGACATTCAAGAAGCTGTTGATTATTACAACTCCCGCAAAAACAGGTTTAGGCAAGCGCTTTTTCAATACAGTAGACAAGCATTTTGATTTCCTAAAGAAAGATTACTTCTCTTTTGCCGTTCGGTACGATGACATTCGTTGCGTGCCCGTTAAAAAATTTCCGTATATGATTCATTACCAGGTTCTCAAAAGTCAGGAAACAGTTAGTGTTAAAGCGGTTTTCTGTACGCATATTGAGCCGAGTAAATGGGAAGAAAAGATTGGTTAAATGTTGCTTTTATTTTAGTTATTTGACTTAACGGGCTTACTTTCTTTCCCTTCTGAATGGAACGGGTATTTTATGATGGCAGGATTCATAGATATGATTGAAAACTTAAAATAAAAATACGCCGCCGCACGAGGTGACTCGTGTGGCTTTCGCAACAGTAAAAAGTATACTAAGCAAATATAACCATTTTCTTTGCTTGGTTACCACACGATACAATCGTGCGGTAGCGGAGGTACCGCTGTCGCCTATCACACTCTTTATTTTTACTTGACTAAGCATATTTTTGATGTTTATAAAATTTGAAAAATTTAAGTAAATTTGCTAAAACCAAAATACTAAGGTTTGAAACATAATTCTATTTTAAGAACCGCTCTGTTAGTCCTGTTACTGTTCACTTGCACCCAAGTAAGTGCCCAGTTAAACAAGTACTATTTTTATGGTATTGCTCGAAGACATATTATGCTTGAAGAGTACACCAGCGCAATTTCAACGCTAAACATCCTAATTGAGGCTACACCCAATGCATCGGAAGCATGGTTTTTAAGAGGCTTGGCCAAGTATAATTTGAACGATATGCCGGGGGCGCTAGCAGACTTTTCGAAAGCTATTGAGCAAAACCCTGTTTATTCGCAAGCTCTTTTGTACCGTGGAATTACGCTAAGCCGACTAGAGAAATACTCGCAAGCCAACAGCGACTACGAGATGGTAATTGAACTTAGGCCCAATTGGCACGACGGGTACTACAGCAGAGGGGTAAACTACCTGCTAATGGACCAACCAAAAAAATCGATACAAGACTTTTCTAAGGTTATCGAACTCGATTCAAAAAATATTGACGCCTGGATTAATAGAGGAACTGCACATATACACAATGCCGACTCAATGCGAGCCTTAAACGACTATAAACAGGCTATTAAGCTTAACCCATTTTACCCCGAGGGGTATAGCAAACGGGGTCGTTTACTTATGCAAATGAAGAGTTACTTTTTAGCCTACGATGATTTTACCAAGGCTATAGAACTTGACTCAACCTCATCAATAAACTATTTTTTTAGGGGCTTAACATATAGCTACACCGACAGCCTAGACAAGGCTATTACCGACTTGAACAAGTCGATTATGCTAACCCCAAACAATGCGCTAAGCATATACAATAGAGCCATACTATACTGGAAAAAAGAGCAGATAGATTTAGCCCTAGCCGACTTTACAACCGTTGCCGAGCTAAACCCCGAGAACGTACTGGTTCACTTCAATAGAGGCATTTTGCATCTCGAAATGGAGCATTACCCTGAATCGATAAACGATTTTACTAGAGCAATTGACATATTTCCCGACTTTGCCAATGCTTACAAAGCACGGGCCAATGCTCACTTTCATCTAAATAACTACCACCAGTCGGAGCTAGATAAAAGCTACGCTCAAAGCATTGCCGAAAAGTACAGAAATAGCCACAACCAACCCCTAACCGATACTTCTTCGGTCTTCAACAAGCTAATTGCTTTTAATTCTGACTTTGCGCCACAAAATCAGACACCTCTCATTGAGGAGCTCTCGAACTACTCAATAGACATACTCCCATTTATTAGGATAATTGCATCAAGCTCCAATAGTCTTGGCTTTAAAAACCAACTCTTCGCTCCCCTCGATACCCTAAACCAAAGCCTATCCAAAAACGGATACGCTCTTACGCTGGGCATCCCTGAAAACTCCATTGAGCTACCCGACAATGTTACCCAAAACAACCCATTTTTGTACCATATGGCAAAGGGAATGAGCTTTAGCAATAAAAAAAGGTATAAGCAGGCAATTGACCATTACTACGATGCGCTAAAAACATCGGCCAATAACCCGCTAGCATTAATAAACCTATCGGCAGAAATGGCCGATATGGTAAACTTTATAACAACATTTGAAACGAATACCGACAAGGTTGAATTTGAGCAACAGCCTGCACAAAACAGCAAGCAGAACAGCAAGGCGTACACTCCGCTCGAATCGTTTGAACAACCCATTGAAATTCTAAATAGCATTGCCTTAGATTCTAAAAATCAGTACATAACGCTATATAACAAGGGTAATATTTACGCATTGGCGAACCAAATGGATACAGCTATTGAACTGTATACAAAAGCACTTACCGCTAACCCTAAACTAGCCGAAGCGTGGTATAACAGGGGCCTTATTCACTTTATGGAAAAGCAAAATGAGGAAGGGTGCGTAGATATGGGTAAAGCTGGTGAGCTCGGGCTAAAACAAGCCTACCTGCTAATTTACAGGTTTTGTAAAAGGTAATCGGGTTACACGGAGCTGCCAACCCATCGTTTCGATCTTAAATATAGGTATGAAGCAACGCTAAGCAATCCTCCGTAAACCAATTCAACACCCCAAACAACCTCAACAGGGGCTTCAAAAACAATAACCACAACTGCTGTAAAAGCGAGGTAAACAGTAAGCAGTCCAATCTCAATAATAAGCGAAACATTCGTTTTGCCAGTTCCCGAAACTCCGCTAAAAAGGATGTTTCCAATACCTAGCATTACCGATGAGAAGGAAATTATATAGATAATTGGTATTCCCATTTGTATTAGGTGCGGGTCAGACGTGTATATTGATAATAGTTTCTCAGGAATTAAAGAGCAAGTACCAACTATTAGCAAAACGCCAGAAGTTGACAACAGCAGTATCCTCTTAATAATTCGCATAACATCATCAACATCACCCTTACCAATTGCATAGCTAACCAGCGTATTTGTTGCCGATGCAAAACCCATTATCGGAATCATAAGTATGATATATATTGAGCGCACAATATTTGATACTGCTAGCTCGCTCTCGCCCATTTTTTCGATTATTAAAAAGAAGACAAACCAAACACCGAACGAAAAGAAATTTTGCAACATCATTGGGGTTGAAACCTTTAGCATACGAAAAAGCAAACGGGGACTGTATATCTTAAATTTGAAAAGGCGATACTTATCGCGTGGTATTTTACTCACAGTGTATATCAAAAAGGCAAGTGCACACGTAATTTCAGAAATAACCGATGCAAGAGCAGCACCACTAACACCCATTTCGGGTAAACCAAAGTTTCCGAAAATTAGTCCGTAGTCAAGAATTACGTTTACAGTTACCATTACCAAAGTAGTTAGGGTAATTACTTTGGTTTTAGCAATTCCAATATAGAATGCACGGAAAATAAAGTTTGTATGTGCAAAGAAAATACCCCATATACGATATTGAATAAACTCACTACTTGACTGCTTTACCGCTTCTGAATCGACAATTAAATTGAGTAAATCCTGTCCAAATAGCTTAACCAGCGTAAAAATTAGTAAGGCTAGCATCATCAGAAAAAGGTAACCATGATCAACCGTGCGCCCAATGGGTCGGAAAGCTCCCTCGCCAAAGCGACGGGCAATAATAATTTGAGTACCTATACCAAATCCCCATCCAAACATAATTAACGTCATATAAAAAAGACCTCCAATAGCACCGCCCCCTAGCGAAACCTCGCCCAGCTGGCCAATAAATGCGGTATCGGTTACATTAATTATATTTTGAGCTATACTCCCAATAATTATTGGGTATGCAATGGTCCAAATCCTTTTGTATGAAATAGATGAGTTCAATCCGAAGTGTATTTTGAGAAATTACAGTGAAATTTTGACAAAAGTATGAAACATTTCCCGAATGTTTATATAAAACTTTTACTCAAACATGGTTTGATTTTATTGCATTAGTTCGTACTTTCAGCTCGAAATTACATTTAAAAACCCCTATTATACCTTAATATAATGTTAACCCTCGATTGGATAATAATTGCCCTATTCTTTGCAATTAGCCTAAGCATTGGACTTTACATGCGCAAAAGGGCGGGTAAAAGTACTAGCGATTTCTTTTTAAGCGGGCGTAGTTTGCCGTGGTACATTGCAGGTACCAGCATGGTAGCCACTACCTTTGCAGCCGACACTCCCTTGGCAGTAACCGAATTAGTAGCCGAAAGCGGAATTGCTGGCAACTGGCTTTGGTGGAATATGCTTTTTGGGGGTATGCTAACGGTTTTTTTCTTTGCCCGTCTTTGGCGGCGAGCGGGTATTCTAACCGATTGCGAACTGGTAAGTATTCGTTATTCGGGTGCACCTGCCCGGTTTCTTAGAGGGTTTAGAGCGCTTTACATAGGTGTAGCTATGAATGTTATTGTTTTGGCATGGGTAAACTTGGCCATGGTAAAAATACTATGGGTAATGTTTCCCGAGCTAACCTTCTTTGGTCATAGCGGAATTACGCTACTTGGCATCGAATTTTCGGCGCACTTGCTGCTGGTAGGAATGCTCTTGCTGTTCGTGTCGTTATACTCAGCCCTATCGGGTCTTTGGGGAATTAGCCTCACCGATAGTTTTCAGTTTATTGTTGCCATGGTAGGATGTATCGCTCTCGCAATTTTTGCTCTAAAACACCCCGATGTTGGCGGTATGGAGGGGCTAAAAGAAAAACTCCCCGAATCGGTCTTCTCGTTTTTCCCAACGGTTAGCAGCAAAAGCGAATCATCGGGAACGCAGATGCTAACCCTAAGTCTTACCGCCTTTATAACCTACCTTGGCGTTCAATGGTGGGCCAGCTGGTATCCGGGCGCTGAGCCAGGCGGAGGAGGGTACGTTGCGCAGCGTATGATGTCGGCCAAAAATGAAAAACACTCGCTACTGGCTACATTGTGGTTTCAGGTAGCTCACGTTGCTCTACGCCCATGGCCCTGGATAATTGTTGCACTTGTAACACTGGTTTTGTACCCAAATGCACCCGATAAGGGAGCAACATACATTATGGTTATTAAAGATATTTTACCTACAGGCTGGTTGGGCTTACTAATGGCTGCGTTTCTTGCTGCATTCATGTCAACCATTGCCTCTCAAATAGTTTGGGGTACGTCATACATTGTTAACGATTTTGTGAAACCCTTCATTAAACCAAATGCCACTGAAAAGTACTATGTTAAAATTTCGCGTATAACCACGTTCGGACTAATGCTCTTGTCGTTAATTGTTACAACCCAATTCTCTAAAATTAGCGATGGGTGGAGATTTGTACTTGCTTGCAGCGGCGGAATTGGCTTGGTGCTAATTTTAAGATGGTTTTGGTGGCGCATAAATGCTTGGTCGGAAATTTCGGCTATGTTAGCTCCATTTTTAATATACCCATGGCTTAAACTTTATACCAACTTAGAGTTTGAATCCATGCTTTTAATAACTGTATTTGTTGCAACGGCAGTGTGGCTTCTTGTTACCTTCCTCACAAAACCGACCGACGACAAAACCCTAACCTCGTTTTACCGAAGAATACACCCTGGTGGTAGAGGCTGGGCTCGAATTGCTAAGGAAAACCCGGATATTATAGGCGATTCTGGTTACAAATACCTTTGGTATTCATGGTTTGGAGGATGCTTAACTGTTCTGTCTGTGCTTTTTGCCACTGGAAAAGTATTATTGGGAGAGTACACCTACGCTATCGTTTTGTTTGCCATGGCGTTGTTGGGAATTAGAATTATTATTGTATCTTTACGCAAGCATGGTTGGAAAAAAATTGTAAACTAGCTTTAGGCTAGAAATTACAATAAATGTCAAGTGTAATGGTATAATATTCCGCATCTTTTTTTATACTTGCAATCAATATATTTAAACCAAGGCGTTAAATGTTTAAAAAATCATACACAAGAAGTGCACTTTTTATAGTTATTGCCCTCTCTACTTTATCATTAGCACTTGTAAACACCTCGTGTAATGAACAAAGCATTAAAAAGAACGGTACTTCGCCTGTTAGCGCTTACCGACCCGACAGCCTATCGTTTTTAATGAAGTTTGAGAACTCACTGTTCCCCCTACCCTCTCCCTATCTCATTTCTCATTTAATAAAGGAACAGGATATTTCATTCTTCAATAATATTACAAACAAGCCCGATAACGCTAAGCAGTACGAAACATCATTTAAACAGGCACTTAATTTAGGGGTTTATGGAACCGATATTAGTTACATATGCCTATACGGGCGCACCCCCCAAACCATAGCTTACCTAAGTTCTATTAAAAAATTAACTCAGGAACTAGGCTTGAATTCAGCATTCTCGCCCAACTTTTTCGAAAAAATTGAAAGCAATATGCAGCACAAAGACTCATTGCTTGTATTGCTTAGCAAATCGTACAGAGAGGCTGATACTTATCTTCGCGAGAGCGACCGATCTGAAATTGTAGCCCTTATACTTACCGGCGGGTGGACTGAGAGTATCTACTTACTTAGTCAAATAGCAAAAAACACATCGAGCCGAGAGTTGATAAACCGCTTAGGAGAACAAAAACATCCGCTCGACAACCTAATTGAGGTGCTTACACCACTATATTACAAATCGGCTGAGTATGCCGAACTAATTGATAAGTTTATCGACCTTGCATACGAATTTGATGGTATAATATACTCATACTCATACAAAGAGCCTAAAATTGACGTAAACAACAAGATAACGTATATAAACAGTGAGTCCAGAGTGATAATCTCTGAGTATCACCTCGATATAATTAGCGATAAGATTGAAACAATACGAAAAATGATTGTAGAATAGGGCTTTTCTGATTATCAAAAACTATTATGAGAAAGATTTTAGTCATAACATTTAGTATATTCCTCTTTATAGTAACCCCAGCCCACAAGCTTTGTGCGCAGCTAATGCAACTTCAACACATTTGCTCGCTTTACTTTTCGCCCGATTACATAACCGACGGACAAGAGTATTTTGCCGAAGTAAAGCCCGATCAAAAAGTAGAGTTCAGAACAACCTTTTTTGCCCACAACACGTATCGAATTGTAGCCTGTACCAATATTAAGCGAAGCGACGTTTTATTCTCAGTTTACGACACAGAGAAGAACCTCCTTTTTTCCAACTCAAATTACGACAATACACCCTACTGGGATTTTCATTTCTCTTCAACCGTAACTTGTGTTATACAGGTTGACGTAAAAAACCTGAAATTTTCTCCGGGCTACGTTATGCTTTTAATTGGGTACAAACCCTAGTAACACGGCAATATAACCTAAAACTGTTCGTATGAGCGAGTCAATTCTTAAAGCCTTAATGCAGCTGTTTGCAATAATTGCACATCCTGAGGATGATAGCGGTGTGATAGAGGTTGAATTAAAACTCGACAGGCGTACGGTAGTTGAATCATTTTTAAAACAACAACTAAACCTTGACCTGGTTAGAGAGTACCTTAAGGTTTATGATTACTACTACGATTTATACCAGGAGAAACAGAGCGAAAAAAGTAAAACGCAGAAACGCACATCGTCTAGTTCGGTTCGTGTTCTAAAAATTTGCACTCAAATAAACGAGGAACTTACACAACAACAAAAGGTGGTTGTGGTGGTGAGGCTTCTTGAATTTGTAAAGAACGAAGACCAAGAGATTACGGAACAGGAGATGGCCTTTATTTCAACAGTGGCCGAAACTTTCTACATCAATAACAACGATTTTTCTCAAATACACGAGTTTGTTCTCAATAACTTTTATTCGCAACCACACAACGACAAGATACTCACCATAAGCGACAGCCTGAATTTTGACAGTACCCAGAAACATATATACGTACCTGCCATACAGGGTGAAATTCATATTTTTTGGGTAGAGTTTGTTAACATATACTTTTTACGGTACTCAGGAAATGAAGAACTTTACCTTAATGGGCATCTACTCAACAACGACAAGGTTTTTGTTCTGAACACAGGCTCCTCAATTCGAAATCCAAAGATAAGGCCAATTTATTACAGCGATATAGTTGCCAGATTTTCGCTCGATAAAATTAAGGAACCCATAGTTTTTGATGTAACTAATCTAGAGTATCGGTTTAGAGGCGGAAAAGTTGGCCTTAACCGAATGAATTTAAATTTTGAATCGGGCCATTTGGTAGGCATTATGGGAGCCTCGGGCTCTGGTAAATCGACCTTACTAAACGTGCTAAATGGAGCTGGAACCCCTTATAAAGGAAGCGTTAAGGTAAACGGTATTGACATTCACAGGCAAGCCAACTTGGCCGAAGGTGTAATTGGATTCGTGTCGCAAGACGATTTGCTTATTGAAGAGCTCACCGTTTTTCAGAATCTATACTACAACGCCAAACTATGCTTTGATAACTACTCCGATAAGCAAATCGTAATAGCCGTAAACGATATGCTTACAAGCTTAGGCCTTTACGAAATTAAAGGAATGGTTGTGGGCTCGCCCTTAAATAAAAAGATTAGCGGGGGGCAACGTAAACGACTAAACATTGCACTTGAGCTAATTCGTGAGCCATCGGTTCTATTTTTAGACGAACCCACTAGTGGCCTCAGCTCTCGCGATTCGGAAAATATACTGGATTTACTGAAGGAGCTAACCCTTAAGGGGAAACTTGTGTTCGTTGTTATTCATCAGCCCTCATCGGATATATTTAAAATGTTCGACAAGCTGCTTATACTCGACACGGGAGGTTACCTAATTTACGATGGCGACCCCATTGAGGCAATTATATACTTTAAGTCGAGGGTACAACACGCCAACTGGAATGAAAGTGAGTGCACATTATGCGGTAACGTTAACCCCGAACAGGTATTTAATATTGTTGAAGCCAATGTAATTGACGAATACGGAAATCCTACACGTTCTCGGAAAACCAGTCCGAAGGAATGGTACGAATTTTATAACCAGAGCAAAAAGGGAAAACAGTATCAGGGCGAAATACCCAAGGACTTACCAAAAAATCTTTTTAAAATTCCAGGCTGGCTTAAACAGCTTAAGGTTTTTATTGAAAGGGAAGTTCTTAGCAAAATTGCGAATACCCAGTATATGATAATAAACATACTGGAAGCACCCATACTGGCATTCCTGCTTGCATCAATTATTAAGTACTACAATGTTGACCCGGCCAACCAGTTTGGCTACACCCTAATGGAGAATAGTAATCTGCCTGTTTACCTGTTCATGTCGGTAATTGTTGCCTTTTTTGTTGGGTTAACCGTTAGCGCCGAGGAAATAATAAAGGATAGAAAAATTCAGAAGCGTGAATCGTTCCTGAATCTCAGCTGGAGCAGCTACCTATCATCAAAAGTGATAATCTTACTATGCCTTTCAGCTTTTCAGTCTCTAGCCTTCGTTCTAATTGGAAACTCTATTCTTGAGATTAGGGGAATGCTCTTTGAATACTGGATTGTACTTTTCAGTACCTGGTTCTCGGCCAATATGTTAGGTTTACTCATATCAGACAGTTTTAAGACGGTTGTTACTATTTACATTCTTATCCCATTCCTAGTAATTCCTCAAATTATTCTGAGCGGAATTATTGTAAAATATGAAAAGTTAAACCCTGTAATTTCTAACCCTAATAGTATTCCACCATATGGCCAAATTATTGTAGCTCGATGGGCATACGAAGCGCTAGCTACAAACCAGTACATAAATAACCAGTATCAAAAGCCATTCTACTACCTGGATGAGGCAATGAGTATATCGGAGTATAAACGCAATTACTGGATAACAACGCTACAAAACAAGGTGGCTATCTGCGAGCGCAACCTCGATAATGCTGAAAGGGCCGATGATGTTAAAAATGCTCTAAATCTTCTGCAAAATGAACTTGAACACGAAGGCAAAAGCATAACAGGCTCACAGTACCCCTTTAAGCATATTGACAAACTGAACATAAGCGATTTTAACTCGGCCACTCTTGCCGATTTAAATACCTACTTAGAGCAACTTCGACTGTACTACGTAAAGTTATACAACAAGGCAAGCGAAAAGAAAGACAGCATTATTGTTTCGCGCCAGGCCACGCACAGCGAGAAGGAAGAGTTTTTAAAATTAAAACGCCAATATTTTAATGAAACCCTAAGCGATTTTGTTAGAAATTCATCTGAGGTTGAACGCATTATAGAATATAAGGATAGGCTTATTCAAAAAATTGACCCTATTTACCTGTTACCCGAAACCAGCGTTGTTGGTGCCCATTTTTATGCTCCCGTAAAACCTGTATTCGGTCGTTATTTCGACACTATATGGGTAAACACCATTATTATATGGTTATTCTCCATACTTTTATATATAGGGTTGTACTACAGACTTTTAAAACGATTTCTTGATTGGCTTGAAGACATAATATCAATCGAGTAGGAAGGTAGGGATTAATTCCCTACCTGTCCTCTCCCACCACCGTGCGTACAGTTCGGTACACGGCGGTTCTTCAATTTACACCGTAGACCAAACTGTAACGATTCGAGAAGAAGACATAACCAGAGAGGCATAAACGATCGTTAGTAATAGAACGTTTAAGGATAGGGCTATTGGCTG
>JBBACY010000044.1:0-25527 GCA_041656735.1 Bacteroidales bacterium | reverse complement strand
CTTCTTTCAATGCGTTGATGGTAATGATGTAACGAACTTCACATTCCTTGCTCATCAAGTCAATGCCTTTCAATTCATCAATATTGGCAGTTTTGATTTTGATATGACTTTCGGGAATACCTAAACCTAACAATTGTTCTTTTAGTTTTTCAAAAGTGGTGTTGTCGTCTTTGGTTTTGGGTTGTGCTTGAAACAATACAATTGGGCGAATGTATTTACCGCCTTCGGCTTCTTGCTTTTTAGCAAGATTTTCCAATTTACGTTGTAAGTGTAAAGCGTTGTTTATGACTTCCGTTTTATCGTGGTTGTTATAAACGATTACAGGAAGTTTTACCATATGTTCCTTTTTCAATTCAATTGCAGGAACAAGACTTACAATATTGCTATTGTCTTTTGGCGTTGCTGTTAAATCAAGAATGAATGAAGGATTTAAGTTTTTGAGCATATCTACACTCAAATCGCTTTCTGCGTTGTGGCTTTCATCTACTACCAAAACAGGGTTTAAAAAACGTAAGACATTAATTAAAGCAGTATCATCAACACCACTCAAAATATGTTCGCTGTTTTTGTATTGCGACACAAAGGCTTCTAACTGTCCGTTTTCCTGAAATACCTTTCTATCTTCTTTATTATTAGCTCTTAAACTGGCAAAACTCATTACAAAAATGCTCAACTGGTCTTTTACCACCGTTGGATTGAAGTTTGAACCTTGCAACAAATCTTCTTTTTGATAAATTTCTACTCGGTTGTTAAAAAGCGAATTGAGTTTTTGCCGATAAGGATGTTCAGGATTCGAAAGTGTGTTTACCGTTTGTTGTAATAAATTACTCCAAGGTACTAACCAAATAACCGCCTTTGGTTTTGCGGAATCGTAAGCTGAAAAAATGCTATGCAATGCATTAACGGCAATAAAAGTTTTCCCGCCTGCCGTTGGTACTTTTACGCAAACGTGGGCTGCATTTGGAATGTTGTTTTTATAGGGTTCCATTCCTGTTCCATCCAACGGATTGTAAGGACCAATTTTGTCTTCCCAATATTGGTTAAATGCTTTTGCTAAGCTTTTATGCTCTTGAACATAAACCAAGTATTCTTCAAGATTCTCAATTACTTTTCGCTGATAACTTTTTAATTCCATATTTCTACTATTTTATCGTGCACAACATTTGTCCATTCTTTAAGCATATACTTATATCGTGCACAACATTCTACAAATATTTGTAGATGTTCTTGAAACGTGCACAAGAAACCTTGATTTGTTGTGCATATCGATTTCTTTATTTAAGTTGCTGTCTATCATCTATTTTTGAGTATTTGTAGCAAAGCAACATTGATGTAATAGTTGAACTTGCCAATTTTTACTTTGGTAAGCAATCCTGCTTCTGCAAGGGTGTTCAAGTAGCTTGAAGCAGTGTTTCTGTGAATTTTAAGCTCACGTTCCAAAAAACTGTTCTTGGTGTAAGGGTGCTTAAAAAGGATATTGATTAAATCGTGGCTATAAAAGCTGAAATTACTGCGGATTTCTTTTTTGTAGTCGTCCATCAACACTTTTATCTTGTTAACCACTACAATGGTTTCTTTAGCGGTAAGTTCAACGCCTTTTAACATCCAAACAATCCATTCTTCCCAACTGCCTTTGGTGCGAACTTCTTGCAATAAACGGTAATAATCGCTTTTGTTTTTAATGATGTAACTACTTAGATACAAAACAGGAATGTCTAGCAAACCTTGTTGAACCAAATACAAAATATTCAGCAAACGCCCTGTCCTACCATTACCATCTAAAAATGGATGAATACTCTCAAATTGAAAGTGGATGATGGGCATTTTTATCAAAGCATCTATATCGTGAAATTCTGGTACGTTGATGTAACGCTCCAAATTATCGAGCAAGCTTTGGATTTCATCATAATGTTGTGGTGGTGTGTAAACAACCTCTTGCGTTTTGGGATTTTTTAGAACAGTTCCCGGTATTTTTCGAATAGGATGATTGGGTGAAATTAATTCTTGAATACGTTTTATGTCATTGACTGTTAGTAAGCTTTTATTTCTGACAATCTCTAAACCTAATTTAATGGCTTTGGAATAGTTGAGCGCCTCTTTTGCAGTAACAGAAGCCACCGTTTCGTCAATGCTGGCTTGGTACATTTCATCATCTGTGGTTACTATATTCTCAATTTCGTTGCTGTCTTTTGCCTCTTGTAAGGTAAGAGTATCTAATAAAATCTGCGAATTTGGAATTTTAGAAACCTCGCCTTTAAGTTGACCCAATGCTCGTGAAGCCCTATTCAATTGCTTTAATATGGTTACAGACTCAGAATCTATTTTAGGTGGCAGTGTTTCTATTTTAATTTCCATAATCTAAAATCTAGTTATATCACGAGGTATTTTTTTGAAAATGATGTTCTTCTTTGCCATAAAATCCTTTGGCAACAAGCAATTATCGGCATAGATTACATATTGCTCACCTTTGGTTTTGATGAGTTCCAAAGCATCATAATCTAAAGTGGTTAAGCGGTCTTTTTCGTAAATGAAATAATAAGCTGATTCATCTTTTTTGCCCAAAAAGTAACTTTCTGCATTGGGTTCTGTAAATGAGGTACGAGTTTCTGAGAACCAAATGTATTCTCTGATTTTTGCCAAGCCCACTTGCTCGTTTAGGTTTTGGTTTTCGTCAAAAAGTGGTAAGCCAAGTTCGTAAAAGTCAAATGATCCGCCTGTACCTGCTACTGCTTTTGCACCTGTGCCATATCCTTTGGTTACACGCTTTACTCTTTCAGCGGTAATAGTATTAGCGTAATCTTCCATTTCTACCAAAATGAATTTCCGATTGCCACCGTCTTGTTTGTTTAAGTTTAATACTGCGTGAGCGGTGGTGCCTGACCCTGCGAAAGAATCGAGGATTATGGAGTTTTTGTCGGAAGCGATTTGTAAAACTCTTTTAACAAGTTCAACTGGTTTTGGAAATTGAAAAGCGTTTCCAAGACCAAGTCGAGTTAACATAGTAGTTCCTTGTTCACTAATTACATCTGTATCATCCCAAATGGTTTTTGCTGTAATTGTTCCTTTTCTATACTTTTCATAAACACCCCAATTGCCACCTTGTTTTGGCTTTCCAAACAAAGCGTTCATATCATTATTTGAAGTTACATTTTTTCCAAATTTCTCTGTACCCCAACGCCAACAACTCTCTTCATTTTTACTATTTAATGGTGTAACTTCAATATTAAATTCCTCAGACTTGTGTAATGAAACAGGACAAAATCCATTTTCATCTGGTTTTGATGGATTTATATAAACAGGATAGAATAAATTAGGACGATTAAACCTGCCAAACTTTGGATTACGATTTCTTAATTCTCTTATTGAGTATCTACCTATTCTATCTTCAAAAGGAAAATCTTCTGCACTACCTGGAAGACCTTTTATGATAGACTTTTTTGTTTTTGAAAA
This sequence comes from Bacteroidales bacterium, assembly GCA_041656735.1. Taxonomy (GTDB): domain Bacteria; phylum Bacteroidota; class Bacteroidia; order Bacteroidales; family Tenuifilaceae; genus Perlabentimonas. The sequence continues at coordinate 22,077 of JBBACY010000044.1, read as the reverse complement.
ACATAATAAATACTCGTGAGTTTTTGCAAGTTGCTTATATGTTTGCCCCCTTTTATTTGATTGAATTATAATTTCAGCTTGAAAATTTGATTCACCAAAAATTTCTATCAATAAAAACTTGAATGAATGCACTTCGTTGTCGTCTAAACTAATAAATATTAGTCCATCATCTGCCAGCAATTTGTGCAACAATTTTAATCGTGGATACATCATACACAACCATTTGTCGTGTCTGGTTAGGTCTTCGCCATCTTTACCTACCACCTCGCCTAACCATTTTTTTATTTTGGGGTGGTTTACGTTGTCGTTATATACCCAAGATTCGTTGCCTGTGTTGTATGGTGGGTCAATATAGATGCACTTTACTTTGCCTTCGTATTCGGGTAACAAACTTTTTAAGGCTTCAAGGTTGTCTCCGTGTATAATTTTGTTTCCGCTTTGGGTTGGTTCTGTTTGTTCGCATCCTGAGCCTGTCGAAGGATCGGCTGTAAATCCATATTTGTGTTCCAAAACTCTGTATGGTACATCTTGGTGGTGGCTAACCACTTTCTCTTTTCCTATCCAATTGAGTGTTGGCATATTATTTCTGTTCTTTATTAGAGATTATCAATTCTTTCACGTCAATGTCCAAAATTTCCGCTATTTCCATCAAGGTTTCCAAGCGTGGTTGTTGTCGGTTTTGAGCATAAGCGTTTACCATATTGTAACTTTTCCCAAGTTTTTCTGCCAACCAAGTCTGCTTAATTCCTTTCTGTTCCAACACTTCCTTAATTCTGTTCATTGTAATTCGGTCTTGTTTATTTTCAAAGGTCTCATTGAATCGCTTCGCTTATTTCAGACGTTATTTTGTCAGCTGCTAATTTAGTCAGTTTATTTTAAATATCTCAAAAAACTGTGTATATAATGTAAATATTCTGTACAGGTGCGGTGGGAAAGGGCAAGCTCTTTTGGTTTTTCAGCGTTGGGTTTACGTGTCGGCAAAAACCAAATGTGCTTGACCGAGCGTTGGCTTTTACACTGACGCACAACTAACGAGTAAGCCTACGTAATTTAATTTCAAGTTGCCTTACTGTTGATGGTTTGGAAAGAATTTTTAAATCGTTGGATAGTAAAAACATTTGGGGTGTTGTGTGGGCGTCGTACATATTAATTACGGTATTGTCTGGGGTGTAGGGCTCAATATGATTTAGCCAATCTAACCCAAACTGTTTAATGTGGCGTTGCCACATAAATGGCTCGTCGTCAATAGTAATTGCAATAACTTCAAGGCCTTTGTGCTTGTAATCGGCATATATTTCTTTAATTCTTGGCATCGCATCAAGACAATGGGGGCACCACGAAGACCAGAAAAGTATGAGTTTATAGGTAGCTTTTACCTCTGATACTTTAATGGACTTGTCGTTGTCCAGCTTTAAAGAAAAATCGAATGCTTTTTCGCCAGCTCTAATTCTGGGTGAAATAGTTGGTTTAATGGTTGCGCCTGCTTTTTTTAGCGGCTTTAAGTTGCCAAACTGGGTGTAATTTAGGTAATCGGTAATTTCTTGATAGTCGGAATCTTTAAACCCTGCGAGCAGCAAATTTCTTGTGGTTTCTGCAACCTGTGGGTGCATACCTTGCGAGAGCAAAAAATGAATTCCCTTGGTAAATGCCAATTCTTGAGCCTCCTTATCAAGGTCGTCGCTATAGAAATTGTCCATATAATTCCATAGCCTTTCGCGAAACGATGGCGTTTTTAGGGTGAGGGTATCAAATAAATCAATTTGCCCCCACCAGATACGAACCAGCTGCTCCGACATCGGCGTGATGCTATCGGGAGTTACGGGTTTCTGTTCAATTCGTATAAACATAGAGGCCAAAGCGTTGGGGCTGGTATTGATTATACTATCGGCAAACGCGAACAGCAAGCTGCTTATGTTAACTTGCTCGGTAGCTAGATGCTTCCGAAAGGCTGATGAATCGGTATAGTAATCCGTTAATGAATTCACTAGCCATAGCTGCTGGTCGACCTGTTTTTTTCTATTTTGAAACAGCCAGTACATAACGTTGCCTTCGGATAAATTCGACCTTAGGCTATCGCTTGGAGCATAAACCACGGTGCTTATATCAATTTTTGGCTCGCCGCCAACAATAAGGTTCAACTTTACGCTTGCGCCCACATCAATCCTATAAAAACCGTTGGTATACGCATTTAAAGAGTTAAATCTATAGTTACCCTGTGCTAGCTGGTTTGATGAGTCGACCACAACATAATCGTTCCCATTAAAGTATAGCAATTTTGCCTGCGGCGAGAATGCTTGGGCTACGTTTACGGTTATATCAAAAGTTTGGCTTTGAGCGGGTATTACTCTAAAAAAAAGACAGAATAAAACACAAATACGAAAAACATTTATCATAATAAAACAATATTTACAAACAATTACGGGAACTACTCTTGGGGTCGGTATATTATAATATGCCCCTTTACCAAACCCTCCATATTAATGGGGCTTGTGCCCACCTTGCGCCCTGAGAAAGACGTGTTCTGGTGCGCCAATTCGTAAACGCCCTTACCATATACCTTAATAATAATGGCAGTATGCTGCTCCATAGTTTCGGTAATGGTAGTAAACCCCTCGGTACGCTTAACTACTGCACCCTTAAAATGGACAATATCGCCAGCATATACCTCCTCGGTTTGGTAATCAACAGGCCTTCCGTAAACATACATCTTATCCCATTCAGCTTGGGTAAGAGTTAAGGCTTGGTTTGCTAAATCCCAGCACTCTCCCCTATCAACCTGCTTACCAATAACACTTTGCACGTAATTTAAAACTCTTCGGTTTAAAGTTGGTATCGAATCGGTTTGTGCGCTAGCCGTTATGCTAAATAGAGCAATTAATGCAATTCCAGAAAGAAGTTTCATTTTCAATGTAATAGGATGAATTTATTTAACTAACGAATTATTAGGTAAAATGGTTTACTTAGATTCTATAAGTTCAAATATTTTAGCTTTCAGGTCGGCAGGGTTAAAAGGTTTCAAAATAAAGCCATTCATCCCTAAATTAAAAATTTTATGCTGCACATCGAGCATAGCCGAAGCGGTGAGCGCAATTATGGGAATACTATTTTTATTGGTGTCGGCCATATCCCTAATTATGACTGTAGCCTCATAACCACTCATAATGGGCATCTCTAGGTCCATAAGTATTAAATCGTAATTATTGCTACGAACCATATCAACTGCTTGGGCTCCATTTTCGGCTAGCTGCGTATGGAATCCCCAATCTTTTAAAAACTTAAGAACGATAAACGAGTTAATCTCATTATCCTCCACCACCAGAACCCTAATTGGCCTGTCTAATGTGCTTATGCTGATGGGCTTGGTTGCTTTAATTGAAGTATCTTTTTTTTGCACTCTTGACTTACGCAAGCCAAGGGTAAAGAAAAACTCAGAGCCCTTGCTGGGTGTACTAATAACCTCAAGGTTACCCTTTAGCAACGATACCAGCTTATGCGAAATGGCTAACCCTAAGCCAGTTCCACCATATTGGCGGGTTGTATTGGCGTTTGCCTGTATAAACTCCTGAAAAACAATTTTTTGTTTATCAATTGGTATCCCGATTCCAGTATCGGAAACCGAGAACCTTACCCAAACGGTTGCGGCAGTTTCACGAACTTTCTTAAATTCGATTCGGACAGTCCCTCTTGCCGTAAATTTAATGGCGTTTGAGGTAAGATTGGTAAGAATTTGGTTGAGCTTACCCAAGTCGCTAACCACATTTTCAGGAAGGCTTTTATCATAGCTAAGGCTTAAATCGATTCCCTTTTTTGTGGCCGAGTGTTTAAACACATTGTAAACTTCCTTGGCAAGTTTTACTAGGTCGAAAGTTTTATTGTTAACAATGTGTTTACCCGCTTCAATCTTACTAAAATCGAGAATATCATTAAGTAACGACATTAGCCCCTCGGCCGAATACTTAAGGCTTTGGAGGTACTCAAACTGGTAATCCATCGGTTTTTCGGATAGTAAAATATTGGCCATTCCAATTACCGCATTCATTGGGGTTCTAATTTCGTGGCTCATAGTTGACAGGAAACGCTCCTTTGCCCTAGAGGCTTGCTCTGCCTCATTTTTAGCCTTAACAAGTTCCTGTTCCTGCTTTTTTTGAGCAGATATATCAACCATAACCCCCATATATCGGCTAATACTATCGTTCTCAACAATGGCAATAATATGGGTAAGCGCAGGGAATGTTGAATTATCAGATTTAAGGGCTGTGAGCTCAACCGACGGCAACTCGGGAGTTTTTAAGCTGTTATTTATATATTTTGAAATGGTATTGCGATGTTTAGCATCAAAAAGTTGGTATATGTGTAATCCCTGAGCAATGGTCTTATCGGTATAGTCGAAAAAAGACTTTAGGTAATTATTAGCAAACGTGAGGTAGCCCTGCGAGTTGGCTTCAAACACTTTCTCGGGTAGCAATTCGGCCAGCTGCCTAAAACGAATTTCACTTCGTAAAATTTCCTCTTGAGCCCTTTTTCTGTCAGTAATATCGCTAATAACGAAAAGCAAGCACAACTCTTCCTGAATTTCAATCATCTCTGCCGAGAAGCTGCAAATAAGATGCTGTCCAAAGGTATTTATTAACGATGTTTCAACCTCCTGTATTCGCCCCTCCTTAATAATAAGCTGCTTTAGCTCATCGCGTTGCGAAATATCGGGGAAAATTTTAATTTGCGAAGAGTTTGCACCTATTATCTGCTCACGGGTTAGCCCTGTTTTTTTAAGAAAAGTATCGTTTACATCAATAAAACGACCATCTTCAAAAGTGCTAATTACCATCATAACGGCATTGTTCTCGAACGCTTTCCCGAATTTCTCTTCAGACATTCTTACAATGCGCTCGCTCTCTAGCCTTTGTGTAACATCCTGACAAATAGCGAAAACGACCTCTTTTTGGCTCCAGTTTCCTTTAAAAAGACGAGCCTCAATGGGAATGCTTTTCGAGTTACTTCGAACTAATGAGCCCGAGTATATTTCACGCTTGCCAAAAAATGCATCGGAAACCAAGGTTTTAACATTTTCGCGCTGGCTTGCAGAGAAAAAACTGCTGAACGCTTTAAGCGCAACCTCGTGCTCACTAAAGCCAAGCCGTTTGTATGCACTTCGGTTTGCCTGAATTACCTGTCCCCGCTTACTAATAATAAAAACCATATCCTCGAAACCGTTTACCAGAAGCCTAAAATTCTGCTCCTCTTCAACCAGCTTACGCTCAGAATCTTTTTGCTGGGTTATGTCAAAGCAGTTATCGAGCAAAGCCGAACTGCCTTTATAGCTAATTATGGATACGTTGGATTTAAACCAACGCATTTGTCCACTTTTGCGAACCGCCCGAAAGGTATATGAGCGTGAAGTTTTTTTCTCCCTAATCTCCAAATAATCCTTCAGGAACAGCAATTTAATGAACCTCTTATCCTTTTCGTGAACTAAGTCGGTAAAATTCATTTCACTTAGCTCGCGTGACGAGTATCCGGTTAGCACCTCGAATTGCTTATTGTGAAATACTATTCGGTTATTTTGTACTAAGTAAATGCTCCCAGCGCAACTGTTAAACACGGTTGACAGCAGGGCACTATCCGAATCGGGTAACAGCCCAGCTAATTCTTTGCTAGCACTTAGTTCATTCCCTTTTTCATCAGAAGTAATCATACTATCAATCGGGTTTTTGCTGTTTTAATAATTAAGAGAACAGCCTTATAGGTTATAAAAAATAACACTGCACGTTGTAACAAAAGTACAATTATCTTGTTAATCTTTGCAGGTAATTTATCAATAATAGCACCAAAATACCATAATTATTCTATTTAATCAATGAAACGAAACATATCAATGATAATATTTTTTGCTGTAGTGTTAATTATCACTTTTGCTGTAAACTACTACATTTACAAGCATACAAAACCCATCTTTTCGCTCGAAAACGGGGTTGGTTTAGCCTTAAAAATACTCTTTCTGTTTTTTGCCATCGCCTACCCGCTAGGTCGGATTCTTGAACAAGTTGCCCCCTCGGGATTATCAGATTTTATCGCAAAAATTGGCTCATTTTGGCTAGCAGCAATGCTTTACCTCACAATACTATTCTTCGTTTTTGATATAACCAAGCTCGTTTTATCTTTAGTACACGATGCTTCTTATAACTCATTAAAAGAAAGTGTTACTCTTAAAATGGCGATACCATCCATAATATACGGAATAGTTGCCATAGTTGTGTTTGCAGGCTATTTTAATGCGCTGTACCCAAAAGTTAGTCGCATTTACATAGAAACCCAAAAGTCCATAAATAGCAAGCCGTTAGTAAAAATAGTTGCTGCTTCGGATATACATTTGGGTTCAATTATTTCTAACGGACGACTTGAGCGTTTTGTTAAAATGGTAAACGAGCAGAAACCCGATATAATTTTGCTTGCAGGCGATATTTTTGATGAAGATTTAGGGCCTATCATTCGAAACGATATGGGACAACAGCTGGCGAAGCTATCGGCGCCTCTGGGTGTGTTTGCCATTACAGGAAACCACGAGTATATTGGCGGGGTTACAGCGGCCGTTGAATATATGGAAAATCATAACATTACGGTTTTAAGAGATACGTTTATTACCGTTGGAAATATGCTAACTATTGTAGGTAGAGACGATAAGCAGGCAAAAACTATGGGCGGTGAGCAACGTAAAGAGCTAGTTGAAATAGTTAGGGGTATTGATGCAAACCTTTTTACCGTACTACTGGACCACCAACCCTACAATTTACAAAATGCGGTCGAAAATGGAATAGATTTGCAGATATCGGGCCATACGCACCACGGACAAATGTTCCCTTTAAACCTTATTACCCGCGCAATATTTGAAGTAAGTAAGGGCTATAAAAGAATTGATAACACACACATATATGTATCGACAGGGTTTGGTACGTGGGGGCCGCCCGTACGAGTTGGGAATAGGCCTGAGATTGTGGTGTTTGAGATTTCTAAAGCTCAGTAAAGTATTATGGGTATTAGGCAGATTACGCTATTTTATAAACAGACAATGCGTAACATCTTAAAATAATGTGCTAACCTTAAAAAATAGTTGCGCTCAATTTGGGTAGTTTTTATTATCGACGTATATTTATATCAAATACAAAATTCAATATTTATGAAACTAAATAGATTTGGAAAGTGGAGTCTATCATCTCTTAACGGGATGCTTATGGTAATTTTTGGTTTAGTATCAATACTGATGCCCGAGCTAGCCATTGCTGTATTGGCAATATACTTTGCCATTACCATAATGCTGGGAGGGCTTATTCTTAGCATTTTTACACTAAAACACAAGGCTAGCCTGCCCAACTGGAAGGCGAGACTGACCGAAGGGCTGCTAAGCGTGGTGCTAGGTTTGGTTATTCTTATTAAACCGCAATCGGCAGCAGCATTTTTAGTTTATGTAATGGGATTATGGGCCTTTTTTATTGGCGTAGTTTTTATCGTATCGTACTTTAGACGTAAAACTCCCGACCTGGTTGGTGCGTTTAACCTTATTGCCGGTGTAGTTTCGGTGGTATTAGGATTGATAATTGTTTTTAATCCATTCGAGAGTTCTCGATTTCTGGTAATACTAATAGGCATATATGCCCTAGCCTTTGGCATATTTACGATGGTTTACTCCTCTAAAATTTTAAAACACGATAAAGACAGTGTAGTTCCGGATGTGGAAGAAGCTGATTCTATCGAAGAGATTGATTCTAAAACGGAGTAGTTATTTTGCCCATTGCACAACCCGAATTGAATAGTTAACGCTATGCAGTTCGGGTTTTTTTATGCTAAGCCTAAAGAGTTTCGGTACTGCTGAGGTGTGAGACCAGCAATGCGCTTGAAAACGGTAAAGAAAGATGATTTGCTGCTAAAACCACAATCGTACCCAATTGCCTCTATGGAGTATAAATTATTTGGTTTTTCGAGCATTAGCTTCACTTCGGCCACCCTATACTCATTAACAAATTGGAAAAAATTTTTGCCAATATCCATATTTAACACCTCGGTAATTTGATATTTTGGGAAATTTAGCGCCGTTGATATCATATGCATATTAAGCTCAGGGTTAAGGTAAGGCTTCTTCTGCTTAAAATACTGTTCTATCGCCTGTCGGATTTCAACTTTACGCTCAGCCGTAAGCAACGATTGGCTGTAACGCTCTTTTTTGTCATTCTCGGGCTCAGGTTCACTATTACCCTCTACTTCAACGTACGAAATGCGCTGTCTTAAGCCATAAAAACCAAATATATACACAAATAAAAGCATTGCCGAGTAATTGTATATTGGCGATAACGGGAAATTAAAAATAAGAGAAATTGAGAGCGAGGCCAAAACAACCGATACGAAGGTAAACAGGTTGTAAAAAACTACAATAAATAGTAACCACCCAATCCGCTTATTGCTTTCAATATTTGAAAACTCGTTAACCAATTGTTTTCTGTGCCTAAACAGGGTACGTGCAGTATAATAATTGTAAAAAACCCACGATAAAAGTGAGCCAAAAGAGAAGAGTAAACGGAACCATAACGTGGAGTCAAAGTTTAAAAATTCTGTAAGTATAAATGGCTCGTGCAGCACGTAAGCAAACACCTTAAAAAATACGAATGGCACTAAATGGAAAAGTTGCCTCCACTTTAAATGAAATTTACTATCAACCAGCGACTGAACATAGAGGTAAAAAGCTGGGTTAAAAAGCAAGAACGAGCTCGACAGCAATGGGTAGCCAAAGAGAGAGTAATCAATTGCACAGGTTAAAAACTCTATGGATAACAATGACAACCACGCCGTAAGCAGCTTGTCGGCTACCGTTCTTTCATGCTTCGACATCATTAGGATTGCAGCAAATAAACCTTGTGAAAATCCCACCCAAGTTATTGTCTCCATAATTGTTTCCATAGTGGCAAAGTTAATAAATCAATTCTATAAATTTCAACGGCCTATTACTACACGCTACTAAATAGTGAATTAAAATATGAATTTATAAAAATTAACACTAGGTATGTACGAGCTAAACAACCATATATAATCCAATGTCGTTTAATTAGGGCTCTCGGCTTCGCTTAGCCTGACCATTACCCAGAGCGAAGTAGTAAGGGGACGGTTATTAAAAAACAGTGGGCTACATCTTGTTAACTAAACGATATTAAATTATGAATGATGAATATCGAATAATGAATTACGAAGTAAGCAAATACGAGAAGTCATTGCACCGAAGCAAAGGACCCTGCCCTATCCAACATTCAATATTCGATGTTCAATATTCGATGTTCGATGTTCGATATTTGCTTGGATTATTTTAATCCCGAGGGATTACATATTTATAGTATTTATCGTTTCGCTATGTTATACGACCTCGTAGAGGTCGAATGCCCTAAACCAATTTATCTTTCTATAAACATTTGAATCCTACGGATTCGTTCGCTTGTTCTTCGAATATATGATTTTTATATAGCCGGCAAACTTAACTAAACAACATTGAAATAGAAATGCTTACTCGGGCTAAAAGCCCAACTTATTGCAGCCCGAGGCAACGCCTCGGGTTCGTTGTATTATAACAGTATTTCGCCCTGTAAGGGCAGATAAAAAAAACGGAATTATAGGTAATATAGTGATTTTGCGTACTCAACTTGTTATTGCGAGCGTTCTTTGTGAAATGTAAATCGATGAACGATAAATAAAACAGCCTTTCATTAACCCAGCCTACTATCATCCAGAGAAACGGAGCATCTTAACCTACCCTTACAGGGCGACATTTTTACTACTGTATTATTAACCAAGGCGTTGCCTTGGGCTTAATTAAGTTGCCACTTCGTGGCGAAAGACCATAATAGAAATCAATGTCGGTTAGTTAAGTGTGTCGAATAGGGCTTCTATCATTGAATAGTAATTTATGTTTTAACTAAACAACACTAAATGATGAATGATGAATGATGAATATCGAATAATGAATTACGAAGTAAGGCAATACGAGAAGTCATTGCACCGAAGCAAAGGACCCTGCCCTATCCAACATTCAATATTCGATGTTCAATGTTCGATGTTCGATGTTCGATATTCACTTGGATTATTTTAATCCCGAGGGATTACATATTTATAGCATTTATCGTTTCGCTATGTTATACGACCTCGTAGAGGTCGAACGCCATTCACCAATTTATCTTTCTATAAACATTTGAATCCTACGGATTCGTTTATCTGCTCAGGGTGACGGTCAGGCTAAGCGAAATCGAAGCCCACAGCCATAACCAAACAACATTAATATATAATTTTAGTTTTCAGAATTATAGGTAAATATTTTTTACAACCAAACAAAAAAGGCGGGAGTTACCCCGCCTCAATCAACCTAAAACCTAATCCGCCTATGAAATCGATATTTTACGTACAGGCTTCTCCTTTGCCTCATCTTTTTTAGGAACTTTAACGATTAAAATCCCTTCTTTGTAAGCAGCCTTAACCTTGTCACCATCGGTACCCTCAGGAAGAGTAAAGCTTCGCTTAAAGGCTGTGTAGCTATACTCGCGATGCATTATTTTATCATCGCTCTCCTCGCTCTTTCGCTCTTTGTGGCATGATATTGAAAGAACGTTGTTATGGAAATCGACATTAAAGTCTTTCTTTTCCAAACCAGGGGCAGCAAGTTCAATAGTAAACTCATCTTTATTCTCAGTAATATTCACAGCAGGAACAGTACCCGTATTACTGCTGTCGAAAAAGTTTGACAAAAGGTCATCTCCAAAAAAATCTCCAACAAAGCTGGGGATAATACCTCGTCTTGGTCTTAACATTGGAATCATGGTTATACCCTCCATATTTAAAGTTATACATAATATAAAATCGCATTCGCTAGTATTATTACAAGATGAATGCCACTTCAAAAAAAACAGACAATATGACAACACACTTGCTTAATACGTGTCAAATTGACCGAAAACGTATTGCTATACCGTTTAAAAAAAAATTCACACCTTCAGTGCTGTTACTTAAAATATAGCAATAGTATAGCAAATGCCGATTACATAGGGAATTTTGCGATAGGAATAAAAAATTTGGTTATAAATTAAAAGCATTAACAATAGTTTGATACTTTTGCGGGAAGAAATTTTAACAAAAACATACAATGGGAAGAGCATTTGAATATAGAAAAGCGCGCAAGCTTAAACGATGGGGCAATATGGCCCGCATTTTCACACGAATTGGCCGAGAAATTACTCTAGCAGCAAAAGCTGGCGGCCCCGATCCCGATGTAAACCCCCAACTTCGACTGGCTATTCAGAATGCCAAATCGGAAAATATGCCCAAAGAGAACGTTGAAAGGGCCATAAAGAAGGCGACTGAAAAAGACACCAAGGATTACAAGGAAGTAATTTACGAGGGCAAAGGTCCCCATGGTATTGCCATTGTGGTTGAAACCGCTACCGATAATCCCACCCGAACCGTAGCTAACGTACGCAGCTATTTTACTAAGAATGGAGGAAGCCTTGGGACTATGGGCATGCACGATTTTTTGTTCGAGCGCAAATGTTCGTTTCAGGTAGAGGGTAAGGAGGGTTTAGACCTTGAAGAATTAGAACTAGAATTAATTGATTTTGGGGTAGAAGAAGTTTTTGCTGAGGATGAAAGCATTATGATATTTGCTGAATTCTCGGGTTTTGGCCCTATCCAAAAATACCTAGAAGAGAACGATTACAATATTAAAACCTTCCGGTTTGAGCGTATTCCCACCAGCACAAAAGAGCTAAACGAAGAGCAGCATGCTGAGGTTGATAAGCTACTCGAAAAACTTGAGGATGACGAGGATGTAACCAACGTTTTTCATAATATACAGTAAAAGAAAGGACGGGCTAAGCCCGTATTATCTTAGGTGCAGAGCACCGAAATATCAAGTAAAAATCAACCACCGATAGCAAATGAGGTTGAGGTTGAGAGGGTTACGGGTTGCGAGTTACGGGTTTTGAGTTACGGGTTTTGAGTTATGAGTTAAAAACCAATGGTTAAGGTGCAGAGCACCGAAATATTTGTTGACTCCAAATATTGATGCAAAATTCAAGGTGCAGAGCACCGAAATATTAAATACAAGCTAACAGCAAGGTTAAGGTTGAGGTTGAGGTTGAGAGGGTTACGGGTTGCGAGGTATGAGTTGCGAGTTACGGGTTTTGAGGTACGGGTTTTGAGGTACGGGTTTTGAGGTACGGGTTTTGAGGTATGAGTTGCGAGTTACGGGTTTTGAGTTACGGGTTTTGAGTTACGGGTTTTGAGTTATGATTAAAAAATCAATGACTTAGGTGCAGAGCACCGAAATATTAAATACAAGCCAACAGCTAACAGCAAGGTTGAGATTGAGGTTCAGAAGTTGCGAGGTACGAGTTGCGAGGTACGAGTTGTGGGTTGCGCTTAATTATACTGCCACTTGGTAGCGAAATACCGTAATAGAAATGCTTACTCATGCAAAAAGGTCAGACGCGTCTGACCTTTCTGCATTAAAAAAACTTACAACATAACGCCCTTAACTATTCCGAAAAAATTAACAAAGGTACATCGGCATCGGATAACATTTTTCGGGTGAGCGAGGGGTTAAATATGCGCTCAAGCAAGCTCCTTTTATGCATTGTAAGTGCCATAAGGTGTATATTTTTGCCCGTAATGTATTCCTTAAAAGCCTCCGATTTATTTTTCCCTTTAATTAGCTGAAAATCAATTTTTATTTTTTTGAAAGTTTTATGGGTATAGTCGCTAAGACTATTCATTTTTGCCTTTGCCACCTTATTTTCGGGGTCGTCCAAAACATTAGCACAAACTAGGCTAACGTTAAATCCCGAAAGCATGGTAATCAACTTTCGTATGGCGGTAAAATCGCTCTCATCAAATCGGGTTGCATATAGCACATGTTTCACCTCTTCAATATCCTTAAGGTTAGCCTTTTCGGGAATTACCAAAAGGGGTATTTTTGAGTCGCGAACCACCTCGGCAGCAACGCTCCCAACCAACTCAGAACTTCTAAAACCTTCGCTTTTAGTACCCATTACAACCATCCCAGGCTTATAGCGCTTACACATATCAACAATACCATACGATGCGAACCCCTCACGCAAGGCATAACCAATTTTCAGGTTATCCATACCGTTGTTTTCAGCATACTCTTTAAGCTGATTATAAAATTTAAGCAAATTATCTTTAGCCGTTTTCTGCAGTATTTGGTAGCTAATATCAACATCTATCTGAATACTAGCGGCATCGGTAAACGGTATCATATCAACAATGGGCGAGCTAAATACGTGCAGCAACTTTACCTCTGCCTTATATACTTTGGCCAGCCTTAGGGCAAAACATGCAGCATTCATTGAGTGCTCTAAAAAGTCGATGGGGACTAATATTTTTCGTGGTTGTGTTTCACCCTTGCCCTTCTGCAGCCTGTGAGCAGCCAAAAGGCTTATGGCTTTTTCTGCATCGTTTTCGGCTATTAACACCTTAACATTATCAGAAACATTAGGTTGCACTAGATTTATGTTTTTCAGGTAGCAGTCTATGCCATTTGACTCCAGATAACTCTGGAGGACTAATGCGCTAGTATAGCTTTCATTAGCAATTACTATTAGTTTATCTTCCATAGCTCAATCATTAATTATATTCACTGGTAATTTACAACTAAAATACATATAGGTCAAGGAATTTAAACGATTTTTGGGAAACCATCAGTCAACTATTTTTTCGCATACGTACAGCCTATTCTAACAGCGTTAAAAAACTAAAAATTACCCCGTATGAAACTTATGCTAATAACAACACAGCAGAATATTGACTTTTTTACCTGCTAGGCTAAGTTTCAATACTATTGTTTACATGCTTAAAACAGTTGCTTTGCTGATTTATTTTTAGACTTCGGTATTTTTTTTACTTCCTAAATTTGCTTCTTACCAAAAAAGTATTTTAATTTGTACCATAAATAACAAGTAGTATGTTCAAATTTAGCAATACAAATTGGTGGTGGCACGGTTTTAACTCTCAAACTAGGGGGCGTTAACCTTATTGCTACTATTCAAGTAACCATATAAGGCCGCAGGTAACCCCTGCGGCCTTTCTTTTTTTAAGCACGATAACTCACGATTTTGAAACATTTTTCTCTGATATTGATTTGGATATGGCGTTGGCGGGGCCTCCCCGCCCAGTAAAAGCATGCGCCCTACGTGGGTGCTGTGTGCAATGCTATAATGTGCACTTGTTTAATAGAATACTGTTTTATCCAAATCATCTTTTAAAAAATCAGAAATAATGGAAACAACAAATATCACAAAAACACACGTTGAAGTTAAGCCCCTAAAAAGCATGTTAAATAATGCCGACGGAATGTACGGCAAGTATGGTGGGGCCTATGTTCCGCCAGTCCTAGCCGAACCGTTGGCAAAACTAGCCGAAGCATTCGATAAGGAAGTTCGCAGTGAGTCGTTTCAGCAAGAGTTTATTCACTACCTAAAGACCTACGTTGGCAGACCCTCGCCGCTGTATTTTGCAAAACGACTTAGTCAGCATATTGGTTCAACTATCTACCTTAAACGCGAAGATTTGAACCATACCGGAGCGCACAAAATTAACAATACCATTGGGCAAATTCTTTTGGCCAAGCGGATGGGTGCCAAGGAGATTATTGCCGAAACGGGCGCAGGACAGCATGGTGTGGCTTCGGCAACCGCAGCAGCGCTTATGGGCATTCCCTGCAAAGTTTTTATGGGTGCTATTGATATTAAACGCCAAGCACTTAACGTTCGCCGTATGAAGTTACTGGGTGCTGAGGTTATTGCCACCGACCTAGGCACAAAAACCCTAAAGGATGCAGTTGATGCTGCCCTAGGTTACTACATTGAGCACCCCGACTCGTACTACCTACTTGGTTCGCAGGTTGGCCCTCACCCCTACCCACGAATGGTGGGTTACTTCCAGAGCGTAATTGGACAGGAAGCACGGACGCAAATACTGAATGCCGAGGGACGTTTGCCCCAATCTATTTTTGCTTGCGTTGGTGGTGGCTCAAATGCCATTGGGCTATTCTCGGGTTTTTTAGATGACGTTGAAGTAAAAATATTTGGCGCCGAAGGAGGAGGAAACGCAACACTTGAGAATACCGCCGCAACGCTATCACTGGGTAAACCCGCGATTTTTCAGGGAACCTACTCGTACTGCTTAGTCGATGCCGACGGGAATCCTGTTGAATCACACTCCATTGCCGCTGGTTTGGATTATCCGGGTATTAGTCCACAGCATGCTTACCTAATGGATAAAGGAAGAGCGCAGTATCAGCCCATAACAGACACAGAAGCCCTTGAGGGCTACAAGCTACTATCGCACCTTGAGGGTATTATCCCAGCTGTGGAGTCGAGCCACGCCATTGCGCTTGCCGCAAAATTACTAAAAGGCAAGGGCGATTTGGCTGTGGTAAACCTCTCAGGACGAGGCGATAAGGATGTGGAGAGGGAGATGGAATAGAGGGGTGGAAAGTGAAAAGTGAAAAGTTAAAAGTTAAAAGTGAGAAGTGAGGAGTGGAAAGTTAAAAGTGAAAAGTTAAGAGTGAGAAGTTAGAAGTTAGAAGTTAGAAGTGAACTGTAATCTGTAAATTGTGGGCTTTAATACAAACAAAAAAGGACACAGAGAACACGAAAAAGGTACAAAAGGCACTAAGTTATAGCTAGTAAATCTGTGTGTTTCTTTGAGTTCTCTTAGTGGATTTTGTGAAACCTAAAAAAATTAAAGAGTGTCAAATTACGGGTTTACAAACTCGAATGTGCAACGCAAAACTCGAGACTATTTATAAAAATGTGCTAAGTGATATTTTACAGCAATTCACAAGGACAAAAACTCTCGTTATTCCAAAGTTTTGATGGGATAACGAGAGTTTAGTTTTATAACGTTCGTAGGTTTTTTGTGATATGCTTCGCATTGGAAGAATTGGCTAGCTTAGTTGGAATACAACTGCTTACACCAATTTAGTTAAAAGCAATAAGCTCCTCCAATACGGAGAGACAAACCAATATTCCCATTTGTATTTGACTCGGTTATATCATTATAGGTTGTTGTGAAATCGGCAATTTCGGGAATTAAAAAGTGAAATAAACCTTGAACCCTAATATCAAAACGACCGATTTGAACACCAGCATTTATTCCTGCATGTGGAGCAATATAAAAGTCTTTCTGAATATCCACATCTGCACTTGTATTTGGTGCAGGAATTTGAAAACCTGTAACAACTAGTCTATTGAAGTTTAGGCTTATTCCGCATGTATATCCTGCGTAAAACATAGATTCGTTTTTTCCGCCTATCAGTTTCCCATTAACTTCGAGTGGCACATGAACCGATACAATTGAATTAAATTGCTCGTTAAAATAACCGCCACCTCCTACACTTAAAGTATTCGTAATCTTTCTTTCGTAGGTTAACCCAACAAGGCTCGAAGAACCTTCGATATAGGGATTGTATACATCGCCAGGTTTTTGGGATTTGGGAGTTCTAATCATATAGCCACCAAAATCTATCCCAACCGAATTTGAATGCTGAGAGAAAAGCGTGTTAGACGCAATAAAAAGTACGACAATCAGCAAATAGTGCTTTTTCATAAAGATGTTGTTGTTTAATTAATTTTATAGTTTTTCAATTCTTACTCTACCCATCCGTGCTTACTTTTTTTTGGGTCTGGCTAGATTTAAGGTAACCTATAGCTCGTCGACCTCTAGATAAAAAATTTGTTTTCATCTGAATAAATTGTTAGGTTAATAATAAATAAAATAATTATTGGGTGTGTTAACACAGCACAAATATACAAGCGTTATATAAGAAAACATCGCTCGTTTGCGTGAAATGAAATTTAGTAAACCTGTAAACACGTTTATTTTTATTACGTGCCTACTGAACTGTCCCGTAGGGGCAAAATAATATTTTATGGGACAATAGCGATTTAGCTAAATCAAAACCTTAAATACTATTTTAATTCAAAATCGAAAATACAATTTATAGAAACGCCCTATAACCATCACTTAAATACAAAAACACAAGTTCTAAAACTTTTTTAGCAAATTTTCGTTAAAATAGGCAACTTTAAACACTTTATTAAATAGTCTGATGAAATCGGAAAGTAAGGTTATTAATAACCAAATTGAACTCATAAAGAGAGAGGATCAAATTTATATTTACAGAGCTTTACCGAAAAGTTCAATAGATTTGGAAACCTTAAAACAAATGACTGCTGCTGGTGATGAATGGAATGGTACTACGCTCTGTGCAAACTTAATTGACATTCGAGATGTGCTTTTTATTGACTCGAAAGCGAGAGCCTTTGCTTCAGAGCAATTTAGACCCTACGTGGCTGGGCAGGCGATGTTAATTTCATCGCAAATATCCAGCTATTTTGCTAACATTTTTTTAAAGTTTAATAAACCTAAAGTTCCCACTAAATTATTTACCAAAGAAGAGGAAGCTATAGCTTGGCTAAAGGTTAAAATGCAAATGCATAAATAATTTTACTGCTTACAAAATGATGATACAAGAGTATTTTTAAAAAGTTTCTTTCCGTAAGCAAGCACCTTGTATTACGGAAAGAAATTTGGTTTATTAGTCAAAAACCCTACTAACTGAATACTCCATAACACGTTATGACAAACCATAACAGACTGTATATCTACCACATAATAAATATTTTAAAAGAAAACTACAAAAATGTTTGGCAAATAAAAAAATTCATCCTTGCTTTGTGCTGTTAATACAAATCGAAATATGAGTCTTTCAATCTATACTATGCATCATCATCATCATTCACTTCCCAGCGAATGGTGCCTGCTATTGGTATAGGTTAATAGGATAAGATACTATAAAACTTACAAAGTCAGGGGAACTACCGTTCAAAGGTAGTTCCCCTGACTTTTTTTTGTTTAACCCTAATCAAACTTCTAAAAAATGAGCAACAAGAAACTAACACTTGCAATCCAAAAGAAAGGACGCCTCAGCGAAGGCTCCATCGAGCTGCTAAAGTTATGCGGCATAAAAGTGAGCAACGGAGGGAACCATTTAAAAGCGGTTGCCGAAGGTTTCCCACTAGAAATTTTATTACTACGCGACGACGATATACCACAGTACGTAGCCGATGGCGTGGCTGATATCGGAATTCTTGGAATGAACGAGGTACTTGAAAAGAAGAAGGACGTAAAAGTTGTTCGCAATCTAGGTTTTTCGAAATGCCGACTATCGGTAGCCGTTCCAAAATCGGTTGAGTACACGGGCATAAACTACCTTCAGGGCAAGCGCATTGCCACATCGTACCCAGTGATTCTTGAAGATTTTTTGACCAAAAATAATATCCAAGCCGAAATACATACCATTAGCGGCTCGGTTGAAATTGCCCCTGGCATTGGGCTTGCCGATGTAATATTCGAAATTGTTAGCAGCGGCGGAACCTTGCTGAGCAACGGACTAGAAGAGGTTGATATAATAATGCGAAGTAAGGCGGTACTTATAAGCAATCCAAATTTGAGCGCCGAAAAGCAGCAGCTGCTAAGCAAGCTACTCTTCCGCATTGAGGCTGTTCAAAAAGCCAAGCGAAACAAGTACATACTGCTAAACGCTCCCGAAAACAAGCTCGATAAAATTATGAGCCTAATACCTGGTATGAAAAGCCCCACCATACTTCCCCTGGCAGAAAAAGGATGGTGCTCGTTACACTCGGTAATTAGCGAGGACGACTTTTGGAATGTAATTGATAATCTGAAAGACGCTGGTGCCGAGGGCATACTGGTTGTACCCATTGAAAAGATGGTTCTTTAAAAAATAATATTACACAACAAGAAACAGCTAAAAAATCAATAAAAATGGTAAATCTAAATTTTGATAAGTTAAATGGGCTAATCCCAGCCGTAGTGCAGGATGCCTCAACCGACAAAGTACTAATGGTAGGATTTATGAACCGCGAAGCGCTCGAAAAAACTCGCCAAACGGGAATGGTTACATTCTTTAGTCGTACCCGCAGGCAAATATGGACTAAAGGCGAAACCTCGCGCAACTACTTAAGGGTAAAAGATATAATTCCCGATTGCGATGGCGATACCCTACTAGTAAAAGCCCTACCCGATGGCCCTGTTTGTCACTTGGGTTACGATACCTGCTTTAACGAAACCAATGAGAGCAATTTGAGTTTTTTAACTACCCTACAAGATATAATTGAGCAACGCAGAGGCGAGCTACCCGAAAGTAGCTACACGGCAAAACTACTAAATGCAGGAGTTAAACGAATTGCAAAAAAAGTTGGCGAAGAGGCTGTAGAGCTAATTCTTGAGACAGAAAACCCCGATGATGAAAGGTTCCTAAGCGAAGCCGCCGATTTGATGTACCACTTACAGGTGTTGCTCGCGGCACGTGAACTGAGTTTAACAGATGTGGCCAGCACCCTAAGGCAAAGACACAGCAAAGCAGCCAACCCAATAGTCCAAGAGGAAGAGTTTAAGCGGGGCGAAAAGCAGTGGGGAAAGTGAAAAGTGGAAAGTGAAAAGTGAAAAGTGAAAAGTGAAAAGTTAAAAGTTGAAAACTAGACTTAAGAGATGAAGAAACTGGAATACCCCACGCCACAGCAACTAATGGTTGCGCTTGCGCGACCCTTGCAAAACGACCCCGAAACAAAGCGAAGGGTCAGCATTATTATTGATGATGTTAAGCAGAATGGCGATAGCGCTCTACGTAAATTAAACCGCGAGATTGATGGGTACAACTCGGATACGCTGGAAATTTCGAGAGATATTATCAATAATGCAGCAATAGAGGTTTCTGATAACTTAAAAGAATCTATCAGGCTAGCTATTAGCAATATTGAGAGGTTTCACTCGGCACAAAAATCTAAAGATACGCTAGTGGAGACTATGCCTGGGGTACGCTGTAGCATCCGTTTTAAACCATTGGCAAGGGTTGGACTATATATCCCTGGGGGAACTGCACCGCTACTAAGCACCGTGCTTATGCTTGCCGTTCCGGCAAGGGTGGCAGGCTGCAATGAGCTGCTAATTTGCACTCCGCCCAATCCAACCGCCGAGCTACTTTATACACTCAGTTTATTCAATGCTCGTGTATTTTCAGTAGGCGGAGCGCAGGCAATTGCCGCTATGGCATTTGGCACCGAAACAATGCCAAAGGTCGATAAAATTTTTGGTCCGGGTAACCGATACGTAACCGAAGCCAAGGTT
The DNA here is from genome assembly GCA_041656735.1 of Bacteroidales bacterium. GTDB lineage: Bacteria > Bacteroidota > Bacteroidia > Bacteroidales > Tenuifilaceae > Perlabentimonas. The sequence continues at coordinate 1,827 of JBBACY010000044.1, read as the reverse complement.
CAAATATCGGGTATGGGTATTCCCATTGATATGCCCGCAGGACCATCGGAGGTAATGGTAATTGCCGACGAAACGGCGAACCCTACCTTTATTGCGGCCGATTTGCTATCGCAGGCCGAGCACGGCTCTGATAGTCAGGTTTTGCTAGTTTGTACCAGCAGAAAAATTATGGACCTTGCAATGCAGGAGGTTAAGCAACAGGTTGAAATGCTACCTCGTAAAAATATCGCCCTAGAATGTCTTGAGAATAGCACATCCATACTTGTAAATAGTTTGGATGAAGCGATGAGCATAAACAATAGCTATGCACCCGAGCACCTTATTCTTGCTGTTGAAAGCCCCAGCCAGCTTGCCGAAAAGGTTATTAATGCAGGCTCGGTATTTTTAGGACACTATACACCCGAATCGGTTGGCGATTACACCAGCGGCACTAACCACACGTTACCCACATCGGGCTTTGCCCGAAATTGGAGCGGGGTAAACTTACTGAGTTTTATGAAAACTATTACCTTTCAGGAAGTTACCAAGGAAGGGCTTGCTGGTCTTGCCAAAGCCACAACAACGCTTGCCCGAGCCGAGGGGCTTGAGGCACACGCAAGGGCGGTTGAGAAGAGAACATTGGAAAGTGGAAAATTAAAAGTTGAAGATAACACAACAGTTAGCCAACAACCAACAACCGACAACCTAATTCGGCCGAATATATCGAACCTAAAACCTTACTCATCGGCAAGGGATGAGTTTGTGGGTGAGGCAAGCATTTGGCTCGATGCCAATGAGAGTCCTACCCCACTGCCTAACCTTACCGAGGGCATTAACCGATACCCTGACCCGCTGCAATGTGAGCTAAAAAGCGCCATTGCCAAAGTGAAGGGAACTAATGATAATCAAATATTTATCGGCAACGGCAGCGATGAGGCCATTGACCTACTTTTTCGTTGTTTTTGTAACCCTACAACCGACAGGGTGTTGGTTTTTCCGCCAACCTACGGTATGTATAGCGTTTGCGCTGCAATTAATGATATTGAGGTGGTAGAATCGATGCTTGATAAGCAGTTTAATATCAACCTAAACGATTTTAAGGAGAAACAGAAGCTAAAACCAAAACTCACATTTATTTGTAATCCCAACAACCCAACGGGAAATGTTCAGAGTGCCGAAACCATTAGGCAAGTAATTGAAAATTCGGAGGGTATTGTTGTAGTTGATGAGGCTTATGTCGATTTTTGTCCTGAGCAATCGGTGCTAGATTGGATTAATCGTTACCCCAATCTGGTAGTTCTACAAACCCTATCGAAGGCGTGGGGGCTAGCTGGTGCAAGGGTTGGATTGGCATTTGCGTCGCCAAAAATTATTTCGGTAATGAGCAAGGTGAAATTTCCGTATAACCTTGGCAAGCCATCCATTGATATTGCACTGAAAGCGCTAAATAGCGAAATGCTTATGAGCCAAAGGGTTAATGAAATTGTACTTAACAAAAATATGCTTACCGATAAGTTGGTTGGTATGTTAATAGTGGAAAAAATTTACCCCTCAAAGGCAAACTTTCTTCTTGTAAAATTTAGTAATGCAAAAGAAGTTTACACAACACTTGCCCAAAATGGCATTGTGGTTCGCAACCGCACCAACCAAGAGGGGTGCGAAGGATGTTTACGAATTACGATTGGTAGAAGAGACGAAGTTGAAAAACTGTTGAATTGCTTAAAAGTTTTAAACGCTGATGACGCAGATTTAACAGATAACCGCGGATAAAGATTAATTGAAAATATGGGCTAATGAATTACGAATGTTGAATTACGAATTACGAATGTTGAATATTGAATATCGAAT
>JBBACY010000043.1:0-25642 GCA_041656735.1 Bacteroidales bacterium | reverse complement strand
TATGTGTTAAAAGGATATTCCTAGTCCAAATTTATGCTGCGCATATGTTTGGTAGAATGGCGCTAAGCTATGGTGAAAATATTTAAAAATGTACGATATATTGATGTGGATAGTTTGGTAGGGTAATGCAACCTTAAATTCACTGTTCAGCATTCTGTAGTTGAGCAGATGGTAAGCTGTATTGGGGCGTAAAAAGTAGGTGTATGGGTTTTGCGAGAAGTTTAGATTAATAAAAGGAGGTTTGGGGTTATGCCCTATGCCCAATATTGAAAAGCCAAAACTGCCACTAATTATATGTTTTTTAACGGAATATAGTATTTGTATATAGCCCTTACCATTTAAGCCCCACAATCCATCAGGTGTAAAATTGTTGGCTATTTCATCCGCTTTTTTAGTGGGGTAAATAAGTTCTGCAATTAAACTAGGCCCAATGCCTAGGTTAACCTCCGTATTGGGGAGGAAGTTAGGTGTTTTCCAGTGCCACCCGAACTCAATATCCAGATTATTATACCTGTAAATGATAGCCTCCTGATTAGGAGCAATGTTGGTGCGCAATGCGGAGCTGCTTACCGATGTTGCTATGTGCGACTTCAGGCTTGATAAAGGGTTTACCCTATTCCTGCCATACCGAATTGAGTATATATTGCCAGCTAGGCCATTGGGGAGGTTAAAAGAGTTGGCATAGGCCAACCTTCCCACGGTTACCTGCGCTAAATGCCTACTTGTGGCTTGTGTACTATCGCTTTTGCTCTGGGCTGCTATAGCAATAGGTGAAATTAGTAGCAAGAAAAGGAGAAGTTTCATTGTTTTATAAAGCATAGAGGGAAGTATTCAAAATATGACATTTTATTTAACCTAAACTCCGTAAATCAAAGATAGAAGAAACAGTAAATTCACTCTAACTTTACTTTGACCTGTTTTAACTATATTTACCGGGCAAAGCACGAAGAAATAGCCACGGATATGGTTGGAGGCCTAGCCGAACGGGAGGGGGTAGCATTTAACTAACTGGGGATGCCAATAATCGTCAACAAGGGAGAAGTTAGCGATTTGATTTTTTTATTTCCTAACTAAATTTTCAAAATTTTCTAGGGTAGGATTTGTTTGGGCTATTATTTTTCCATCCTTATTGAAAAGATACGATATTCCAATATCGCGTTTGAATAGAGTAGTTTCTTCAAATGTAACAATATACTTTTCATAGCACCATCTATCACTAGCTAAATATTTATTTAGGACTGCTGTATCCTTTTCGTTTGATTTTATGAGGAATAGAATGTCAAGATTAGGACTGTTGAAATACGGCTTTAGTTTATTGTACTCTAGGTCGCATGAAAAGAATAAATATTCTGGTTTGGAAGGATTGAAACGTATGAATGTTAGGTACTTTTTACTATTTTCACCTATCCAACCTTTCTCTTTGAATGGAGTGAAATCGAAAGAGTCAACTTGTTTTGAACAGCCAGTCAGGGTAATTAAAAGAAATAAAATCAACAGTGTTTTCATAATGTTTTAATGTTTTGGATTAGTGTGTTCTAGGATTGCAGTCTTATAGTTTTCTAGCATACTATTTGATGAGGTGGGGTTTCCGGGTATTATAATCTTATTTTTCCCATCAATTAGGAAGGAGTTGAAAAACTTGTCGGGTTTTATCATATTTTCCACTAATATTTTCGATTCGGTATCCCTGAAAAAAAAGAACTGCTGTAGCCTTTTACTACTCATCAACCTGTAGCTAGGGTTGAAATTGTTGCCAAAGATAATGAATGCTATAGGCACCTTTTTCAACTCAACGTTTTTTGATACTAAGTTCTGCCATAGCCAGATTTCTGAGTGACACGAGTTGCAGCCACCATTTATGAGTACAATAATTTTTAAAGAATTGTTGTGAATAAGGGTATCAAAGGACTCTTGTCTACCGTACTCCATTGCTTTTAGGTTAACTGTGAGGTTAAGGTGTGTTCTCTTTTCGTAAATTCTCGACTTGCAACTAGAAAGTGAAAATATGATTAGGTATAAAGTAATAAACAAAATTAGTCTTTTTCTCATCATTTTAATTCTTTGGTGTTATGCTAAGTATTACTGTATTACCTTCTGAATCAATTTTACAGGGATTGCTGATAGACTTGGCTATTAGAAAGTCAGTTAGTTGCATAGGGCTGGTTTTGAAGTGAAATTTCCCATTCTCCTCAATGTGAACTAATGATAGCGTGCTTGAGAGTTCCTCCGATTTTTTGTTGTGAAAGATTTTTATGACTGAGTCATCGAATTTGTTTATAAGAAAATCGTAAATAATAATCCTGCTATCTTTTTGGTACATTGTTTTTATAAAGACAGTTGAAGAGTTTTGTAAGGCTTGGATGGTGGTGTAAACACCCTCTCTGTTGATTTTTTCCAAGAAGATGCTTGGATCCATATACTTCGAAAGTTCCTCTTCGTTGACCGCTGTTTTCCCAAAACCAAAATAGTAGATTGGTCTAAAACTGGTCGATTCGTATTCGTAAATAGTTGGTAGGAATGATTCTCGGTACAATCCCTTATTCCCAACACCAAAGAACTTCTGTTCTGAGAAATCAAAGGACTTGGCTTTAGTGGGTAAATACGACTTAATAACTTTATTTGTATCGCATAGATGTAGTCGGTAAGAACTATCATCGTAAAACCCAGTGAACAGCCAGTAGCAGTAACTGTTTACCTTGGCAAAATCGGAGGCTGTACGTGGTGTAGTAAATGAGTTTACAAAGTTGCCGTTATAATCGTATGTTTTAATCGTATTACCAATATCGGTAAGCACATCAATTGTTTTCAACGTAGTGTCAATGTTGAAACTAAGAATCCGGTTATATTCGAAAGGAGCTCCTCCGCTACTGCCAACTCTATTGATCAATTGACCTTTGTCGTTAAATAGATATAGTTGAACTATTACTACATCGTAAACAAAGTAAAGCTGATTAGCATATTTCACTATTAAATCATCACTTAGCACCAAGGTATCGTTCTGCCCGAATTGAATGTAAGAGAAAGTTGTAAAATCAAAGAAATCTTCGAATGCAATTTTGTCTTCCTGTTCTAAGTTAACTATTACACATTCTTGGGGAATATTTGGTGTTCTTGGGTTTTTGTTACAACCAGCAAAAATGAATGTTATAGCAGTAGATACAATAATAATTAATTTTAGGTACATAGTTGATTATGTTGTGATAGAATAATCCTAGCGTTCGTTGAAGCACGAACGCTAGGAAGGTTTAAAAAATATTTTAATAACAAATACATTGATATGCATCACAAGTTACTGCAGTCTGGTTTTGTTTACAGCAAATTTTCATAGTGAAACTGCTCCCGCAATGAGCCATAGATTTGTACCATGATGAGTCTGGGCTAGTTGGTAGCCCTGGTTTTTGTACTGAAGCATATGTAATGATGCCTATTAATGCAAAGGTGGTAATCAATACCAAAACTAATACTTTCTTTTTCATCTCTTCAATTTTTCAAGATTTCAATTAAGCGCAAAATATCATCTCTTTGTTTTTATTGTGGTTGCGCTTTTTATTACTAATAATTGCCCTCCTTAAGTAACCGCTGCATTGGAAACAGCAGCATAGTTGCGGGCGGAAATTTTCAACCAACCCTCGTGGTTGCATCACATTTTATCATATCTTTGTCATAACATAATTTACCTCCTTTCTTTTTTTTGTTAGGAGCGTGCGAAGGGGGAGCATTGGCTGTCGAGGCTGTTGGCTTCCCCTTCTTTTGTCCTAGTGGTTTATTTTTTTTTGTTAAGCTTTACGCAAATCGTTTTAGATATACAAATATATAATTAAACACTATATGTAGTTGCCCCCCCCCTCATATGTTTAATAACACATTTACCCGCTTTTATAGCTATTGCATTGGTAGTAATGGTAATTGGGTATTTAAAAGGTTTTTTTTAATAATTATTCACTAAACAGAGGTTTAGGGTTGTACAACCAAACCCTCAGTTTTCTGCCTATTTTGTAATATCTTATACGAAAGCCCTATGCCCCCCGTTAGAGCGGGTTCGCTAGTTGGTATAGGCGCCACCGTGCTCGATTTTGCCGAGGTGGGCGAGGGCGCCATTGTGGCCGCCAACGCCCTGGTGCTTGCCAATACCCAAATTGAACCCGGTAGCATTTACGCCGGCGTACCCGCCAAGTTTGTTAAGAAAATGGACGTTGAGCAATCGAAGCAAATTAACCAGCGCATTGCTAAGGGGTATTTAATGTATAAGGGGTGGTATGGGGAGTGAAGAATAAGGGTGTTTTAGTGAAATAGTAGTTTTCGCATAATCGACCTCTTTCCTTGTTTAACAAATCCTTCTGGTTTAGGCTCGCCAAAGAATACTTTATACGAAACCGTTGGGATAATAGGGAAGAAACTTGCTTGGTAAAGCGAAAATGAATCGTAGGTTTTGCTTCCGTTGTATAAAGGTGATGGAACTCTACCTTCGGATGACATGTCGTGAGTATAAACGTAGCTAAACGGATTTTTTCGGTTATAGGCATTGTAAACTGCAAACGTCCATTTTGCCTTATTGCCGTTGCGGGTATATCTAGTGTAGTTTAGTGCCAAATCGAGCCTGTGATAGTTTCTCATTCTAGCGCTATTCTTGTCGCCATAAATAAAAGCTTCATAATAAAATGGGTCATCTTCTCCCAAATCATCGAGGGATGGAATGAGTTGACGACCAATAACGGGCGTAAATGGCAATCCCGATTGGTATACCCATGATGCGCTAAGGGTTAGACTCTGGTTGATTTTTCGACTAATACTCAGCGAAAGGCTATGCGGGCGGTCGAATTCAAAAACGTACTCAACCCCTTCGTTAATCCCGTTGTACGAGCGATACGCTTTCGACCAAGTATATCCGGCAAATCCAGTCCATTTGCCTTGGGTTTTACGTAAAAAAAACTCTGCGCCGTACGCTTCCCCTTTCCCACCACTTTCAATTTTATCTCGCCAGTTGCCATCGCCCATAAGCGATGCATAGCCCTCGGCATAGGTTGAAAGGCTTGTTAGCGTTTTGTAGTAACCACTGACCTCGGCATCGAACATGCCATTGTCAAATATGCCTCGCCAGCCTCCCGATATTTGTTCGGTTGAGGCCGGACTAATACTCTTATCGGCTGGTACCCATACCTCGTTGCTCATTATTTCACCCTGTGTAAAGAGGAGGTGCGAAAACTGGTTGGTTTTCATATAGCCTATATTGAGGCTATGGCTTGAACTAAGAGCAATATCAAGGTTAGCCCTGGGTTCAATACGGAAAGCGTTATATTTACTGGTACCGTAATGTACCGCTCTTGCCCCTAACTTTAGATTGAGTATGCGTGCAATTTCCCATTCGTTTTCGGCGTAAACAGCCGACTCAAATGCATTTATGGCAGGCTCGCTAGTTAGGTTGGGGTTGCTTGATATGTAAATACTGTTGGGGCTGTACCTAAGGGCCGATGTGTTTAATCCAAAGTTGAGATTCCAGTTACTCATAACCTGGGCTTTAAGGTCCCATTTGTATGTTATGTCCTGCACCGATGAAACGAACTTACTGTTAAAGTCAATCTTATCGTTTGGGTCTGTGTTGATGTAGCTCTGCCCATTTTTTAGTCTGTAACGCACGTAGGATAGGCTTTGGGTAGAATATAGACTTTGGTTATGCACTCTGTTCCACCTGGCCGATAGTAACCAGTTACCCCAAGTGGTAGATAAACGCGACTTTTGGCTACCCATTGTGCTTTTGTCTCTTTGCCAGTAGTTATGGTAGTCATCCCCTTGATAAAGATTTAGGCTTAGGGTGTTTCGCTTGTCGGGTCGCCATGTGAATTTCCCATTCACATCATGAAAACCATACGCCATAACGAAGTCGTTTCCTTCTGAGAGGTAGGTTCCCAACGCAAATAAACCATCGACAAAGGTTTTGCGTCCGGTTACTATAAACGTTGTGTTTTTCAATGGTGTTGGTCCTTCGACAGCAAATGAGGCGTCGGTTAAACCAATACTATACGAGCCTTTTATACGATTTACGTTTCCTTGTCGTTGGGCTATATCAATAATTGATGATAACTTTCCGCCATAGCTTGCAGGAAACCCACCCTTATATACATTGATGTTATTGATAATATCGGGATTGAAAACAGAGAAGAAGCCACCAAGATGATTTACGTATATAAGCGCCACGTTATCGAAAAGATATAGGTTTTCGCCAGGATTCCCGCCACGAACAAGAATGTTGCTTGTGCCCTCATTTTGCGACTGAATACCGGGCAGCAGCTGTATGGCCTTCATCACATCGGGTTTTGCACCAAGCGAGGGTATCTGTTGTAGTTCCAAGTTGCTGAGCGTTGATACACCATGGCTAAGCCTTTTGGTGTGCTTAACCACAACCTCATCAATTTCGTTTACTGGGCTAAGTAGCACCTCCAAAAGCGTATCGGCTTTTGCGCTGTGCAAAATTGTTTTATGCTTGTAGCCCACATACGAGAACGTGATTGCGTTGCCAGCCTTTATGCTGATGTTAAAAAATCCGTTGTTGTCGGTGGCAACAACCTTCATATGCGTGCTGTCAATAACGTGTGCGCCAACAAGTACCTCGTGGCTTATGCTATCCTTTACAAATCCCGAAATACGATGCTGTCCAAAACCTGTTTGGCTTTGCAGGAGTAATGTTAGGGCTATTGTTATGATTGAATAAAAACTTTTCACAGAATTATGTGCTTAAGGATTAAAGATTTCTGAGTTTGTTGATGAGTAGCCAGCAAAAACTCCGTACCCATTCTTGATATTGCTATGTAGCTTGAAAGTCGGTGTTGTATTGGGCGAAAAATTGATGTCCCCATTTGACCTCTCGTATAGGTATAGCTGCCTAACGTACTTGTAGTAATCGTATGTTATGGACCGCAACTCTACCTGAATAGGCGTGAACGATTGAATTATTACTCCGTTATGCAAATAAATATTACGATCATTGTTATAGTTAATGGTCATTGTGTAGCTGTTTCCTTGTATGGTTTTGTTGCTAAAAACAAGCAGGGAGAGTCCTTCGCTAAGCAGAACAGGGTCAATAATGGGTGAAGAGTATTTTTGTGTTGAGGTATAATCTTCTTCTGATACCATTATAACAACTTGGAAGTATTGCAGCTTGTTGGGCTGATTTTCGAATGAAATTTTGATGGCTGGATATGGCATTCCTTCCTCATCGTTTCCCGAAAAGTTGATGTGTTCTACTATAGAAACATCTTGATGCTTGGGAATGAATGCTGATCCAGTTGCTGTAGGATATCCCGGGATCGTTACCTCACATCGGTATTCAGTTTCTTCCTGCGCCACCAGCTGCGATTCGTATACTCCCTCGCCAATATGTTCAAGGGGGTCGGTTAGCTCGTTATTAACGTAAAGTAGCACCTCGGCGTTATCAGCCACAGGCACTTTTTTTGAAGAGAAGGGCACTGCCAGCGATACCCTTACTGTAATTTCATTTCCGGCAACAATAATAGCATTAACCACGGGCTTTGTCTCAAAGTCGGGGGAGGGGGAGTTTACCTTATCGTAACAACCAGTGGTTGTAATTAGCAGAACTAGGATAACACGGATAATAAAAGTTTTCGAGTAGGGTTTCATTCAGAATAGTTTAAAACTTTAGGGTTATGCCGAGTTTAAAACCTGGGTCAAACTCGTTAAACCACAGCTTTTTGCTAAACCCAAACTCGGCATACACCCCCAAGTGGCGAAATATAAAGTAGCTTGCCCCAATGTTAATCGCTGCATCTAACTGTGTTCCAGTAATATTAGTGTTTTTAGGAGCATCAAAACTTAGGAGTCCAATTTTCCCCGATATGTATACGTCGAATCGGGGCTCATTGGTAAAGTTCAATAGGGGCATTATATGGAAATTAGTGTTGACACCGTAAAAAAATGCGTTGGTGGTGTACGCTTGAAGAATTTCTTCAGTTGGCTTAGTATAATTCGAAAAATTGGTGTACCCCAAGTAAACACCCGATTCAAAAAACTTACTATGGCCATAATTGCTCTCAAGCCAAAAGTTGTTACTCATAAATTTGCTCCTCCAGTTGGCCAATTCGGGAGTTTTAGATACCCCTAGTTTAAAGGATAACCTATTGTTTAGGTATGAACTTTGCCCAAAGCTAATTGAAGCAAGGCCAAGGGTAAGGAGAGATAAAAGCACTATTTTTTTCATGTTTTTTTAAATGTGAATGGGTAGATTTAAGCAGCATGTGATTTAAATCTACCCTGTGAATAATTGCGATATAAAGAAAATGAATTATTTTAAATGTTTAGTGTGTAATTAGTTAACAAAAGTTAAAGAATTCAATTTGCTCAATTGGGTAAGTTTTTCTTCTAGTATCCTAGCCCTTATTGTATTGAGTTTAGCGGTTTTGTTACAAATGTTTTAGCAAAAAAGAAACCAAATAGTAAATATATGTATCCCTCTCATTATGTGTTAACCCACATATTAACTTACCGTAAATAACATATTATGGTATTTACGGTAAGTTTTAAGGGTACATAAAAAAGTGTGACCAGTAATTGAAAACATATGTTTTGCTTTAATCACTTAGGGTTCAATTCCCCGCTCCTTGGGGCGAAAAGTAAAACATATAATCCATCATGATACCCCATCCGCTTGCGGCGGGGAGATTCATTATAATATGATTTGTGTTTTAAACCTAATTTCCAGAATTGACACAAGCTACTCCCCAATTAACTCTATTTGAGGATGCCGTACAATAATAACTACTATAATGTACTTGTAGATTATAGTAAATAGGCAAATTTGAACTGGTCCAAAACTCCCCTTCAATTTTTCTAGCCAGCCTAGTAGGGTATTCTTGGTTGGCAGTAAGTTGAGCCCAGCCTTCATAAACCAAATAATTTATAGCAATATTTATATCAGCTTTGATATAACATTTAACCCAACACCACACGCCTAAATTTCGTTTATATGGTCGAGCTATGAAGTAACCTCTTGCTATTGGTACTGTTTCCCCTTGTAAGTAGTCAGGTTGATGGCAACCTATAGTTATTCTCATTCTTTCACTTCCAAGGTCATAAGGATCTGTTCTCTCACCCGCTCCTCCGGATTTAGTAACATCTTTTGTGGTAATATTTACGTTGCGCTCAATGATTGATATTCCCTGGTTGGAATCGTTTTTCGCTAAATCATCTTCCTCTATTTTAAGTAGAGTTTCAACATTCTTGACATTAGTATAGGCAAAATGGGTGTTGAAAGACTTATAAACAGTATCCCCTATTTGAAACATCCTATTTTCATTTATTGTGTACCTTTCGGGGCTTTTAAAAAGATGATGTTCAAGTTCATATTCATTCTCTTCATTTTTTACTAACTGTAAATACTTGCTGTTTTCATTTACCAAAGTTTTAAACTCTTCAAGCGAACTCAACTCGTCAAAGTTTATAGAGAAGTATATTTCTTCACACTTACTACCGAATGACTTATAGTTCATAGAATTTTCATATTCTGATAGTTCATCAGATGTCATATTAATCGTTTTTCCTATGGTTGACATGAATTCTTCTGAAGTACTAAAAGTAGGAATCCCATTGTTTATCTTTAACTCATTTATTGATTTCGTATCGATTTCTTCTTTTGAGCAAGAAAAACATACTGCAATAATTAACATTGCGAGGGTAACTTTAATTTTCATAATTCGTTTATTGTTTTGGGTTTTTTAACCTGCGCGGCAGCTCACCTTATCTATAGGTTTTATTTTGGGTTGCTGCGTTTTTAATTGTAAAAGAAATTTTCCCAATACAGCATTCGCTGCATTACAAGCCACAACCTAGCTGCGAGCGGGGATGGTTAACCACCACTCAGTGGTTACACCGTATCTTTTTTTATCGTACCTTTGTCATCTTACCTCCTTTCTTTTTTTTGTTAGGAGCGTGCGAAGGGGGAGCATTGGCTGTCGAGGCTATTGGCTTCCTCTTCTTTTGTCCTAGTGGTTTATTTTTTTTGTTAAGCTTTACGCAATCGTTTTAGATATACAAATATATAATTAAACACTATACGTAGTTGCCCCCCCCTCATATGTTTAATAACACATTTACCCGCTTTAATAGCTAGTGCATTGGTAGTAACGGTAATTGGGTATTTAAAAGTTTTTTTTTAATAATTATTCACTAAACAGAGGTTTAGGGTTGTACAACCAAACCCTCAGTTTTCTGCCTATTTTGTAATATCTTATACGAAAGCCCTATGCCAATAGTGGGTGTGGGTTTCGATATTTTGCTCTCGCCAAATGTGTAGGGTAACCTAATGTGGGCCTGTAGACCCAAGCGACGAAAGTTAATATTTACTATTAGGGCAGGGTCAATATAGAAGTCGGTTTGGTGGGCGTAGAAATGCTTTACAATTTCCTCATAGGTTATGGGTGCAGGAGAACTGTAGTTTAGGTTGTAGTGCTTGAGGTAGCCCATATTTACCTGTGCCGTTACCTGCCATTTTTTGTACCCAAATGATAGTGACGATACGAAATTGTGGACAAATGAGTTGTAGCTAAGAACGCTGATCGCATCGGGGAGTAAGAATGAAATAGTTTCTCTAAACTCGTACCTCCCTTTCCCCAGCGTGAGGTTGCTACCAAATTCGTATGACAGGGAGTAGGGCAGGGTGTTATGGTAAACTGCGCCCACGCTAAATGCATGAGCCGTGCTTTCGTAAGTTATAAATTTAATTTCATAGGCTGGGATAAAGTAGTTTTCCCACCGCCGGGATAGCCTATGGTAATCTGCTAAAACTACTATGTGATCTGTTACGCCGTACCCCAAGTTTACTCGACGAATACTACTATTTCCCATTTCTGTTAAGTATGAAAGAGTTCCATTTACTAGGCTCTTAGGAAAACGATTCTCTCGAGTGCTTTTATAGTCTTTAAAGTTGGGTTGGGCTTCATTGGTATAGTTTAATTTAAGGTCACCTTTCTTAAGCGAGCAAAAGGTTAGGGGCGTTGTGCTGGCTCTATAATTAAGTGTTTTGTTAGGGTAGAGGTTTGCGTAAAAATCATCGGAATTATTCTGGGCAAGGGCGTTAACGAATAATACGACAAGGAATATGCTGATTGTTAGCTGTTTCATTTTTTTTGTATAAAGTGTTATTTGAATGGTAATGATGCTTGGATAGTTTACTGTATCACACCTTGTAGAATGGTGTATGATAAACCTATGCCAATGGTTGGGATTGGCTGCGAAATTCTACTCTCGCCAAATGCCAAGGGAAAACCCAAGTGGGCATGCCAGGCGAAACGTGTTAGATTCAGACTTACAACAATTGCAGGGTCTAAATAGAAATCGGTTCTAGTTTGCCAGAAGTTTTTCAGGATATATTCCTTAACAAGCGGACTTTCGTATGAAGATATATTGAAATGCCTAAAATAGCCTGTGTTTAGCTGTGCCATAAACGCTATCTTCTTGAGTTTATAAGTCAAGGCTCCCTTGAAGTTATGGGTGAATGTGTTGTAATCTAAGATGCTGAAAGCGTTGCTTTGGAAATTAGTTTCTTCGTATATAAAGTCGCCTAAGCCTAGCATTAGGGACGAACCAACCTCGTAGTGTATTTTCTCCGTAATGGTATTACGGAAAGTGGCAGAAGCTCCAAATGCCTGAGATATGCCCTCGAATTCTATACCCAGCTGGTTAGGTACCCTGTAATGATTAAAGAGACGCTCGGAGTAGGCGTAGTTTAAGCCAACAGATAGGCTGTTGCTAAGGGCGTACGATATATTTAGACAGTAGTCGTTGATTGACAGCGCATCTTCAAGAAGGTAAATAAATTTCTCGCTAAGATCGTACTCCCTTTCATAGTACTGATAATGCTCATCGCCAAAAACTCCCTGATTATGCCTATCGATGGTTCTGGGGAAGTAAGCCTGGGGCTGAAAGGAAATGGATAGCGCACCCTTATTTGCGGGAGTACTTGTAGTGGGGGTAAATATTGTTCGGTAGTTCAGGTATCTATTCTGTTGAGCATAGCCCATTGCAATAAGGCAGCAGAGAACAATTGTTAACAGCACTTTTCTTAAGAACATATAGTAAATTTTAGGGTTTTATTTTGTAATGATAAATTATTTTGCAAACGTTTTAGGTAATCAAATTTATGTTTAAAATATTACATAAAACTCGTTTCAAATATGTTAAATAACATATTTTTATTTTATGAATGAGTTTTCTTTATGGTGGGTGGGTTTGGTGGGAGTAAATAGTGTATCTATATAAAATATCATTGGTGTTCGACTAAAAAGGAACAGATTCCTCCTTGCTTACGTGCTTTCGGCAGGCAGCCCTACGGTTGGAACGACTGGAAACAAGCCCCCTCCCCCAAAAAAGGCAATAATCTGTTATTCAGAGCGGAACGTAGTGAAGCGAAGAGACTAACAATATAAAATATAGATAAAACGTATATGTTAGGTTTGGCAGCACGTTTTTGTTGACTGGTAGCCCTTTACTTTAAAACCTGAGGTTAAAATAGGATTGGTATACAGGGTAACACCTTACTGAATTTGCTCGTTCTAAAGTATAAGACCATACTATTTTGCCTGTTTTTGGTACAACCACCAGTAAATGAGTGGCACAAAATAAAGGCTCACAAGTGTGCCAATAACCATACCTCCAATGGTTGCTACGGCAAGCGGTTGCTGCAGTTCCGAGCCCAAATCGTGTCCAATTAGGATGGGTACAAGTGCCAGTATTGTTGTGGCGCTGGTCATTACAATGGGTTTAAGCCTGCGCTTTCCGCCTTCGGATATTGCTTCCATAATTCCTAGCCCGTCTTTACGTAATCGGTTTATCGTATCAATTTTTAGTATGGAGTCGTTTACAACTATACCCCCCATAACCACTAGTCCTATCATGGTCATTAGGTTTAGCGTACCACCAAATAGCCACACTATGGCCAATGCACCAGCAATATCAATTGGTAACTCAATTAGTACGATAAGTGGCTGTAACAGTGATTCGAACTGAGCAGCAAGGATAAAGTACAGCAGTAGGATTGAAACCGAGAGCACACCAATTAGCTCCCATACCATTTTTTTTGAGCTAAACAGGTCGCCACTAAAACTAAGGTTAAAACTCTGATTGTTGTGGTTAATTTCGTGCAAGTACTTGTGTGCATTGTTAATGTCTAAATCTGTACCGTTTAGTTTTAAAGGGATAAAAGCGTTACTAAAATCACCAAAAATGCTTCTGAACCCCGATTGCTCGGTTTGGTGAATAACCGTCCTGATTGGAATTTCAACCTTCTGGGAATTCATTACCGTTATCTGGTCTAGTATTTGCTGTAGGCGTTGAGGTTCGTCGCCAAAAATTATGGGGAGCACCTGTTGCTCATAGGCTAGTTGCCCCACGCGGTTATTCTGCATAGCTACCTCAAGGGTTTGTTTCACCTCAGCAATGCTAATATTATAAAGGGTTAATGCTTCTGGATTAAGCATTAGGTGTAGTTGCAGCTGCTGGGGCACCGTTTCAATTGATATTTGCGGGAATTGCTGTTGGAGCTGAGTGACTATCCCATTTATCGTTTTGGTTGAGGGCATTAACTCTCCTTTGTTCCCGGTTACCTTAACCACAAGGTCAGCATCGGGGGCGGGGAATACCCTCTCGAATGCCGATTCGGCAAAGGCAAAACCAAGTGTGGCATTGGGATAATGTGTTGTAACCCAAGTTTCTACCAAGTGGTTTATATTGTCAACGGACGTGCTGCGGTTAAAGCGAAGGTACAGGCTTGCATCGCTTTCGCCCATATCCATTCCGCGGGCGAGTAGGAGCTGTTGCTGCCCAATAAAGAAGGCCGATTCGTCGAGTTTGCTTTTAATAGTGCTTAGAAGTTGCGAGCAGCGTTTAATATTTTCGTCAACGCTTACGTTGTTTCCCCACGAGATATTGGCAATGGTCTCAACTCTAGTTAACTCGGGCATCTGGCGTTTTTCTATGGTTTTAAAAAGGAGGGGGATAAGAGCAATGAGTACAATACAAACGAGCAGCGATAGCTTACGCCTGCGGAATATAAATTTAAACCCAGCCTCGTAACTTTGTTCAAGCGATATGATGCCGGGTTTGGGTTTCCATTTAGCTGCTCCTTTGAGGTTGAGGTGGTAGTAAACGGTTGGCAGTAGGGTTATTGAAACAAAGAACGATACGCTTAAACCTATGCTTATGGATAATGCTTGGTCGTGGAACATTGCACCCGATAAACCGCTTAGGAATACCAGCGGAACAAATACGGCAATGGTGGTGAGCATTGATGAGAGTAAGGGCCTGATGACCTCGTTTGTGCCCTTGGTAACGGCATCTTCAAGGGCTATCCCCCGGGCTCGCCATTGCGTAATATTATCGATTACCACAATGGAGTTGTCAATCATCATACCAACCCCCAAAATTAATCCCGATAATGAAACGATGTTAACCGATAGTCCAGCAAGGTAAAAAAACATCATCCCAACTATTAGCGAAACGGGTATGGTAATGCCCATGAGGATAGGGTTGCGATATTCGCCTAGGAAGAGGAACATAATCGATATGGCTAGTAATACCCCGGCAATAAGCGAGTTGCGCAGGTTTACAATGCTATAATCGAGTATTTCTGTTTGGTCGTGGCTAATGGCGATGGTTAGCTCAGGGTAATCCGTTTGGAGTTTTTCTACCAGACTGCTAACAGCATCTTTAAGGTCGCTCATCCGCGCATTGGAGTGCTTAACCACCGGCATACAAATAGCAGGTACGCCATTGTATAAGAATGCACCCTGAGCATCTGCTGGCTTTAGCGAGATTGTAGCCAGTTCCGATAGCGAAAAAACTCTTCCCCCCGCATTTATGGGAATATCCTGAATATCGGAGGGTTGCGTAACGTTTTGCTCTATAATTACATCGAAAACCAGGTGCCCTTCGCGTAGCCTTATGCTACCCAGCTGAAACATACTTTGTGTTAGCGCAAATTGAATATCATCGGGGCCTAAGCCTAGGGCTTTTAGCTTGCCTTGGTTTGGCTCAATAACCAGCTCGGGTGATGTTGTTCCCGTAATATCGGCCAGCGCTACCTCGGGAAGCTGCTCAACTCTTTTTCGAATAACCTTTGATGCCAGCTGGCTTAGCTCCAGCATCCGTTCGGCGGTAAGGTTGGTGGTATCGGCATAGTGTAGGTTGATATTAAAAACAGGCAAATCGGATGCGCTCGCTTTAATAACCCTTGGGCGGGGTACCTCTCGGGGTAAATCGGCCATGGCCATATCGACCTTCTCATTAACTTCAACAAAAATAAAATCGATATTAACGCCGTAGTCAAACTTTAGCTTAATGGTAGCTTCGCCATCGCGAGCTTCACTCTGCATATCCTCTAGCCCCGGAATTTGTTGTAGCTGCATACGGAGTTGCGATACAACGGTTTGCTCCATCTCAACAGCAGGTTTACCCGGATAGTTTATTTTTAGGGTAATTTCGGGGATATTGATATTTGGCAATAGTGATATGGGCAGCAGAAACGACGAGAATATGCCCAGTAAAAGGAGGGCAAAAAATGTCATTAAAACTGCAATGGGGCGGTTAATTAAGAACTTTACCATAGGTTAATACTTATCTAGTTTCATAATTTGCTTTTCAAGTATCAGAAGGAATTAATATTGAATATTGAAGGTTTGATAGGGCAAGGTCTTTTACTTCGGCTCAACAACTTTTCGTATCCCTTACTTCATCATTCGTTATTCGAAATTCATCATTCATCATTTAATGTTGTTTAGTTAACAAGATGTAATCTCCTATTTATTAATAACCGCCCCCTTCGACTTCGCTCAGGGTGACGGTCAGGCTGAGCGAAGTCGAAGCCGACAGCCCTAACTAAACGACACCGATTCATCATTTATTCTTTCTTTGCATTTCTATACAATTATTCTAATATACAGCGAATTTAAGATTTTATGTAATACAAGAAATATTGAACATCGAACACCGAATGTTGCATGTCGAAGTTTAGGTATGGCAAGGGCTTTTGCTTCGTCTCAACAACTTTTCGTATTCCCTTACTTCATCATTCATTATTCGAAATTCATCATTCATCATTTTCCCTTTCTTTGCATTCTAAACTAATTAACCAATATACAACTGCCTTGTAAACAAGAAATATCGAACATCGAACACCGAATGTTGAATGTCGAAGTTTAGGTATGGCAAGGTCTTTTACTTCGGCTCAACAACTTTTCGTATTCCCTTACTTCGTAATTCGTAATTCATTATTCGAAATTCATCATTCATCATTTAATGTTGTTTAGTTAACAAGATGTAATCTCCTATTTATTAATAACCGCCCCCTTCGACTTCGCTCAGGGTGACGGTCAGGCTGAGCGAAGTCGAAGCCGACAGCCCTAACTAAACGACACCGATTCATCATTTATTCTTTCTTTGCATTCCTCCAGGTAACGCTGGAAGAAACAGTAATAGCGCCGGGATGCTAAAAATTAGTCCTCCAATGGTACCAGCAGCCAGTGAAAACCAGAATGGCTCTTGGCCAAACATTACAAAGGGCAAAAGGCCTAGTACCGTTGACAGAACCGTTAGTAAAACTGGAATTATTTTGGCATTTACAGCACGCTTGTATATGCTTAAAGCGTTTGCGTTTGGGTACCGTTTGCGAAGGTTATTCTGCTCATTAATAATATAGATTGCAGAGTTTACCACCAATCCTCCCAGAAGTATGAATGCCGCATAGGTACCCTGGTCAAACGAGAGGTCGAACATCCAGTAGGTGATAAATACTCCAATAAACGATAGGGGAACCAACAAAATTACCGCAATGGGCTGCCTCATTGACTCGAAAAGTACCGAGTTGATGATGAATAGGATAAGTACCATTAGCCCGATTAGAGCGTACTGTTTTTTGTCCTCCTTATTCCAGTATGAGTAGGTTGGCTTACTGACTTTAAACCCAATGGGAAGCATGCTGCTTATCTGTTTAATCTGTTGTTCCATAACCATTTGGACCAGTTTGTCGGGGCCAATGTAGTTGTAGGCAAGAGTTATTATATACTCCTGATTAACCTTATGTATTTGATCGTTGGTAAGCTCATCGCGAAAATTGGCCACAGTTTGGGTTCGTGTTTCCTGCCGACCAATGATAATGGGTGTTTGCTTAACCTCAAAATCGGATGGAATTGCTTCTCTCGATGGCCTAATTCTGATGGCTGAGGTTTTGTGGTTTACCGTTTCGTACTGAATGCGATCGGAACGGGGCGAGAATTGGCTAAGCGCACCAGCCATTTGGTATGCATGAATTCCTTGCGTTAGCAGTTTCTGCTCATCGAGGGTTAAAAATCGCCTATACTCATCGGTAAACCAGTAGGCTTGTCCGCCACGAATATAAACCTTATCAACCCGCGGCATTTTTATAAGCGAGTCGGATGCAATTCGTGCCCACCCCATAAGTTGGCTATGGCTGTAGCCCGTAAGCACAATTTGCGAATTTGCCCACCCACTACCAATGGCGTTTGAGAAACCCCGACCCACACCGTAAATCGAAAAATCGGCACCCGCCTGCGTGATGGCAATGCTCTCCATTTTCGATTTTATTTGAAACGGGAATGAGCTGTTCTCATATTCGGGGGTAAAAAATATTTCGATATTGAAGCCAGTACCCCTTACATTGCAAATGGACTGCTCAACCTCGCTATGCATTGTAATATGCGATTCGAAGATTGCAGCTAGCTTATCTGATTGTTCTAGGGTAGAGCCTTGTGGAAGTGAAGCCCTTACAAAAACTCTGGTGCGCTCGGGTGTTCCCCAAAAACCTTTTGTCCATACACTATTGTAGAACAGCCGTAAGGAGCCCCCCAGAGCCTTATCGGCAATGGGCTTTATTTGTGTTCGGTAAGTGTTTGAGCCAAATGTTTTGTTATAAGCATCGGCCCAAAAGCTTTCATCTTCTATCTTATTGGGGAGTGCAAATATTGGTATCCCCACTGCCAGTATGCCAATGGTTATGGCTATTTTTCTAAATCGGTATATTTTGCTAGCTAGCCAAGCGTAGCCTTTTGAAAGGGCATACCTGAATTTTAGCGAGGCATTTCTTCGAACTTTTACCAACCCTTTGAGCTTAATCTTCTCAAATAACGAGGGGATAAGGAAAAGTCCAATAAGCAGCGATACCGATAGATTTACAATTATTACCCATGCAAAATCGGTGAGGTTCACCCGTTGGCTCTCCTCAAGGAAGAAAATGGACACCAGCGCACCTATGGTGGTAAGCGTGGCAGCCAGTATGGCGGTAAAAACCAGCATATTGCGCCTATGGCGTAGGTGGTCAACCATTACCAGCGTATTGTCGATAATTAAACCTAGCGAGAGGGTTATGCCCGATAGCGAGTACATATGAATATCGAGGTTTAGCGCATGGTAAAAAAGTATGGCTATGGCAATATTAGCCAGCAGGCTAATGCCAACAATTAGCAGGTAACGAAAGCTGCGCGAAGCAACAAGCACAAATAGTAATAGAATGCTAATGGAGAATATGGTGCGGAGGAAGTTCTTGCGCAAATCGGCTCGTAGGTGGATTGTATTATCCTGCGATTTTTGTAGTTCAACCCCGTGAGGCAAACTTTGTCGAATCTCGTTAATAGTGCTGTACACGCGGTTGGCTGTCGAAATCTGATTGGCATCTGCCGAAGCTTGAATAACAAGGGTTATGGCGGTTTGCCCATTTATTCGGAAGTACCCATCGGGCTCGCATTCGCGCTGCTCAATAGTGGCTAACTGCCCCAGAGTAATTATGCGCCCATTCCGATTGGCTACCTCAATGGACTGCCATTGTGTGGGGTCGATTCCCGGGCCGGTAATAACAAGGGGAATTGTTTCGCCATTTTTAGTCTTTTCAACCCCAATGCCAGCAGTATATCCGTATAAGCTAACTGCCTGTGCAATATCATTTGTACTTATGCTGTGCCTTTCAAGCGTTTCGGGGTTGTACTCAATATACCAATCGTTGGTGTTGGCACCATACACGTTTACGCTGGTAACCCCTTCTATTAAAGATATTGGTCCAACTATTTGTTCGTTGGCCAGCTCGCGGAGCGAGGGTGGGTTTAGGTCCGATGCAATGGTGTAGGTGAGTAGCTGTACCATCTTTTCGTTATCCAACGATTGTGAACTAACCCTGGGATAGGTAGCCCCTTGAGGGAGCCGAGGGTAAATTTCGCACACAAGCGAAAGGACCTTAAACCGAACCATATCGGGTTTTACATCTCGGGTAAGGTTTATGGTTATTCGCCCCCAGCCATCGCCCGAAACGGAGCTTATTCTTTCTACACCCTCTACCAGTGACATAAATCCCTCAATTGGCGCGGTTACCTCCATCTCAACCGCCTCGGCAGTGGCTCCGCTGTAGCTATAGGTAACGTATATGCTATTTCCCTGGGTTGAGGGGTATAATCGTATGGAAAGCTTAGGTGCAGTGGCAATTCCGGCAATTACTAGCAGCACAAAAATTGCTATAACTGTAAATGAGTTGATATAGGAGGGAAGGAGGGAGGTATTTGGTTTTTTTGGGAGCATTTTTTTGGTAATCAGTAATCGGTAACCAGTAATCGGTAATTGGTTTTGAGTTTAATGATTTTTTAGAACCTTAAACTCTAAATATCGCTATTTCTACTCCACTTCACTAACCCATGCCTCGTGCCCAATGGTGGCGTTGCCCGTTATAATTGCCTTATCGCCCTCTTTTAACCCCTCGGTAATTACCACCTCCTTGGTGTTGCGTGGGCCAACGGTTACGTATTGCCAGTGGGCAAGCGAGTCGTGCATTACAAAAACCACATCGCGGTTTTGGCGGCGGGCAAGTCCCTCAATAGGTATAACTAGCTGGTTGGGCATGGCACGGCGTACCAGCACTCTTACATTCATTCCAGGAATAATATTCTTATTGGCCTGAGTAAACTCGGCAGTAATGGCAACCATCCCATTTTCATCAACCATTCGGTTTACCTCAGTAATTTTTCCTTTGGCTTTAAGGTTGGGATTTGAGAAAGGGTAAATCTCAAGCTGAGTACCCTTGGTGGCCATTTGTAGCTCCGACTCGAGTACCCCGAACGATACTCGAAGCGATTGCTCGTCAATAATTTGGCAAAGGTACTTATAGTTCGAGGTGGGGTTGTACTGTTTGGCCTTTAGGTTTACCACCCTGCCCGCAAAAGGAGCGTAAAGCAAAGTTTTACTTAGCCTGTATTCGAACTCCTTTACGGAGAGTTCGGCCTCGGAAAGCCCGCTTTTAATGCGAGCGGTTTCAAGTATTTGGGGTGAAAGGTTCGATGTATCGCTGTAGCCTAGCATAAGGTGCTTCATTTCAACCTTGGCTCGCTGTAGAGCGTTTTGGGCATGTTGCAGCGCCATTTGCTGCTCCCTGTTGTTTAGCTGAGCCAGCAGCTGCCCCTTTTGCACTATTTGCCCGTTGGTTATGGGTATTAAATCGATAATGCCCTGCGCCTCAAATATTATTGTGGCCATGCAGTCTGCCTCCACCACGCCGTTGCAAAGCAGCTCGTGGTAAAATGTTTTGGTTGTAGCCGGTGCCGTGGTAACCATTACCGGGGAGGGCGAGCCCTTGCGCTCGGTGCTGGCGGACTGCTCACCATCGGCCCTGCCCGATGAGCAGGATGCTACCCAAAGCAGCTGCCCCAAAAGGGGGAGAAGTAGAAAAAGGCGATTCATCTTTTAGGTTTTGTGGGTGTTGATATGCAAATATAATGATTTGTTAGATTGGTGTTTGCGATTGTAATACCTTACTATGAACAATCTCATAATACTTTTTATGAGGAGATTAATGAGGTATAAAAATCCAATATTTCACCATTCACTTGCTTGGGAATGCTGGTCATATATTGAATCCTTTTAGATTCTGCATTCCATTCAAACATAATTGCATTATCGGTTTGTAAGTAAATATCATTGTCATTCGTGTATACTAAAATCCGTACATTTAAATCAAATTCTCTTACTACAACCCTCAACTCGGAAAAGTTTTCAATAGATGTTATAAATACCATTTCAGGTATCCTTTCATCCATACTCATTTTTTTGAACGCTGAAATATTGTAACAAGTAGGGCAGACAAAGCTAGAGAATAAAACAAAAAACCTATCTTTTTCTAAAAGAATATTTTTTAGAAATCGTTTTTCTGCTTCCTCGTCAATTAGTTCTGTTTCCTCATGAAATAGTTCTTCTAAGTTATGTGAAGTAGCGGAGGCTTTTATATAGAAGTTCATAATACTGGCATTCATCTCTGCCCTTTTTTCAACTAGGGTTGTTTTAGCAATAAGGTTTCTGTTTTCCCTGTTTAGTTTAATGTTTATAAAAAACATTAAACTAAGGAATACAAAAACAATAGATATAGCTATATATTGATACTTATCTTTCATTCGGCAGTAAGTTATGTGATTTGTATTGGTTTTTTCATTCAGAACAGCTTATAATCAAATTGTTTTGTTTAGGTTATTAGATTATTTAGGGGTAGCAATTACGATTATCGGGTTATCTGTAAGTTTTGTTGTCCTGAAAATTTCCGTTGACGGGAAGTGCTCTGTTTCGCCACGTAAAGATGAGGTTTCATTCTCTTTTTTGTAAATCTCAATAAAATTGAATGCTTGGATTTCGTAGGCAATTCTGCCATTTGGTTGAGAAAAAAGTGTTGTGTGTTCGGGTAGGTATGATCTTTCAGGAAAATTTACGTCATCAATGATATGAGAAAATATTTCACTGGTTTTGTTAAATTTATTGTAGTGAACAAATAATTGATTTAACTTTCCGTAAGGAGATGTTTCAGTAGAGATACGCTTAGCATAATGAAAGAGAAGGTTTTGTTTCGACTCAATAAAGTTAAATACACCGTAGGAGTAACCTGAACCCAGCATATGGTTTAGATCAAAGTCTGCAACGTTTTGATATTGCTTAGCATACATTTGCTTTGGAACAGCATCCTTTCCAATATCTACTACATATTTTGGTTCAAAAATTTTTCCGTTACATGAATATATAGTATCATGGTGTGCATCGGTAACAAGCACCTCGTTGTTAAAGTACGAGAAATAGTCAAATCTCCTCAAGTGTAAATAGTTAGATTTGAATTTGTCAATCTTTAAATATTTATCCACTTGTTTCTTCCTGGCAAACTTTAAGATTTTATCGTCCTGCCCTATGGGAGTATCATTTCCACAATGAAAAAGTCTTACGCCATCTTCCAGCAGAGCCATATTCAATGAGTATCTATTTATTTTGTACTCATCAATATAGTTGAAACTACTATCAAATCTAAGGACTTTTTGCATTCCGCTATTAAGTATTTCGATGGTTTTATTCTCATCAACAATGAAATCATAAATTTCTGTGTACTCACCTGGTCCTTTTCCTGGGTTATGCAGCCGTTTTAGAAATTTGCCATTTCGTGTGAAAAGATAAACGGATGAGCCGTCAGAGACATAGATTTTATTATCTGCAAGAAAAATCTTATTTATCTCACCCATAAATGAGGTTGGGGTTGTCTCTAGTTTTACAAGTGAAATTTCAGAAAATATTTCTGAAATTTTCTTTTCGGGCAAAGCGCTCCTCAGGTTTACCTTTATTTTAGTAATTTCGTTATTGTCTAACTTAGTAACACATGAGTTTAGTGTAATAATAGTTAATATACTGGGAACAAGAAATGATAAAAGCAGATATTTTTTCTTCATTTTAATACATATTAAATAGCCATAGAAGCTCCATAAACTTCTATGGCTGTAATGTGTAATCTTACTTTAAGGTTTACTAATCGAATCTCTTTACTTACAATCTACCATACTACAGCTTTTCGATCCAGCAGCACAACAGTATTTTGTTCCCGCTAGGTTGGACATTAATTCTTTAGTTCCTTCGTTCCCGTCAAAAACTGATTGAAGTTGTACTGGACCTGCATTGGCAATAGAAATAGCTCCCATTGTAACAATTGCAACTGATGCGATAAAAAACAAAACTTTCTTCTTCATTTTTCGTTATATTAATATGATTTTTAATCTGCGCGGCAGCCCACCTTACCAGAGGTGTTTTATATGGGTTGCTGCGCTTTTATTTTCCCATAGGGTGGGCACCCACCTTACTTTTTAAGGGGCTTAGGTTTCCCCCTTAGCTTTTCGGAACGCTCTATTTTTTGAGCGTTACGCCTTGCAACCAATGCCTTGCAGCGGATGCTCGGGGTTGGGTTAAGTTAGTTTTATGGCCTCCTTTCGTGTTGGTTAAACTTTACGCAAACGGTTTAGTAGTACAAATATATGGTTTAATACTATATGTTGCCCCCCCTGACATGTTTAATAACTCATTTACCCGCTTTAATAGCTAGTGCATTGGTAGTAACGGTAATTGGGTATTTAAAAGGTTTTTTTTAATAATTATTCACTAAACAGAGGTTTAGGGTTGTACAACCAAACCCTCAGTTTTCTGCCTATTTTGTAATATCTTATACGAAAGCCCTATGCCAATACTGGGTGTGGGTTTCGATATTTTGCTCTCGCCAAATGTGTAGGGGTAGCCCAGGTGGGCTTGTAGCCGGGGAAAGTAAACGTATATTTATATCAGTATTGTATTTGAATCTTAGGGGCCACAGTCCCCATTTAGGATATCCTCGTAAGTAGGGTTATATTTATTTAATTCTGTCCTTAGATTTACTGACTTATTAGCATTTAGCACTGGTACCAATGAGCAAAAATTGGTTAAGGATGGATTTCTGCAAATACTAACAAATGTTAATCCAGCGTTAATGTTCTCGAGTCCATCGAGATTGTCAAGGAGGGTATTCTCGCAAATATTTATTTTGTTCGCGCTTTTTAAGTTGCTAAGTTCATTAATCGATATTAACCTATTGTTGTTAGTAATATACAAATACTCTTCAATTAGCTCTACCTCCTCAAGCCCGTCTAGTGATGTAATTAAGTTTTGGCCCGAAATGTATAAACTTTTTAGCTCGTTGATACCCGAAAGGGCAGAGAGGCTGGCTAGGCTACTATTTCCCGTAATGCTAAGTTCTGCACCAGATAGACCTCTTAGCCCCTTAAGGCTCTCAAGAGATATATTTCTATTTAGATGTATCTCGTTTGTAAAGCCCCTAATGTTGCTAAGCCCTTGTATATTTTTTAGGTTCTCGTTATCAAAAATCTGAATATTTCCTCCCACAAATTCTAACTTAGACAGATGGGTAATGTTATCTAAGCTCAAATTAAAGTGGATATAAAGACCGCTATCGATGGAGCTGAGATTATGGAGACCATCGAGATTTTTTAGCATGTGAGACCTGTAGATGCTTAGTGAACCCTTGATAAGTCTAACCTTGCTGAGGTTTGATAGGTTGTTAATGTACTGACCGTTTATGTGTAGATTGTCATTTACAGAGGAAAGGTTGAAATTGTCTATGTCCTTTTGTGTGTTAAGGTAGTAGTCTTGGAATTGGGGTTCGTCCTTACGGCATGATTGTAATGAATATATTACAGCTACTAAAAGACACGTTACTGATAATGCAATTATTCTTTTCATAATTTGTTTTTCAATTGCCACATGGAACTCGCCAAAATAATCGTCCTTTCTTTGTGAGAAACATTTCTTATGGCTTGTTTCATAATATGCTGGCTTCAATATGTTTTCTTGTTCTAAAGTAGCTAAGTAAACTACATAATAACCCAATACCATAAGCTATTTGTTTGAAAGTATTTCGAGAGCTTTATCTAGCTGAGGGTCGTAATCAGTTTCTGAGTGGGTAGTGTCCCAGTAATCAGTTGGTACTTCTATTGCAATATCTGGGTCTATACCATCCTCGGTTAGTTCCAGCGAAAGGTTTAAAGTTTTGCAAATGGTGTAATTGAAGAACCAGCCGCTTCCTAAAAGCACAGGAATGGTTCCACCTGCTCCCCCGCCCGATTTTTCTCCAACTTGGATGCAATTGGTTAAGTCTTTTAGTATGGAGACAATCGAGTTTCCCAAGCTGTAGGTGTTTATATTGGTCAATACAATAAGCTGCGTAGAGCTGCTTACTAATCCTGTGCCTTTAATTGTAACGGGGTAGGGTTTGGTGAAACTATTATGGTTACTTCCATTTCTGAATTGGTTGTATAGCACTGTGTGTTCGCCTGTAAAAAAGATGTCGCATATTTCAAAACCTTCAAATCTCCCCCCAGTACAGTCCCGTAGGTCAAAAATAATTCCGTTGCTCGTATCGTATTGCCCAATTAGGTTTTTTACATGTATTATATCCTTAGGAGGTTCAGGCATAGGTAGCATACGTATATACATTACATTGTTTGAAAGTTGAGCTAAATGAAAATGCTCAAGCAGTACAATATTTTCAAATTCATGGTGTAGGTACGTGCGCCAGAACTGAATTCTTGTCTGGTGCTCAATTGGGAATATGGCTAGTTTATCGTTTTGTCCAATTGAAACATGCCTGTCGTTTAGTATGGTTACAATCTCTTGAAAGAGAGCAAGAGCTTGTTCGTCTGTTATTGCCTGTTCAAATTTTGGGGCATAGGTTGTGTAAATATCATTCCAGTTTACCCGTTTCTCGTTAAAGAAAACGTAGTTTTTATCCATAGTTTCCCAAAATGTTTCA
>JBBACY010000042.1:0-26249 GCA_041656735.1 Bacteroidales bacterium | reverse complement strand
TGTCTTCTTCTCGAATCGTTACAGTTTGGTCTACGGTGTAAATTGAAGAACCGCCGTGTACCGAACGGTACGCACGGTGGTGGGAGAGGACAGGTAGGGAATTAATCCCTACCTTCCTACTCGATTTGTGTATATTTCATATATTTGGTTTTTAACCAGTTCCCTAATCCTATGCCTGTCAGCGATCCTTTTTTTATACTAGCTGTCGCCTTTATGGTTGGTGTAACCTTTATGGCCGTGAGGGCTACTTATCGTCTTTTTCATATTTCGGAATCCCAGGCTCGGGCAATGCATCGATTTTATAGGTTCCATTCGGCTTACTACGGTAAGCTAGATGAGGAGTTGCAGCAACGATTTGTTAAGCGTGCCTTTTCGTTTACAAAAAGCCTTAAAATAGTTGGGCGTATGGGACTGAGGGTGAACCAGTCGGTTAAGTATTTGGTGGTGGCTGCTATGGTGCAGCTTACCTTTGGGCTCGACAACTATTTTATGAAGAATTTTCGCACGGTATTTGTTTATCCCAATTCGTTTAGAAATCCACATACTGGTAATATGCACGATGGGGAGGTTCATCCAGATGGGTTAATTAGCTTTTCGTTAAAAAAACTTATCAAGGGTTTTCGCAATTCAACTGATGCTATTAATTTAGGCTTGCATGAAATGGCCCATGTTTTTATGCATTCTATTTTAACATCAAAAGCAAACAACAGCCAGTTGAAGGATCTTTTAAATGAGGTGTTAGCACTTTCGGAGGTGGAAGTTACCAAGATTAAAGAGGGGCAGCCCCATATTTTTAGGCCTTATGCTGGGGAGAGTGTTAACGAGTTTTTTGCGGTGGCCGTTGAGCATTTTTTTGAAAAACCACAGGGATTGCAAAGTAACCTACCTTTACTATATGGTAAGTTAACCATTTTGCTAAATCAGGATCCCGTTCGCAATATATTTTATTTAAGCGAGTTACCAAGTTAAGCATATGAAGAGTGTTGTAAATAGATGGTATTGTTTAGGTATTGGGTTTGCGCTTGGTTTAAGTCTTATAATATTTAGCTCGACTTTGTACTTTACGTTATTGAGGTTAACTTCAGTGACAGGACAAGCTGTCCTGCTCGTAACCTTAATGTTTTATGCTATTTTTCTCACACTTACCTTTAAGCAATTATTCTCAATAGCTTCTATCCAGGTACTTGATAAGGGGGTTTTGGTATTGTTATCAAAAAAAACTACCTGTATACCTTGGAGCAGTATTACAGATATCGATTATTATTGTCCCAATGGTTTTTTGCAGATGACTACCATAACCATTAGGACTGTCAATTCATTAAGTGACGTTAAGCTATACACAGCACATTACGCTAACCGAAAATATTTGGTTCAGGCTATTAAATATGGGCATAACTCGTTTAAGCAACATGGAATTGTTCGTTTACAGGACTTTATCCGAAAAAATATAAAATCGTTAAGTCGTAACGAGATTAAAGGCGATACATTCGAGTTTGTAACGCACTCGCCCTTTGGTAACCCTCGGAGTTACTTCCCATTAATAGGTTTATTCGCTCTTTATAAGCTAGTTGAAACACCTTCAATTCATATTTTAGCCGTGCTAATGCTTGTTGTTCTTATAGTGCTCTCCTTTCTTATCGGGACTATTGGTATGGGTAGGGTAGGCGTTTCGGATAGGTTTATTGTGTTCTCAAGTTTTTACTATCCTTACCGTAAGTACTATAGGATATGCGACATTGACTGTATCACCTTTGAATATCCAACAAAAAATTCTTCAAAAGCAGCAAGGGTTATTATGGTTGATGGGGGGCAGAAACTGTTTGTGTTAGCCAATTTTACTAAGGCTAGCTGGGCTTTGCTTGGCGAGGTTCTAACAAAAAAAAGGGTGACGGTTATTAACCGTTAGGAGGTTTTGTAAACTATATTTGGAAGTATTTGTTTTAAAAGAAAATATTTAGCTATGAAGATTTCGCAATTTAATATTTGCAATTTTACCATTGATGGCGGTGCCATGTTTGGCGTTGTGCCTAAGGTTTTGTGGAATAGGGTTTACCCTGCCGACGACAACAACCAAATTCCCCTTGCATTGCGTTCGCTTGTAATTGAAACAGGTGGGAGGATTGTGCTAATTGATACAGGTTTTGGTGATAAACAGAACGATAAGTTTTTTAGCCATTTTGGCATTTTCGGCGGTGTTGGATTGGTTGAGGGGCTAGCAGGACTAGGCTATAAACCCGAAGATATTACCGATGTAATACACACGCATTTGCATTACGACCATTGCGGTGGTGGTATTGTTTTGGATGATCAGGGGCGGAGTATGCCGTTATTTCCAAATGCTCGCTACCATGTTAGTCGTGCCCAGTGGGAGTGGGCCATTAACCCTAACGTGCGCGAAGCCGACTCATTCCTTAAGGAGAATATTCTCCCTTTTCAAGAGTTGGGCTTGCTTAACCTTGTTGAGGAGGAGGGCACTTTGATTGATGGCATAGAGATTCGCTTTTTTAATGGCCATACCCGTGGGCAAATCATACCCTTAATTCATTTACCCAACGGCAAAACTTTGGTGTATACAGCCGACCTATTCCCATTTTTACCGAATATCCATTTGGCTTGGAATGCTAGCTACGATGTGGAGCCGCTTGTTACTATGGAAGAAAAAGCAGAGTTTTTAAAAGAAGCCATAGATAAAAATTATGTGCTATTCTATCAGCATGATTTTTATACCGAATGTAGTACGTTGCAAGTTACACCCAAAGGGATTAGGGCAGGAGATAAACATACGCTATTAGAGGTTTTGAAATAGTAATGACATTTGTTGTAGGGTGTATAAAATTAGGGGCCAAAAGCAGTAGGTGAAAAGAGTAACAGATATTATAGAGTCAGCAAGAGCAATACTAGTAATGCTTTTACCTCGTATCAATAAAATTACTGAAAAGAAGAGCCTAAGCAATAGTTGTATGGCAAAAAATGCAAACACCCTAATTCCGTGCGGATTGTAATTGTTGGCTGCACTAAGGTTGCCGCGAATAATTTCCGAAAAACTGGCTGATAGTCCCTTACTGGGAGGAATTTCGCCCGTAAGTTCGGTTAGCAATGCGGGTATAGGATGATTGTCTCCCCTGAAAATTAACACATAAATAAAGATGGCTGTAAACGCAATTCCGATCAGTAGGTTTATGCTGTGGTACGTATGGATACGAATATCAGCCTGAGGTTTCATCCTGTTTTGTTTGAACCCGTTACTTCCTAATAAAAGTATCTGAAAATTTAAATCCATGATGCACCGAGTAACGTAAGTGAGAGGGCACTGCAATGGTTATTTGGGTATCTGTAAAGTCAATTTCTACATATCGCGACCCAGGGTATAATTTGTCGAAGAACCTTTGCGATTCAAGTTTGAAGTGTCCAGAATTTTCCTCAATAAGTGTGCATCGTTTTTGCAGAAAGTAATCTTTAACCAATGCGGGGTTTACCTCGCCATTATGCGTTACCTTTAGTATGCTTGTTTTGTAGCTGTTTACAATGGCAAAAGGCCAAATAAACGCATAAAAATATATTGGTATGGCATTAATAAAGTGTTGAGCCAGCGTTTTGTCTGTGGTGTAAAATAGGTAATATATGGCTAAATGAAAAGCAATGAGAATAGCTACCGTAACGGCTGTAGTGCCTAACCAAGGTAAAATTATTTTATTGTTCGTCGATTTTTTTAACTCAACTTCCATACTGTATTTTTTTAGCTGAAAGCTATTTTGCTGTGTCGCTCTCTAGGTTTCGTAGCTGGCTTTCTAGGGTGTCAATCTTCGTTTTCGAGGTTTCATCAATCTCATGGGTTTGATTATCGAGATCTTTAAAAATATCACGTAACTCATTTTCAAGTAGCTCAAGCTGCTCGGGATTGTTAATAGCCTTGTTGGCAATGGTTGTTATGCCGCTAAAAAGCATTAGCCATGCAGCCGCTATAACAATTGCTATTGATGATATAACGAGCGATACAATACCCAGTGTTTTTGCTCCATTGCCTCGGTTTGCCTGCACTATTGATATTATACTAAATACTATTGCTATGCCCCCGGGCACGAAGGCAACTATGCCTACGCACGGTATAAAGGCAGCTATAAGAGAAATTATTCCCATTACTATGCCAATTATTCCCGCTACCTGACCCTCAGTCGATTTTTTATACTCTTCCATAACGCTACTATTTAGTGTGTACAGTAATGACGATTTTTTTACCTAAAGTGCTGCATTTATTTTGTTAATATTTTATATAAACCTTCCTCTAGCGACTCGATTGGGCGTTCAATAATCCGACCTATTTCGTGTTCGTGCGAGCGTATTATATATGTAGGCACAAACCCTATGTCGCCAGTGTTAATATTGGCTTCGGGACATACTTTTTGTCTGTTAACCCCAATAATGGTTACTCTTTCCATATCGAAGTTTAGTGCTTTAAGTATTTTATGAAACTGCGGAATTTGGCGCCTACAATCACCACACCAAGTACCAATAATAATATCTATATAAATACTGTCAATAATTGGCTTAAGATTCTCTACTACAGTAGCATTGGGTATGTAATTCTCGTGCTGTGAACTGTACCAATGGTTAAAGTCATCAGTTGTAAATACATCGAAAGTTCCGTATCCGTAAAGTATGTTTTGGTTGGTAGCCTTATCGAATACAATACTGTTTTGTTTCTGCGAGTATGCGTAAGCCTGACTTGTCATTATTAAAAAAATAAGGATTCGTATTTTCATTTGCATAATTTGTTTTTCAATTTTTTTTATAACGCACAAGATAACTGCTAACGGCGAATTATTAAAATGGTATTTGGCACCAAGTTATTATTAATGCACAACGTAAACACTAACTATACTAACCACAAATATACATAACTAGTTTGTTACTGGGCGAATGTACTTAAAAAAACATGGTATTTTTAGTAGGAGAGACCTGTTAGGCGATTAATTTTACTTGCTTTTATTCTGTTTTGTAAATTAAAGTGTGGTTTCACAAGTTAATCGAGTCGTCTTTTCTAAGCAGTAGGGTAATTTTACCTTGAAAAGGTAAACCGCCTATGCGTTACCTAACCCTGTTTTGATGAGCTATGGTAATTAAGTGAATCAGTAAGCGTTTCAGAATGGGGTAATCTGGAATCAAAATAAAAGAAGAAGTAGATCGTTACGAGTTTCGCTTAATTGCTAGGTTGCATTTAGGCTACAATAGGTCGTCCGTCTACTTATTCTATTGGAGGCTCAAAACCGTAAGCGATTCCCTGAACAAAATGTGTGGGTGTTTCGCCATAGCCTCCCTTGGACTCACGGTGGGTAACCAGAACCACAATACCTCCCATATTTACAGCACGTTTTTTTAAACGAATATCAGCACTACGCTGCGCCGCTTTTGCATTTCTGCTTTGAGGTGATGACTTGGCCTCAACCTGACCTAAGGCGAAAAAGCCTTCAACATCGTCGTTGTTATCTGTAACAATTACTGTTTTCCAATCGCCTTCATCAATCATTTGAACGGCAAGCTCGTTAAAACTTTCAACCCTACCATTCCGGTAAATGATTTCATGAACCTGCTTCCTTTCAACCTCTTTAACTTCGGTTTCGCCAATATTTGTATACGATATTTTGCTTGACGAAACTCCCTGTACCATAACCGGTACTTTACGACCACTTATAAGAACTACCGTATCCGTGGGTTGAGTAGCTCCTGAATCAGGGCGGAGAGGGTTTTGGGCATTAGCTTCAATAATAAAAACAAGGGGAATCAATATGAGGGAAAAGAATAAATTTTTCATAAAATACATTTTCAAAGTTATAATATTACATAGGATGCAAACAGGATGCCAGAAATCTCACATTAATCAAATCTTAGTTTTGTAAAGATATGAAAAAAGAGTTCCACTGCCAATTAATGAGTACATTGCATACTGATATAAAAAAGGGAAAATATGCGTTATTACCTAATAACCAGCTCGCCAAATTTGCTCAGATAAATGTTTACACTATTTTTGTGAAAAATAACCTTGCTTTTCAGGATGAAAAACTTTCTTACCCTATATCTTGTTATGCCAATTGTGTGGATATTATTTTTAATAAGCTGCATTGTATTTTTTGTTGGCGATTTATTGGTTTGGCTTTTAACTTTTTGGTGGGATAAACGACTATACATTCTTCACCGATACTCTATAGTCTGGGCGTTGTTTTATGTTTGGATAAATCCATTTTGGAAAATTGAATTTGAGGGTAAGAACAATGTACAAAAACGCAATACATATATTATTGTTTCGAACCATCAAAGTGCATTTGATATTGTTTTACTTCATCGCATTAATATGCATTTTAAATGGGTAGCCAAACGCGAGCTTTTTCGGGTTCCTTTTGTAGGCTGGAACTTGTGGTTAAATCGACATATTGTGATAGATCGAGCAAGCATTAAAGGCGCAAAAAAGATGATTTTAGAAGCGCAAAAACAGTTACTTATGGGTAGTTCAGTTTTAATTTTTCCCGAAGGAACGCGAAGTCGTGATGGGGCTATTAAACGATTTAAAGATGGAGCCTTTGCGTTGGCAAAAAAGACGAACCTTCCTATTCTCCCCATTGTTATTAACGGTAGCAAAGAGGTTTTTTTGAAAAATGGATATGTGTTAAAGGGTTCGCAAAAATTTACAGTAAAGATACTGCCCGAAATTGATTCCAAATTTTACGAGAATAAAAGTGTTGCCGAGTTGGGGAAAGAGGTTTTTGATATTATGAGTTCGGAACATAAGAAAATAGCGCCCGAGTACTACAATTAGCGAGTTGTTAGATGTGGGATGGCCTTTTTTAAAATAAGTAAACAATTAAAGCACAATTATCTTATATTGTGCGTAAAATAAAAATATATGTATATGAATCCTAAGGTTAGCGTAATTATGGGAAGCGCCTCTGATATGCCAATAATGGAAGAGGCCTGTAAAATTTTAAATGATCTAAAAATCCCTTTTGAGGTGAATGCCCTTTCGGCCCATCGCACACCCGATCAGGTTGCTGAACTTGCTCGGAATGCACACTCAAGAGGAATTAAGGTGATTATTGCCGGCGCTGGTGGTGCTGCGCATCTGCCTGGTGTTATTGCAGCCTTTACCCCCATACCTGTTATTGGCGTGCCAATAAAAGCATCAATTTCTATTGATGGGTGGGACTCTATACTGTCAATACTTCAAATGCCTAGCGGGATTCCTGTTGCCACGGTTGCTCTTAATGGAGCGCGTAATGCCGGTATACTTGCAGCACAAATTATTGCTACGGGCGAAAAAGATGTTTTTGAAAAAGTTGCAGCGTTTAAGGCCGATTTGGCAAAGAAAGTGGTATCTGCTAACGCTGAACTAGCAAGGTATAAATTTGAATTCAGAACAAATGGAAAATAATGTGTAAACCAGCAAATAGTGTTTGTGCAAATAGTAAGATTAGGAGGTTACTAACTATAGTTTTTCTATTAGTAACTATGTTTGCACAAACTGCAATAGCCGACTTTCCCGAAGAGCAGCCCGGAAGCAGGGCAGCATCGTTGGGTTATGGAGCTACTGCCCTAATTGATGGATGGTCTATTTTTCATAACCAAGCCGCTATGGCTTTTGTAAATAGCCCATGGGTAGGAGTGCATCACGAGAATAGGTTTATTACACCCGAACTGGCTTTTAGCGCTGTTGGTGCTAGTGTTCCGGTAAAGGTTGGTACCATAGGTCTGTCTATTAAACGCTTGGGATTTAGCGAATTTAGTCAAACTAAGTTCGGTTTGGCTTATGGTATGAAGCTTGCGCCAACATTTAGCGCAGGTATTCAGCTAAACGCACACCATGTATTTATTGCTGGTGAGTATGGTAGCGCCATGGCCTTGTCGGCAGAAGGAGGTATACTTTTTAGTCCAACGGAGAGTTTTAATGTTGGGTTTAGAGTTATAAATCCAACCCGCAGTAAGTTTATTGAGGAGCAACGAATTCCTACAATTTTTAACCTAGGCGTTTCATATCAAATTGGTCCAATGGTTATGATTACCACGGGCGTTGCAAAAAATATGGATACGCCATTCTCATTTAGTGCCGGAACGGAGTTTTCGCCAATAGAGCATCTTTACCTTAGGGCAGGTATGGCCACGGGGCCATCAATACTTTCTTTTGGAATAGGTTACAACATTTCTCGATTCCTGATAGACTTCGCGTTTACCCGACACGAAATTTTAGGCTACACCCCTCATTTTTCGCTTGCTTATACCTTTAGTGGTAAAAAACACAAAAGCGAAGCGGCTGAAATAAACCAGCTATGATTTGCAAAAGGTTTATAGTAACGGTTTTCCTTTCCATAATAGGTTCGTGGTTCTTAATGGGGCAATCAATCGAATCTGACCTTCAGTCTATCGTATCAAATATTATTGAAGACATTGCCGCTTTAAGCGAGGATGAAAACATCGATCTGGATGTACTGGTTGAAGATTTGATTTTTTTTGCGGAAAACCCTATAAATCTGAATACTGCAACTTCCGAAGAGTTAGAAAAACTTATTTTCTTATCAGACTTTCAGGTTAATGCACTAATTGATTACCGCAAAAAAAATGGTGTTTTTAAAACCATATACGAGTTGCAAATGGTTGTTGGCTTCGACTTCTCCGACATCAATCGTCTTTTACCTTTTGTACGAATTGCAGAGGGTGAAGTAACTACTAAGCGGCGGCCACTTTTTAAGTATGGAAAGAATGAACTTTTTGTCAGAACGCATTCACTGATCGAAAATCAGGCAGGCTTCATGCCAGCACCTTCAAGCAACCCAAGTGCAACCCGATACGCTGGCAATAAAATGGGCCTGTATTCTCGATACACGTACTCTACTCGTGGAGGTTTTCAATTTGGTTTGGTAAGTGAGAAGGATCCGGGCGAGGAATTTTTTAGAGAGTCAAATCCCTATGGGTTCGATCATTACTCGGCACATATTCAAGTAAGCAACATTGGTGTGCTAAAAAATTTGGTGATTGGCGATTTTAACGCCGATTTTGGACAAGGTTTGGCGCTATGGACTAGCGCATCGTTTGGTAAATCGCCCGATCCGTTGGGCGTTAGAAAACGAGCAAAAGGAATTTTTCGGTCTAGCTCAACCAACGAAAATAGATTTTTACGCGGAGTGGGAGCCTCTGTTGCTCTTGGAAAATTTCAACTCTCGGCCTTTGGCTCGTATAAAAAGATTGATGCGAACCTTACCGACTCAATAGTTGATGGGCTACCTCAATACACTTCGCTACCAACAAGCGGGCTTCATAGAACACCCAGCGAAATTGCCAACAAGAAGAGTTTAAGCGAATTTGTGACTGGCGGAAATGTATCGGTATCACTAAATAAACTAAAGGCTGGAATTACGGGATCGCTGGTAAACCTCGGTGGTACATTTGATATGCCAAACCAGCCCTACCGCTATTTTGAGCCACCACTTAAAAACCGCGTAAATATTGGGGTGGACGCTACCTATGGCATAGGTAACCATTTGCTGTTTGGCGAAATAGCCAACACGGCTGGGTATGGCAGCGGAATAGTTTCGGGTGCTCTACTTAAAGCTCACCAACAGGTGCACCTTTCGGTTATTGGTCGTTACTACGAAAAAGATTTTAGCACCTACTATTCCGAAGCATTTGCCGATGGATCGTCCTCATCCAACGAGAGTGGTGTTATGGTTGGGTTTAAAATATTACCATACCGTAACTGGCAAATGAATGGATATGTTGATGCTTTTCAGTCGGATTGGCTAAAGTTTGGCATTAATTCGCCCTCACACGGGCGCGATTATTTGCTCGAAACGGTTTACAGCCCTCGCTCAAGATTGAGCTTTACTGTACGTTACAGGCTTAAGCAAAAAGACAAGAATCAAACTGCTGATGACGAGCAAATTAACCCAGTGGTGTCATATACAAAGCAAGCCATTAGGTTCCATTTATCGTATAATCCAAGCAGTGAGATATGGTTAAAAAGTCGTATTGAGGTTTCGGGATATAGCGAAGAGAATAGACCCAATGAGTATGGCGCTATGTTTTATCAGGATATATCGTACAGGCCCAAAAAAGTGCCCATTGTACTAACCGCACGCCTGGCAATTTTCGACACAAAATCATGGAATACCAGAATTTATGCCTACGAGAACGATGTGCTTTACTATTTTTCGATACCCGCATACTACTCTCAGGGTACAAGAGCATATATTTTAGCAAAATATTCTGTTGGACAAAATATTGATATTTGGCTTAGGTTCTCGCAAACTTTTTTTGCTAACCAGGAGCAACTTGGCTCTGGACTTAGTCAAATTGATGGTCCAACCCGAAGCGATGCCCGTTTACAGGTTAAGTTTAGGTTTTAGAAATAGCGCAAAAACATTAAATACACACTCAAAAAGTTTTGAAATTCAAACTACATAGATGGAAAAACAGCCAGATTATCTTCAAAAAGTAAGACCAAAAAAACAGCTGGGGCAACATTTCTTAAATGATGTTAGTATTGCTCAGCAAATTGTTGATAGTCTCGATGCTTCGAGTGCTGATGCAGTTGTAGAGGTTGGACCCGGTATGGGAGTGCTCACCAAATCGCTTTTAAATAAGTTTGGCACAAAGTTCTATGCAGCCGAAATAGATGGCGAATCTGTTTTGTACCTAAAATCATTGCTACCAAGCATAGGCGATAGGTTAATTGAGGGCGACTTTTTGCGATACGATTTAACGCAGATTACCTCGGGAAAACTAGCCATAATAGGCAATTTTCCTTACAATATTTCATCGCAAATTTTCTTTAAAGTTCTCAGCGAAAGGCAGTCGGTAACCGAGGTTGTTGGTATGCTTCAGCGTGAGGTCGCTCAGCGCATTTGCGAGCCTCCCGGAACAAAAGCGTATGGAATTCTTAGCGTTTTTCTTCAAGCATTTTACGATGTGGAATATCTCTTTACAGTAAACGAAGATGTTTTTACGCCGCCACCAAAGGTAAAATCGGCGGTTATAAGGCTTACCCGAAACCAAACCGAACGCTTAGATTGCGATGAGAGTATGTTCTTTCGATTGGTAAAGGCAGGCTTTAATCAAAGACGGAAAACTCTTAGAAACTCTGTTAAATCTGGATTTAATGGTTTTGAAGGCAGTCACCCTTTGTTTAGTAAACGGCCAGAGCAGCTGAGTGTTGCCGAGTTCGTAGAGCTAACCAATTATATTGCGGGCGAAATATCCTAGGCCTTTGTATTTATCGCTTCAACAGGGTTTAACCTGGATGCTTGCCAAGCAGGTGCAAAACCTGAAATTATACCAATTATTGCCGAAACCGATATACCAAGAATAATATTGCTTAGGGACAACGTAATGGTAAATTCCGAGACAGCATTTACTACTAGTGATCCGATAAATATTAGCAGCAGACCAACTGCACCTCCTATAATCGAGAGTAGAACCGATTCGTAAAGAAATTGGACTAAAATAAACGTGTTTTTTGCACCCAAGGCTTTCTGTATTCCAATTATGTTGGTTCGCTCTTTTACCGAAACAAACATAATGTTTGCAATTCCGAACCCACCAACAAGTATTGAGAAACCCCCAATAATCCAGCCCGCTATATTTATAACCGCAAAAATATTGTCAATGCCTTCCCTTAGGGTGCTCACTTGGTTTAAAGAGAAGTCGTCGTCTTCAATAGGTTTTAACTTTCTTGAAGCTCGTAAAATGCCCCGTAGCTCATCCATCAATTCTTCAGAAGGAATGCCATCCTTGGCTTTCACCATTATGGTTGGCCCGGCATACCTAAAATCTACCATTAGTTTCGAGAAATTTGCTGGTATCACCACTAGGTCGTCGTGACTCTGGTCGCCTACAGCCTGTTGCCCCTCTTTTTTCAGAACCCCGATTACTTCAACCAAATAACCTCCAATTTTAATGGATCTGCCAACTGGGTTTAACCCTACAAATAGTTCCGTTGCAATATCATTGCCGAGAACAGTCACCCTTTTTCCCATTGATAAATCGAAAGCGGAAAAATACCTCCCGCTCTCAACCTCAAATGATCGGATATCTTCATAACTGTCGGTTACAGCTAGTATGGGGGTTTTTGGTGCGGCATTTCGCTCGTAGGCAACTAGTGATTGATACGACAACATTAGTGCGCTCGACTGCGCAGTAATACTGCTAGAACGAAGGGTTTCTAAGTCCTCAAGCGAGGGTTGAGGCCTATTCATATACTTCCACCAAGGGTAGCTAGTACCCATTGACCAAGGCCATTTTTGTACGTAAACAACATTATCGCCTAGCGAATCAAGGCTTTGCCTAACGCTTTTTTCGAGAGAATCGAGTACAGTAAAAACCGAAACTATTGCAAAGATGCCTATGGTAATTCCAAATAACGATAAAAAAGTACGCATTTTATTTACCCTTATAGACTGGTAAGCAAAGTTCATACTTTCACGAATAAGTTTTACGAAAATAATAATAGGTTTCATATATGTGCAGTAATAATAGCTGTGAATTTTAAGAATACCCTTAAAACTTGTCAAAGATAAATAAAGGAAAATTAAAAAAACTACAACTATTTGTTATTTTAAGACCATTTAAGAGTGAATAATTCGAAGGTTTTAGCCATTTTTGTATTCTGAAATAACACTAATTTTTCTTACCACGCAACTTTATGTTGTATAATGTTGTATACTAGATTGATGAAGCAAATTAAGTCGGCACTAATTTCCGTTTACCATAAGGATGGGCTCAAAGAACTTGTAAATGAGCTTAGCAAAAAACAAGTGAAAATATTTTCAACTGGCGGAACACTGAAATTTATTGAAGAATGTGGTGTAAAAGCCGAGGCTGTTGAAAACCTCACTAGTTATCCATCAATACTTGGAGGAAGAGTGAAAACTTTGCATCCAAAGGTTTTTGGGGGAATTTTGGCTCGCCGCGATAATCAGAACGACCATTCGCAACTTGAACAGTACCAAATTCCGGAAATTGATTTGGTTGTTGTCGACCTTTATCCCTTTGAGGAAACTGTTGCTAGCAAAGAGGAGGAGGCTGCAATAATAGAAAAAATAGATATAGGAGGAATATCCTTAATACGAGCAGCCGCAAAAAACTTTCGCGATGTGGCTATTATTTCCTCTAGGAATCAGTATCAGGATTTCATTAATCTACTTAAAGAAAATAATGGATCAACCACGCTGGCTGAGCGCAAGCACTTGGCTATGCTGGCTTTCAACGTGTCAAGCCATTATGATAGTGCCATATTTCAGTATTTTAGCGAACAAGATGCACCAGTAGCTTTTAAACAAAGCGTGCAACACTCCACCACGCTTCGTTATGGTGAAAATCCACACCAGCAGGGTGTTTTTTATGGTTGTATTGATAAGCTATTTGATCAGCTACACGGGAAAGAAATCTCGTACAATAACCTGCTTGATATTGATGCAGCCATAAACCTTATTGCCGAGTTTTCGGAACCCACCATAGCGATACTAAAGCATAACAATGCTTGCGGATTAGCAACACGTGCAAGCCTTGTTGATGCATGGAATGCCGCACTTGCTGGTGATCCAGTTTCGGCTTTTGGAGGCGTTATTATTTCGAACCGAGAAATTGATGTAGAAACGGCAAACGAGATGAACAAGCTATTTTTTGAAATCGTGCTGGCACCAAATTTCAACGCCGAAGCATTGCAAATTCTGGAATCTAAAAAAAATAGGATTATACTAAAGTTGAAAGCCGTTACGTTACCTAAAACACAGTTCAGAAGTTTACTTAACGGTGTTTTGCAGCAAGATAAAGACTGCAAAACAGAGGGTAAGGCAGATATGAAAACGGTTACCAACCGAGTACCTTCCGACGATGAAATTAGTGATATGGCATTCGCCAATGTAATTGTTAAGCATTCAAAATCCAATGCAATAGTTTTGGCAAAAAATAAACAGCTAATTGCAAGCGGAGTTGGACAAACCTCCAGAGTTGATGCCCTTAAACATGCCATTGATAAGGCGAAAAGTTTTAACTTTAGCCTGAAAGATGCTGTTATGGCTTCAGATGCATTTTTCCCTTTTGCCGATTCGGTTGAAATAGCCCAAAAGGAGGGCATCGCAGCTGTAATTCAGCCTGGTGGATCGGTACGCGATCAGGAAACCATCGACTACTGTAATAACCATTCAATGACTATGGTTTTTACGGGAACGAGACATTTTAAGCATTAAAAAAATTACAAACAACATAAACTAGAAAATGGGACTATTTTCATTCTTCACTCAAGAACTTGCCATTGACCTTGGTACGGCTAATACAATTATTATCTACAACGATAAAATTGTGGTTGATGAACCCTCAATTGTGGCCATTGACCAAACAACAGGTAAGCTAATTGCCATTGGCGAGAAGGCTCGCCAGATGCATGGTAAAACTCACGAGAATATTAGAACTATTCGTCCGCTTCGTGATGGCGTTATAGCCGATTTTAATGCTGCTGAGCAGATGATTAGGGGAATGATTAAAATGATTAACACTAAAAATAAACTTTTCACCCCGTCACTTCGCATGGTTGTTTGTATCCCAAGTGGAAGTACTGAGGTTGAAGTTCGAGCCGTAAGAGACTCAGCAGAGCATGCTGGTGGCAGGGACGTTTATTTGATTTACGAGCCTATGGCTGCTGCGATAGGTATTGGCCTCGATGTGGAGGAACCAAAAGGTAGTATGGTTGTTGATTTAGGTGGTGGAACAGCCGAAATTGCCGTAATTGCTCTAGGTGGAATTGTTTGTAATAAATCGGTTCGTATTGCTGGCGATGCATTTACCGCCGATATTCAGGCATACTTACGCCACCAGCACAATATTAAAATTGGCGATAAAACAGCCGAAGATATAAAAATTGCGGTTGGTTCAGCGCTTCCAGACCTTGATAATCCTCCAACGGATTACATTGTTCGTGGACCAAACTTAATGACTGCATTACCCATTGAAATCCCCATTTCGTATCAGGAAATTGCACACTGTTTAGACAAGTCAATATCTAAACTAGAAACAGCAATACTTAGCGTTCTAGAGCAAACTCCCCCAGAACTTTACGCCGACATAGTTCAGTCGGGTATATATTTGGCTGGTGGCGGAGCTTTATTAAGAGGGTTGGACAAGCGCTTAACCGATAAAATAAATATTCCTTTCCACGTTTCTGAGGACCCTCTGCACGCCGTTGCTCGCGGAACAGGTATTGCACTTAAAAATGTCGATAAATTTCAATTTCTTATGCGGTAGGTTTATATCTCTGCCCGTATGTAAAATAGCTTCATGAACACCCTGATTCGGTTTATTGTAAGGCATCAATTCTTCCTGCTATTCCTTATGCTTGAAGTGTTTTCATTTTGGTTGCTAGGTAAACATACTTACTATCAAAGTTCAAAGTTTGAAGATGTTTATAGAGTAGCAAATGGGTATGCCAGCCAGTATATTAGCAACACAACTAGCTACTTGTCGCTTAAATCAGTTAACGAAAACCTAGCTAGAGAAAATCTCGACTTAAAAAACAAGGTGGCCATACTTAACACGAGTTATGAGGCGCTTAGAGATTTACACTACGACACGCTGGTTAGTCCAAAGCATAATTACACCTTGGCTCGTGTTGTTAATAATTCTGTAAATAAGCAGTATAACTACATTACCCTAAATGTGGGCGCAAAAAATGGAATTTCTAAGGAGATGGGGGTTACCACAGATCAGGGCATTGTTGGGGTGGTTGTTGGTGTGTCTGATCATTTTTGCACGATAATTTCGTTACTAAATGTTGACCTGAAAATTTCAGCTAAACTTAAGAGCACGGATCATTTTGGTTCATTGTTTTGGAATGGTAAGAATTACCGTGAGGTGGTTTTAACCGATATTCCCCAGCACGTAAACATTAACCTTGGCGACACTATTGTTACAAGTGGATATTCGTCAATTTTTCCGGCTGATATAGAGCTAGGTACCGTAAGTCAAATAGATAATAAAGACGCAAATTTTCAATCATTGACAGTGAAACTATTTTTAGATTTTAAGCAGCTCAACACGGTATGGGTTGTATCCCATAGATTTGAGAAGGAACAGAACGAGCTAGAAAACACTGCAAATTATTTTTAAATGGCGAAGGAAATTCTAAAATACATTGGGCTTTTTGTGCTACTTCTTACCCTGCAGGTGTTTCTTTTTAATAACATACAGCTAAGTGGATATATCAACCCGTATGTTTACATTCTTTTTATTTTGCTCTTGCCCTACGAAACTCCGGGCTGGCTTTTGCTTGGACTTGGACTTGTTTTAGGTATTTGCGTAGATTCATTTATGAACACCTACGGAATGCACTCATCGGCAACGCTTCTACTGGCTTTTTTAAGACCTTACCTTTTAAATTTACTTGCCAATAGAGAAGATGTTGATAGGAAAGGAAGTCCCTCAATTTACCCCAATGGGTTTACGTGGTTC
Source organism: Bacteroidales bacterium (assembly GCA_041656735.1). Taxonomy (GTDB): domain Bacteria; phylum Bacteroidota; class Bacteroidia; order Bacteroidales; family Tenuifilaceae; genus Perlabentimonas. The sequence goes on along the minus strand of JBBACY010000042.1, from coordinate 9,770 downwards.
TTTAAGTACGCCTTCTTTTTAGTACTTGCGCACCATTTTATGCTCTTTTTTATCGAAAGTTTTTCTTTTGCAACATTCTTTCATACTATGCTTAGGGTAATACTAAGCACAATTGTTACAACTAGCTTTATTCTACTAAGCACTTTTCTGTTTAGTAAAAAGTAAATATTCAACTAGCCTAATTTTAATTTGCAAACGGTAAGTACAGATAGACGTTATATTATAACCGGAATTATTATTCTGGTTTTCGTTGTTATTAGTCTACGACTCTTTCATATTCAGCTTATTGATAGTTCGTACCGAATGTCGGCTAGTAATAATGTATTGCGCTATATTACCGAGTACCCGGCGCGAGGGCTAATATTCGATCGCAATGGCGAACTGCTTGTTCACAACCAGGCTGCATACGACCTAATGGTAATTCCTCGGCAAGTTTCTGCCTTTGATACGGTTGAGTTCTGCTCAATTTTGGGCGTTCCGAAAGAGTTTTTAGAGAGAGAACTGAAAGAGGCTAAAAGACACTCATCATTTAGACCATCAGCTTTAATAAAACAGCTCTCGGCCGAGAGTTATGCTGTGCTTCAAGAGAAACTGTTTAAATACCCCGGCTTTTATGTACAACCTCGTTCCCTGAGGGCTTACCCCGAAAAATCGGCTGCTCACGTTTTAGGGTATGTTGGAGAAGTTGATGACCGGATAATTCGGAGCAATCCGTATTATAAAATGGGCGATTACATTGGTATAAGTGGTTTAGAAAGAACATATGAGGATGAATTAAAAGGGGAAAAAGGGGTTAGCGTTTACTTGGTAGATGTTCATAATAGGATAAAAGGTTCATATGCCGATGGCCGGTTTGACACAGTTGCCGTACTCGGCAAAAATTTGCAAACCACCATTGATGCTCAATTGCAGCAGTATGGTGAGACGCTGATGCAAAATAAAATTGGAGGCATTGTTGCCATTGAGCCGGGCACAGGCGAAATACTTGCCACCATATCGAGCCCTACATACGACCCAAACTTGCTTGTTGGGCGACCCCGAACCTCAAACTATCGAACTCTTGACAGCGACACCCTGAAGCCCCTGTTTAACCGTGCGCTAATGGCACTATATCCTCCCGGATCTACATTTAAAGTTGTGAACGCTCTTATAGGGTTGCAAGAGCGTACGGTAACGCCCCGAACAGAATACTCGTGCTATGGCCGATACCCTATTGGTCGTGGCGTAGGGTGTCATAACCATTTCTCTCCCACCAATTTAATTGAATCAATTCAGGTTTCATGTAATACTTACTACTGCTATGTTTTTCGCGGAATTATAGATAAACCAGCTCTTGGTGGGACTGAAGGAGGATTTAGTGTTTGGAAAAACCATGTTGAGTCGTTCGGGTTTGGTAAGAAGCTAAACGTTGATCAACCCAATGAGCTAGGCGGAACGGTACCAAGCATTGAGTTTTATGATCGTTATTTTAGAAAGGGTGGGTGGAACTCACTCACAATATTATCATTAGCTATTGGTCAAGGTGAGTTAGGAGCAACACCTCTGCAAATGGCAAATTTAGCATCAATTATTGCCAATAGGGGTGAATACTATACTCCACACTTTGTAAAAGGCCTAGGTTCAGAGAACCTTAAGGAACCTCGCTTTTTAATTCCGCATCAAACAACAATAGATTCGATATGGTACAGCTATGTTGTTGAAGGGATGTACCTAGCCGTAAATGGTGGACAAGGGAGTACCGCCAGGATTGCTGCAATAAACGGCATTGAAGTATGTGGCAAAACAGGAACATCACAAAACCCGCACGGCAAGGACCATTCGGTTTTTATTGCGTTTGCTCCTAAAGATAACCCTAAGATTGCCATAGCTGTTTATGTTGAAAATGCTGGCTTTGGAGCCACTTGGGCTGCGCCAATTGCTAGCCTTATGATTGAGAAATACTTGACAGGGGAGGTTAAACGAACCTGGCATGAGGATCGAATACTTAACGCCAATTTACTAGATAGATTTGAGAAGAAATAGTAACATACTAAAGTGGCTCGATTGGCCAACCATAATAACATACCTAGTGCTAATTTTTATGGGCTGGGTAAATATTTATGCTGCGGTTTTTTCGGAAGAGCATGCTAGTATTTTCGATATTTCGCAACGCTATGGTATGCAGCTAATTTGGATAGCAGCAGCGTTATTCATTGCCTTAATAATTCTCGCCATTGATGCCCGGTTTTACATAGTTTTTGCAAACTATTTTTATATTTTAGCAATTGCCTCATTAATACTCGTGTTTATTTTTGGCGTTGAGGTAAATGCGTCAAAATCGTGGTTTCAAATTGGTGGGATTAGAATTCAACCGGCTGAATTTGCCAAATTTGCTACTGCCCTTGCCCTTGCAAAGTATATGAGCGGCTATGGTTTTAAGTTGGGTTCATTAAAGAGTTACGTTAAACCTCTGCTTATACTATTATTGCCTGTGTCGCTAATTCTTATGCAAAACGATGCTGGGACTGCAATGGTTTTTGCCTCGTTTCTTTTCGTTTTTTACCGTGAGGGAATGCCACATTGGGTATTAATATTAATGGCTTTCTTCGTCCTTCTGTTTATTCTGGTTCTAATGTTTAACAAGTTTGTTGTTTTACTGCTAATAATTTTGCTTTCGGTTGTGCTATTCACTCTTATAAGTAAAAAAATAAAAGACGGAATTCGGTTTGCCCTTGCCCTTGGCGGACTTATTGCTATTTTTTATGGCGTTTCAGAGTTTTTTGACCTTAACGTATCGCTTTACTACATTGTGTTAGTACCCTTGGGAATTTCTATCCCTTTAGTGTTTATGTATGCATATATCCATAAACTTAAACATGTGTTTTTACAGGTATTTATTTTAGTTGTTGCTGTTGGTTTTAGCTTTAGTGTCGATTATATTTTTTACAATATACTCGACGTGCACCATAGGGACAGGATTAACGACCTGCTAGGGATTGAAACGGATCCGTTGGGCTGGGGATATAACGTGAACCAATCGAAAATAGCCATCGGATCGGGCGGCTTCTGGGGCAAAGGCTTTATGGAGGGCACCCAAACAAAGTATAATTTTGTGCCAGAGCAAAGCACCGATTTTATTTTTTGCACCGTAGGTGAAGAATGGGGTTTTGTAGGAACGACCGTAATTCTTGGGTTATTCTTGTTTCTTTTACTACGGATTTTTAAAATTGCCGAAAGGCAAAAGGAAGGATTCTCTCGAATATATGGATATGGAGTTGTTTCAATACTGTTTTTTCACATTAGTATTAATATCGCTATGACCATCGGACTGTTTCCGGTTATAGGTATACCCTTGCCATTTTTTAGCTATGGAGGCTCCTCGATCTGGTCATTCACTATCCTCCTCTTTATTCTCCTTAAGCTTGATAGTGCCCGACTGGACTAAATCCTCTTGCCAGCCCGAGGGTATAACATTGTAATCATGCTTAACGAACTCAATTAAATCGGGGAAGAATATTAAGAATTGATCCCGAATATATGAGTAATGATAATTGAGCGTTTCAATTGCAAACTTTGTTTCATCGGGAAGAGAGGTTACCCTACTCATAATTTGGAGGGTGTTTTCAACGCCTTCAATTTTGTGGTAATAGTAAAGCCGATCACTCTGAATTAGCAAAGGCAATAGAGTGCGCACTGCTTTTGGTAACTCCCTGTAACGCAAAACTAGCTGGTAGTAAAATTTACGGGTAAATCCTCGGAGTGGGTATGGGGAAAATGTTCCCCAGTAGCGAGCCAAAAAGTGGTCGAAAAACACATCAACCACAACCCCTGCATATTTTCGATAGCCCTGTCGGAATAGTTGTCGTACCTCAAAGGTGGCAGGGTGGGTATCTGTGTAGAAGTCGATGGCCCTATGTAGGTATATACCCTTTTGTATGGTGTCGGGGTAGCGACCCAAGGAGCGGCCTTTTACAAAATCGCCCATAAAATTGCCCATTCTAATTTCGACATTATCGCCAGAAAGATATAGGTGGGCTAAGAAATTCATAGTTTACGGGTTTACATTTTAGATAAAAGGAAAGAACAATATAAAGATATACAAAAACCAGTCCATAAATACCGAACACGCTAACTGTGTAGGATTTATACTGTCAATTTATAAAGTAACTAACGATTGATGGTTTAGTTTATTGCTTCTTTTTAAATTACTCACCGTGGAGTTCAATAGTAGGTGTTTAGAACAAAAACCTTGCTAAAAGAATCGATTTTATTGTTTTACAATAGTAAATGCTAATTCAATAATATTCAGTATTACATTACCTGTAAGGTAACATAAATTGAGTACTATTCCAAATACAAAAAGGCTGTTTAAAAAGTTGTTGTGAAACTCTGATAATTTGTAATCACTAATGAATAGTGGCGTACAGAGTAGATAACACAACCAATAACTTTTTAAACAGCCCTCTCGAGGGTGTTACTTTAGATGCTAGTACATCTCTATATCGTATGATAAGCGAGCCTGAATACCTCTATTTTCGATAGCGCTCTTAACTTTTGCATAAGATTTATAAGCCATATCGAAATCGCTTTCAAAAAGTTTCATTTTAACAGAACCTGTTAACTCTTTCATCATTATTTCGAAAGGCTCCTCAAGCTTGGGTAGTTCAGCAATGCGATACTCCTCAAGGTTGGCTTTTTCGGCTGCAACTTCTATTGCTCTGTTAAGTCCTCCAAACTCATCAATCAGATTAATGTCTATGGCATTAATTCCACTCCATACTCTTCCCTGTCCAATAGCGTCAACCTCCTCAACAGAAATACTTCTACCTTCTGCAACGTGTCCTATAAAGGTTGTATAAACGTCCTCAACGCCAAGTTGAATCATAGCTCTTTCCTCAGCAGTTAAAGGTCTGTTGATGGTCATCATATCGGAACTTTTATTGGTTTTCACCACGTCTACATTTATGCCAAGTTTCTTATTTAGCAATTTTTGTACGTTTGGTACCATACCAAAAACACCAATTGATCCGGTTATGGTGGTGGGGTTGGCTATAATATAGTCAGCAGGAGCTGCAATGTAATAGCCACCAGAAGCCGCTACATCGCCCATTGATACGATTACAGGCTTAACCTGTTTGGCAAGTGTTAATTCGCGCCATATTAAATCCGAAGCCAATGCGCTACCACCTGGAGAGTTTACTCGTAAAACGATAGCCTTAATGGTGCTGTCGCGACGCGCCTTGCGAATAACCTTAGCAAAACCTTCTCCGCCAATGCCTCCCTCAGTCTTGTCGCCCATTATAATTTCGCCCGAAGCGTATATAACGGCGATTTTATCCTTAATAAGCCCCTTGGTTTTCTTAGTGGCTGGTACTTTTGAGTACTCCGCTACACCTATACTGTTTATGTCCTTGTCGACTTTAGTTCCGGTTAGTCCTTTCATCATATCAATAACCTGGTCTCTGTATAGTAGGCTGTCAATAAGGCCATTGTCAACTGCGGCTTGTACGTTATGAATGGTTAGCTCATCGGCAAAACGATTTAGGGTTTTGGTGTCAATTCCGCGGGTTTTTGAAATTCCGTCAACCCAGTGATTCCAGATAGAGCCCATATAAGTTAAAACTTGCTCCCTGTTTTCGGGGCTCATTTTATCGTATAAGAAGGGTTCAACTGCCGATTTAAACTTGCCGTGGCGAATTATTTGCATCTCAACGCCGAGCTTCTCTAACGCAGTTTTATAGAACATTATTTCGCTTCTTAGTCCAACCCATTCAAAGCCTCCCTCGGGGTTTAGCATCACCTTGTCGGCAACAGAGGAGAGGTAATAACTTTTTTGGCTAAGGCTGTTGCTGTAACTTATAATGAACTTGCCCGACTCTTTAAACTCGATTAGAGCATTTCTTATTTCCTCTAGTGTAGCAAAACCCGATGGAATATTCTCGTTTTCAATATAAATCCCTTTTATTTTAGGATCTTCAGCAGCATTTTTGATAGCTTTAAGAATGCTGTTTAATCCTGTTTTTGGGGTAGGTTTAAAACTGGTAAAATCGAAGTCCTCAAAAGGATTTTTAGTTGCCCTGTCAGTAATTACGTTGTCAAACTTAAGAACAAGCATCGAGTTGTCCTTAACGGTTGCAACTTTATCGGACTTTGACACAATGGCTCCGGCAATTCCCAGGAACAAGAAGAATATCAGCAGTATAGATATAATAATACCTACTATGCTGGCAAGCGTAAATTTAAAAAAATCTTTCATATGGTAGAGTTTTAGATTAGTTGTTCGTGAATTTGTGATAAAAATATGAATAAAGTACAAACTAATGCTTGCTTTTTCTGTTTATTTTAGGCAAACTTTGTGCTTTTACAAAGTTAAAAATAATATTATGATTAGCAACCTGAACCGTGATGAAGCTTTGCATCGAGTTTTTTTATGCATTGGAGGAAACTTGGGAGATAAAGAACTATACCTTAAGAAGACTGTTAAACTTATTGAAGAAAAGGTAGGACGAATTCTGCAAAAATCATCGGTTTTTGAGTCGGAATCATGGGGTTTTGCCCATTCATCATCTTTTCTAAATCAGGTTGTTGAAGTTGAAACTATGCTTTCGGCGCTTTGCTTGCTCGATGTATGTCACAAAATAGAGGAAGAGCTTGGACGAGATCGTTATAGTGTTGCCGATGGCTATGCTGCTCGAACGGCTGATGTTGATATCCTGTTTTTTGATGATTGTATATATAGCCTTCCCCCACTTATTTTACCGCACGAAAAGCTGCACGAACGACTTTTTGTACTTGAGCCCCTTGCCGAAATTGCACCGAATTTAATGCATTCCAAAATTGGAAAAACGGTTTTGGAACTTAAAAATGCCTGTCTTGATAACGGAAGAGTATGGAAATACAAACGTTTAAAGGTGAAGTCGGAATCGTAAAAACGGCGATTTGTAGCTAGCTGATTTTTATTTTTTTTAGAATTTCAAGCTATTTTTTTACTCTCAAAAAAAGGACTCCAAACTCCAATAATTCCAGGAAGGGCAACATTTATTAGCCAAAGCGATAACGTGGCAAACGTTATTCCAGTTGCATTAGGCCAAAGTATACCAATAAAAGTTATTGCAAAACCTGCCCTAACAGCCACCTCGGCAACTGCGAATGTGGGAATAACGCTTGCAAATAGGTAGGTTATAAAAATGGCCATATACAGCGAAGTACAGTTGGCATTGTACCCAAAAAAATACATCATAAGCAGCAGTTGCGAAGAAAAAACAGCGTATCTAAGTAGGCTAAGTAGCACGATAGGCATAGTTTTTTTTGATGGTGCGTTTAACGATAAGTTCACTCGTTTCAACCAGCGTTGAACAGGCTTAAAGCGTTGAAACCAAATTGCTAGGTTTTTATATTTAAATACCACTGCGAGTGTAATAAACAGCAGCCCAAGCACACTAATTATTGCGAAAATAGATTCAAAGCCCGTTACGGGCACACTATTATATCCATAGAAAAAGAATATACCCACTAATCCAAAAAGTATTGTGGCCAGCTGTTGAGCCATAGCGCATACAGCAGCCATTACTGCCCCTTGCCCCCTGCTTGCGGGGGGGAGAAGAGCAACCCTGGCAATGGGGTCTCCAATACGGTTTGGGGTAAAAAGCCCTGCTCCAATACCATACCAAATGGTTTTTAGCGCGCTAAAAATACCCATTGGCTGAAACTCTTTAACGGCAAACTGCCATTTGTATGCTTCTATAATCCAGTTTAGCGGGGCCAAAAGAAGAACTAGAAAAATAAAGTATACTCTAGCCTGTAAATATTCAAAATGCAACAAGCCAATAAAATTACTATCCCACTGATTTAGTATTTTCGAAAAAACGAATCCGAAAACCAGTATGACAACTAAAATATTTAGGATGAGATGTTTTTTAACCTTGGGCATTTAAGAGTTATTTTAGTGCTAAATTAGTATTTATACACTAAAAGTATATGGTAGGCAGGAAATTAAGTGCAATTTTTCATACTTTTACATTGCTAAAATATTGAGTCATTGAATGTCTGGTAAATATGGTTTTAAGCTATTAGCACGCAATAGTCTTTACAAATCGATTTTAGCGATGGGCGGATAAAAACCATTTATAAAGTGAATTAAACTCAGTAATTCTAAATGTTTTATAGCGTGCACTTTGTCAAAAGCTTAATCAGAAACAAACACAAAAACAATGAATGCAGCCAAAAAAAAGAAGTTTAGTATCCTTATCTTTATTAATAAGGTAAAGTACTTTCTTACAAAAAAAATATGGAGTGTACATTTGCATCGTTACAGGCCTATTCAGCGGGTTGGAATTCATAGTTTACGGGTTTTAATGCTGGCGTACAGAGGTTTTATAGAGGATAGAGTATTACATAGAGCCTCGGCATTAACTTACTACACGCTAATGGCAATTGTGCCAGTGCTAGCTATGGTATTTGGAATTGCCAAAGGGTTTGGGTTTGATAAGTTTTTAGAGAGACAGCTATACAATAATTTTGAGCAGCAGCAAGAGATTCTAAACCAGCTGATTATCTTTTCAAGAAAACTGTTAGAGAACACGGGAGGAGGACTTATAGCCGGGGTAGGGCTAGTTATATTATTTTGGTCGGTACTAAAAGTTTTCGGTCAGATAGAGCATTCGTTTAACGACATATGGCAGATTGGGTCGGCTCGTGCTTTTTCGAGGAAGTTTGCCGATTACCTTTCAATGATGCTAATTGCTCCGATAATGCTTGTGGCAGCCAGTGGTTTGAATGTTTTTGTTGCAACACAATTTGATAAGCTAGTTACCAAAATCGAATTGTTAAGCTATGTTACTCCGCTTATTATGTTTTTGTTAAAACTTTCTCCTTACGTTATTGTATGGATTGTTTTTGCGATGCTATATGTTGTAATGCCCAATACTAAGGTTAAGGTTTCATCGGGCATTATTGCCGGAATCATTGCTGGTTCAGCCTTTATAATAACCCAATGGGTTTACATAGAGTTTCAGGTGGGCGTTTCGAAGTACAATACCATTTATGGAAGTTTTGCTGCAGTGCCTCTACTGCTAATGTGGCTAAGGCTAAGCTGGCTAATTGTGCTTTTTGGTGCCGAGATTGCATTCTCATACCAAAATCGGAACCTTTACGAGTTTGAAACCGAAATTGAAACGATACGATACGAGTTAAAAAAATCGATATCGTTACTACTGCTAAATTGTATTATAAATAGGTTTATGAATGGCGAGCAGCCATTAACAGCGCATGAGCTTTCGAAGGAACTAAAGCTACCCATTCGGCTAGTGAGGTCGTTACTTGACTGGCTGGTTGGGTGCAATATAGTGTCGAAGGCGTATACCGATGAACCAAAAACTCCTGCATTTCAGCCAGCACAATCAGTGGATAAGCTAACCGTTGCATTCGTAATTCAGAGTTTGGAGCATTTTGGGTCCACCATTGAACTTTCGAACCCTGTTTTAAATCGGATAGAAAAAATACACGAAGAGTTTAGCGAGAGTGTGAAAAACCTCTCGGGAAATGTGCTGGTAAAGGATATTTAGGTAGCGTTAAGGATTAGTTGTGTGCAAGCTTACTGACGGTCAGGAAAGTATAAAATAATCCGCAAATTTAATTGGTAAATAAAAAATAGTTTCTATATTTAGAAACATTTTATGATTAAATCTGTTTAAATAAATGGATAAGCCAATAGAAGTTATCTTTATGAAGCAAGCTGAAGATTTTGTAGATAAGCTTGAAGAAAAGTCTAGAAAGAAGCTATTTAAAGCCAT
>JBBACY010000041.1:0-26481 GCA_041656735.1 Bacteroidales bacterium | reverse complement strand
GGATTTACAGGCATTAATTACCCCGGTTGGTGGCGGTGGACTTTTCTCGGGTACGCTAATTTACACCAAGGAAACAAACCCAAACATTGAGGTTTATGCCGGCGAGCCCCAAAATGCCGATGATGCTTACCGCTCACTACGCGACGGAATTCTTTACCCATCGGTTAATCCCAATACCATTGCCGACGGGTTAAGAACATCGCTTTGCCCTCTTACCCTATCAATTATTCAGAAATATGCCAATGGCATTCTTACCGTTTCAGAAGAGTCGATTATTAAAGCCATGAGGCTGGTTTGGGAACGGATGAAAATAATTATTGAGCCCTCATCGGCGGTGCCTGTGGCAGCAATTATGCAAAACAGAGAGGTTTTTAAAGATAAGCGGGTAGGCGTAATTATATCTGGCGGAAATGTTGATGTGGAAAACCTTCCGTTTTAATGGCTTACAAATACTTATAACCAATAACTGTAAATTTCAAACAAATGAAAATATTAGTTCTATGTACCGGAAACTCATGCCGTAGCCAAATGGCGGAGGCATTCCTAAAGTCGTACGACAAAACCATTGAGGTACACTCAGCCGGAACAGAGCCCTCATCGCAGGTGCATCCTTTGGCAATACAGGTAATGGCAGAAGTGGGTATCGATATCTCTCAGAATAAACCAAAAAATGTGGAGCAGTTCGTTAACCAAGATTTCGACTATCTACTTAGCGTATGCGACGATGCAAACCTAAATTGCCCCGTTTTTGAGGGCACCGTAGAAAACCGTTGGCACATAGGTTTTAACGACCCCGCCATGGCAAAAGGTACCGAGGAGGAAGTGCTAAATGCTTTTCGTAGTATCCGCAATGAGATAAACGAAGGGTTTTCTGGTTTCTTTAAATCAATAAAAGGAGACAGTAATGGTTGCTCAAGCTGCTGCGGTTGCTCATAATTTTTTAGCATAAATATTAGAAAACCCAGTTTAGCAAAGGTTTCAGAAAAGTTAACATCGAAATTTATTTGATAAAAAAATATTAGAGTATGGTTTTTTTTCATAATTTCACGAGGTACAAACCTAAATCAAAATGATACTACTCGATTTTAACACTTGGTGGGGCAATCTGTCCACCCTTCAAATGATTTACTGGGTTATTACCATTCCAGCATCCCTTGTCTTTGTAATTCAGCTGGTAATGACCTTTTTTGGCTCCGATGCCGATGCCGACGGCCTCGATGCCGTGGGCGATGCTGATTTAAGCATTGATTCCGATAGTGGCGTTGGTTTTCAGTTTATCAGTTTAAAGAATTTTGTAGCATTTTTTACCGTATTTGGGTGGGTAGGATTAGCCTGCGTTTATGGTGAAATGCCTGGCTGGTCGGCAGTTCTTATTTCTACAGTTGCTGGTATTATTATGATGTTAATAATGGCATCAATATACTACCTCATGGGAAAACTAACAGAAACGGGTACACTTAATTTAAAAACGGCTGTGGGCAAAACTGCAACTGTTTACCTGTTTATTCCCGAAAAGAGGAAAGCTGCGGGCAAAGTGCAAATTAAAATACAGGGTTACCGCACCCTCGATGCTATGACTGATGATGATGAGATGATTCCCACCGGTGCCATTGTTCAGGTTGTAGACATTGTGAATGATGATATTCTACTAGTAAAAAGATCATAGTCAAAATAAATCAAATCGTTTAAATCAAAATCCTATGGCCCAGTATGTTGTAATTGGCGTTGTTGCCCTAATTATTTTTATGTTTATTCTTATAGTATCGTTACTTAAACGGTACAAGCGCTGTCCATCTGATAGAGTGCTAGTGGTTTACGGAAAGGTTGGAAAGGATAAAAGCGATGAATCCCGTTCGGCAAAGTGCATTCATGGTGGTGCAGCCTTTATTTGGCCTGTAATTCAGGATTATTCTTTCCTAAATTTAACCCCTCTTTCCATTGAAATTAACCTAACCAATGCGCTTAGTCAGCAAAATATTAGGGTTGATGTGCCCTCCCGATTTACCGTGGGTATATCCACCGAACCTGGTATTATGGATAATGCTGCCGAGCGTTTACTAGGACTTGCCCAGGACGACATTAGCAACCTAGCAAAGGACATTATCTTTGGTCAGCTTCGTTTGGTTGTAGCTACTATGGAGATTGAAGAAATTAACAACAACCGCGACAAGTTCCTTGCAGCCGTATCGGCCAACGTTGAAGCTGAGCTAAAGAAAATTGGCTTGAAGCTAATTAACGTGAACGTAACTGACATCAATGATGAGTCGGGCTATATTGAGGCACTTGGTAAAGAAGCAGCAGCTAAGGCTATAAACGATGCAAAGAAGAGCGTTGCTGAGAAGAACCGAGACGGATCCATTGGTGAAGCCAATGCCCATCGCGACCAGCGTGTTCAGGTATCCAGTGCCGATGCCACAGCCGTTGAGGGTGAGAATAGAGCAAAAATAACCATCGCAAATTCAAACGCAACCCGTCGTGAGAACGAGGCCGAAGCTGAACGTAAAGCGGTAGCCGCCGAAAAGGTAACCCGTGCAAAGGCTCTCGAAGAAGCTTACGCTGCCGAGAGGGCTGCCGAGACCGCCCGTGCCGAGCGTGAAATGGCAACCCAAAAAGCGGATATTGTGGTACCCGCAACAATTAATAAAGAGAAGGTTGAAATTGATGCTGAAGCCATTGCAGAGCAAACCCGTAGGGAAGCACGTGGTGAAGCCGATGCTATTTATATGAAGATGGAAGCCGAAGGAAAGGGTATTTTCGAAATCCTTACCAAGCAAGCTCAAGGCTTCGAAAAGCTGAATAAAGCAGCTGGTAACTCTCGCGATGCGGTAATGATGATGATTGCCGATAAGCTGCCCGAACTGGTAAAAACTCAGGTTGAAGCTGTTAAAAACCTTAAAATTGACAAGGTTACTGTTTGGGATAATATGGGTTCGGGCAAGGATGGGAAAAGCCCAGCCACAGCCAACTTCTTATCGGGAATGTTAGGTGCAATTCCTCCATTTGAAGAGCTATTTAAGATGGCGGGAATGGAATTACCAAACTACCTAAAAGGCAAAAGCATTGATGATACCAACACAACTAAAACCGATAATATTGAGGATATTGAACCTATGAAATAGAGATTTTCTGTGGTCAGTTAAAAAAGGCAAGTCTAATCGACTTGCCTTTTTTTAGTGGCTGCATACAGCTATGTTTTAGTTTAGGCTTCAACTCCCCTTCGATTTCGCACAGGGCAGGCCGCTCAGCCTGCCAGCCACCCTTAACAAAGTCGAAGGGGGAGGGTATAATTTAATAATAGGTTATATTTTGTTAACAAAACTACATTGGAATACATATAGTTATATTTTAATTCACTATTGACCGGTAAAAACATTGTTTTATATTATAGATTCTTCGCTTCACCATATTCCGCTCTAAATGACAGATTGTTGGCTTTTGGAAAGTATTTGATGAACTGCAACTCGGTTTCAGAAATAATATGTAATTTTAACTAAGAAAACAATAACACTTTTGTATGAAAAATCGAATATTACTTATACTCGTAGTTTTTGGGTTCGCATCGTGCAGTCCTGCATACTACATGCCCAACAACGTGAACGTTCCTCTATTTAAAGAAAAGGGAGAAACGCAAGTCCAAGCACACATTGGAACAGCTGAAAAATTTAACTCTGCTGGTATAAACGTAGCCCATGCTATTGGTCGCAGTACCGCCCTAATGTTTTTTCAACACAAACTCAGACATTACAATATACACTGGCAACACAACAGGGAACAATCTGAATTACGATTCAAAAAACAGAGCCGTTATGGCTGAGGTTGGTGCTGGACTTTTTAAGCCTTTTGGCAAGGACAGTATCTTTATATTTGAAACCTATGCCGGTTATGGGCTATACTCAATAAACAGAGCACTAAACACCTATCAAAGCGTTGCCTACAAAATACACCGCCCGTTTGTTCAACCCTCAATCGGCATTCGCTACAAAATAGTTGAAGTATCGTATGGGCTCAGAATGTCCATGCTTTTCTTCTCAAATCAGCTTCCTTCAACCGCTTTTAAAAACGATGCAATCACTATGCTTGAATTTGAAAACTGGGATAAAGCATTCAACTTTGATCATAGCCTAACCGTTGGCGTGGGCTGGGAACGGGTTAAGGTACAACTTCAATGGGTTTACAACCCAATATTCAATGCCCTTACCAACCCCATAACTGAATCTAATTATAGTTCTAATATTAGCCTTGGACTAAAGTTTGGGTTTTAAAATTTTTGTACCATTCTTGTATCGCGTGATAAAATTTGCGTAATGTATAAAATTAAAGAGGCTGTCTAAAAAGAATAAGACAGCCTCTTTACTATAGTATCAAGCAAATCGTTTTAAAAACCCCCGTCAACCAACCACACCCCATTGGCATTATCGTTGCGCAATGCGAGATTGTGTCTTACGATTTTGCCCGACTTTAACCTAATCTCGAACGGAACAAACTCTCCGGCGTATTGACCCGACTTAAAAGGCTCACCCAGCTGCAGCAGCGTTAATCCACCAAATTTTTCTTTCATATTGCTCGAAAGTTCACCATCAGATTCATAGTGAATAAGAGCTGGGGCAACTAACGACCAATCCTTGCGCGACAATCCGTTAAATAAAATTTCTGCTGCCTGCTTGCTGGTAATATTCATAAAAACTTCACCTTTGGGTACAACGGCTAAATCTATCCACTCCTGCCCTTTAGGAATATCAAGTGCGAATAAAGAGGAATCGATATCAACATTATACTCAATGCTCTCTAAATTAACTATTAGAGTCTCCTTTTCTTCCTCAACAAGAAATATTTTCAGCCCTTTTAGCAACTTGGTTTCATTGTCGAACACATACTCGCGGCGATTATTCGATTCTTCAATTGAGGTATTGAGCATATAATCGTTGGTAAAGTCGCCCTGCGCGTTATCAGTAACAGTTAAATACACCAATCCATTTTTCACCTCCATTGCTAATGTTGAACCATTTTTCTTTAACCCATACTGCTCTTTTATTAGTATTTTTTCGGGTTCGAACAATATCCTAAAACCCTCAATCATATTATAGTAAGTCGGTGCCTTAAAAAACTCCTGCATACTAACTAAATGCATATACTGATACCCCCCATTGCACACAACCACCCTACCGGGCTTTTCCACTCTCCATTTCTGGGGATTTCCAAACGACTTATAAATTGAGTGGCTTACCATTTCGTAATCGGGGCCAACAAGCGAAAAATTGTCGTTTGGCAGGGTGCGTACCTTCATCTTTACAACCATACTTTTCACCAGTTGGCTTGCCCTAATTGAATTGTCAATTAAACTGTTAGCAGCGCGCGCAGTGCTATTAAAAATTTTTGTATTACTATTTACAATTGGGATAATTACCATAGCCATAGCCACAACAGCAGCCACCATTAAGATTTTCTTAAATCGTGGGCTAATCTTTTTAACTTTAGGGTCTTGTGTTTTCATTTCTGTGTCCTCCATTTTTAGTCGATTCATAATGTTTTGCTTTAGCTGAAATGGAGCATTGGGTTGCAGCTTAGGTTTCAGCATCGATATAATTTCAAGGGCATTGTGGTATTCCTTCTGACAATCGGAACACTGATTAATGTGCTCTAGGATTCTTTTTTCTAGTTCGAAATCCATATTCGTATCGAACAGGTTTACCATCTCCTTTTTAAACTCATCACAATTCATAATGCTACCTCCTTGATTTTTCAAAATATCCAACTTTTAACTTATCGACACCACTTTTAAACCTCGATTTAATGGTTGTAACGGGCGTTTCAAGAATTGTCGCAATCTCAACAAAACTTAGATTATCGAAAATCCGTAAACGGATAACCTCCGATTGCTCCTCGGAAAGTCCTTTTAGAAGTTCGTACAACCTGTTACATTCCTCAATATAAACTAGAACCTCCGAAGCATCTTTCTCACACATACGACCTAGCAGATTAGCCGTTTCAATGGGTTCAAATTTTCGTTTTCCGCTCTTCCTATGGTAATCGAAACAGGCATTGGTAATGCTCCGATACAGGTAGTGCTTGACATTCTTTATTGAAGATAGATTCCCATTATCGTGGTACAACTTAATAAAAACATCCTGCACAATATCCTGCGAATCGGCATAAGAGCCCGTTCGATAAAAAGCGTGTCTAAAAAGTTGATCCTGATACTCCGTTATTACCCTTTCAAGCTCATCCAATTTGCTACGGCCGTTAGCTGTTTCCATTTCTACATTTTAAAAGCTTTGTTAGTATGACGCAATTTGTGTAAAAACGACGAATTTTTATCGAAAAAATAATAATAACTAAAGACCTTTGGGTACTTATTGTAAATGGGAAGGAGGTTGAGGTTGAGATTGAGGTTGAGGTTGAGATTGAGGTTGAGGTTGAGATTGAGGTTGAGGTTGAGATTGAGATTGAGATTGAGGTTGAGGTTGAGGTTGAGATTGAGATTGAGGTTGAGGTTGAGGTTAGTTGTGGGTTTCTAGTTGCGAGTTTTCGCCCCCCGAATGGGCATTGCACAACAGTTGAAAGTGTGCGTACTCGAGTAGAAAACACAAAACGCCAAAACAATTTGTGTAAATTTACCTTCGGTGAGCTCGTAAAAGGCGCTCGGTTGTGGAATATGTAAAACAAAACAGCGTAAATCTTTGAAATCAGCGTCATTCGTGTTCCAACAAAACTCCAATAGCCAACAGCTAATAGCCAATAGCCAACAGCCAACAACCAACAGCCAACAGCCAACAGCCAACAACCAACAACCAGCATATCTTTGTACTTCTTTGCCTCGTTGAGTTCACAAAGTAAGCTCAATTGCGACTTTCTCAAGTCTTTTGTGAAACACAAATATTAAGAGGGTTACTAAACCGATAAACACAAAACTCCTAATTTTTTGTTCAATCTCATTTTATATCTATCTTTAAGCCCTCTTAACAAAACTATAATTATGAAGTTTGGCGTAGTAATTTTTCCAGGTTCCAATTGTGACCACGATATGATTTATGTTCTAGAAACCATTATGGAACAAGAGGTTGTTGAACTTTGGCACAAGGACACCGATTTGCAAAATGTTGATGTAATTATTCTCCCTGGTGGGTTTTCGTTTGGCGATTACCTGCGATCAGGAGCATTGGCAAGGTTTTCACCCATTATGGAACAGATAATTGAGTTCGCCAACAAGGGAGGTTTTGTATTTGGCGTATGCAACGGATTTCAAATTCTTTGCGAAGCAAAACTCTTGCCCGGAGCGCTTTTACATAACAATAGTCAAAAGTTTGAGTGTAAAAATGTGCACATTTTACCCGATAGCAAAACAGCTGCTCCCACATCATTCCTACCACGCGGACGAGCACTTAAAATACCCATTGCACATGGCGAAGGGCGTTACTATGCCGATAAGGATATCCTTGCACAAATGCGAATTAATGGCCAAATTCTTTTCCGCTACTGCGATGAGAACGGGAATGTTTCCGAAGCGGTAAACCCAAATGGTTCGGTTGAGAACATTGCAGGGGTTTGCAACGATAAGTTTAATGTTTTTGGTATGATGCCTCACCCCGAACGTGCTGCCGATGATGAGCTAGGGAATACCGATGGACTACTTATACTTGAATCGCTACTCAAATTTATAGTTGAGAAGAGTAAGTAAATTGAGAGCAGTGAAGAGTGAGCAGTGAGCAGTAATTAGTGAATAGTAAGTTACGGGTTAACGAGTTGTGAGTCGCGGGTTTGCGCACCCAGATTTTTCCCGTCATCGCGAGGAGCGATTTGTGCGACTAAGCGATCTGTTAAAAGCAGTGAGCGGTGATGAGTGATCTGTGAACAGTGAGCAGTGAACAGTAATTAGTAACTAGTAAGTTGCGGGTTCGCGCACCCGAATAGCCAACACAAAACGCTGAACACAGAACGTAAAACTAAACAGCCTTTCATAAGTCTAGCCCTTAAGTCAGCCTGAGCGGAGACGAAGGCAGACGACCGAAAACGCAAAACTCCAAAACTATCTGCGTAATCTTTGGACATAAAAACAGTACAAATCAGCAAAATCTGCGTCATCAGTATTCCAATAAGATTTTAGTTTAAGATCGATAACCACACTTCAACTTTACGAACTTTTCACCCTTTTAACTGAATAACAAATCACTTCTCAAAGTACGCTCGCGATGGCGGTAAAAAATTAATATTTGCAACCTCATCAACAAATCATCACATCACCAAATCTGCTAATCTGCTAATCTGCTAACCATCATTCCTCTTTCGAACTCTTCCCAAACTTACTGCCAATCCATTTTGGTAAAATAATAGCACCTATTATAAGATATGGATAATAGGTTGCCAACCTCCAAATAAAGGCCATAGCAATGGCTATAGTTCCTAAAACAGCGGGCTCCACAGGAATAAAGTCGCCCAAATAGCGAGTGAAAATAATTTCGGCAAACCCACTCCCTCCAGGGGTAGGGCTCACCAGCATCATTATCCACATAACTAGCTGTCGGGCAAAAATTATAAAATGATCCGACACAACGAAAAAGGAAAGCAGAATAGCATTAACCACCCAGTATCTAGATGTCCACGATAAAAACGTGGCAACGAACGCTTTCGCCCAAAAGCGAAAAGGTTTCTTCCTAAACTCGCGAGAATTTTCAATAATATCTGTTCCTGCATCGTTAGCGCCATGCTTCCATCGCCTCAGTATTGGCAATTTAAAAACCATAAGGATAAGCCACTTTAATCCACGCGGATTAACAAAAAGCCCATATGATAGTATTATTACGTATAACAACTTAAGCCCATACCCTATTAAGGTAAAAATTACTAATTCATTGGCAAATTGGAGTCCGCTGCCCGCACCTAATCCAAATAGTATGGCAGGTTTAACTAAAACTAATAACAATGGAAACATTAATAAAAAGTAGAGCTCATCAAGTAACGAGGTTGCCATAACGATGGCCGAACTACGCCCAATACCCAGCCCCTCTTTATTAATATATAAAATTGCAACACTAGTACCCCCCACCGCCGAAGGCGAAATGGCCGAAGTAAACTCCCATAGCATAATAACCCTAAACGCTTGTCTAAAAGAAAGATCCCCCTCCGAAAGTACTAATAAGCGAATAATATACCCCAAATCACGAAAAGCCATCAGAACAAGAGCCACTATAAACCAGAGAAACCCCCATTTTGCAATATTTAAAGAGTTAAATGCAGCGGCATCAAACTCGCGATAAAACAGAAAAACCACCACACCTAACCCAATAATAATAGGGTACAGTACCCTGCTGGGTTTTATCTTACTCAAGGGGTTCTCGGTTTTTTCTCGGCTCAATTTACGTCGCATACAACACAGATATAGTACAAAAAAATAAAGTTATGCTTAATAGGGCAATTATTAACCACTAAACAACACAAAAACATGAAATGACACAACCCTCAGCGAATATTTAACATAAAACAACAATAACGGAAACCACCTTACAATACAAAACAATAACAATCAAACTATTGCATATTAAAACCAAATACCGTTCGGGGGCAGCAGTTGTTATGGTTTTTTTTGTATTTTTGTATGTCAATTTTCAGGCTTGCTAATCAACAGTATACGTACTACTTAGCTTACATTGAAAATAGACTTAGTGATTAAACTTAACTTTTTGCTTTACTATTGCTAAAAATGTTCATATTTTTCAACTTGGTTTTATTAAAAAACAATTAAATAAAGTTTACAATGTTACGAATTTTAAAATTCACCCTTGGTTTAGCATTACTCGTTCTGCTAACGACTTCAAATACAATCCATGCTCAACAATCCGAAATTGCTAAAGTCGACTTTAGTACAATTAAAGTGGATAAACTTACCGATGCACAGGTAAAACAGTTTATTAACCGTGCAAAAAGTACCGGAATGACTATGCAGCAGCTGGAATCTCAGGCCATTTCAAGAGGTATGCCTTACTCTGAGGTGCTAAAACTAAGAGAAAGAATAGCATCTATTGATTTAGAAAATGATAATACCAAGGAACAAAGAAGTACAGACAGTCGCAAGACTGATTTTGAGTTCGACACAAAATTTTTCGACGAGGAGGAAGAAAAAGACACCTTGGACAAGATACAGTTTTTTGGTTACGACCTCTTTCAGAAAAAAAACCTATCATTCGAGCCAAGTTTAAACATTCCAACCCCACAAAACTACCAGTTGAGTGCTGGCGACGAGCTTCTGATTGAGGTTTGGGGCGCCTCACAAAGTTCATTTCAATTAAAGATCAGTCCCGAAGGGCAAATTATCATTCCTGAACTTGGCCCCGTTAGGGTTAGCGGGCTAACGATAGAAAAAGCGTCAAACTTAATTATCAATAGGCTATCAACTATATACTCGGGATTGAAAGGTAGCAACCCCAACACCTTTGCCCAAATCTCATTGGGCAATCTTCGTAGCATAAAAGTAACCATTACCGGCGATGTGTTTATGCCAGGCACATACACACTGCCATCGTTAGCCACTGTATTTAATGCCCTATACATTGCCGGAGGACCAAATATAAAAGGGTCATTCCGTGAAATAAAGGTTATGCGCAATGCCTCCGAAATTGCCAATATCGACCTTTACGAGTTCCTTCTAAATGGCAAAACATCGCTAAATATAAGACTAAATGACGAGGACGTTATTTTTGTTGGTCCAACTCAAAACCGAGTTACTTTTACTGGTGAGGTGCATCGCCCTGCAATTTATGAAACGAAGAACAGCGAAACATTAGCTGATTTAATAGGTTTTGCCGGAGGTTTTTCACCAAATGCCTACTCGAAAAACTTGGTTGTAAACCGAAAAACCGATAGCCAACGAAAGTTGCTAAATGTTGAAAAAGATTTATTCTCATCATTCTTAATTAGCAATGGCGACTCAATACAAGTAGGCGAAGTACTTAAGAGGTATGAGAATAGGGTAACTATTCAGGGGGCAGTATTCAGGGAGGGAGAATACGCACTTTCGGAGGGATTAACAGTATCCGAACTAGTAAAGCGTGCTGAAGGAATACGTGAAGATGCCTTTACAAACAGGGTTGCCATTTACCGTTTAGGCAACAACCTTGAGATGAGTGTAGTCGACATAAATTTACATCGAATACTGAATGGTGAAGACAAAGACATTGCACTACAACGAGAGGATCTGGTAATAATAAGCTCGCAACTTGACCTAAAACAAGAGCAAACCGTGAGCATTGATGGCGAAGTACAAAAACCAGATACTTACCCCTACGCCCACAATATAAGTTTAGGCGAATTAATTCGAAGTGCAGGCGGTTTCAACGAGGCTGCATCATTAGCACGTATAAATGTTGCTCGCAGGATACAAAACCCTACAGCCCTCAAATCGGACGATAAAATCACAGAGATATTCTCATTTGCACTCGACAAGAATCTTTCGATTAGCGACCAAGGCTCTTCTTTTATTCTTCAACCATTCGATATGGTTTTCGTCCGTACCTCGCCTGGGTATAAAGAACAAACCCTTGCCACAGCCGAAGGCGAATTGATGTTCCCTGGCAGCTATCCTATTGTAAGCAAAAACGAGAGAATTTCTGACCTAGTTGTTAGGGCGGGAGGGCTAACCGACCAAGCCTACCTTGCCGGTGCAACCCTTTTACGAAAAATTGAAAAGGCTCAAAAGGAACAACTTGAAAAAATTGATAAGTTAGAATCGGATAATTTAACTTTCAATATAAAGGTTGAAGAGGAAAACAAGGAAACACACCAAGCAATTGGCATAAACCTGCAACAAATTTTAAATAGCCCTAAAGGTGAAAATGACCTGATTCTGCGCGAAGGTGACATTCTAAGAATACCCCTTAAGTTACAAACCGTTAGACTTAATGGAGAACTTTTAAACCCAGTAACTACCCGTTTCATAAAAAACACATCACTTAGAAGTTACATCTCTCAAGCAGGCGGATTCACTGATAATGCCAGAAAGAGTAAGGTTTTTATTATTTACGCCAATGGGTCGGTAGACAGAACACGCAACTTCGTATTTTTCAAGGTTTACCCCAAAGTTGAGCCAGGGGCTGAAATTATTGTACCCAAAAAGCCCGAGAGAGACGGAATCTCCCTCCAAGAAACACTGGCCATTAGCTCATCATTATCGTCAATTGCATTGGTAACAATATCTATTATTAACCAATTATCAAAATAGTTAGAAAAATGATTATCAGAAACATATGCTGTATCGGTGCAGGCTATGTGGGTGGCCCTACCATGGCTGTAATTGCCCAAAAATGTCCTGAAATAAAGGTGACGGTTGTGGATATAAACCCCCAACGCATTGCCGATTGGAACAACGAAGATCTTAGCAAGTTACCGATATTTGAACCCGGTCTGAAAGAGGTTGTGGCCGAAGCCCGAGGACGAAATCTATTCTTCTCAACCGACGTTGAAAAAGGCATCCGTGACGCCGAAATGATTTTTATATCGGTAAATACCCCCACCAAAACCTACGGCAAGGGCAAGGGTATGGCTGCCGACCTTAAATACGTTGAACTTTGCGCCCGACAAATTGCCGAGGTTGCAACCACCAATAAAATTGTTGTCGAAAAATCG
The DNA here is from genome assembly GCA_041656735.1 of Bacteroidales bacterium. Taxonomy (GTDB): domain Bacteria; phylum Bacteroidota; class Bacteroidia; order Bacteroidales; family Tenuifilaceae; genus Perlabentimonas. The sequence continues at coordinate 13,869 of JBBACY010000041.1, read as the reverse complement.
ACCCTACCCGTACGCACTGCCCAGGCAATAAAAAACATTCTAGACAATGTGGGAAATAACGTAACCTTTCAAATCCTCTCAAACCCCGAATTTCTAGCCGAAGGTACTGCCGTTAGCGATCTACATACCCCAGACCGTGTGCTAATTGGTGGTGATATTGACACAAAAGAGGGTCGTGAAGCCATGGATGCCCTAACCAACATATACGCCCATTGGGTTCCTTGCGAACGGATACTGCAAACCAACGTATGGTCATCGGAACTATCAAAACTCACCGCCAACGCATTCCTTGCCCAGCGTGTTTCGTCAATAAATGCCCTTAGCGCTCTATGTGAAAAAACTGAAGCAAATATTGATGAGGTAGCCAGAGCTATTGGAACCGATAGTCGTATTGGACCAAAATTCCTTAAAGCATCGGTGGGCTTTGGGGGCTCATGCTTCCAAAAGGATATACTTAACCTGGTTTATATATGCAGAAGTTTAGGGTTACAAGAGGTTGCCGATTACTGGGAGCAGGTAATAATACTTAACGACTACCAGAAACGTCGTTTTGCCGATAGCATAATTACCACTCTAAACAATACCATCTCAGGAAAAAAAATTGCATTCTTTGGCTGGGCATTTAAAAAGGATACCAACGACACCCGCGAATCGGCTGCCATTTACGTGGCCGACCAACTGCTAGAAGATCAGGCCTCAATTTACGTTTACGATCCAAAGGTTAAGCCGCAGCAAATGTATTCGGACCTAAACTTCCTAAATACTCGCCCCGATGCTGAGAACAAAAAGTTTTTAACTGTATGCTCCGATCCATACCAAGCAGCCAAAGGGGCACACACCATTGCAATTTTAACCGAATGGGACGAGTTTAAAACCTACGACTGGCAACGCATTTACGATTCAATGCTTAAACCCGCAAGCCTATTTGATGGGCGAAACATACTAGACCACAAGAAATTGATAGAGATTGGGTTTAAGGTTACGGCAATAGGGAAAGCGTACTAAGGTTAGTGTGGAACTGGTTGAGGTTGAGGTTAAGGTTAAGGTTAAGGGAGTTACGGGTTGCGGGTTTGCGGGTTGCGGGTTTGCGAACCCGAATAGTCTTTGCAAAACGCCAAAGAATCTGTGTTAATCTGTGTACAAAAAGCAGTGAAGAGTGATAAGTTAGAAAGTACTTAAAGTTATAAGTGTGCGAAACCGAATGGTCGTCGCAAAACGGCAAACACTAACATAATCTGGGTAAATCTGGGTAATCTGTGGATAAAAACAGTGAAAAGTTAAAAGTTAAAAGTTAAAAACTCAGAACTAACAACCAACAACAGAATCCCTCGTCATTGCGAGTGTACTTTGTTAGGAGTGAGCAGTGAGCGGTAAGTTGCGGGTTACGAGTTTGCGCACCCGAATAGTCTTTGCAAAACGCCAAAGAATCTGTGTTAATCTACGTAATCTGTGTACAAAAAGCAGTGATGAGTGATGAGTGATAAGTTAGAAAGTACTTAAAGTTATAAGTGTGCGAAACCGAATGGTCGTCGCAAAACGGCAAACATTAACATAATCTGTGCAAATCTGGGTAATCTGTGGACAAAAACAGTGAAAAGTTAAAAGTTAAAAGTTAAAAACGAAAAGTTAAAAACTCAGAACTAACAATCAACAACAGAATCCCTCGTCATTGCGAGTGTACTTTGTTAGGAGTGAGTAGTGAGCGGTAAGTTGCGGGTTACGAGTTTGCGCACCCGAGTAGTCTTTGCAAAACGGCAAACATTAACATAATCTGGGTAATCTGTGGACAAAAACAGTGAATAGTGATTAGTGGAAAGTTAAAAGTTAAAAACTAAAAACTAATAGTCAATAACAGCCATTCCCGTCATTGCGAGCGTACTTTGCGAACTTAGCGAAGCGATCTCATAAGCATAGCGAATAACAAAGCGATCTGTTTAAAAACGGTGATGAGTGATGATAGTTATTAGCTTTTGGCCGTTAGCCGTTAGCAAACCAATAGCAAATAGCCAAGGGCTAGGTGCAGAGCACCGTAAAATTTGTCAGAAAACAACATTCCGAAAAAAATCAAGGTGCAGAGCACCGAAATATTATATGCACATAAACAGTAGACAGGTAAAAGTTAAAAATGTAAACGACAAATACTTTCAACTTTGCGAAAACCCCCTGTGCAACTTTTGTGTCTTTTGTGCAACCAATAAAAAAATATAAATGCAAAAAGTACTAGTAACCGGTGGTACCGGCTATATTGGCTCCCACACAGCCGTTGAGCTAATTGAAGCAGGATTCGACGTAGTTATAGTAGATAACTTATCCAACTCTTACACCAAATCGCTCGATGGAATTGAAAAGATTACAGGAATCAAACCCACCTTCATAAAAGCCGATTGCGCCTCAGCACAACAAATGAAGGATGTATTTGAGCAGCATCCCGATATAAGTTCAATTATACACTTCGCAGCGCTTAAAGCGGTTGGCGAATCGGTTGAAAAACCGCTAGCATACTACAAAAACAATATATACTCCCTTATAAATCTGCTCGGAATTCTTAAGCAAAAAGGTGGGCATATGGTTTTTTCTAGTTCGTGTACCGTTTACGGTGAACCCGACATACTCCCTGTTACCGAAAAATCGCCCATAAAAAAAGCCACTTCGCCCTACGGCAACACAAAAAAAATTGCCGAAGATATAATCGAAGATACCATTAAATCATCAAATAACATATCGGCCATTGCGCTACGCTACTTCAACCCCATTGGCGCACACCCCAGCGCTGAGATTGGCGAGTACCCCATGGGCAAACCCGACAACCTCATTCCCTTTATCACCCAAACAGCCAAGGGCATTTGGCCCGAACTCAAAGTTTTTGGCTCCGACTATAACAGCCCCGACGGCACAGCCATACGCGACTATTTTCATGTGGTCGATTTAGCACAAGCACACGTTATTGCCCTCAAACGATTATACGAAAATAAAAACAAGGATCCCTTCGAAGTTTTTAATGTGGGGTCTGGAAACGGTGTAACCGTTCTAGAAATTATAAAATCTTTCGAGCGAGCCAATAATATAAAAATTAACTACACGCTAACCGAACGCCGTGCCGGAGACATAGAAAAGGTTTGGGCCGACACATCTTTCGCTGCCTCTGAACTTGGGTGGGCTGCAAAAAAAACTCTGGACGAGGCTCTACTTCATGCCTGGAACTGGGAACAAAAACTTAGAAAATAGAGAGAGGTTTAAGGTTAAGGTTAAGAGGAATACGGGTTAGCAAGTTGTGATACCCCCGTCATCGCGAGCGTTTTTTGCGAAGCGATCTGTTTAAAAACGGTGATGAGTAATGAGTGAGCAGAAAGTTACAGGTTAGCGAACTCGAATAGACAACGCAAAAATCCAGCGAGGAGTTAAAGGTTCAGGTTAAGATTGAGGTTAAGATTGAGGTTAAGATTGAGGTTAAGGTTGAGAAAGTTACGGGTTGCGAGTTGCGAGTTTGCGCACCCGAATACTCTTTGCAAAACGCCAAAACAATCTGTGCAGATCAGTGTAATCTGTGGACAAAAATAGTGAAAAGTTAAAAGTTAAAAACGAAAAGTTAAAAACGAAAAGTGGAAAGCGAAAAGTGAAAAGTGAAAAACGAAAAACGAAAAGTTAAAAACGAAAAGTTAAAAACTAATAGTCAATAACAGCCATTCCCGTCATTGCGAGTTACTGTGCGGAGGGTTTCCCCTTTAGGGGATAGGGGTAGCAATGGGTCTGCAAAACGCCAAAACAATCTGTGCAGATCAGTGTAATCTGTGGACAAAAATAGTGAAAAGTGAAAAGTTAAAAACGAAAAGTAAAAAACTCAGAACCAACAGCCAAAAGCATAAAAAAAGGCATAAAATTTGCAGATCCCCTATAAATTTACTCTAACAGGCTGAATTGGTTTCCCTATTTCAGTAAATTGTGTTACTTTTGGTATCCATTTGTTGAAAACATTGCTTACAGTAAAGAATAGGCAATAAATAACTGTAAAGCAATACATTAACCCCAACAATCAGTCAAAAGTATATGTGACTGACGGGGCGAAGCTGTGGGGACAGCCTTTGGCTGTTGGCTTTTGGCCGTTAGCAAAAGACAGCTATTAGCTTTTGGCTTTTAGCCGTTAGCAAAAAGCAGCCTTTGACTCTTAGCCAACTGCCAATAGCCAACAGCCAATAGCCAATAGCCAACTAAAAAAAACGCTACCCTTATGACCGAAAATATTAAAAATCCTTCTCAGGATTCTACCAACGAAATAGATTTAATAGAGCTAATCCGCCACCTTTGGGATAACCGTAAACTTATACTAAAAATTACAGGGGCGTTTATAGCCCTTGGTCTTATTATAGCCATTACAAGCCCCAAGCAGTATAAGGTTGAGGTGCGTATGCTACCCGAATCGAAAAGTTCCACCGGGGGAGCCTCTGCCCTACTAAGTCAATTGGGAGGCCTAGGTGGTTTTTCAATGCCACTGGCCCAGGGTGCCGATGCCATTGGACCAATGCTTTACCCCGATGTACTAAAAAGCACCCCATTCTACTTAGAATTGCTCGGCCACAAGGTTACCTACAAAACCAACGATGAAACTCTTGACATAACAGTTTTTGAATATCTAAACAATTACACCAAAAGCTCATTAATGGGCGTAGTAAAAAAATATACCATCGGCCTACCTTGGACAATCTTGGGCTGGATTAGAGTCGATAAGGAACTGGAAGAAAGCATAACATCTTCCCCATCACAGATAACACAAATATCTAAAAAACAATTTAATGCCATTAGAAACTTACAAGATAAAATTAGCGCCAATATTGATCAAAAAAATGGGGTAATAAGCATCTCCACCGAATTTGGCGATCCGTTTATTACTGCACAAATTGCCAATTTTTCAGTTGGGTATCTCACTACCTACATTACCGAATACCGAGTAGAAAAAGCCAAAACTGACCTCCAGTTCATACAGGATCGCTATGTTGAGAAAGAGAAGGGATACCTAAAAGCCCAAGAAAATCTTGCCCAATTTCGCGATGCTAACCGTAACGTACAATCTGCTGCCGCCCGCACCGAGGAGGAGCGCTTAAATAATACCTACACTCTGGCATTTAATGTATATAATGGGCTTGCCCAGCAACTTGAACAGGCAAAAATTAAGGTGCAAGAGGAAACTCCGGTTATTAAAATTCTTGAGCCAGTAAAGGTACCTGTTGAAAGAAGCAAGCCAAAGCGATCTTTAATACTTTTTGTTGCTGCTTTTATTGGTGGTTTTTTAAGCTTAGTTTTAATTTCTGGAAAATTTATTTGGGGAAATATTAGTAAGGAACATAAAACTAAATAATCTTATTTTATAACTCTACTCTTTTTTATCTCAAAAAAAACCAAACCACCAAACCAAGAATTCTAAACACAGCAAGAACCCAAATTCTAAAATCTAATCTAAAACGATGAACCTTTACAATTCGATAATCACAAAACAAGAAAAACTTGCAGTTATAGGTTTAGGTTACGTAGGTTTACCTATTGCTATTGAATTTGCAAAAAAATTATCCATTATTGGATTTGATATAAAACCAGAACGTGTTGAATCAATAAAGCAGGGTATTGACCCTAGCCGTGAACTAGAACCAGAAGCATTTGAAGGGTGCGATATTCTATACACTGCAAACCCTAATGATTTAAAAGACGCAAAGTTTTACGTGATAGCAGTACCCACGCCCATCGACGACCATAATCTGCCCGACCTCGGGCCTGTGTTAGCCGCTACCAAAACGGTTGCGAATGTTTTAAAAAAAGGCGATTATGTAGTTTATGAATCAACTGTTTATCCAGGTTGTACAGAACAGGATTGTGTGCCACTACTAGAAGAAATATCTGGCCTAAAATATATTGATGATTTTAAAGTGGGATTCTCGCCTGAACGCATAAACCCAGGCGATAAGGAACATACACTAACTAAAATAGTAAAGGTTTCCTCGGGATGTGATGCGGAGTCTTCAGAAATTATTGCCAAAACATACGAACTAATCATTGAAGCGGGTGTGCACAGAGCCAGCTCTATAAAGGTTGCTGAAGCTGCAAAAATTATTGAAAACACCCAGCGTGATATCAATATTGCCTTTATGAATGAGCTGTCGCTTATATTCAATCGTATGGATATTAACACTTACGAAGTTCTTGAAGCAGCAGGCACAAAATGGAATTTCCTTAAATTCTTCCCTGGGCTAGTTGGCGGACACTGCATTGGTGTAGATCCCTATTATCTTGTTTACAAAGCAAAGCAATTAGGTCACCACGCGCAAATTATCAGTTCAGGTCGCTCAATTAACGACTCAATGGGAGGCTACATTGCCAAAGAAACTGTAAAGAAAATTACATCAGCAGACAAGAACCTAAAGGATGCCCGAATCCTAATTATGGGGGTTACCTTTAAGGAGAATGTTAGCGATATAAGGAATTCTAAGGTTGCTGATGTTGTTAGCGAGTTACGTTCATTTGGCATAAAGATAATTGATGTGGTTGACCCCTATGCCGATTACCAAGAAACCCTTGAAGAATACTACATCCAGCTATCAGAAAAACCCACTGGTAAGTACGATGCAATTATAGTTGCTGTAAATCACAAAGAGTATCTTGCGCTTGAGTCTAACTATTTCAATACTATAGCAGCAAGCAGTTGTATCTTTGTCGACATTAAAGGCGTGTTCCGAAATAATAGACCAGAGGGTTTAAGTTACTGGAGTTTATAGTAAAACTAGGAGTAAACAAATTAATACTATACCAAAAATGAAAATCTTAATCACGGGCGGTGCTGGCTTTATTGGGTCAGCCTTAATCAGACATATAATAAAAAACACAAATCATACGGTAGTTAATGTTGACAAGTTAACTTATGCTGGTCACCTTGAATCTTTAGAGGAAATATCAAATTCAGAAAGATACACTTTTGAAAAGGTAGATATTTGTAACTCAAAAGAGATTAAACGAATCTTTCAACAATATAAGCCAGATGAAATAATGCATTTAGCAGCAGAATCGCATGTTGATAGGTCAATTGATGGTTCCGCAGAATTTATTCGAACAAATATTGTGGGTACGCATACACTACTCGAAGAGGCTAAGGAGTACTGGAAATCATTAGAAGAAAGTTCCAAAACTATATTTCGTTTCCTCCATATCTCAACCGATGAGGTTTATGGTGAATTGGGTGACACAGGACTTTTTACCGAGGAAACATCATACGATCCCCGTTCCCCATATTCATCAAGCAAAGCATCATCTGACCACTTAGTGAGGGCATGGTTTCACACCTACGGTTTGCCAACCTTAATCACCAACTGCTCAAATAACTATGGTGCATACCAATTCCCAGAGAAACTAATCCCTGTAGTCATTATTAAGGCATTGCAGGGTAAAGAAATACCCGTATATGGTAAGGGTGAGAATGTGAGGGATTGGCTATTTGTTAACGACCATGCGAAAGCACTACTAACCGTTTTACAAAATGGCGAACCTGGCGAAACATACAACATTGGTGGGCATAACGAGAAGAAGAATATAGACGTTGTAAACACAATTTGCAGCACACTCGACAAATTGAGCCCAAAAGCAAACGGCGAAAGTTATAAGGAACAAATAACCTTTGTAACCGACAGACCCGGGCACGATTTTCGCTACGCAATTGATGCTTCGAAGATTGATAAAGAACTTGGTTGGAAGCCTGAAGAAACTTTTGAAACTGGCATGCATAAAACCATCCAATGGTATCTTAATAATATTGATTGGTGCGAAGCCGTTACCAAAAATAATTACGGCCTAGAACGATTAGGTACGTCTATTTAATAAACGACCACAGAGTTTATCGGGGTACATTAAAAAACAAATTATGAAAGGTATAATACTAGCAGGCGGAGCAGGAACCCGGCTTCACCCCATAACAAAAGTAGTCTCAAAGCAACTACTCCCCATCTACGACAAACCAATGATATATTACCCTTTGTCGGTACTAATGTTGGCAGGCATAAGAGAAATACTTATCATTTCAACACCCCACGACCTGCCAAACTTCAAAGAACTTTTTGGCGACGGCAGCCAGCTGGGTGTAAAATTCAGCTACAAGGAACAACCCTCACCCGATGGACTAGCACAGGCATTTATCCTAGGTGAAGAATTTATTGGCAATGACAACGTTTGTCTAGTGCTAGGTGACAATATATTTTACGGTGCAGGATTGCAAAAATTACTTAAACATAGTTTAAAAACAGTTGAGGAAGAGAACAAGGCCGTAGTATTCGGTTACTATGTGGACGATCCTGAACGTTATGGCGTTGCAGAGGTGGACAAAGAAGGAAACGTATTAAACATAGAGGAGAAACCGAAGAACCCCAAAAGCAATAATGCAGTTGTAGGCTTGTATTTTTATCCTAATTCTGTGGTTGAAATTGCAAAAAAAGTAAAGCCCTCAGCCCGAGGAGAACTTGAAATTACCTCTGTAAACGAAGAATACCTAAACCGACAGCAACTCAAATTACAAACTCTTAGCCGCGGGTACGCTTGGCTTGATACCGGCACCCACGAAGCTCTGACGGAAGCCACTGAATTTGTTAAAGCAGTTGAAAAACGAACTAGTTTAAAGATTGCTTGTATTGAGGAAATTGCCTTAACATACGGATGGATTACAAGCAAACAATTGCAAGAACAGATTAAGAATATGAAAGGGAAATATTTTGAGTATCTACAAAGAATTATCACGCTATAATTAATGTCATTAAAACAAAAAACGGTTTCAGGTCTTCTGTGGAGTTTTATTGACCAATTTGCCAATATGGGTATTACCTTTATTGCTGGCATTATTCTTGCACGACTGCTTTCTCCTCGGGAGTTTGGTTTAATTGGCATGATAACAGTTTTTATAGCTGTTTCAGAATCATTTATTAATAGCGGATTTAGCAGTGCGCTAATACGTAAAAAAAATTGTACTGATGTTGATTTCTCAACAGTTTTCTACTTCAATCTATTAGCTGGAATCTTATTTTTTACGATCCTTTTTTTCTCAGCTCAACCCATTGCAGCTTTTTTCAACGAGCCACAATTAAAAGCAATTGTCCAAGTTTTAGGTGCTATCCTAATAATAGACTCGCTGACCCTTATCCAAAGAACAATACTAACGAAGCGAATCGATTTTAAGTTACAAGCCCGTATCTCTATCATTGCATCCTTAGGTTCAGGAATAATTGCTATTTCAATGGCCTATTCAGGTTATGGAGTTTGGAGTTTAGTTGCCCAACGATTAAGCAAGCAGGCTTTCAACTCTCTGTTACTATGGCTTTGGAACAAGTGGAGGCCCTTATTAGTTTTCAGCACTCAGTCGTTTAAAGAACTATTTGGGTTTGGGGGCAAATTGCTGGTTAGCGGATTGATTGACACATTATATAGAAATATATACTACCTTGTAATTGGGAAATTCTTTTCGGCTCAAGATCTAGGATACTATACCCGTGCAAATGAATTTAATAAAATCCCTTCACAAAACTTAAACGCTATTATTGGAAGGGTAACATACCCAATACTTTCGAGCATTCAGGACGACAAACATCGACTCAAAAGAAACTATCAAAAACTTATTCGCAGCACAATGCTAATTACATTTACGCTAATGATTGGTATGGCTGCTATTGCTAAGCCTATGATATTAACACTTATTGGTGACAAATGGGAACCATCAATTATTTACTTACAAATGCTTTGCTTTGTTGGTATGATGTATCCATTACATGCACTCAATTTGAATATGCTCCAAGTGTCTGGCCGTTCTGATTTATTTTTAAAACTAGAGGTAATTAAAAAGATTATTGCTATACCAACTATTATTATTGGGGTAATTTGGGGCATAAAAATTATGATAGTTGGTATGATGATTAACACATTGCTTGCATACTACCTTAACAGCTACTGGAGTGGGCGCTTTATTGGCTATTCATTCAAAGAGCAGATTTTGGATATTCTCCCTTCATTTGGATTAGCCCTTACTATGGGAATAGGTGTCTTTTTTCTAGGGGAAATTTTACCCTTTAGTAATTCACTCGTACTAATATCTCAGATTATAACAGGAGCAGGTTTTATCCTAATATTTTGTGAGATTACAAAATTTAGAGACTACATCTTTATTAAGGAATTGGTTACAGAAAAGTTTAATAAAAAAAACAATGACAGATAAAAGCAGAGTAAATAGCAAACCAATTTACGTTACCCAACCCTCATTGCCAGACCTACAAGAGTTTATTCCCTATTTACAGAAAATATGGGAAAATAAAATACTCACTAACAATGGCCCATTTCATCAGCAGTTAGAGAAAGAATTAGCTCAGTTTTTAGGTGTTCCGTATATTTCGCTCTTTGCTAATGGCACTTTGGCTTTGGTTACAGCGTTGCAGGTGTTGCGAATTACTGGCGAAGTAATTACTACACCATACAGTTTTGTAGCTACAACACATAGCCTATGGTGGAACAATATAAAACCAGTATTTGTGGATATTGAACCAGAATTTGGCAATCTCGATCCAGAAAAAATTGAGGCAGCAATTACCCCGAAAACCACGGCTATTTTACCTGTACACGTATATGGAAACCCCTGTAAAGTGGAAAGAATACAGGAAATAGCCGATACTTACGGACTAAAAGTAATTTACGATGCTGCTCACTGCTTTGGGGTTAAGCACAAAGATGTTGGCATCTGTAACTTTGGCGATCTATCCATTCTTAGTTTTCACGCTACCAAGGTATTTAACACTATGGAGGGTGGTGCCATTGTTTGTCATAACCAAGCCACAAAGAAAAGAATAGACTACCTAAAGAATTTTGGATTTGCAGGTGAAACTACTATTATGGCGCCTGGCATAAACTCAAAAATGAACGAAATGCAAGCCGCACTTGGGCTTGTTCAACTAAAGCATTACGATGAGAATATCAAAAAGCGTAAAATTATTGCCGATACTTATAGAACAGAACTTTCTAATACAAAAGGCATCTCTTTGTTACCCGAACCAATTGATACCAACTCTAACTATGCTTACTTCCCAATTTTTATCGACGAAAAAGAATATGGAATAAGCCGAGATGAACTCTACGAAAAGTTAAAACAGAACAATATTTTCGGGCGTCGTTATTTTTACCCATTAATCAGCGAATTTTCGATGTATAAAAGTTTAGAATCATCTAAACCAACAAATTTATTAATTGCAACAAAAATAGCTAAAGAGGTTATTTGTTTGCCAATTTATCCCGATCTACTGCAAATAGACATTACAAGAATAATTAATATTTTAAAAAATAAATAATGAAGAAGTTGCTACTATTAGGCGGACTAAGGTACTTAATGCCTGTAATAAAAACCGCTCAAGAACTTGGTCACTATGTTATTACATGCGATTACCTCCCTGACAATATTGCTCATAAATACTCTAACGAGTATCATAATGTAAATATTACTGACAAAGAAGCTGTACTCAAACTTGCAAAAAGGTTAAAGATTGATGGTATCATGTCATTTGCTGTAGACCCTGGTGTATTAACAGCATCGTATGTGGCTGAAAAGTTAGGTTTATCAGGCTGCCCATACAGCTCTGTTGAAATCCTCCAAAACAAGGCATTATTTAGAAAGTTTTTAGCTGAGCACAAGTTTAATGTTCCCAAGGCAAAAGGATTCAAATCAATAGCAGAATCTCTTAAGGAATTATATATTTTTCAATTCCCAATTATTGTTAAACCCGTTGATTCCGCTGGGAGTAAAGGGGTAACAAAAGTAGCTGATAAAACAGACTTACCTCGGGCAATAGAAGAAGCTTTAGCCAATTCACTTAGCAAACAATTTATTATCGAAGAATTTATTACACAATTGGGGTTTTCTTCTGATACCGATTGTTTTTCTATCAGCAATGATTTAAAGTATATATCATTTTCAAATCAGTATTTCGACAAAAAAGCAGCCAACCCATATACTCCAGCTGCTTATAGTTGGCCCGCCTCAATAGAAAATAAGCATCAGAAACAATTAGAAGCAGAATTAAAACGGCTTGTTAAGTTATTAAATCTTGGCACCTCAATTTATAACATTGAAGTAAGGGTAGGCACAGATAATATTCCATACATTATGGAAGTTTCACCCCGAGGTGGAGGAAATAGATTATCTGAAATACTAAAATATGCTACAAATACAGATTTAATTAGGAATAGTATTAAAACTGCTTTAGGCGAAAAAGTAGAAAACCTTTCTATGCCGGTTTACAATGGGTTTTGGGCTGAAATAATACTTCACTCAAATAAAAAAGGCAAGTTTAAAGGTCTAGTAATTAGCGAAACAATAAAAAAAGACCACCTTGTTGAAGTCGACTTATGGGTAAAGATTGGAGAACAGGTTAAATTATTTAATGCTGCAAATGATGCGATCGGAACATTGGTTTTGAGGTTTGAAACTCAGGAACAACTCGATAGAATGATGCTATCAATTGATGAATGGGTTAAAGTACTTGTAGATTAATATGGCTGCAATTGGAGGATATTTTGAATTAGAACTACCCAAAGGTGAGGAGTATCATAAAAGTGCACTTCGCTTAAATTTAGGGCGCAATGCATTTGAGTATATTCTAAGAGCAAAACAGTATAAAAAGGTTTATTTACCCTACTATACATGCGATGTAATGCTTGAACCTATTGAAAAGTTAGGCCTAAAAGTAGAATTTTATCATATCGATGAAAACTTACTTCCTCTATTTGATTACTCAAAAGTAAAAATAACGGAAGTTTTTGTATATACCAACTATTTTGGAATTTGTGATAATAATGTTGACAAGGTTGCACAACAATGTAAGAATTTAATTGTTGATAATTCTCAAGCATTCTACTCTAAACCTTTAACGGGGATAGATACATTTTATTCGCTACGTAAGTTTTTTGGTGTACCTGATGGTGCTTATCTTTATACAGATACTTTGCTTGATGATGGATTTGAAACAGATATATCATATCAGAGGTTTGAGCATTTGCTTGGACGTATTGATAAAGGAGCAGAAGAGTTTTATGCCGCTTTTGTAAGTAATGATGACTCTTTAATGAACCAACCTATTAAAAAGATGTCAAAGCTAACACAAAGACTACTCTCTTCTATCGATTATAATAGTGTTGCTGAAAGTAGAAAACAAAACTTTGAATATCTGAATTCAAAACTTTCCAGTACAAACTTGTTAAGTTTAAACTTATCCTCAAATTCTGTGCCATTGGTTTATCCATATTTTTTTGATTCAGGAGCCGAGTTAAAGAAGAAGCTAATTGAGAATAAAATATTTGTGGCTACTTATTGGCAAAATGTATTGGAGTGGACAAGTGAAAATGATTTTGAATATAAGTTAGCTAAATGCTTATTACCATTGCCAGTAGACCAAAGATATGAATCTAATAATTTAAAAGAAATAGAACTATTAGTCTTATGATTATAAATAAACCTTTCATTGAAATTAGAGGTGAAAACACTTACCTTATTTCAAAAATATATGATGAAGTTAATGATATCGAAAAAGAAATTTTTTTTACTGTTCCAAATGAATATGGGGGGTATTTATGTCATGAGGTTGCAGATTGTTTTGTAGTAGCAATGCTTTTACCAGCAATGTTCTCTGGGCAGAATATTATAGTGAATGCTCCAATTTCAGAAATGCTATTTTATCAAATAGAAAATAATGTTACTTACACATTATCTAAAGTTTTTGATAAGCCAATAATTAAAGTGATTCCCGAAAGAACTATAACTCCAAACTTTAATCCAACGGCTGTAGCAACTGGATTTTCGGGGGGGGGGGGTGGACAACA
>JBBACY010000040.1:0-27971 GCA_041656735.1 Bacteroidales bacterium | reverse complement strand
CAAGTTTTTGGAATATCTTTGGATATTCGGTTTCATTATATCTTTGGGCACTCAAATTTAGCATCATAGATGCTGCAATAGCTGTTAAAAACAGTCTTTTCATTGTGATTAATTTTTGGGGATAAAAGTTTATTTACTAAAAGTTGACTTAATTCGTAACGAAATTTGTTGAAAACCAAATGGTTTATCAAATCTATATATTTCTAGCTATTCATTTTAACTCTAGTGTTTTTTTAACGCTATTTTAGCTCTATTTTAACTTCTTTTAAACCCTTTGTAGTAAATGATATTAACGCTTTTCAATTTTATTTCAGCATCATCAATAATAACCCCAATTATTCATCCGAATAATTGGGGCTGAAAACACAAATTAGGATTTCTGGTAATTGTTTTGTGTCAATAGTCTTGGGTGTGTTAGTAGAGTAGTGTAAACTATGCTCTTATTTCGCTAACTCTCTAAAGAAAAGTTCCTTATTAATGTTCCGAAGATAAAATTCAGCGGTACTAATTTGACTTTCACTCACTTCGTTTTTAGGCCTCTCATTAAGATTTGCGATAAGGCTCTCAAGGGCTTCTTTTGATGATTTGTAGTTTTTTGCCATATAGTAACTTTTGCCCAATTTTAGCAAATAGTCGTTGTTGCTGGGTGTAATAGTGTACGCGTGTTCGTAATTTTTTATTGCCAGCTTATGGTTTCCTCCCTTGGTATATGCCTCAGCCCTTGCAGCGTAAATCATAGATACTTCCTCGGGGTCTGGTTTAATTAACTCTTCAGTTAAATCAAGTAAACTTATTGCTTTTTTCCATTGGCCTATAGCCATTGCGGCTTTAGCAAAAAAATAGTTCGCCACATTATCTGTTGAGTCTTGTTTATAAAAATTATCAAGCAGGTCGTGTGCCATTAAAAACTTACCGTTTTGGTACGACGAAATGCCAAGGTGCTTTAGTGTAAATTTCGACGAGTCGCCTTTTGCATAACACTTAGCCAGCCAGCTTGCCGAGTTTTTATAATCTTTGTCTAAAAAATACAGGTAGCCTTTACTCCTAATTATTGGTACATAGCTAGTATCCTGCTCGTACGCCTTGTTGGCAAAGGGCATTACTAAACTAGGTGGAACTAGGCTTTGTATGTACCCATTTATTAATTTTACTGCTACGGGCATATTGGCTGGGTTTAGTTCAAATGAGTAAAGGTAGGCCAGGTGCCCAATACTGATGCTATCTATTCTAATGGCACAATCGCCAATTTGTTCCCAAAGATAAAAATTCGCAGTGTCGATCTGAACCAAAGTATTGAATTGCTTGTATGCTTCGGTAAATCTTCTGTCTCGTTTAAGTAGAAGAGCGTATTGCGAGCGCGTTGTTGCATTAGTCGGATCGAGCACTAGGGCTGCTTGGTATGCCTCTAGAGATTTTGTTATCATCCCCTTTTTTGCGTAAACGCCAGCTTGTAGCTGCTTACATTTTGCATTGGTTGTATCGTATCTAATTGCCGAACTATAGGCGTACAGCGCGCTGTCGTACTGCATCATATTTTCCCATAGCTTGCCTAGCATTAACCAGCTTGTGGTATTGGTGCTGTCGTTTTGAATCGTCTTTTTTAACTCTTGTATTAGCTCGTTTTCACTTAGTGTAATTGATGCGGGCGAAGCGTCTATCTCATATTCATAGCTTTCGTCCGTAATTTGGCTAAGCAATTTGGTTGATAACAGAATAAGCCCTAGTAATACTAAAAGGAAAACTAGCTTAGCGTTCTTTAGCATAATAATTTAATTAAAAAGGGGGGCGATTAGATAGCAGACACCCCCCCCCGTTATTATACTACTGCAATGTGAATATAACTGGTAGATTGAAGGTTACTCGAACCTTTTCACCACGTTGTTTACCCGCTTCCCATTTTGGGCTCGACTCTATAACTCTACAAGCTTCTTTATCGAGTGACGGATCAACTCCTTTTAGCACTTTTATGTTGCTAACGGAGCCGTCAACCTCTACAATAAATGAAACAATAACTCTTCCCTGAATTCCGTTTTGAGCAGCAATTTCAGGATAAATGAGGTTCTCATTAATATACTCTCTAAATTTGTTTAAGTTGCCACCTTGGAACGTGGGCATATTCTCAACAATCACAAAAACATTATCATCAACGTTCTTCTGTGTTGATTTCTCACTATTTATGACAACAACTGCAGTGTCTTCTTCATTAGCAGCTGGGATAGTCTCGTCGTTATTACACGATATGGCAAAAACGAAGGGTAGTGCAACCAAAAGGGCTGCGAAAATTCGAAAGGATGTTCCTTTTGTTCTTTTTGTTGTGGTCATCATGGCTAATCGTTTTAGTGTTAGTGATTTGTTTAAATTATTGCCAATGGGCAGCGCTATCCCATTAAAAGCAATAGAGATTATTGTATCTAAATATGAATGTGGATCGGTTTGTGTTTTAATTACGGCCCTGTCTGCTTGGTATTCGTGAATTTCGACCAACGTTTTACGTAGCATCCAAAAAAATGGGTTGAACCATTGCGTAATCCCAATCAGTTCAAAAAGTATTATGTCAACCGAGTGTTGTTTGGTAGCATGCGCTTTTTCGTGTTTAAGTATCTCTTCAATCTTGCTAGCGGGTATGTTGTTCAAGTTAATAAAACACAGGTTGAAAAATGAGAAGGGCGAAATATCATTCGTATGCTCCACAATTTTAAGGTTGCCCTTTGTGTAAATGTTCGCTTTACGAGTCAGTTTTGCAATTTTAAGTACTTGATATATAAATCGGAGTAGGAAGAAAACCGATATTGTTATATAGGCTACTCCAGCTACCTTTAACCAAGAAATTGAGTAGCCCCCCTGTACGTTGCTTACAGTAATTTCTGGTAATGTGATTACTAAAGATGTACCATTTGTTAAGCCAGAAATACCATACATAGGTTGAATTAGCGGTATTAGCCAGGGTAATATTGCGGCAGACACAACAGCTAAAACGATAAAAGCCCTTATTGTGCTAAATTTTGTAACCGATTTTAGAAATAGAAACCAAATTACCCAAATGGTTGCTATTATTAGGCTCATTTTTAGCGTTAATGTGAGTAGACTAGTGGTTGTCATCTTCTTTTTGTTTTTTTACTTGTTCAGAGAGTAGATTAATGATTGACTCCATTTCCTTAATGGTCAGGTTATCTTCCTTGGCAAAAAACGATACCATTTGCCTGTACGAGTTTCCAAAGTAATTTTTTATAAAGCCCTTAATATAGTTGCCAGTATACTCCTTTTTACTGAGTAGCGGGTAGTATTGGTGGGTATTACCATAAGCTCGGTAACCAACAAATCCTTTTCTTTCTAGTATTCTAACTATTGTAGAAACCGTATTATAGGCTGGCTTTGGCTCGGGCATTTCACTTATAATGTCTTTTACAAACCCTTTTTCAATGTCCCACAGAATTTGCATTATTTGCTCTTCTGCTTTCGTAAGTTCTTTCATTTATTTAGTTTAAGTTTTCAAAGTCATAGGTTGAACATCCATAGCGTGACTAATTGTATAGCTGATAAGATTATTAGTATGGGTGTTCCATAATATAAATGTTTATACAAACCTACAACTAAAAACTTAGTTAGTCAACTAAAAAGGTAGTTTATTTTAAATTAATTTTTATTTTTTTATTTTCACCTATTATAATACAGTGTTAATTAGCATCTTACGTTTATTCTCTTGTTGTAAAATACGGCAACTTTTATTCAAACTTTTTTGTAAATTTCTCAAAGTTTTTTAGTTAACAAGATGTATCTTACTTTTCAATTTTAACCGCCTCCTTCGGCTACTCGGGCTGATTGTCAGGTAAAGCCCAGTCGAAGCCGATAGCCAAAGCAAAGCGAGATTTATAGATATCTTTTTAATTATTAATCGTATTAAACCTAGTCGTATAAAATCAATCAAAATCACAGAAACCACTAAATTTTAACACTATGCGTTTAATAACAATTTCTTGTATTATGATTATAGGATTATTTTTTGGGTGTCAGAATCCTAAAGCGCCTGTAAAACCGGCACTTAATATTGCTAATATGGATACCGCCGTTAACCCTGGCGAAGATTTTTTTTCGTATGCAAACGGCAATTGGGTTAAGAATACCATAATACCTGAAGACAAATCGAGGTATGGCTCATTCGATATTTTGCAAGAGGAGAACAACAAGCAGCTAAAAGCAATTTTTGAAAAGGCTGCTGCTCAAAAAAAACATAAGGTAGGTTCAAGTTGGCAAAAGGTAGCCGATTTTTATATTGCTGGAATGAACGAGCAGGTGGCAGAGGAGAAGGGCATTGAACCAATTAAACCCGAGTTAACCCGCATAAACTCTATCGAAACAACCAATGAGGTTTTGGGTATGCTTTCGGAACTGCATAGCATAAGGGTATCGCCTTTATTTGGTGTTTATGCTGGTCAGGATAGAAAAAACACAACTCAAATAGTTCTAAACCTAGGGCAAGGGGGCTTGGGTTTGCCCGATAGGGATTACTATGTTTCGGACGATAAGCGTTCGCAAGAAATATGTGCTGAGTATCGAAAACATTTAGCCAATACATTTATGCTTATTGGCGTGCCAGAAGCCGATGCTCAGAACAAGGCCAATAGCGTGTTCGAACTGGAAACTCGTTTGGCCAAAGTGTCATACACACGTCTTGAGCGCCGCGACCCAAATCGTACATACAACAAGTTATCATTTGAGGAGATTCAGAGTTTAAGCCCAAGTATTCAATGGGAACAATATTTTACTGGTATTGGTGTTGACAAACCCGCTGAAGTTATTATTGACAATCCCGGCTTTTTTAAAGAGCTGGCGGTAATGGTTAATGAAATTCCTGTATCTGCTTGGAAAGATTACTATACATGGAATTTGGTTAGCCGATTCTCACCCTACTTGAGTTCAGGGTTTGTTGAGGAGAGTTTTTCTTTCTACGGAAGTGTGCTTTCTGGAAATGAGGTAGATAAACCCCGTTGGGAGCGTGTTGCTGGAGCAGCTAATATGTTTATTGGCGAGCTGGTAGGACAAATTTTTGTTGAAGAGAATTTTCCGCCCCAAGCAAAAGAGAAAATGGTTAACCTGGTTGCAAACCTTAAATCTACCTATCGCGATCGAATACAAGGCCTGATATGGATGTCGGATGTAACAAAAGAGCGAGCGTTGGGAAAACTCGATGCCATAAATGTTAAGATTGGGTATCCCGACAAGTGGAAAGATTATAGTAGCCTTGATATCATTGACGCTTGCTATGCAACCAATGTGAAAAATGGGTTGGCTTTTGCATTCCGCACCAATATGGATAAGGTTGGCAAACCAGTTGACAGAACCGAGTGGTTTATGACCCCACAAACAGTGAATGCATATTATAGCCCCACAATGAACGAGATTGTTTTCCCTGCCGCCATTTTACAACCACCATTCTTTAATTTGCACGCCGACGATGCGGTGAATTATGGCGGAATCGGCGTTGTTATTGGGCATGAAATGACCCATGGGTTTGATGACCAAGGACGCCAGTACAATAAAGATGGAAATTTAGAGGAATGGTGGGAGCCAGCCGATTCGGAAAAGTTTAATGAACTTACACAAACCATTATCGATCAGTACGAAGCATTTATTGCAATTGATGATATGAATTTGAATGGTAAGCTCACACTTGGCGAAAATATTGCCGATTACGGAGGGTTAACCATTGCTTACCATGCTCTACAAAAGGCGCAAGAGGGTAACCCCCGTCCTGAATTAATTGATGGCTTTACGCCCGAGCAGCGATTCTTTTTATCGTATGCAAATATTTGGAGGCAGGTAATTCGCGATAAGGCATTAATGCGCAGAGTTAAAGAAGATCCTCATTCGCCCGGAAAGTTTAGAGTTAATGGAGCTCTATTTAACATTGATGAGTTTTACGAAGCCTTTGAAATCAATCCAACGGATCCATTGTTTAGAGCACCCGATGTACGCCCCAAAATTTGGTAGCGCTTTTAACAATATTTTTTACAGAAAAGCCTTTGGTTATTCCAAAGGCTTTTCTGTTTCTAATGCCGTAATAATTTCGTTCGGGTTGCTTGTTGGCAGAGCACACTTCTCCCCAATGCAAAGTTTGAAACTATTGGCAGGGGTTGCCTGGTTTGCAATTGGTAGTTTTGAGTTTGGCTGATATATATATGGAACAAGATTAGGGTATGCTACCTTACGGATTACACTCCATAAGTTCTTCGCCGAATCGTCTCCAGCCGTTGTCAATTCAGCAACGTTGGTAACAAACCTAAGATAGGCGTGCGCCCATTTGTAAACAAAAGGCCCACCCTTATGAAGTTGTTCAGCAATATTGCCAATCATTTGCTTAGCCATATTGGTGTAGTTTTCGTTTCGAAAATACACACCAAGGCTCACTAGGTTATCGGCCATGGCAGCGCCCGATGATGGTAGAACCCCATCGGTAATATCCATTTTTCTAACAATAATATTATCGTGTTGTAACGATGTTAGATAGAACATTCCGGTTTTATCGTCAAAAAACTTCTCAATTGACTGTTCTGTAAGCCGTTTGGCCTTTAGCAGCCAATCCTCGTTAAAATCTGCTTGATATAGGTTTATGTAGGCTTGAATTAGAAAGGTGTAGTCGTCTAAAAATGCAGGAATGGTGGTTTTCCCTTTGCAATGTATTCTGAATACTTCCTGCTCTTTATCAATAAGCGTTTCTTCTAAAAATGTTATAGTATCAATTGCGTCAGTTAAAAACCGACTATCGCCAAATACTTGGTATGCCTTAGCAAAGGCAGTTACGGCAAGTGCATTCCACGAAAGAATTATTTTATCGTCGGTAGTTGGCCTAATGCGAGTATTTCTAACATTTAAAAGTTTGGTTCGTGCAATTTTCAGTCTTTCTGTTACCTCATCAATAGGAAGGCTCATAAGGCTAGCCGTTTCATTAATTGAGGAGGCTACGCGCAGCACATTATTCCCCATAAGTACTCCGGCCCCAGTTACTCCATATACAATAGAGAACAGCTCGGCATCGTGTCCCAATATACTGTCAATTTCCTGCTTCGAGAAGGTGTAAAACTTACCCTCTTCTCCTTCACTGTCAGCATCGAGAGCGCTATAAAATCCCTTGTTTTTCGAGCGTAACTCGCGCCGTAAAAAATCGGCTGTTTGGTATACCAATGAGCGATAATTGTCATCCTTAAAAACCCTGTAGGCATTAGCATACAGCCTTATAAGTTGAGCGTTATCGTAAAGCATCTTTTCAAAATGAGGCACAAACCATTGCTCGTCAACAGAGTAGCGATAAAACCCTCCGCCCAGATGGTCGTATATCCCTCCAAGCTGCATCTTGTCGAGTGTAAGCTTAACGTGCTGCTTTACCTCTTCGTCGTTGGCAACAATGGCATAGTCGAGTAAAAACTGGAGAGACCCTGGCATAGCGAACTTTGGAGCACCCTTGTTGGCTCCGTATCTCTTATCAAAATATTTACTCCAGTCTTTAACGTATTTTGGTAGGAAGTCTCGGTCGAATTCACTTTTCTCAACCTTTTCCGAAATAATTTCGGTAACCGAAATACCCTCTGTTAGCTCGTTGGCAACTTCAATTACTTTTTTTGGCTCGGTCATCCAAGTAAAGTGCAGGCTTTTTAATATATCGAGCCAAGCTTCCGATTTAAAGTAGGTTCCTCCGTAAACTGGTTTGCCGTTGGGTAGTGCAAAGCAGTTAAGAGGCCATCCGCCAGAGCGAGTAATAATTTGTACAGCATTCAAATATATTTGGTCAACATCTGGGCGTTCCTCTCTATCAACCTTAATGCATACATAATGCTCGTTCATAAACTCAGCAACTTGCATATTTGAGAACGACTCCTTTTCCATAACATGGCACCAGTGGCAACTACTGTACCCAATGCTTATAAGCAGGAGTTTGTTCTCCTCTTTAGCCTTGGTAAATGCCTCGTCGCCCCATGGGTACCAGTTAACAGGGTTGGTGGCGTGTTGTAATAAATATGGACTGGTTTGTGATGATAGTTTATTTGCTGTAGTACTCATAAAATTTCAGGAAATATGTTTAATTATGCTGATTTAACAATTACTTTACCTAATTGTTGTTAATAAATCTAAAAATGCTTGTACACACTGCTACAATTTTTCTATTTTTGATGATTAAACTATTAAAAGAAGTTAAGCTATGCGACACACATTTATAACTATACTAACTATTCTTTTTGCTCTTTCTGTTAGTGCTCAAGATTATCGAATTGAACTAAAGGTTGATGGGTTAAAAGATTCAACCATACAAATGGGCTACTACTTTGGAGAGAAAACTTTGCTTGCCGATACCGCTACAATGAACAGTAATGGCGTGGCCGTTTTTAAGGGCGATTCACTTCTTCCTCGTGGAATGTATTTTATAATCTTGCCCAATAACTATTTTGAATTGTTAATCACAGATAATCAGCAATTTAGCATAAGTACAACTCTTGAGAATGCGAATAAGGATTTAGTTTTTAAAAATTCGCCCGAAAATACGGAGTTTACTAAATACCGAACCTTTTTGGCCGAAAAGCAAAATGTTATGGGTAAGTTGCAGCAACGCGCTCAGGCACAAAAGGAGAGTGGAGGAGAGATAGACAAGGTTTTGCTCGATAGTATTAGTTTGGTTGATAATATGGTTAAAAGTATGTGGAATTCAACCATTCAAGCGAACCCTGGTACGTTACTAGCTGAGATAATTAATACGCTTAAGCCCATTGATTTTCCCGACTTTAATATATCTGATGACCAACCCAATGCCGATTCGCTTAGGTGGGTTACTAGCATAAGGTACAACCAGGAGCACTATTTTGATAACGTAAACTTTTCGGAAGCTGGACTTATTCGTACGCCCTTTTTCCAAAGTAGAATTGATAATTATTTTGATAGGGTGCTAATACCAATTGCTGATACAGTAATTAAGTATGCCGACCCCATAATTAAGCGAGCCCAAGCAAACGAAGATATGTATCGTTTTATAGTAGGCCATCTGTTTTCTAAATTCTCAAATTCATCTATTATGGGTATGGATGCGGCTTTTGTTCATGTAGCCGAAAATTACTTTTTGTCTGGCAAAGCGCCTTGGATAACAGACGAAACGAAAGCCAAAATTGCCAATAGGGTTGCCGACTTAAAACCTAATCTAATTGGCGAAACAGCACCCAACCTTAAAATGAAGGATATTGCTGGTTCGTTATGCGAGCTAAGTAAGGTTAATGCAAAAGTTACAGTAATATATTTTTGGGAACCAAGCTGTAGCCATTGTAAGGTAACCACGCCTAAACTCAGAGATATTTACGAAAAGTACAAGTCGAAGGGGTTTAATGTATTTGCTGTGTATACCCAGGGCGAGCAAGATAAGTGGAAAGAATATACTGAGAAGAATGACCTAAAATGGATAAATGTTTGGGACCCAATGCGTATTACAAACTATCATAAATTGTATGATATTTATAGTACGCCAGTTCTCTATGTGCTCGATAAGGATAAAAAAATTATTGCCAAACGGATTGGAATTGAATCGCTCGAAAGGTTTATTGAACAGGAAATTGGTGAGTAGGCATTACTCATTTTGTTTAAATGCGCAAGGTAAAGCGCGTTGTTTGTAGAGTGGTAGTTTGAAAAAAAATGGCCTCGGGAACCACCCCGAGGCCAACCAACCATAAATTAACTTTTAAACAACAAAAACTATAAGGTTATAGGTACGCCTTTGTAGAAATCGAGTATTTTTATTTTCAGTAAGTAGGTGTACTTCGCATGCAGTAATTCACCTTCGGCTTTAATTAGGTTGTTTTGCGCCACGCCTACTTCCAAAGCATTAACCATTCCTAACTCAAATTTTCTCGAAGTTTGTTCGTAAAGTTCTCTGTAACTCGCTGCCGTTTCGGTATAGGCTAAATATTTATCCCATGCAGCTTGTGAGTCAGACAATGCCATTTGCACTTCTTTATAAACCTGTTTTTCTGCTTCTTCCAACGCATATTTTGCATCAAGAAAATCGATTTTCGACTCACTAATTCGTGTAAAGGTTGAAAATTTATTGAAAATTGGTACAGAAACTCTGAATTGAAGTATATGCTGTGAGTAATCCTTTATTTGCTGGGTGTAGGTGTAATCGGGATAGGCAATCCGATTTTCAACCGGACCGTACCAAGCCGATTGGTCATACCCCGAACCAAAAGTGTACCCAATGCTAACCCTTGGACTTAGCAGTCCGTAAGCCATATGGATATTTTTTTGCGCACTTTTTGTATCAAATTGAGCCTTTTTAATTTCGGGTCTATGTTCAGCTATTTGGCTATATGTTAGGAGGTTATTTATATCTTTAATATTATCCGAAATTATAATTGGGGTTATTTTAATTGAAAAATCTTCGGGATTTTCAATCTCTAAAAGCTGGGCTAACTCTATGGTTGAGTATCTTAACTTGTTGGTTGCATCCGTATCAATTGATTTATTAAGAACGTGTTGCGATTTTAGGGTAAGGTAATTGGCGTGCGATATTCTACCTAGTTCAAGCTCTGTTTCGGCTTTTTGTAGATGCTCTTCGCTAAGTTTCGCCTGCTCAACGGCAAGCCTCTTGCTTTCAGAGTCAAGCAGAACCTGTAAAAACTTTGCTACTACGCTTAGTGTGATATCATTCTTAAGTATTTCGGTATTCTCTCTTTGCGATAGTAAATCGTATTTTAGCCGTGCCCTATTATTATAGCCTTGCAACCCTCTAAAAATTGTTAGCTCCGAGTTAATACCTAGACTTCCACCCTGATTTTCAATGCGCACAAACTCAAGTTCGTACTGGCTAAATGTTGTGCCGTTAAGGTACTGGTGGTTGTAGTATGCTGATAGGGTAGGACTTGCTTCGAATGCACTTTGGGTTAGGTTTATATTTGCTCTTTTTTCCTGTAGTTCACTTCGCTTAATTTGTATATTGTTTTGTAGCGCATGGCCAATACAATCTTCTAATTTCCAGCTATTTTGGGCTTCCCCTAGAGTTGCTATTCCTAAAAATGCAATAAGTAGCGTAAGTTTATAGGTTTTCATAAAAATGTAATATTTGTATGC
Source organism: Bacteroidales bacterium (assembly GCA_041656735.1). GTDB lineage: Bacteria > Bacteroidota > Bacteroidia > Bacteroidales > Tenuifilaceae > Perlabentimonas. The sequence continues at coordinate 16,874 of JBBACY010000040.1, read as the reverse complement.
ATCGTTTTGCCTAAGTGTAAAGAAAATGAGCAATGCTATTTGATATTAATGTGACTTTGTATTGCTAATAATAGCATTGCTCATTGGGTGTTACTGTGTAACTATTGGTATATGTAAAAGGGTGTTTTAATAGAATGAAATTATAGTATTACTCTTATGTTTTCAGTAACTATATGTCCGTCAAATAGTTGCACAACTCTGTGGGCTTTTTCTGCATCGCTAGGTGAGTGCGTAACCATTACAATAGTTGTACCCTCATTGTTTAGGTCGGTTAGTAAGCTCATAACCTCCTCGCCGTTTACAGAGTCTAGGTTTCCTGTAGGCTCATCGGCAAGAATAAACTTCGGATTTGCTATTACTGCGCGTGCTATGGCAACTCTTTGCTGCTGTCCGCCTGATAGCTGTTGAGGGAAGTGCTTTCTTCGATGTCCAATTCGCATTCGTTCCAGAACGGCTTCAACCTTCTTCTTTCGTTCCGTTGCAGGTATATTCATATAAAGTAAGGGTAACTCAACATTCTCATAAACAGTTAGTTCGTCAATCAGGTTAAAACTCTGAAAAACGAAGCCAATATTGGCTTTTCGCAAATTCGTACGTTGTTTCTCTTTAAATTTTGAAACATCAGTGTCGTTAAAATAGAACTCCCCGCTCGTTGGGTTATCTAAAAGACCTAATATGTTAAGTAGTGTAGATTTTCCACAGCCCGATGGTCCCATAATGGCAACAAATTCGCCTTGCTTTACCTCAAGGTTCACCTTGTTAAGGGCTGTTGTTTCAACTTCTTCGGTTCTAAATATTTTAACCAAATTGTTGGTTCTAATTATTAAGTTATTGCTTTCCATAATTGTTTTATTAATTCTTTCGTTTAGGGTAATCTATAAGGTTTTAATCAGTTAATTATTAGTTTATCGGCATTGCCAAAATTATCGTAACCCGATACAATTACTTTCTCTCCTGGCGCAAGTCCTTCGGTTACTTCATAATGCTTGGGGTTTTGCCTATTTATGCGTATTGAGCGTTTGGTGGCGAACTTACCCGATTTATCGACCACGTAAACCCATTGGCCGCCTGTACTCTGGTAAAATCCTCCTCGTGGTATAAGCGTTGCCATTTGCGACTCTCCAAGTTCTAACCTAATTCTGGATGTTTGACCAATTCTAATATTTTGCGGTACTAGGTTATCAAAAACCATATCAACAGTAAATTTGCCATTACGTACCTCGGGGTAAACTTTCGCAATATGTGCAGGGTACTCTTTGCTCGAAAAATCACACTGGCCTTTTAAACTATGTGATATGCGAGAAATGTAGTGCTCATCAACGTCTACTTTTAGCATGTACGAATCTAGAATATGAATAGCGCCAATGCGTGTTCCCATTCCTATTACCTGTCCAACCTCTAGGTTAAGCGAGGCCAACTGTCCCGTAACGGGTGCTCGGTAGGTAAGGGCTTCGAGCCTGTTTCTAACTACCTTAAGGTTTTGCTGAAGACGATTAGCGTCCTCTTCAAGAACTTTCATTTGGGTTAATCGGTAAAGGGAGTCCTGTGTGGCGCTTCTACGAAAAAGTTCAATACGCTTAATATTAAGGTCGTATGCTTCCTTCGAGCGTTCAAACTCATCATTCGAAATATGATTCTTTTCCCGAAGCACCTTGTTGTTCTGGAAGGTTCGCTTGCGGTCCATTAGCTCAAAATTCAGGTCTAAAAGTCTACTTTCGGTTTCGAGCGTAGTGCGCTCCATTTGCAGCCGTATGTTCGACAACTCGTTATTTGCGCGCGATACGTTAGCTTCGAAGTTTGAAATTTCAAGAATAAGGTTTGTATTGCTAAATCGGGCAATCATATCGCCCTTTACAACCTTGTTCCCTTCCTTGGTAATAATTTCCTCAACCCTGCTACCGCCTTCAGTTGCATCAAGGTATATGGTTTGTATGGGGGCTACTGTGCCAATTACGGTTATGTAGTCGCGGTAAAGGTCGTTAACAACTGTTCCAATTGTTATCTTGTCTTTATCAACCCTAAATTTCGAACTCTTGTCGGCAAATATTACATAGTAGCCTAAAAGAAGAATTGCAGCAGCTCCTCCTAAAATGCCTAAAACCCTTTTTAAAGGCCATTTCTTTTTTTCAATTGTTCTATCCATCGATTAAATAATTTACTTGTTTGGAGTTAGAATATACATTTACCGTGCCGTACTTGATATTGTATTGATAATTAGTTGTTTATATGCCGACTATGAATTTTACTCTTTTTAAAAGTGTTTAATAATGTAACAGGTGATGTTCGTTTTCGAACAGTTTTTATTATACTATAAAAAAATGGGTGTAAACTATAACTAGTTACACCCATTGCTAAAAGTAGGTACTTGGTTATATTACCAGTACTAGCAATAAGATGGTGGTAGCTGCTGTGAGGGTAAGCAGAACAAAGAAACCAAGCAAGGGCTGATTATGGTTCCTGGCTTTGTAAAAGTCAATCTGCTCCTTAAGGTACGAGTTGCCCTCGTGATGGTAACTATATAGGTCGAAGAAGAATTTTGTTCGGTACACCCAGAATGGAGTAAATACAATGGCCGAGAGAATTACTAAGCCAAGCATTGCTATAAATGTGCCAATAATCCACATTACATTGGTGTATTTTATTGACCCAATGCGAAATTCGGCTAGGCTGGTTTTAAGTATATGTTGCGACTCTAGCAGTCCGCGTTGGTTTTTCAGGTTTTCGAGCTTACTCCTTTCAAACTTAATTTCTGCTTCAATAGTTTGAGGGTCTTCATTTTTATTCGATTCTAACTTTGCAATATTCTTCTCAGTTTTCCCTATCACTTCCGATAGTTCGACCGATTTATTTGCGTAGTTTTTTTGTAGCCTTTCTATATCTAACTTTTCGTAATAGGTACTTCTAACTCCTTCAGGCAGATTTTTAATTATCTGAAGCCAATCCTGTGCGAGCAGGTTAAGCGCGTAATTTCTTGACTCGAGGGTTGCAATTCTTTTTAAACGTTTATTTGTAAAATCTAATGCAATGTTTGCCTTTGCGTTGTTACTATAAAAAATATTAAAGTGCTCGTTAGCTGTTGCGAGTTCCGTTCTCAATTTATTTTGTGCGTCTATGCAAAATGTTTCCTTAATGGTGTTGGTGGACCACCACAGAAAGGCTCCAATTATTAAGGTAAGTAGTGAGGTTATTATACCACCAATAATGAGGAATGGGGTTGAACCGATAAGTCGGGGTAGCCTAATTCCTGTATTTATAAGAAACCCTTTCGCGTCAAAATTTCCATTGTTTTCCTTTGTGTAGGCTGGTGCAATAGCATTTGTTACTATTGCCAAAACAGTGACAACAACCATAACCATTAGCAAAATAATTGAAATGGGGTAGGCTAAACCTAATGCGGGTGTTTGTACTGCCGTTCCTGCAAACATATGAAATGCAATAATTACAGATGCGCTAACAATGCAGGCAATCACCATTATTCCTAGTTTGGATAGTACCATTCCAGTCCAAAACTCGTCAAAGCGTCTTTTTTCGTCGTCGTAAAGGGTGTATAAAGTAAAAAAGGTAACCCCAAACAGCAGGGCAAATACCATTATTATTAAAATCCATTGCTGCTGCAATATATTACTGAGGTATATAAAGAAAAGGACGATAAATGACAATGATAATACCGAAATGAAACCTTTTTTAAAGGTTTGCACATTAAATGCCTCAGGTATTCGGGTAATGGCAAGTTTAAAAAACCTCCAACTCCAAATAACCAGGTAATGCCACACTAGTTTTACAATAAAAAACACCACGGGGTGAATAAACTCGTTCCATATCCAGAGTATTGCCCACCATATTGCTTTAAAAATAAAACCTATAAATTCAACAATCGAAATCAGTCCGTAAATGGCCCACGCAAAGGCATTGAATATAAAAATAAAGAAACCCATAATGGGCAAAAGTAGAGCCGAAAATGAACTGCGAGTAAGCCATTCCTCGTGAATTCGCTTTTGGTCGAGGATAAACGAAGGCTTTGCGCCCGTTGCTACCGACCTAAAAAAACCCAAAAATGCCAGCGCTATAAAAATGACTAAAATACCTGTTTCATATAATTGGGATAGGGAAATGGTAACACTAAGGTTTAGGATATTGGGTATAGATGCGTTCATATTTTATGGATTTAAGTCTTGTCTTTTTGAAGTTGTAATTAACTGCAAATGTATTGGTTTCAGAAATTCCTAATCAAATTTACCCCTTTATTTTAAAAATACAAGTGCCGAGGTAATTAAATTGTCTAGAAACCATACAAGTTTAAGCACCTTAAAATACGCATTATCTCTTTTTGTACTATGAGTCAACCTCAATAATGGTTATTCCCGAACCTCCAAATTCAATGTGTTCATCGGCAAATGATTTTACAAAGGGCATCGTTTTTAAAAAGGTTCTAATCTCTTGTCGTAATATGCCATTACCCTTACCATGAAGTATGCGTATTCTGCCAATTCCAATCATTAGTGCTTCTTCAACTAGATCCTGAACGGCCTCGATCGCTTCATCGGTTCGGTATCCTCTAATGTCAATGTCTGCTTTGAAGTTTAGCCTCTTTTTTTGCAAATCGAACCCAATACCTGTTTGTGGCGCTCTTACTGCTCTTTCGGCTCGCTTATAATCTGATATTGCTATTCGTTCAAGTTTTGTGGCGCTTATGCTAGTAATCATACTCCCAAAGGCAACTGTGGCATTTTTGCCTTCAATTCTCATAATTTCACCCGGTGTATCCTGTCCCAAAATTTTAACCTTATCGCCAACGGATAATGGTTTTGGCGTTCCTTTTTTTTGCGCCTCTTTTTTTGTTGTTGGGTTCTGTTCTCGTTTTCGTTGCTCGTTACGTTCCTGTCGCTTTCGAATTAGCTCCATTTTTTTTGCAATGGTGGGGTCAACTTCCGAAACGCTATTTCCTAGGGTGTTTTTTTGAGTGTCGAGAGCCTGACGTGCTTTGCGTGTGCGCTCTTTATCTGCGCCCGACTCCTTTATTTCACGAATGGTGTTCTCAATTATTTTGTTTGATTTAGAAAGAATTTCCTCGGCTTCCTTTTTCGTTTTACTCAGGATATCCTTTCTTTGCTGTTTAAAATTGTCAAACTCTTCGGTTAGTTTCTGTTCGTACTCTTCTGCTTTTTTGTTGGCTTTGCGAATCTGATCGCGTTTACGTTCCCAGTACCTCTTGTCGCGCGATATTTCTTTTAGGTGTTTTTCAAAACTTATATGGTCTGTACCTGCTTTACTCTCGGCAAGTTTTAGTACATCTTCGGGTAGGCCAATTTTTCGAGCAATTTCAAAGGCAAAACTGCTGCCTGGTACTCCAATTTCCAATTTAAAAAGGGGCTCAATTTTCCCCATATCAAATAGCATGGCACCGTTTACAATTCCGCTTGTGCTTGCCGCAAAATGCTTTAAATTGCTGTAGTGTGTAGTTATAACACCATAAGTGCCTTGGCTTGCAAATTGCTGAAGCATCGATTCGGCAATTGCACCGCCAACCAGTGGCTCGGTTCCTGCTCCAAATTCATCTATTAGCACTAGGGTTTGATTATCGGCATTTTTCAGAAAGAACTTCATATTAAGTAGATGCGAACTATACGTGCTTAGGTCATTCTCAATCGATTGCTCATCGCCAATGTCAATAAATATCTTTTTAAAAATACCCATTTCCGAGTTCTCGAGTACTGGGGGCAAAAAACCACATTGTAGCATATACTGGGCAATGCCAAGCGTTTTTAAACAAACCGATTTTCCTCCAGCGTTTGGCCCTGAAATTAGTAGTATGTGGTTTTTTTCGTCAAGTTCAATATCCAGTGGAACAATCTGCTTGCCTTCGTTTTTAAGCACCGTGGCTAGTTGCGGATGCACCGCTTTGCGCAAATATACTTTGGTTGCATCGTGCATAATTGGCTTTGCCCCACTTACATTTGTGGCAAATTGCCCTTTGGCATGTAAAAAGTCAATTTCTCCTAAAAACTGGTACGACAAGAGCAGTTCTGGTATATAAGGGCGAATGGAGTCGGCAAATTCAATTAGTATTCGAATAACTTCTCGTCGTTCGTTGTAAGCCAACTCACGAATTTCATTATTTAGTTCAACCGCCTCAACGGGTTCAATAAAAACTGTTTTCCCCGTGGCCGATTCGTCGTGTACAATACCTTTTAGCTTTCGCTTGTTTGCTGCAAATACCGGAATAACAAGTCGTCCATCGCGTATCGAAGCGGTAGCATCAGCATCAACAAGGCCATCTTGTTGAGCCTGTTTTAGTATGGAATTTATTCGTTTTGAGACGGAACCCTGTTTTGCCGATATTTCTCCTCTAATTCTGGCCAACTCTGGCGAGGCGTTATCTTTAATCTTACCAAATCGATTAAGGATAGCATCAATGCGTTGAGTTACATACGGAAAATAGTCAACACCGCTTGCCAGCTGGGCTAGGTGCGGGTATTTAGGCTTGTCGCCCTTTTTTATGAATACCAAAACGGACTTTATGGCGTTAAGCGAACGGTTTAGGTTTACAAGCTCGGTTTCGTCCAGCCACGATCCGTTGTGTTTAATACGTTCTAAAAACGGGGTGGTATCAGCATATCCATCAACCGGGAATGAATCTTCCATCTGGCAGATGGTTTTCATCTCGGCCGTTAGTTCAATGGTGTTCACAATACTCGTAAAATTGGTTGAGAAAGTTGCCTCTGCCGTTTTTTGCTTGCCTAAATCGCAAAGGCATAGGTTTGCCACTTGCGCTCGTATGCGTTCGAATCCAATTTTCTCCTCAAAATTTTTCGGGTAAATACTTTGCATTGCCTCGTTTAGTTGTTACGTGTTTTATAATCCAATTTGGATGGTACTTGTTTTGCCGAGTGGCAAAGATAAAAAGAGTTTTAGTAAAGTGTTAATATATTGTTTTTGTATTGGTCTGTTTGCCATTATACTTCAGCTTGTGGTTATCTTATTTTTAACATTGTTATTATTAATACTGCCTGCTTATTACGAAACTATTTTTTAGTCTTTCTGTGCACCTTATATTATGGTAACTCTAAACAACCTTGTTTATTCATTATGATTTGTGCTAATTTCAGTGTAATTCTACTTTCAACAGGTGATTTTAGCAAATTGTGATACCTTTACCCAATGTGCTTCTGCTTACGAAGTATAGCACAGCCACTATTTTTAAGGCCTTTCTTGTTGTAATTGACATCCTTCTATGTCTTGTTAAGCGAAATAAAGCACTATTTTTAATGTCAGTTAAAGAAAAGTTACTACCTTTGCGCTTTGAAACAAACTACAGAAATACCCACTAATTTACTGATTAGCTATGAATTATTTGACAGCAGAACAAAAGCAGGAATTTTTTAAGCAGTACGGAAAGTCTAATACCGATACTGGCTCTCCAGAGGGTCAAATCGCGATATTTTCCCACCGTATCAGCCATTTAACTGAGCATCTGAAGAAAAATCGTAAAGATTATTCAACTCAGCGCTCGTTATTAAAGCTGGTGGGTAAACGTAGGCGATTATTAGATTACCTAATGGATTGCGATATTGAGAGATATCGTTCAATAATTAAGGCTTTAAATCTTAGGAAGTAAAAAACAACAAAAAGGCAATTGTTTCAATTGCCTTTTTTTGAATATTCTGTAATCTTTTTTAAAGTAAATCAGAGGATTGCATTTTACCCTCTGATTTGTTGTTTGTTATCAAGTCTTTTTAATTATTTATCAATATACTGAATGTATGTTTAATGTTGTAACGAAATCGATCGATTTGGGTGATGGAAGGTCCATCACAATTGAAACTGGCAAGCTGGCTCGCCAGGCCGACGGATCTGTGGTGATCCGCATGGGACGCACTATGATGCTCGCAACCGTTGTGAGCGCCAAGGAAGCTAAAGATAATGTTGACTTTATGCCCCTTAGCGTTGAATATAAAGAGAAATTTGCCGCAGGTGGCCGATTCCCTGGAGGTTTCCTGAAAAGAGAAGCACGACCAACTGATTATGAGATTCTTATTGCTCGTTTGGTTGATAGGGCTCTTCGCCCATTGTTCCCCAGTGATTTTCATGCGGATACCTTTGTAACTATTAATCTTATTTCGGCCGACAAGGATACTCCACCCGATGCCTTGGCTGGCCTTGCCGCATCTGCGGCTTTAGCCATATCCGATGTACCTTTTAACGGACCAATTTCTGAGGTTCGTGTGGCACGTGTCGACGGAAAATTTATTGTTAACCCAACCTTCTCTCAAATTGAAAAGGCCGATATCGATATGATGGTAGGGGCAACCTACGACAATATTTTGATGGTAGAGGGTGAAATGAATGAGATTTCGGAGGCTGAAATGCTTGAGACAATTAAATTTGCTCACGAAGAAATTAAAAAGCATTGCCTTGTACAAATGGAACTTGCCAAAGAACTTGGCGTTGTTAAGCGTGAGTATTGCCATGAAAACAACGACGAGGAGTTGAGTAACGAGGTAAAATCATTTTGTTACGATAAAGTATATAAAGTTGCTAAGTCAATGCTGGCTAAGCATGAACGTAGCGACGCTTTTGCTGCTATTAAGGAAGAGTTTTTACAAACTTTACCCGAAGACGAGCGTGACGCTAAAGCTTCTCTCGTGTCTCGCTACTACCACGATGTGGAGAAGGTAGCCATGCGAAATATGATTCTCGATGATAAAATACGACTTGATGGGCGTAAAACTGACCAGATACGACCAATTGAGTGTGAGGTTGATTTCTTGCCCTCTGCTCACGGATCGGCTCTGTTTACACGTGGCGAAACCCAGTCGTTGACTACTATTACGCTTGGAACAAAACTTGACGAGAAAATTGTAGACGAAGTTTTACACCAAGGAACTGATAAATTCTTACTTCACTATAACTTCCCCCCATTTTCTACTGGCGATGCTAGACCGTATAGAGGCGTAAGTCGTAGAGAGGTTGGACACGGAAATTTAGCTCACCGTGCTCTTAAAAAGATGTTGCCAATTGGCGACGATAATCCATATACTATCCGAGTGGTTAGTGATATACTTGAGTCAAACGGATCATCGTCAATGGCAACCGTTTGTGCTGGTACACTTGCACTTATGGATGCTGGAATTAAAATCAAAAAACCTGTTTCAGGTATTGCTATGGGGCTAATTTCTGAACCTAAAGGAGCTCGATTCGCAGTCCTTTCCGATATTTTAGGAGATGAGGATCACTTAGGCGATATGGACTTTAAGGTTACCGGAACAAAAGATGGCATTACTGCAACCCAAATGGATATTAAGGTTGATGGATTACCATACGAAGTGCTAGCGAAGGCTTTAGAGCAAGCACGTGAGGGTAGAATGCACATTCTTGGTAAGATGACCGCTGTTCTAGCTGAGCCTAATGCTGAACTTAAATCGCATGCGCCTAGAATTGAAAAGTTTAGCATAGCTCGCGATATGATTGGTGCCATTATTGGTCCAGGTGGTAAAATTATTCAAGAAATACAGCGCACTACAGCTGCTACCATTAACATTGAAGAGGTTAACAATCATGGTATTGTTACCGTATTTGCCGATAATGGAGAGGCACGAAACGCTGCTGTTAAGTGGATTAAAAGTATTGCCGTTTCTCCCGAAGAGGGTGAAATCTATACTGGTAAGGTAAAATCAATCCTTCCATTTGGAGCATTTATTGAAATTATACCAGGTAAAGATGGGCTGCTACATATCTCCGAAATTGACTGGAAACGAGTTGAAAAAGTTGAAGATGTGCTTAAAGAAGGCGATATGGTTGAGGTTAAGTTAATTGAGGTTGATAAAAAAACAGGCAAACTTAAACTCTCTCGTAAGGTACTTCTGCCTAAGCCTGAGGCTAAGAGCTAGTAACTACTGTATAAATAAATTCATAAAAGAGCATCCCCAGTGTATTATGGGGATGCTCTTTGTTATTATATATCCATTTGCTTTAAAAGTTTTTATTCTAAGTATCATTTTTCAGTTTTCTATATCTGGTTTTGCTTGGTGGGTTTAAATAATCAATGTTGTAAATTAACACTTTAACCCATTAAGCACCCTAATAAAACATATTTATAGCTACAAGAAATAAAAAAAACACTACTTTTACCTTGCAGATTGTATAAACATTTGTGTATTTTTGTGTAAACCCAATTTTAATCTCAGAAATATTTCTGATTATGAAGAAAATAGTTGTTATTTTTATTGCAAGCACCTTTATTCTTGCAACCTCTTGTGATAGAAGCAGTGTTCAATACCCCGAAACAAAAAAGGGGGATGTGGTTGATACTTATTTTGGCACAGAGGTTCCTGATCCCTATCGTTGGCTTGAGGACGACCAGTCTGATGAAGTAGCTAGCTGGGTAGCAGCCCAAAACGAAGTTACATTTGGTTACCTAAATCAAATCCCTTTTCGCGACGCATTAAAAAATCGTTTGAGTGAACTTTGGAACTACACAACGATTTCAACCCCATTCATAAAAGCCGGTAAAATTTTTACCTACAAACGTGAGGGGCTTCAAAATCAGTGGGTTCTATATTTTCAGGACTCATTTGACGGCGAACAAAAGGTGCTAATTGACCCAAATACTTTTTCCGATGATGGTACGGTGGCACTTAGCTCAATTGGGGTTTCTGGCGATGCAAAATACATAGGTTACGCAGTATCCGAAGGTGGTTCGGATTGGAACACTATAAAAATTAAGGAGATACAAACTGGGAATGATTTGCCCGACGAGATTAAATGGGTTAAATTTTCGGGAATTGAGTGGTATAAAGATGGGTTTTTCTACAGTAGCTACGATGAGCCTAAAAAAGGCGACGAATTGAGTAGCTCAAATCAATTTCATAAAGTATATTACCATAAGTTGGGAACTTCTCAGTCTCAAGACGAGTTGTTTTTTAGTAACTCAGAATTTCCACAGCGAAATTACTCAGCACAAGTAACCTCTGATGAAAAATTTCTCATCGTTTCTGAGTCAGAGTCAACCCATGGAAATTCGATATACATAAAAAACTTATCGAAAAAGCATAATTTCGTTCAGCTTACAACCAGGTTCGACTACAATTACTCTGTTCTGGATCACATTGACGATTATTTGTATGTGTTAACTAACTACAAATCACCAAAATACAAACTTATCAAAATTAATATAAATAGCCTCGATGTGGGTAACTGGCGCGACGTAATTCCTGAAAAAAAGGATGTGCTAGAAAGTTGTGTTTTAGCGGGTGGTAAAATTATTGCATCTTATATTGAGGACGTTAAAAGCAAGGTTGAGGTATATAATCTTGATGGAACTAAGTTGCACGAACTGAAATTACCTACACTAGGAACTGTATCGGGTATTAGCTCACAGCTAAGTAGCAACAAGGCTTTTTATACGTTTTCATCGTTTACAGTGCCTTCGGTTGTATACAGTTTTAATACCGATACATACGAGTCCGATGAGTTTTTTGCGCCCGAAATCAACTTCGATTTTGCTAGCTATGAAACGAAACAAGTTTTTTACAAAAGCAATGACGGAACAGAAATCCCAATGTTTATAGTCCATAAAAAAGGAATTGAACTCGATGGTACCAACCCAACGTTGCTTTATGGTTACGGAGGTTTTAACGCAATGGTAAAGCCTACATTTAGCGTATCCAGATTGGTATGGTTAGAGAATGGAGGAGTATACGCAATAGCCAATATTAGAGGAGGCGGAGAGTATGGAGAGAATTGGTATCGATCAGGAACAAAACTTAATAAGCAAAATGTTTTTGATGACTTTATTGCTGCAGCCGAATATTTAATTGATAAAGGTTTTACTTCAAATAAAAAATTGGCTATTGAGGGTGCTTCAAACGGCGGACTTCTTATTGGTGCGGTTGTGAATCAACGCCCTGACCTGTTTCAAGTTGCCATACCTGAGGTTGGTGTTATGGATATGCTCCGATTTCATAAATTTACCATCGGATGGGCTTGGGTAAATGATTATGGATCAAGCCAAGACTCTATTCAGTTTACAAACCTTTACAATTATTCACCTTTGCATAATGTGAAGAATAAAGGGCGCTACCCTGCAATTCTTGTAACCACTGCTGACCATGACGATAGGGTTGTCCCAGCGCATTCGTTTAAATACATCGCAACCGTTCAAGATCATCAGAAACGCGGAACAAACCCGAAATTAATTAGAATTCAAACACGAGCAGGCCACGGTGCAGGTATGCCTACATCACTTATTATACAGGAAACAGCCGACATCTACTCGTTTATTCTTTATAATATGGGCGAAACGATTGCAAACTAGTTAGCAAAAAGTAAAAATATAGATATAGGAGTTGGAGGTTCCAACTCCTTTTTTTAGCATAAGCTATGCGATATATAGTAATTGAAGGGAATATTGGCGCAGGTAAAACTACTCTTGCCAGAATGCTGGCAAGCGATTTAGATGCTAAGGTGGTGCTTGAGCAATTTTCAGATAACCCATTCTTGCCAAAGTTTTATAACGACCCACAACGCTACGGTTTTCCTCTCGAACTATCATTCTTGGCCGAAAGGTATAAGCAGCTTAACAACGAGCTGCGCACAGGTACTCTTTTTAATTCGATGCTAATAGCCGATTACTTTTTTATGAAATCGCTAATTTTTGCTGGCACCACCCTCACAAGTGATGAGTATAAGCTTTACAGGCAAATTTTTGAAATTATATACAGTTCAGTACCGTTCCCCGATTTATATGTATATTTACATTTACCCACTAACAAACTAATGGATAATATAAGGAAACGAGGGCGCGATTATGAGCAATCGATTACTCCAGAGTACCTAAATAACATTCAAAAAGGCTATTTTCAGTTTTTTAACCAGCATCAAAACTCTAAGTTTCTAATAATTGACACAAGTAATATAGATTTTGTTTCAAATTCCGATGATTTTTTAAAAATAAAAGGTGCAATTTTTGACCAAAAGCACAAAATAGGGGTGCAAAGGGTATCTTTTTAGCTTTTAATGTTTTTTTTTGTCTCGATTATTTGTTCTATTACGTAAGAAATATTAAATTTGTGAATTGTTGACCAACTTGAAAAAAAACTAAACTAAACAGGAATACATTATGAAAAGAATCAAATTTAACCTATTGGCATTATTTGCCCTAACAGCCATCGTACTTAGTGGTTGTGGTGGTGTTGACAAAATGAAAGAATTTGCTGAAGGCACCGACCTAAAGCTTACTCCTAACCCACTTGAAGTTCATGGCGACATAGTGAAAGGTACTATTAGTGTTTCTTTCCCCGCTAAATACTTCAATAAGAAAGCTTTACTTAAAGTTACTCCAGTTTTAGTTTACGAAGGTGGAGAACTTGCGCTTGAGTCAAAAACTTTACAAGGTCAGGATGTTCAGGACAACCATCAGGTTATTTCATATGATGCAGGTGGATCTGTTAGCCACGATATAGAGTTCGAGTATAAGGATGCGATGTTGAAATCAGACCTTGAACTACGTTTCGTTATTGTTTATAAGGACAAAGAGATTGCATTTGACGAGCCTCACAAGATTGGTGTAGGTGTTATTGCAACTTCTAAATTAGTTGATCTTACACCAAGAGCAATTATGCTTGGCGACAAGTTTCAGCGCATTACTCCAGTGAAAGAGGAAGCTCAAATTAACTACGTTGTTAACAAATCTGATGTTCGTCGTTCAGAACTTACAAAAGAAGACATTAAGGCTCTAGAAGGCTTTATTGGTGAAACTGTAAAGGAAGAGAGACAAGAATTTAAAGGTGTTAGCATTTCAGCTTACGCTTCTCCTGAAGGACCTCAAGCCTTAAACGAAAAACTTTCTGAAGCTCGTGGTAAAAGTGCAGAGAAATGGTTAAGCGATGTATTTAAAAAATCAAAGGTTGAAAAGCAAGCAGGTGATTTTGTTTCAATTCAAAACACTGCTGAAGACTGGGCTGGTTTCCAAGAGCTTGTTCAAAAGTCTGACATCCAAGATAAAGAATTAATTCTACGTGTTCTTTCAATGTACTCAGACCCTGATGTTCGTGAGAAAGAAATTAGAAATATGAGTAAAGTATTCCTTGTTTTACAAGAGAAGATTTTACCCGAACTTCGTCGTTCTAAAATGGTTGCCAATATTGATGTAGTTGGTTATTCAGACGAAGAACTTATGGAAATGGTTGAGAACAACACCATTGAAGACCTAAATGTTGAAGAGATGCTGTATGCAGCAAACCTTTGCCAAGATCAGGACACTAAATTGTCTATCTATGCAAAAGCAGCTGAAGTACACAAAGATGTTCGCGCATACAACAACGTTGGTTACATTAACCTAAAAAACAATAAGGTAGCCGAAGCCAAAAAGGCTTTAACTGCAGCTAGCGAAATTGAGTCTAACAACGCTGTTGTAAAGAACAACTTGGGCTGTGTTGCCATGCTTGAAGGTGATATTGATAATGCACAAACTTTATTTGTTGGTGCAAGCAATGCTGGTCCCGAGGTAAAATACAACCTAGGTATCATTGCAATTGTTAAAAACCAATATCCAGCCGCTGTTGAGTATTTAGCTGGTACAGATTCTTTTAACCAAGGATTAGCCATGCTATTAACTAATAAAAACGACGCTGCTAAGAATACTTTCCAAAAGGTTGACGAAGCCAAAGCATTTTATGGTTTAGCTATTGTTGGTGCTCGCATTGGTGATGAGAATATGGTGCTAAATAATTTACGTACTGCCATTGGTAAAGACGCTTCACTTAAAAAGCACGTAGTAAAAGATATGGAATTCCGTAACTACCTTCAAAACGAAGCATTTACTGCTATTGTTCAGTAGTTAAGTCGATTTCAGATAATAAAAAGGGGCGCTATTTAGCGCCCCTTTTTATTATCTGTATTGTGTATTTTTGAAAAATAATCCCACAGCACCATCCCTGTTGTAACGGCTACGTTAAATGAGTGTTTTGTCCCGAATTGGGGTACTTCAATGCTACCATCACACAGATCGATTACATCTTGTGAAACCCCCTTCAATTCGTTCCCTAGTATAAAACTATATTTACTGTTATTGCTCGGGCTAAAGTCTCTTAAATCTATACTGTTTGTGGTTTGCTCAATGGCAAAAACCAAGTAACCATCTAACTTTAGTTGCTTTACGGCATCGCAAGTGCTTTGAAAGTATTCCCAGGCAACAGAATCTTCTGCTCCCAATGCTGTTTTATGAATTTCGGCATTAGGAGGAGTGGCAGATATGCCACAAATAATAATCTTTTCGACACCTAACGCATCGCTTGTTCTGAATATGGATCCAATATTATTTAAACTTCGTACATTATCAAGAATAACCGTAACTGATAGCTTTTTTGATTCTTTAAATTCTTCAATTGATTTGCGTTTCAACTCTTCCATTCGTAACTTTCGGGCTTTATTCATTATCAGCAATATTATTAAGGGTGTTGGTATAAATTAAGCAAAATTCACTATTTTAGGTGCACTGCAAATTAAACTATTTTTCTAATGAATATTCATGAATATCAGGCAAAAGAATTACTCAAAAAAGCGGGAGTGTCTGTCCCCTTGGGTAAAGCTGTTTTTACCGATGACGAAGCCGTTGAGGCTGCACAGGACATTATAAATAAAACGGGCACCAATGCAATTGCCGTAAAGGCCCAAATACACGCCGGTGGTAGAGGCAAAGGTGGTGGTGTTAAAATTGCAAATAACTTAAACGAGGTTAGGGAGTACGCCAAGAATATACTCGGTATGACCTTGGTTACCCACCAAACTGGACCCGATGGCAAGCTGGTTAGGAAATTGCTTGTTGAGCAGGGTATTTATTATCCAGGGCCATCACCTATTAAAGAGTTTTATGTGAGCATACTTCTCAATAGGTCAACAGGGAGGAATATGGTATTGTATTCAACCGAAGGAGGAATGGACATTGAAGCTGTGGCAGCAAAAACGCCTCATCTCATTTTTAAAGAAGACATTCATCCCATGGGCATCCAACCTTTTCAGGCACGCCGTATTGCGTTTAACCTTGGACTTGACGGTAAAGCCTACTCGCAAATGGTGAAGTTTATTACATCTCTTTATAAAGCTTATATTGAGTATGATGCAACACTTTTTGAAATCAATCCAGTATTTAAAACCTCAGACGATCTGATTTTTGCTGCTGATGCTAAGGTTGACCTTGATGACAATGCGTTATTTAAGCACCCCGATTTGCTTAACTTAAGAGATATTGATGAGGAGAATCCAGCTGAAGTTGAGGCTTCGGCGTCGAATCTGAATTTTGTTAAGCTCGATGGCAACGTTGGGTGTATGGTTAATGGAGCAGGTTTGGCAATGGCCACTATGGACATTATTAAACTATCAGGTGGAGAACCAGCAAACTTTCTCGATGTTGGCGGTTCGGCCAATGCCACAACTGTGGCGGCGGGGTTTAGAATTATACTAAAAGATCCTGCTGTAAAGGCTATTCTGATAAATATTTTTGGCGGTATTGTTCGCTGCGAAAGGGTAGCCCAGGGTGTTGTTGATGCTTACCGTGAGATAGGGCATATGCCGGTTCCTGTTATTGTTCGATTACAGGGTACCAATGCTCAGGAGGGTAAGGACCTAATTGATAATAGTGGATTAAAAGTACACACGGCAATTAGCCTTCAGGAGGCAGCCGACTTGGTAAGTAAAATGGTGTAAACTTTCAGCAATGAGTCTGCATAAAAAAAGGAGGTGTTTATTATGCACCTCCTTTTTCTGTTGTGGTGTGCCGTGCATGGCAATTATCTAGGTGGTGAAAGTCCACTATGGGGGTTTGTAATCACTAACCATTAGCTGAAGGCAAGGGTGTCCATCGTGAGGTGGAATCTGAA
>JBBACY010000039.1:0-28024 GCA_041656735.1 Bacteroidales bacterium | reverse complement strand
TTATTTCATCTCATTTAGCTTGGGCAGCTTAATTTTAGCGAGCAAATACGCTAAAAGCAACCCGCTAACCATTTGCCAAATACCCCACCAAGCCGCCATAACAGCCATACCTCCGTTACCATTAAACAGCTTGGGATTAAAAATAAGAATTAGGGCAAGCCCAGAGTTTTGTATTCCGGTTTCAATACTTAATGTTCGGCGGTCGGCTCGCGAAACCCTACCCAACAAGCCCACAACATAACCAGTAAACAGGGTTTGTGCATTCAACAGAAAAACGATGATACTGATTGGAATCAAGATTAATCCCAAGAAATCGGTATTTGCATAAATTGCCCCAAAAATAAAGGTAAGGTACAAAACAATGGACCCAATTTTAATAGGTTTTAAGTACTTTGCTGCAAAGCGGGGGAATTTATGCCCAACCCACATGCCAAGGATTAGGGGTATACCTAAAAGTATAAATACGGTTTGCGCCATTTGCAGAAAATCAATCTCTATGGGAATATTTAAGTGTAGCGCCCTTTGAGAATAGCGAACGTACATACCACCCCAAAACGCAAAGTTTATGGGCGTTAAAAAAGTGGCCATCAGGGTTGCAACGGCTGTTAGGCTAACCGATAATTCAACATTTGCCTTAGCTAACGATGATATAAAATTCGAAATATTGCCCCCAGGACACGCCGCAATTAATATCATAGCCATTGCAATAGATGCTGGTGGGCTTAGAATAAGAACTAGCACAAATGTTAGCGCAGGTAACAAAACAAACTGCGAAAATACCCCTAGAATAGCCGACTTAGGGTAGTTTACGATGTTTTTAAAGTTTTCAACCTTAATGCCTAGTGCCACACCAAACATTATAACGGCAAGGGTAATATTCATAAACAAGAGTCCACCCTCGGAGAAATTCAAATGCAGCGAGTCAATATCATGCAGTATATCGTACATATTCAATTAATTAAATAGTGAGTACTAAAAATTTAGCTGTCTCTATACATTACATCTAATCCGCTATTTCCATTTTAGCAGTACGATAAATGTAATTATTTTTTGCAATTTAATATTAGTTGGGAAAGTTATAACTCACAATAGGAATAAAAACAAATATTATGCGCTTCAATCTGAATCAAGAATATTAAAATCAACCACTTTTATCAGGCAAAACCTAGTTCAGATTATCACACTAACAACAAGCTAAACACTAACGTACCTGAACCTCTCCCTTTAAATGCTCAATTACTACTGTGCCATACTTTTCAACAATAAACAAAGGACCCAATAGTGGCGCACCTGTTGTCCTTTCAATATCAGCATTCATTACTTTACCCAAGTGTGTGTTAATAAGAAGATACTCTGTCTTGTCCCCGCCCTCACCTGCAAATGCAGGGGTACTAGTCAGTATTACCCATCGCTTATCGGCCGACGTTTCAATAAGTTGAAGTATGGCCTCTGGCCTACTCAACACCTCAATACTCTTATTGCCATGGGTATCGATTAACAAACGGTTCTCGTTCCGCTCATCAACATAAACATCTACTATGCTGCTATGGTTCTGTTTTCGGTAATCGGGCACATACGAGTTATTGAAAAATATTTCGCTAATGCATGTATCACTATACTCCGATCCTATATAAACATCAACAATTTCAATTTCAACAAAGTAGAGCATTTGGAAAATCGGTTCAGTAAACTCTTCAAAATACTGCTCTTTTACGCTGTCGCCAAAGCTAGCAAGCTGGCTTTTATGAAATGGAAAAGAAAATGATTGGAGTGAATCCACGTCGGCTAAATGAAGCACGTACTCCTTGTCATATTTCTGAATTTTAAAAATTGGAGAAATTTCAGAAACGTACCCCGTAGGGTTAATACCAACATAACACCTTAATTTAACGGTTTTTGGACGGCTATTCTGATAAAAAAGGGCTCTGCTTTTCCCGTATCCACTAAGTATATTCATAACGCTACAGTTATTGGGCATCGAAACAAAAATTGATTCGCCAATGCCGTGGCCTGCTACCCCTTCAACCCAAGCCGTTTGGTAGTTTCCATCAACAGCACTAATGGCACTGAACCTTCCGTTACCAAGCTTTTTGGGTTGCATATTGTCTGTCAGGTCAGAGGTTGAACGAACAAAACAGCCATCCAATTCAAAAAAACTCATATCTGTCCACTGCTGTGCAGCAGCTAATTGGCTAAATAAAAAAAGTATAATAATAAGGTTTTTCATTGTCCTGAAAATAAATGAATATTAGCTAAATCATTTTTTTATGACCCTATTTATTGTTACCGTAAAACGTATAGCTACAGAAGTTTCTGTAAACCATAACTACCTACTAACTATGCTGATTGTCAAATTGTTTTAAACAGTAAATAAAAATTTGTAACCCTAGATATCCTATAGCCACCAGGGAAATTTAAAACACACAGCCCAATTGAAGCAATAGCTAAGTTCAACCTAAATAGTATGCGAGTCAAGTAAATAGGTAATTTTCTGAATAAATGAACTGTAGTATGCTATAAAAAGCCCTAAATAGGGCTTTATTAAAGCAAACACCCAATAACAATTTGCTGAAGGGTTCTCTATAAAAAAAACAGAAATACCGTTACCCTACGCACTGATATGAAAGGGCTTAGCCATAGAAACAGCTGGATAGATTAATAAACCGCCTGTTTTAAGAGAAAATTTACGGACAGAATTCACAGCCAATAAACAAGAGCATAAATAATTGGCATTTTAAAAGGCTAACTCAAACATTACCTCAAAAACACCAGTTTTATTAACCACATCGCTATTATCCACAAAGTTATAATCAACCACAATCTTTGTTTTAGGCTGTATGTGATATGCTAGCCCAACGATAAACATCGAAGCGTATGTTGGATTATTTTTATTGATTATACTACAATCCCAACGAGCAAAGATGCTCGATTTCTGCCTAAATAATTTCACCTCCGAAAAAAGGCTATATCCTTGGCTTGCCAATTCGTTGCCAAAATCATCGGTCATTGTGCCCGAATAGTTGCCAAGTGCTTGGTAGTACTGACCAGTTATTACAAAGCGCTGATGCTCGTACGACAAAAGTCCACCAAAAAGTTTCCAATCAGGCGATTCTGGCAAATTTCCTTTACCAAGCGAACCGGTAAAACTAGCCTGCAACCCAGGTAAAGCAATGGGTAGTGGTCTAACCGAAACTCTCCACTGAAACGTTTTATTTGCATTCTTCTCTTGTGCATGATACCCACCCCCATTATAGAGTCCAAAAGCCACCGAGCCATACCTACCTGCATAGCTGCTATTCACCTTTTGTTGGTACTCGGCATCAATTTTCCCGCCCAGTAGAGCCGTGAATGTAACCCCAAAATCGGCCGAGCTAAGCTGTTTAACCCTATCGAGAAAATGCGATTCCACAACCCTATACCGATTAACTTTAGACTCAAACTCTATAAAAGGAGTGTAAACCTGCCCGATTAGCACCGATGGCTCAGCTATAAAGCCCTGCATATCAATATTTTTATACTGAGCAAAGCAATATTTTAGCCTCATTTCAATATCACCCTCCTCGTCCCTAATAATATCTGGAGTAATTCTACCGCTAACATAGGGTGTAACATTTCCTGTGAAATTTATATATCCCCGATTTACAACAAATTCGTTACTCGCACTTCCCCCCGAAGGTGAGGTGTAGCGATAACCCAAAAAAAGTTGTGTGGAAACTTTGCCGCTGGCTTTAAATTCTTCTTTAAAGCCTTGCGTAACCGCTAAAGTATCGGCTGTAATGACTTTAACGTTGTTGCCAAATGCTGATCTAGTTGCAATAACTAGAACAACTAAAAGAATCTGATAACTAAGTACTTTTATCATTTGGCTAGATTATAAGTCGACAAAAATAGTGAAATTAATGGTTTGAGATAAATCTCAAACTCTTAAATAGAAATAGGGCTAACGGAATAAATGCTAATGACATTGCTGTTTGCAGTAGTTCGTCTCTGTATCTCAATAAGTAACTAAGGTTTAGTTGTAAGAAAAATATACTACTAAGCACTTTGAAGAGTGGATAAAAACAATCCTAAGTATTTGAACATTATACTCAAAAAGACTAACTTTGATTACACCTCAAACAAACCTTAGGCAACATTATTTATGTGGAAGGAATGGCTTAGCTTCTCGAAAACACAGCAACGTGGAATACTTGTGCTAATCATTTTGGTTATTGCTGCTGCTCTATTTCCAGCAGTTCACCAAACCTTTTTTTACAAACCCTTTGTTTCCCTAGATTCTGAGAGCTTTCAGCGGGTTGATAGTTTTTTTACATCACTAAGCTACACCGCTAAAGCAACGAAAGAACATTTTTCTTTTACCGATGAAGAAAAAAACCTGCGATCCGAGCCTGAATCCTTTCCGTTTGACCCAAACACGATAAATTCAACCCAGCTAGTTAGGCTTGGGTTATCAAAATCACAAGCTACAACCATTGTAAAATACAGAAATAAAGGTGGAATATTTATGACCGCCAACGATTTTTCAAAAATGTATGTTATTGATTCTGCTATGTTTAATCGCCTAAAGCCATACATACAAATTGAACTAACAGAAAAAAATGATACAACGCACCCCACAAAGCCTGCTGTCTTTTCAGCAAACTATGAGAGTGAACCACCTTTGTATATAGAGCTAAATACCGTCGATACGCTTGAGATAACCAAAATAAAAGGCATTGGACGTGGTTACGCACGACGAATTATTTCGTACCGAAACCTTTTAGGCGGCTTCCATAGTGTAGATCAGCTAGCTGAAGTTTATGGCTTCCCGCCCGATTTACTCGAATCAATTAGATCAACTGTGTGGGTTGATACTTTGCTCGTAAACAAGTTAAATATTAATCTGGTTGAATACCAAACGCTAAAAGCCCATCCCTACCTCACCAACCACCATGCAAAAGCAATTATTTACTACCGAGAAACTATGGGAAATTTTAACTCGCTTGATGAGATGGTTAAACATAAACTAATTGACAAGGAAACGTTGCAAAAAATCAGGCCCTACCTAGAAATTATATAGCAAAATCTCTTTATTAGTAAGGCAAAGCATACCCTAGATTTACGGCAGTTTTTTTTATCTTTGCTCTAAAATAGACCATACAAATGCACAACCCAAAATATTCAATAATAGTACCTGTATATAACCGCCCCGAAGAGGTGCGAGAACTATTAGAAAGTCTCATAAATCAGAAATTAAAAATTTTCGAGGTAATTATCGTCGAAGATGGTTCAACAATACCCTGCAAAGAAATTGTTGACGAATATAGTAACCAGCTAAACCTTAAATATTTCACCAAAGAGAATACCGGCCCAGGAACTACCCGAAATTTTGGCGCAAACAAGGCTAGTGGCGAGTACTTTATTTTCTTCGATTCCGACTGCTTAATTCCTGAGGACTACCTAAAGCACGTTGAAGAGGAGCTTAGTATCCATCCAGTTGATGCCTTTGGAGGCCCCGACAGGGCACACTCCTCGTTTACGCCCATCCAAAAGGCCATAAACTACTCAATGACATCCTTTTTTACAACGGGGGGCATACGGGGTGGCAAAGAAAGGTTAGATAAGTTTTACCCCCGTAGTTTCAATATGGGCGTTTCAAGGCAAACTTTTGAAAAAACCGGGGGGTTCTCTACGCTTCGTTTTGGCGAGGATATTGATTTTAGCTTCAGAATAATTAGCAATGGTTTTAAAACCAAACTATTTTCAAAGGCATTCGTTTATCATAAACGCCGCACCGATTTCAGAAAATTTTATCGACAGGTTTACAACTCTGGTATTGCCCGAATAAACCTAAATATACTTCACCCTAAAACACTAAAACTTGTTCATATCCTACCTTCGGCATTCGTTATAGTTATGCTGCTATCGCTCTTAGCTAGCCCGTTTACCTTATACGCGTTGGCAATTCCAGTGGTGTACTCACTAATGGTTTTGCTAAGTTCACTACTTATTAACAAAAGTGTTAGGGTTGCTACCCTTAGCATAGCAGCTGCGTGGGTACAGCTGTTTGGCTACGGAATTGGTTTTATTGAGGCCTTTTGGAAAAGAATTATTTTAAAGAAGGATAACTTTAAAGCATTCGAAAAAAATTTTTACAAGTAGTACACACTCAATTTAGCACTTCCTACAAGCAATACGAATAAATTAGAAAGCTGTGGCTCATTTTTTGATAACTAAAGCAATAACATCTCATATATTGCTAACTTGCGTTTAAAACCAGACAGTATGAAAAATATTCTTTCAATTACAGCGGCAATATGTTTTATTGCAATTGGGTGTGGTTCAACAAGCGAACAAAGTGTTGAAAACTACGCTGATTCAGCGCCCCAAATGGCTCTTAGTTCTGCTCCTGAAATGGGTGGAATGAACAAAATGGCAGAAAGACAAAGTGCGAATTCAGCCACTAGTCAAAAACTGATAAAAACTGCTTATGTTACCATAGAAGTAGCTGACTACGAATTAGCCCATCAAAAAATCGATTCAATAACCAAACTATACAATGGGTGGGTTTCCTCTGAAAATATGACAAACTATGACTCTCGAATAACGAATAACTTAACTGTTAGAGTTCCAGCCGAAACACTCGACTTACTGATTGCCAAGTTACTAACCGTTGCAAAAAAGGTAGAGAGCCAATCAACTAATTCGCAAGATGTTACCGAAGAGTATATTGATATTGAAAGTCGACTTAATAATCAGCGTACTGTTGAAAAGAAGTTTATCGCCCTACTACAACGAACCGATAACATAAGCCAGATACTTGAAATTGAAAGTAAACTTGCCGATATACGCAGCCAAATTGAAGGGGTTGAAGGGCGAATGAAATACCTTACAAATAGAATTGATTACAGTACCGTAAACTTTACCTTCTATCAAAAAATAGACTATAAATACGAACCAGAAACCACAGAAAGTTTCAGTCAACTCTTAAAAAAATCGCTTAATAAAGGCTGGGCAGCATTTGTGCTTTTTATACTGTTTGTAGTTAAACTTTGGCCCTTTTGGATTCTACTTGCCGTTACGCTGTACTCCATTAGCTGGTATCGCAATAAAAAAAGAGGGTTGAAGGAGAAAAAGGAATGATGTAAAAAACACACCAATAAAGTACCAAATAAAAGACACTTAGAATACTACTAAAGTTAAAACTACTAGCGAACAATTCAGATGAAAGAAATATTTCTTATTTTACTAAGCACATTTTATTTAACAAATGCTTATTCACAAGATGCCAGCCTAAAGCTGTTGCTACAAGCAAACCTTAAGCATGAACAGCAAGACTATGCGGGTGCTATTACCGACCTTAACGAGGTAATTAACCTCGACCCCATAAATAAGCATGCATACATATACCGAGGCGATTCGAAAGTGGAACTTGGCGAAATACAGGAAGCTATTGACGATTACTCGAAAGCGCTCGAAATTGATAACCGTTTTGCCATTGCTTACTATTACCGAGCCAATGCTCGAATGAAGATTCAGGATTTTGAGGGTTCTGTTTCCGATTTTAATGAACTGGTTAAAATTGCACCCAAATTTGCCATGGCCTACAACAACCGGGGGCTGTGCAAAGTTCATTTAAAAGATTACAAAGGGGCAATATCCGATTTTAACCAGGCTACCGAAATAGATGCCCGGTTTGTTACAGCTTATATCAATCGAGGTAAAGCAAGGGTTGATGTTTACGATTTAAGGGGGGCAATTATCGATTTAAACCAAGCAATTATTATCGACCCGATTAACCCAGAAGCATACTACTACCGTGGGTTATCAAAAATACTTCAGGGGTTAAAAAAGAATGGCTGCCTTGACCTAACTAAGGCGCTTGAACTGGGTAAAGTTGAAACCCAATTTCTTATCAAAGAGTTCTGCAAAGAGAATGCGCCTCCTGCCCAAAGACGACGATGAAAAAGCATTTTACATTATTATTTCTGCTTATTACGCTCTCAATTACCAGTATTTCACAATCGGTAGAGCAACTATTTAGCTATGGGCTCGATAAGCATAACCGGACTGACTATACTGGAGCAATCTCGGATTTCTCAACTGCTATTAACCTAAAACCCGACTACGCAACACTCTATTTCTGCCGTGGCAAATCATATGCCGAATTAAAAAATTATAAAAAAGCCATTGATGACTTCTCCAAATCGATAGAATTAAACCCGCTGCATACCAAAACCTATATTGAGATTGCCACCGCATTCATGAAGATTAATATGAACTCGAAGGCAATTACGAGTATAAACAAGCTAATGGTAATTGAACCCTTTAACATTGATGCATTTATTTTAAGAGGACTAGCAAAGACTAAAACAAACGATTTTGCAGGAGCCATTTCCGATTTTACCAGCGCACTAAGCCTTGATGCAAATAATTTTAAAGCACGCTACCACTTAGGAATGGCGAAGTATTTACAATCTGATTTTGGTGGGGCAATACTTGATTTTGAGTTACTCTTAAAGCAAGAGCCAGAGAATGTAGACCTTCACTATTACCTAGGTGTTTCGAACCTCCGGGTAAGCAAGGTGAAAACTGGTTGTATGCATCTTATAAAAGCCCAAAGTTTAGGTGATAGTAGGCCTTTTCAAATGATAAGAGACCGATGCGCTTTTATAGAAGATGAAGATTAGGCCTCTCCTCCTCCAAAATTCATAGGAAATGGCGGGATACTCGGATTTGTTTCCCCAACTTTTATTGTGCCATGATTGCTCTCGAACTTGCTCACATTATCTTTAAGAGCCATAAGTAAACGCTTAGCATGATCGGGGGTTAGAATAACACGGGTTTGTACCTTTGCTTTAGGTAAACCAGGCATTACCCTCACAAAATCGAGTATAAATTCAGATGCAGAATGCGTAATCACGGCTAAATTTGCGTAGTTACCTTGAGCAACCTCTTCGGTTAGTTCAATATTCAATGGGTTATTTTTCTTCTCGCTCATAACAATATAGTTAAAATAAAAGGTGAATAATAAGCATAAAGGTAGTAAAAAAAGCGAGGGTAATTACCCTCGCTTTTTTTCATATATATATTATTTAAGTAGCATTACTCAACATTAGATGCTATCGATTTGCCTGATTGCTCTAAAATTTCACGCTCCTCCTTGGTATAAACCATCAAACTGTTAAAATCGCGTAAGCCCGTACCTGCAGGTATTAAGTGTCCACAAATTACGTTCTCTTTTAAGCCTTCCAAATGGTCAACCTTACCTCGGATAGCTGCCTCGTTTAGTACTTTTGTTGTTTCCTGGAACGATGCTGCCGACATAAAGCTTTGTGTTTGAAGTGCTGCCCGGGTAATACCCTGAAGCACCTGATTTGAAGTTGCGGGAATAGCATCACGCGCAGTAATAAGTTTCATATCCTTACGTTTTAGGATAGAGTTCTCATCACGTAATTTACGAGCGGCTATAATTTGTCCTGAGCGAACAGTGGTCGAATCTCCAGTATCAACAACAATTTTCTTATCGAAAATCCAGTCGTTCTCTTCCATAAAAATCCACTTATCCACTATCTGCTTCTCAAGGAATCGAGTATCGCCTGGATCAGCTATATCTACCTTACGCATCATCTGTCTAACAATAACCTCAAAGTGCTTATCGTTAATTTTCACACCCTGCATGCGGTAAACCTCCTGCACCTCGTTTACAATATATTCTTGAACCTTTGTTGGTCCTTTAATGGCAAGAATATCGGCAGGTGTTGTTGCTCCGTCAGACAATGGTATACCTGCTCTCACGTAATCGTTCTCTTGAACAAGTATTTGCTTTGATAGAGGAACCATATACTTCTTAACCTCATCGGTTTTTGAAGTAATCATAACCTCTCGGTTACCACGTTTAACCTTACCAAATGAAACCTCACCATCAATTTCCGATACAACAGCTGGGTTAGATGGGTTACGTGCTTCGAACAGTTCTGTTACACGTGGTAAACCACCGGTAATGTCACCCGATTTGCCTACGGCACGTGGAATTTTCACC
Organism: Bacteroidales bacterium; assembly: GCA_041656735.1. Taxonomy (GTDB): domain Bacteria; phylum Bacteroidota; class Bacteroidia; order Bacteroidales; family Tenuifilaceae; genus Perlabentimonas. Next base: position 18,003 of record JBBACY010000039.1, on the reverse strand, counting down.
AAAATATCACCTGCTTTAACAGCCTTCGCATCATCAATCATTATATGCGATGTTACAGGGATATTGTACGATTTAAGCACATCCTTGCCCTTCATTATTTTAATAGAAGGGTTCTTAGTCTTATCACGAGTTTCAATAATAACTTTCTCACGGTATCCAGTTTGCTCGTCAGATTCCTCTCTAAAAGTAACATCCTTAACAATCGAATCGAAAGCAACAGTACCGTCAACTTCAGAAACAATTATGGCATTCCAAGGATCCCAATCACAAAGTTCCATTCCCTTTGCCACATCGTCGCCATCGTTAACATATAGTTTTGAACCGTATGGAATATTATGGGTTGATAGTGTGATGCCTGTATTCTTGTCAACCAGCCTTAACTCTGCTAATCGTCCAACAACTATCTGATAGGCAACTCCAGCCTCGTCAACTTTGGGTACGCTCTTAAGTTCTTCAAGTTCAACCCTACCCTCAAATTTTGAAACAATTTTTGAGTCGGCAATAATGTTTGATGCAGTACCCCCAACGTGGAACGTACGAAGTGTAAGCTGTGTACCTGGCTCCCCAATTGACTGCGCTGCAATAACACCAACGGCTTCGCCTTTCTGAACCATCCTGCCGGTTGCAAGGTTACGACCGTAGCACTTTGTACAAACGCCCTTACGTGATTCGCAAGTTAACACCGATCTAATTTCAACCTGCTCAATTGGTGATTCATCAATCTCAGCAGTAATTTCCTCGGTTAGCTCCTCACCTGCCGAAACAATAAGTTCTCCGGTAAGAGGGTGGTATATATCATGTACAGTGGTACGTCCTAATATTCTCTCGTAAAGAGTCTCAACAACCTCTTCATTCTTCTTAATTGTAGTAGCTACCAAGCCACGGAGCGTTCCGCAATCCTCCTCGGTTATAATAACATCTTGTGAAACGTCAACCAAACGACGAGTTAGATAACCAGCATCCGCTGTTTTAAGAGCCGTATCGGCCAAACCTTTACGTGCACCGTGAGTAGAGATAAAGTATTCAAGTACCGAAAGTCCCTCTTTAAAGTTAGCCAAAATAGGGTTTTCAATAATCTCGCTACTCGATGAGCCCGATTTTTGGGGTTTAGCCATCAATCCACGCATACCGCATAGCTGCCTAATTTGTTCTTTGGAGCCCCTTGCACCTGAGTCAAGCATCATATACACAGAGTTAAAGCCCTGATTGTCTTCTGATAACTTTTTCAGTAACGTTAGCGTTAACTTAGCGTTCGTATGTGTCCAAATATCAATAATTGCATTGTAACGCTCATTATTGGTAATTAAACCCATGTTGTAGTTGGCCATTACCTCATCTACCTGAGCATAGCCTTCGTCAACATAAATTTTCTTCTCGGCAGGAACTGTAACATCCTCAAGGTTAAAAGATAATCCACCCTTAAATGCATACGAATATCCTAAATCTTTTATATCATCCAAAAACTGAGAAGTGCGAGCAATACCAACCTTTTTTAGTACCCTACCAATAATATCTCTAAGCGATTTTTTGGTTAGTAACTCATTAATAAAGCCCATTTCTGAAGGTACGTACTGGTTGAAAATTATACGTCCAACCGTTGTATCAATCATTTCAAAGGTAGTAACACCCTGTTCATCAACCTTTGGAAAGCGTATTTTTACGTTGGTGTGTACTTCAGCAACACCCTCGTTAAGAGCAATTACAGCTTCTTCTGTTGAATAAAACCTTAAACCTTCGCCTTTAGCACCAGGACGGGGTTTGGTAATATAGTAAAGTCCCAAAACCATATCTTGTGAGGGCACTGTAATAGGAGCTCCGTTGGCTGGGTTCAAAATATTATGCGAACCAAGCATCAATATTTGGGCCTCAAGTATAGCTTCGTTACCCAATGGAAGGTGCACTGCCATCTGGTCACCGTCAAAGTCGGCGTTAAAAGCCGTACATGCTAGTGGATGCAGTTGAATAGCCTTTCCTTCAATAAGTTTTGGTTGGAAAGCCTGAATACCTAGCCTGTGAAGAGTTGGCGCACGGTTTAGCAATATTGGATGCCCCTTAAGAACATTTTCGAGTATATCCCATATTACTGGATCTTTACGATCAACAATCTTCTTAGCCGATTTAACAGTTTTTACTATCCCTCTTTCAATTAGCTTGCGAATAATAAAAGGCTTATATATTTCGGCTGCCATATCTTTTGGCATACCGCATTCGTGCATTTTAAGCTCGGGTCCAACTACAATAACCGAACGGGCCGAGTAGTCAACACGTTTACCTAGCAAGTTCTGGCGAAAGCGTCCTTGCTTTCCTTTCAAACTATCACTCAAAGACTTAAGAGGTCTATTGGCGTCGGTTTTAACGGCATTACTCTTACGAGAGTTGTCGAACAATGAGTCAACAGACTCCTGAAGCATACGCTTCTCGTTACGCAGAATTACCTCGGGTGCCTTAATCTCGATAAGCCTTTTTAAACGATTATTTCTAATAATTACCCTACGGTACAAATCGTTTAAATCTGATGTTGCAAACCTACCTCCATCAAGCGGTACAAGAGGTCGAAGCTCTGGTGGTATTACCGGAACAACTTTCAGAATCATCCACTCGGGCTTATTAACCAGAGCAGAATCACGGAAAGCCTCAACTACCTGAAGCCTTTTAAGTGCCTCACTTTTACGTTGCTGAGAAGTTTCAGTATTGGCTTTATGGCGAAGATCGTAACTTAATTCATCGAGTTCCAAGCGGGCTAAAAGCATATAAACAGCCTCTGCCCCCATTGCAGCGATAAACTTATTTGGATCCTCATCATCTAGGTGCTGATTATCCTTGGGTAAAGTTTCTAGAATATCGAGATATTCCTCTTCGGTAAGTAGGTCTAGATAGTTAGAATTTTCTGCTATACCAGGCTTAATTACCACATATCTCTCGTAATAAATTATTGTGTCGAGTTTTTTAGTTGGTAAACCCAGTAGGTATCCAATTTTATTTGGTAACGATTTAAAGTACCAAATATGTGCTACCGGCACCACCAAATTGATGTGCCCCATCCTTTCGCGGCGCACTTTCTTTTCGGTAACCTCAACACCACACCTATCACATACAATACCTTTATAACGAATGCGCTTATATTTACCACAATGGCATTCATAATCCTTAACCGGCCCGAAGATTCTCTCACAGAATAATCCATCGCGTTCGGGCTTGTAGGTTCTATAGTTAATAGTCTCAGGTTTAAGTACTTCTCCACTTGAACGCTCTAGTATCTCCTCAGAGGATGCTAAACTGATAGTTATCTTCGTGAAGTCGCTTTTTACCTTATTTTCCCTTCTGAACGACATATTGTTGTATGTTAATTTGTTAACTCTAGCATAAAGTACAGCTAATGGCCATACTTAGTATTCGTAACACCCGATTAATCGAGTGTTACGTTAAGGCCTAAGCCGCGCAATTCATGCAATAACACGTTTAACGATTCAGGAATTCCAGGCTGTGGCATAGGTTCGCCCTTAACAATGGACTCGTATGCCTTAGCTCTACCCACCACATCGTCTGACTTAATGGTAAGTATTTCCTGCAGAATATGGGATGCACCGAATGCTTCGAGTGCCCACACCTCCATCTCACCAAAACGCTGTCCACCAAACTGTGCCTTACCACCAAGTGGTTGCTGGGTAATAAGCGAATATGGTCCAATGGAACGGGCATGCATTTTATCGTCAATCATGTGGCCCAGTTTCAGCATATAAATAACTCCAACTGTTGCCGGCTGATCGAAGCGAAGTCCAGTTCCACCATCGTATAGGTATGTTTTTCCAGAACGGGGTAAACCTGCCTTATCGGTCATTTTATTAATCTCGTCGAACTTGGCACCATCAAAAATGGGTGTGCTAAAATTAACTCCCAATTTTTCACCTGCCCAACCGAGAACGGTTTCGTATATTTGGCCAAGGTTCATTCGCGAGGGTACACCCAGTGGGTTAAGAACTATGTCAACAGGAGTTCCATCGGCAAGGAATGGCATATCCTCGTCGCGAACTATTCTGGCAACAATACCCTTATTACCGTGCCTACCGGCCATCTTATCACCAACCTTTATCTTGCGTTTTTTTGCAACATATACCTTTGCAAGCTGAATAATACCTGCAGGCATCTCATCGCCAATAGTTATATTAAACTTTTTGCGCTTATGATCTGCATCGTACTCTTTGTACTGCAAAATATAGTTGTGGATAATTGATTTGATTAGCTCATTCTTGTGCTTATCAGTGGACCACTTATTTGCATTTACGTTAAGGTAGTCTATTTCGGTAAGCATCTTCTGAGTAAACTTAACGCCTCGAGGTATTATTTCTTGTCCTAACATATCGGACACTCCCTGCGAAGTTTTTCCGTTTACCAGATGAAATAGTTTATCAATGAGTTTATCTTTAAGCGAACTTACGTTATAACCAAACTCATCATCAACTTTAGCTACCAAACTTTTCTCGCTAGTTTTTCCCTTCTTATTATCCTTAACCGAACGAGTAAAGAGTTTTTTATTAATTACCACACCATAAAGAGATGGGGGCGCTTTAAGTGATGCGTCTTTCACATCGCCTGCTTTGTCTCCAAAAATCGCTCTAAGTAGTTTCTCTTCAGGAGTAGGATCTGACTCACCTTTTGGGGTAATTTTACCGATAAGAATGTCGCCTGGCACAACGTTTGCCCCAATTCTGATCATTCCTTTCTCGTCTAAATCCTTCGTAGCTTCCTCACTAACGTTAGGTATATCGGCGGTTAGTTCTTCTATACCACGCTTAGTATCACGTACCTCCAACACAAACTCATCAACATGCACCGATGTAAACACATCCTCGCGAACCAAACGTTCACTAATTACAATGGCGTCCTCAAAGTTATACCCCTTCCATGGCATGAAAGCCACTTTAAGGTTACGACCAAGGGCTAATTCGCCATTACGAGTAGAGTATCCTTCGGTTAAAATTTGACCTTTAGTTACTTCCTGTCCTTTATGCACCATTGGCCTCAGGGTAACACAGGTATTCTGGTTTGTTTTCTTAAACTTGGGTAATTTATATCTTTTTGTCTCAGATTCGAAGCTAATAAATCGCTGCTCTTCGGTTTGAGTGTATTTTACTACAATCTCGTCAGAATCAACATACTCAATAACTCCATCCTCTTCGGCCACTACCTGAACACGGCTATCGCGAACCACAACCTCTTCAAGGCCCGTTCCAACAACTGGTGCCTCGGGACTAATAAGCGGTACCGCCTGGCGCATCATATTTGATCCCATCAGTGCACGGTTGGCGTCATCATTCTCAAGAAAAGGAATAAGAGATGCCGCTATTGATGCAATTTGATTAGGAGCAACGTCCATCATATCAACCTTTTCCCTCTCGGTAAGAGGAAAGTCGGATTCTAATCTAGACTTCACCTTAGGAGATGCAAAAGTAGCATCGTCGTTGAGAATGGCATTAGCCTGTCCAATAATTTTATACTCTTCCTCCTCAGCACTAAGGTAAATAACACCCTCGTTACTAAGGTCAACCTTCGCATTATCAACCTTGCGGTAAGGGGTTTCAATAAAGCCTAAATCGTTTATTCGAGCATAAACACAAAGTGATGAAATTAGACCAATGTTAGGGCCTTCAGGTGTTTCAATTGGGCATAAACGTCCGTAGTGAGTATAATGAACGTCACGCACCTCAAAACCTGCTCTTTCTCGCGACAAACCGCCTGGCCCGAGAGCCGAAAGGCGTCGTTTATGGGTCATCTCAGCCAGTGGATTTGTTTGATCCATAAACTGAGAAAGCTGGTTGGTTCCGAAGAACGAGTTAATAACCGATGAGAGAGTTTTGGCGTTAATTAGATCGATGGGGGTAAATACCTCATTATCCCTAACGTTCATTCGCTCACGAATGGTACGAGCCATACGCGCTAGCCCAACACTAAACTGGTTGCCAAGCTGCTCGCCTACTGTACGCACACGACGGTTACTTAAGTGGTCGATATCATCAACATCGGCTTTTGAATTGATTAGCTCGATGAGATATTTTATAATTTCGATGATATCCTCTTTGGTTAAGACTTTAACATCGATTTCGGTATTCAGATTTAACTTTTTATTTATACGATAACGCCCAACTTCACCTAGGTCATATCGTTTATCGGAGAAGAAAAGTTTATCAATAACATCACGAGCTGTAGACTCGTCTGGCGGCTCAGAGTTTCTCAGCTGTCGGTAAATGTGAACCACAGCTTCTTTCTCGGAGTTACAAGGGTCTTTGTGTAAAGTGTTATATATAATGGCGTAATCGGAAATATTCGAATTATCCTTATGTATCAGAATTGTTTTTGCTCCTGAGTCAACAATCTCCTCGATATGTTCATTCTCTAGAACCGTTTCGCGATCTAAAATAACCTCGTTACGCTCTATAGAAACAACTTCACCAGTATCCTCGTCAACAAAATCTTCCACCCATGATTTAAGCACACGAGCAGCTAAGCGGCGTCCAACAAATTTTTTAAGGTTTGCTTTCGAAACCTTAATCTCATCTGCAAGGCCAAATATTTCAAGTATATCTTTGTCGCTCTCAAAGCCAATGGCTCTAAGTAGCGTTGTTACAGGCAATTTTTTCTTTCGATCGATGTACGCATACATGACGCTGTTAATGTCAGTTGCAAACTCAATCCACGATCCTTTAAAAGGGATTATTCTAGCAGAGTACAACTTTGTACCGTTTGCGTGTAAGCTCTGTCCGAAGAATACGCCGGGTGAACGGTGTAGCTGCGAAACAACAACACGTTCGGCTCCATTGATAACAAAAGTGCCTCGTGGGGTCATATAAGGTATTGTCCCCAAGTACACATCCTGTACCACGGTATCAAAATCCTCGTGTTCGGGATCGGTGCAGTATAATTTCAGCTTAGCCTTTAAGGGCACGCTAAATGTGAGACCTCGTTCAATGGTTTCGTCAATTGAGTATCGAGGTGGGTCAATATAATAGTCGATAAACTCAAGTACGAAGTTGTTTCGGGTGTCAGTAATTGGAAAGTTATCGGCAAAAACTTTGTATAGCCCTTCCTTCTTACGTTCTTCAACTGAAGAGCCAAATTTGAAGAATTCTCCAAACGACTTTAGTTGAATGTCAAGAAAATCAGGGTAGCTAAACTGATTTTTAGTTTTTGCAAATGAAATTCTTTTTTTTGTTATTTCTGAGGACATTGCGATAGGATTTGTTGAGCCATTAATAATAACAATAAAAAGGCTTAGAGTCTATCTATAGACTCTAAACCTCTAATACCTAATGCGATCAGGTTTTCTTTATTTAAGTTCAACTTCTGCTCCTGCCTCTTCGAGTTGTGATTTAAGGGATTCGGCTTCTTCTTTAGAAACACCTTCCTTAACTGCTTTAGGAGCAGCGTCAACTAATTCTTTTGCTTCTTTTAAACCTAAACCAGTAAGTTCTTTTACTAGTTTAACTACCTGAAGCTTAGCACCACCTGGCGCTTTAAGAACCACATCGAACGTGGATTTCTCTTCAGCAGCAGCTTCGCCACCAGCAGCGGGTCCAGCAACAGCCACTGCAGCAGCAGCAGGCTCAATACCATACTCATCCTTAAGGATTTGAGCAAGTTCGTTTACTTCTTTTACAGTAAGATTTACTAGTTCTTCTGCAAACTTTTTAAGATCTGCCATTTTTACTAACGGTTTATTAATTAATTCTAATTAAACTAAAATTATCCTTCGCGTTCGCTAAGAGTTTTAACAACTCCAGCAATTATGTTAGGCGCTGATTGTAACTGAGAAATCACTTTCTTAGCAGGCGATTGCAGTAACGCGATAACATCTGCAACAAGCTCGTCTTTGCTCTTTAGTGTTGCAAGAGTATCAAGATATTGCTCGCCAACATAGCATGACTCCTCTACAAAAGCAGCCTTTAGAACTGGTTTTTCGTGTTTTTTACGAAATTCTTTGATAAGCTTCGCGGGTACATTTCCAACCTCTGTAAACATAACAGAAGTTGAGCCCTTGAGCGTTTCAAACATGGGTGAAAAATCAGCCTTCTGGCACTTTTCAAGTGCCTTTTTCAGAAGGGTATTTTTCACCACCACAAGTTTAATATCCTTTTCGAAACACATACGACGCAACGAGCTAGTGTTAGCTGCATTAAGCGTAGATGTATCGGCTAGGTAAAAGTGTGGGTACTGATTGATTTGCTCTTGAAGCTGATCAATTATTACATTTTTATCTTCCCTTCTCATGATAATTGGGTCTCTATTGCGTTATTACTACTTTTCCGAGATCGATTTTGCATCGATAGCAATGCCTGGACTCATTGTGCTAGAAAGGTAAATACTTCTAATGTAAGTACCTTTAGCAGCTGATGGCTTAAGTTTATTAATTGTTTGAATAAACTCGTAAGCATTTTCTATCAACTTATCGGTCTCGAATGAAACCTTACCGATAGAAGTATGTACGATACCGGCCTTATCGACTTTAAAGTCGATTTTACCAGCCTTAACTTCAGTAACGGCCTTATCCACATCCATGGTTACGGTTCCGCTCTTTGGGTTAGGCATTAGTCCACGTGGGCCTAGAATACGACCGAGAGCACCAATTTTGGGCATAACGGTTGGCATAGTGATGATCACATCAATGTCTGTCCAACCTCCCTTGATTTTCTCAATATACTCATCTAAACCAACGTAGTCGGCACCGGCCGCTTTAGCAGCTTCCTCCTTTTCAGGGGTACACAGTACAAGTACACGCACAGACTTTCCAGTTCCATGAGGAAGTGTTACTACACCACGTACCATTTGGTTGGCCTTTCTGGGGTCAACGCCTAAACGTATGTCGATATCAACGGAAGCATCGAACTTTGTGTAGGTAATTTCCTTCAATAAACTGGCTGCCTCCGCAAGCTTATACTGCTTATCGGTTTCAATTTTCGACAACGCAAGTTTTTTGTTCTTGGTCAATTTTGTCATCTCGCTAAAAGAGGTTTAATATTACTTACCTGAAATTTCTCCTGTAACAGTAATACCCATACTACGGGCAGTACCTGCTACCAATGTCATAGCCGATTCCAAGGTAAAACAGTTCAGGTCGGGCATTTTCTGTTCGGCAATTTCCCGTACTTGATCCCATGAAACCGAAGCAACTTTCTTTCGGTTTGGCTCTGGTGAACCGTTCTTCAACTTAGAATATTCAAGTAGTTGAACGGCAACCGGAGGGGTTTTTACGATAAAATCAAATGATTTATCGGAGTAAACGGTAATAATTACCGGGAGTACTTTCCCTGCCTGCGACTGAGTTCTGCTGTTAAATTGCTTGCAGAACTCCATAATATTAACCCCCTTCGAGCCGAGTGCGGGACCAACGGGTGGCGATGGATTTGCAGCACCTCCCTTAATCTGTAATTTGATTAATCCGGCAACTTCTTTAGCCATAATGCTTAGCTCTTAATAGTTATTACTCTTTTTCGACTTGCATAAAGCTGAGCTCCAACGGAGTTTTTCGGCCAAAAATTTTGACCATTACCTTCAGCTTCTTCTTTTCCTCGTTCACCTCTTCAATTACTCCAGAGAAAGAATTGAATGGACCATCAATTACTTTTACTGTTTCACCAACAAAGAAGGGAACGTTTAGTTCCTCATCGCTATCGGCTAGCTCATCTACTCTTCCGAGTATTCGATTTGCTTCCGCTTGGCGCAATGGTGTGGGTTCGCCTGTTTTGGGATCACCCAAAAACCCAATAACATTGGGAATATCCTTCAAAATGTGAGGTATTTCACCTACAAGAGTCGCTTCAATTAGTACGTATCCTGGGTAGAAAACCCTCTCTTTGCTTACCTTTTTTCCGTTACGAATTTGGTAAACCTTTTCTGTAGGGATTAGTACTTGAGAAATAAAATCCTCCAGCTTAAGCTGAGCGATCTCATTGTCAATATACTCCTTAACTTTCTTTTCCTTCCCACCAATGGCACGCAATACGTACCATTTTTTTACGTTCTCTTCCATTGAATTGTCCTCTTTCAGGCTTTAATACATCAATCTGTAAACTACGTCCATCACTTTTTCAAAGGAAATGTCCATTACAAAAACTACAAGTGCAATTAATAGGGAAGCTATCATAACAATTATTGCACTGGATTGAAGATCTTTCCATGTTGGCCACGATACTTTGTGGATTAGCTCGTTGTAAACGTCCTGAAGGTATGTTTTTATTCTCATAATGAGTTTTACTTATGTTGCACGGGAGGAGCGACTCGAACGCCCGACACCTAGTTTTGGAGACTAGTGCTCTACCAACTGAGCTACACCCGTTTGCTAAGTGGTTTACTTACAAAATGTAAGTAAACCACCTGTTATTTTAGTTAGAATAATACTATTCAACAACTTCAATTACCTGACCTGCACCAACTGTACGTCCACCTTCACGAATAGCAAAACGAAGACCTTGGTTAATAGCTACAGGGTAGATAAGGTTTACGGTAATAGTTACGTTATCACCAGGCATAACCATTTCAACACCTTCGGGTAACATAATCTCACCGGTTACGTCAAGAGTACGTAGGTAAAACTGAGGACGATAGTTATTGTGGAATGGAGTATGACGTCCACCCTCCTCTTTTTTAAGCACGTAAACCTCTGCTTTGAACTTAGTGTGAGGCTTAATTGAACCTGGCTTAGCAAGAACTTGACCACGTTTAATTTCAGTTTTATCAACACCACGTAGAAGAAGACCAACGTTATCACCAGCTTCACCGCGATCTAGAATTTTACGGAACATCTCAACACCTGTACAAACGGTTTTACGTCCTTGTGCGCCAAGACCAATAATTTCAATCTCGTCACCAGTGTTAACAATACCTGTTTCAATTCTACCAGTTGCAACGGTTCCACGACCAGTAATTGAGAATACGTCCTCTACAGGAAGTAGGAATGGTTTTTCGATATCACGTGGAGGAAGCGGAATGTAGCTATCAACTGCATCCATAAGTTCCATTACTTTGTCAACCCACTGCTCTTCGCCGTTAATGGCACCAAGGGCAGATCCTCTGATAACTGGAGTATTATCTCCATCAAAGTTATAGAAACTTAGTAATTCACGAATTTCCATTTCAACTAACTCTAGCATCTCCTCATCGTCAACCATATCACACTTGTTAAGGAAAACAACCAAACGAGGTACGTTTACCTGACGTGCAAGTAGAATGTGTTCGCGAGTTTGAGGCATAGGACCATCAGTTGCAGCACAAACGATAATAGCACCGTCCATTTGAGCAGCACCAGTAACCATGTTTTTCACATAGTCAGCGTGACCAGGACAGTCTACGTGAGCATAGTGACGGTTAGCCGTTGTATACTCAACGTGAGAAGTGTTAATCGTAATACCCCGCTCTTTTTCTTCGGGTGCGTTGTCGATAGAGTCGAATGAACGTAACTCAGAAAGACCTTTATCATGCAGAACCTTGGTAATGGCTGCTGTAAGAGTAGTCTTGCCATGGTCAACGTGACCAATTGTTCCGACGTTTACGTGAGGTTTCGACCTATCAAATTTTTCTTTTGCCATGACTCCAGTTTGTTTAATTATTAGATTTAAAGATTGATTGTCGAGAAAAAATGATAGTGCTTGAGCCAATGATGGGAATTGAACCCATGACCTCTTCCTTACCAAGGAAGCGCTCTACCCCTGAGCTACATCGGCTTAACGACTTGAGCGGGAGACGAGGTTCGAACTCGCGACCCTCAGCTTGGAAGGCTGATGCTCTACCAACTGAGCTACTCCCGCATAAATTAAACCAATATATAGTGTGGGGAGAGCAGGATTCGAACCTACGAAGGCGTACGCCAGCAGATTTACAGTCTGCCCCAGTTGGCCACTTTGGTATCTCCCCCTTAAACACTAACTAAAAAAGAACATAAAACACAAACAAAATTATAGAGCCGATGGAGGGATTCGAACCCCCGACCAGCTGATTACAAATCAGCTGCTCTGGCCAACTGAGCTACATCGGCAATACGCTTAGAACTTGTTATTTCGGTTGAAATACCCTTCCGAAATCGGTTGGCAAATGTATAAACATTTTATTTACCCACCAAAAAAATTATAATCTTTATCAAAAAAAACTTCCCCTTAGGTCTTATTTGATTAGTTACCAACAACTTCAGATCTAAGGGGAAGTATACAATATATATAGAGTACACTAAAATGGAGCTAATTTATCCGCTGTTTCTCCTTGTGCTTAGTTATTTGTCGCTTTAAAACTTCAATACAGTCATCAATCCCCTCTTCAAAAGTTTTTGACTGGCGCTCAACAAACAGATCGTTACCCGGTATTAGCAGTTTAATTTCAACAACTTTATTATCTACTCCTTGCGAGTTTTCGATCTTAAGAAATACCTCTGCACCTAAAATGGCTTCGTAAAAACGCTCTAACTTACCTAATTTGGCATTAGTAAAATCAATGAGTTTTTTGTCAGCGTCAAATTTGATTGATTGAATTTTTACGTTCATATTCATAGTCCTCCATTTTTTGATTGATATTATAGTGTCAGGCCCTAGGATGCGCCTGTTTGTATACATTTTTCAACTTCTCAACGCTGGTATGAGTATATATTTGGGTTGTTGACAGGCTCGCATGCCCCAGCAGCTCTTTTATGGCATTTATATCGGCCCCCTGGTTTAATAAATGAGTGGCAAATGTGTGCCTAAGTACGTGTGGACTCTTCTTTTCGAGCGGAGTTACCAAGGACAAATACTTTTTTACAATTCGATACAGTAACTGAGGGTACGCCTTTTTACCTGTTGATGAAACAATGAGATAGGGCATTTGGTTCGAAGGGTAGCGGTCATTTTTTTGCTTTATATAGCTTACCAGTAACGGTAAAACTTCAGCGTACAAAGGCACAATTCTTTCCTTTGAACCTTTACCAAGAATTTTAACAGAACTGGTGCTAATACTTATATCGGACTCTTTAAGGCTGACTAGTTCGGATACCCTTAGTCCGAGGAAGTAGAACAATTCGATAACCAGTAAATCTCTTAAACCAAAGAACCCCTCGGGGTACTCTAGCTGGAGCAAATTATCGGTTTCATTGTGGCTTAAAAAGTAAGGCATTTTATGACTAGCCTTGGGAGCCACAACCTTTTGCATGGGGTTTTTGGTAACCACCCCTTGCTTTAAAAGATACTTGTAAAAACTTCGCAACGAGGATAATTTTCGGTTTACCGACCTTGCCGTGTGCTCTGTATTTAGCAAATGTGCTAGCCAAGCCCTTACTACCCTATGGTTTATCTGTTTAATTCCCTCAGCATCAGGCTCAATGTTACAAAATGCAAAAAACTGTCGCAAATCGTCACCGTAGGCACGGATAGTTTGGACAGAATAATTTCGCTCTACCTGTATATATTTAAGGAATTGTGTCAGCATATTCTTTGAATGCAATATAACCTTTTTTTGATTTTCTACCAAAAAAAATCAGGCAAAAATGCCTGATGCATTCAAAGAATTATTACTCCTCTTTTTCCTGGAGTTTCTGAATGTAGACAGCCTTTCTTCTTTCTTCACGGCGCTCTATTGAAGGCTTTGTAAACGACTGGCGTGCACGTAATTCCTTCATAGTTCCAGTTTTTTCAAACTTACGTTTGAAGCGCTTTAGGGCTCTTTCAATATTCTCGCCTTCTTTAATAGGTATAATTATCATGCCTTTATTGTGTAATTGGTTTTGTTTTTAATTGAGGTGCAAAATTATAACTTATCCCAGTTGTTTCCAAATATTTCTAATTGTTTTATTTAAAAACAGCTTATTTCATTTTATTTATGCAAGCAATCATTTATTAGAATAAAGCGGAAAACCCGATATGAACCTTAGCTCCTTTAAAAGTTGGAGCCGTACCTGCTCTCTGACCTAAGGCATAGCTGAGGTTTAACAACCCTCCTGCTGTAACTATATACGCTCCTACCCCTACTCCATAAGGATAGATGGTTTCGGTTGCGTACGCTGCACCCTGATCATAAAAGGTGTACAAGCTAAACGTGTTTGCCATTCGAAACTGCAGCTCGACAGTACCTATTGCAAATGATGGGGTCGTAAATTCTTCCTGATTAAAGCCCCTAATAGAGTTATATCCACCTATACGATACATTTCATTTTCGTAAAACCCAGCCAGAGGTTTGCTTGAATTGAGCAGGGCTAAAGAGGATGAGCGAAGCTCTAGCTTGAGGGCTACCAGCTTTCTGTATATGGGCGTGTGCGCCAGTATATTCAGGCTCGATTCGCCAACCACCGCTGATTCTCGAGAGAATTCACTCTGACTGTCAGTTCGTTGACCAACACCCAAATCGAACTTCATCCAAAAAGAATTGTTTGCGAAAGGGAGCGTGGGGAGCATTCCGTAGGCATACGACACATTATAGAGCATAGCGGTGTAGCTACCTACTCGGTTACTACTAACCAGCGACTTGGACATTTTGTAGCTAAAGCCCAAAGCGAATGTACTTTGCAAAATAACAAACTTGGCGCTTAGCTGCGGGTTTATATTAATAAAGGTGGTATCGCTTCGAAACAGCTTGAAATTAGCCAAAATACCCATCTGTGTACCGAAGAGGTAATCCCACTCCGACAAAATATTCAACCTTTGGCTGCCCTTGGGTAAAGCCTGCCACTGTATTGCATTCGTTTCGCCACGACGAAAAGCATTCAATAGTCGAAGGTTTACGTCGCCAGTGAGCATAACGGAGGGTTTTTGGTTTGGGTTTGATGAAAACCCTACTAAACCTGAAAACTGGCTAGACCTGCTGTTGGTTAAATATGCATAAACCCTCGCCTTTCCGGGAATAAACTCTACCTCGGTTGGTTTTATTAACTTCACGAAGGGCAGGTTCGCTAGCTTTTGGTCGTAGTTTTGTAGTTGAATATCACTGTACGTATTGTTTCTTTTAAAATCTAAATACGGCTCAATAAACTTTCTAGTTAACTTTACATCACCCAATATATATAAAGTGTCAAGCTTAATAAATGGACCCGGGTTAATATTCAGGTGGGTAAATACACTATCTCCTGATATTTTTGTACTGTCGAAATGTATGTAGGCAAACGGGTATCCAGAATTTTCGAGCCTACAAATCACCTTTTGGGCAGCATTAGCCATAACATTTGCCCCAACCACCCCCTCTTTAAAATTGGAGTTTACGCCTACCCGCTTTAGCCAAACATCTGTGGTGCTATCGGTTTTTACGCCAGTCCAACGGTACTTGTTACCCATAAATCCATACGCAACAACCTGAAGCGGGGTGTGCTGAAATGAATCGATACGAGCACCTATATAGCCCTGCTGGTAATATTTTGCCAAACAATTCTTAAACCGGGCCAGAGTTTGTAACGTATCGACCGTTTTTCGAGATTGAAAACATACGTGTTGCTGGTTTTTGTCGACGAAATTAATGATGCCCCTAACCTGACCATTCAGGCTAATTACGAACACATTAAAGAATAGGAATAACAAAAACCGCCGTACCATTACAATCTACTAAATTGGAGTTAATACTTATTAACGGGCTCTTAAAAAGTTCTATTTTAGATATATTGAAACTGTACTCATACTAAAAGGTTTACCGAGCCAACGTACCTAACTAATAACGTGCAAAGTTGCAAAACTAATACTTAGTGTAGGCAAGAAAGCTGACGCTTTTTGAAAATTGGATTCACTATTGTCTGGTAAAAACATTATTTTACACTATAAATTCTTCGCTTCACTACGTTTCTCCCTGAATAACAGATTGTTGGTTTTTGGGAAAATTTTTAATTTGGTACAGAGCACCGTAACATTAACCTGCCCGTTGATGCGATAACCTACTGGGGACACAAAATAACTACATTACCTACAATTCCGATTTTTAATCTGCCCTTACAGGGCGAAATACCGCTATAATACAACGAACCCGAGGCGTTGCCTCGGGCTGCAATAAGTTGGGCTTTCAGCCCGAATAAGCATTTCTATTTCAATTTCGTTTAGTGTAGGCTGTGGTCTTCGACTTCACTCAGCCAGACCGTTACACTGAGCGAACAAACGAATCCGTAGGATTCAAATGTTTATAGAAAGACGAATTAGCGGAAGGAATTCGACCTCAACGAGGTCGTATAGCATAGCGAAACAATAAATGCTATAAACATATAACCCCTTTGGGGTTAAACAAATACGTAACAGTCAGGCAGATAATAGGCCCTACGATTATTGAATAGTGAATACCGAATATTGAATATCGAATATTGAAGGTTGGATAGGGAACACCGAACACCAAATATCGAATACCGAATAATGAATGTCGAATATTGAAGGTTGGATAGCGAGGGTCTTTTGTTTCGGCGCGATGTTTCCTCGTATTTCCTTACTTCGAAATCCATTATTCTCAGCCTGACCAACTCCCTGAGCGAACAAACGAATCCGTAGGATTCAAATGTTTATAGAAAGACGAATTAGCGGAAGGGATTCGACCTCAACGAGGTCGTATAGCATAGCGAAACGATAAATGCTATAAACATATAACCCCTTTGGGGTTAAACAAATACGTAAAAGTCAGGCAGATAATAGGCCCTACGATTATTGAATAGTGAATACCGAATAATGAATATCGAATATTGAAGGTTGGATAACGAACACCGAATACCAAATATCGAACACCGAATAATGAATATCGAATATTGAAGGTTGGATAACGAACACCAATTATCGAACACCGAATAATGAATATCGAATATTGAAGGTTGGATAGCGAGGGTCTTTTGTTTCGGCGCCATGTTTTCTCGTATTGCCTTACTTCGAAATTCATTATTCTCAGCCTGACCAACTCCCTGAGCGAACAAACGAATCCGTAGGATTCAAATGTTTATAGAAAGACGAATTAGCGGAAGGAATTCGACCTCAACGAGGTCGTATAGCATAGCGAAACAATAAATGCTATAAACATATAACCCCTTTGGGGTTAAACAAATACGTAACAGTCAGGCAGATAATACGCCCTACGATTATTGAATAGTGAATACCGAATATTGAATATCGAATATTGAAGGTTGGATAGCGAGGGTCTTTTGTTTCGGCGCGATATTTTCTCGTATTGCCTTACTTCGAAATTCATTATTCAAAATTCATCATTTATAATTAAGTGTTGCTTATTTATGACTGTGGGCTTCGACTACCCTTTGACTCCGCTACTCTCATTAAGTTGTATACCCATTTTTTCTAGTCGGGTAGTTAAAAGTCGTATCCAAATTCTGTATCAAAAAAAACCTAACAGGCTGGTATTCGAACCATCGAATATCAAACCTGTTAGGCAAAATCACCTGCTCTCTACTGTATTATGAGCTCTATTTTCCCCTAATCATTTTCCTTGTCACTTTGCTGCCATCGTTGGCAATTATGGTTACCAAGTAAATGCCCGAGGGCAGGTTGGTTTCAATTCTCTGATTGGATGCTTGGCTCAAGTTAAGAGACATAACAACCTTACCAACAACATTTGTAATAACAACGCGGTTTGCATTGTCGGCATTGGATATGTTGATTGTGTTTTTGAATGGGTTGGGATACACCTTGATGTTTGAGAGTAAACTCGTGTGAATCCCCACGTGAACAAGGGAAACCCCCTCATTTACATCCGCTCCATCCACGGTAATTGAACCTTCAGATGTTACGTAATTCGATGCGGTAACCGAGTAGGGATAAACCCCATTTTCCAACTCAATGGTAGCAATGCCTTCAATATTGGTTGTTAGCGTTTGCTCATCTATACGGATGGTTACACCCTCTAATGGCTCCGAATTGCTTATAACATTGAATGTAACGGTATAATTTACTGTACCATCAGATATGGTTGCCGTTGCGGTAGGTGCACCAGTAAGCGAAACCGAGTAGTTGCCTTTATCTGCGCCATTGAGCTGGGCAGCGGTGATGCTTACCTTAATACCTTCACCGGCATCTTTGCTTTCGAATGTAGCCACAA
>JBBACY010000038.1:0-28582 GCA_041656735.1 Bacteroidales bacterium | reverse complement strand
TGAAGATATTTTTCAAAAGCGACTGCACACCTACACCATTACCCACGCCATTGATGATAGAAATGTATTAAAATTTCACATTGACTATTTCAAAGGAAAAGGAACTCATCAAGCCAAGCCAGGAGAACAGATTGCTCAGCAAGCAGTAGTAGAAGCCATTTTAGACAAGCACAATGCCGCTACCAATTCAAAACGATTCAATGCGGTGTTGGCAACGGCTTCTATCAACAACGCCATTGAATATTATCAGCTTTTCAAAGAAATCCAGAAGAAAAAACAGGAAGAAAATCCTGATTATACAATGCTTAATATTGCTTGTGTGTTTTCTCCACCTGCCGAGGGAAACAAGGACATTCAGCAAATACAAGAAGACCTTACGCAAGAGCGAGAAGACAACAAACAAAACCCCGAAGAGAAGAAAAAAGCGTTGATGGAAATTATTGCTGATTTCAATACACAATACGGCACCAATCACGACATCAACAACTTTGATATCTACTATCAAGACATCCAAAGTCGTATAAAAAATCAGAAATACAGCAACAAGGACTATCCGCATAAAAACAAGATTGATATTACCATTGTGGTAGATATGTTGCTCACAGGTTTTGACAGCAAATACCTGAACACTTTGTATGTGGACAAAAACTTGAAATACCACGGATTGATTCAGGCGTTTTCACGCACCAATCGAGTATTGAACGACACCAAGCCATACGGCAATATTCTCGATTTCCGTTCGCAACAGGTAGCCGTAAACCAAGCCATCGCTTTGTTCTCGGGCGAAGACAACGAAAAAGCCAAAGAAATTTGGTTGGTGGACCCTGCCCCAGTGGTGATTGACAAATACAAAGAAGCCGTTGAAAAGTTGGGCATCTTTATGCAGGAGCACAATTTGGTAAACGAGCCGCAGGAAGTGTATAACCTAAAAGGGGATGCTGCCCGTATTGCCTTTGTAAAGAACTTTAAGGAAATACAACGCCTCAAAACCCAACTAGACCAATACACCGACATTGACGAAACCCAACAAGCACAAATTGAAGCCATTTTGCCAACGGAAATGTTGCAGGAGTTCCGCAGCTCGTATATAGAAACTGCCAAGCAATTGCGGGAAATTCAACAAAAAGAAGGCGACCAGGCACCGCTCGATATTCAGCAATTGGATTTTGAATTTGTACTGTTTGCTTCTGCCGTGATTGATTACGACTACATAATGAGTTTAATAGCCGACAGTACGCAACAAAAACCTGCCAAGCAAAAAATGACCAAGGCACAGGTAATTAACTTACTGAGTGCCAATGCCAACCTAATGGACGAGCAGGAAGATTTAACCGAGTACATCAATAGTTTGGATTGGAATAGCGGACAAGATGTGGAAACACTTCAAAAGGGTTACGAAACCTTTGTGGTAGAGAAAAACGAAAAGGAATTGGCTGCCATTGCCCATAAGCACGGTTTGCAAACCGCAGATCTGAAAGCTTTTGTAGAAAAGATAATGAGCCGAATGATTTTTGATGGTGAAAAACTCACCGACCTGTTAGCACCCTTGGATTTGAGTTGGAAACAACGCAGGGTAAAAGAATTGGCATTGATGGAAGATTTAGTGCCCCAATTAAAAAAATTAGCCCAAGGGCGTGAAATTTCAGGATTAGCAGCTTATGAATAAAGATAAATTAATACCCGAATTGCGGTTTCCTGAGTTTATGAATGAGGGGGAGTGGGAGGAAGTTGAACTTGGCAAACTTAAATTAGATGTAAGTGATGGAAACTATTCTTCAAAATATCCTTCGCAATCTGATTTTTTAAAATCAGGTGTCCCATTTATTAGATCTAATAATTTAAAAAATGGAACTGTTGTTGATAAGGATATGAGATTTATATCTGAAAAGCAGCATAGTGAAATTACGAAAGGGCATTTGAAAGAAGGAGATATACTATTGTCTACTCGTGGTGAATTAGGCACAGTTGCACTCGTACCCAAAAAACACATTGGCTCTAATATTAATGCACAACTTGTTCGAATTAATACTTCTAACATCTTAGTCAATATTTTTCTTTTTTACTTGTTAGAATTAAGTCGATTAAATAAAATTTTTGATTTGTTATCTACAGGAACAGCATTGAAGCAATTACCAATTGGTAAGCTAAATCAATTAAAGCTTCTGCTTCCTAAAAATAAAAGAGAACAACAAAAAATCGCATCCTGTCTTTCGTCTTTAGATGAAGTGATTGCCGCCCACAGCCAAAAGTTGGCACTACTCAAAGACCACAAAAAAGGCTTAATGCAAAACCTTTTTCCGCAAGAAGGTGATGCTTCGACAGGCTCAGCAGTGCCAAAGTATCGGTTTAAGGAGTTTGAGAAGGATGGGGAGTGGGTGGAGAAGAAGTTGGGAGAGGTGTTTTCTTTTTTAGTAACAAATTCTTATTCAAGGGAAAATCTTAATTATGAAAATGGTCAAGTAAAAAATATTCATTACGGAGATATTCATACTAAATTTTCAACTTTGTTTGATATAACAAAAGAAAAAGTTCCATTTATAAATATGGATATTCCAATTGAAAGAATTAGGCAAGAATGTTATTGTAAAGAAGGCGATTTGATTTTTGCAGATGCTTCAGAAGATTTAGATGATATTGGAAAATGTATTGAAATAGTAAATCTAAATAGTGAAAAATTGGTTCCTGGCTTACATACACTGATGGCAAGACAGAAAGAAAATTTGCTTGTGGTTGGTTTTGGTGGTTATTTATTTAAATCTGGTTTAGTTCGGCAACAAATTCAAAAAGAATCACAGGGGACAAAAGTTTTAAGCATTTCAACTGGACGTATTTCAGATATTACAATTATTTTCCCTAAAAATCCCAAAGAACAACAAAAAATAGCTTCTTGTCTTTCGTCCTTAGATGCCCTTATCACGGCACAGGCAGAAAAAATAGAACAATTAAAATTGCATAAAAAGGGTTTGATGCAGGGTTTGTTTCCAAAAATAAATGATTAAGGTATGATTATGATTTTTAATACAAAACAAAGAATATCAGGGCTAACGCCCCTAAATTATCACTATCATATATTATTCTACGAAGATGGCGGGGCTACGCCCTTTGATCTAAATAAAATATCAGCGCTAAATCCCCGAAATCTTGGCATCAATGAAATATTGGGGCGTAGCCCTATAATCTTCGTAACAGAAAATAAAACCGATAACTAAAGGGGGCGTAGACCACAAATCTTTGTAACATAAATAAAACCGATAACTAAAAGGGGCGTAGCCCTATAATCTTAGTAACAGAAAACAAAACCACAAACAAAAGGGGCGTAGCCCTATAATCTTAGTAACAGAAAACAAAACCGATAACTAAAGGGAGCGTAGCCCTATAATCTTAGTAACTGAAAACAAAACCACAAACAAAAGGGGCGTAGCCCACAAATCTTTGTAACACAAATAAAACCGATAACTAAAGGGAGCGTAGACCACAAATCTTTGTAACACAAATAAAACCGATAACTAAAGGGAGCGTAGCCTTTGTAACATAAATAAAACCGATAACTAAAGGGAGCGTAGCCCTATAATCTTAGTAACAGAAAACAAAACCGATAACTAAAGGGGGCGTAGCCCACAAATCTTTGTAACATAAATAAAACCGATAACTAAAGGGAGCGTAGACCACAAATCTTTGTAACACAAATAAAACCGATAACTAAAGGGGCGTAGCCCTATAATCTTAGTAACAGAAAACAAAACCACAAACAAAAGGGGCGTAGCCCTGATATCATAAATATGGCAAATACATACACCCAATTATACATTCAATTTATTTTTGCCGTTAAAGGCAGAGAAAACCTAATTCGTGAATCATTCAGAGATGAATTAGAAAAGGTAATGTGCGGAATTGTAACCAATCAAAAATGCAAAACATACGCTATCTATTGCAACCCCGATCATACCCATATTTTTGTGGGAATGCACCCCACCATTTCACCATCAAAATTAATGGAACAAGTAAAATCGGGCTCTTCCAAATGGATAAATAACAAAAAGCTAATCCTTGGAAAATTTAATTGGCAAGACGGATTTGGAGCATTTACCTATTCAAAATCGCATATTGACAAGGTTGTGAAGTATGTGTTAAATCAACCGGAGCACCATAAAAAACAATCGTTTAAAGATGAATATTTGTTACTCCTTGAGAAGTTTGAGGTGGATTATGACCCTAAATATGTGTTTGAATGGCACCATTAGAAAAGATTTCAGGGCTAACGCCCCTTATGAATATGGCGGATGAATTTTGCTACGAAGAAAACAGGGCTAACGCCCCTTTGGATATGGTGAATTTTGCTACGAAGAAAGGGCTAACGCCCCTTATGAATATGGCGGATGAATTTTGCTACGAAGAAAACAGGGCTAACGCCCCTTTGGATATGGTGAATTTTGCTACGAAGAAAGCAGGGCTAACGCCCCTTTGAATATTATAGAAATTATTTACTACGAAGACTACAGGGCTACGCCCTAAAAACGACCACAATTAGATAAAAAGAAAAATAACATAAATGACACTAAAAAACCAACAACAACTGGGCAAAACCCTTTGGAATATAGCAGACAATCTGCGAGGAGCAATGAATGCAGATGATTTCCGTGATTATATGCTTTCGTTTCTTTTCCTACGGTATTTATCTGCCAATTACGAAGAATCTGCTAGTAAAGAATTAGGCTCAGACTATCCCAATTTGCCCGAAAAGGATATGCGTACACCTTTATCGGTTTGGTATGCAGCCAACGAAGCAGATGTAGCCGAGTTTGAAAAACAGATGCGTAGAAAGGTGCATTATGTTATCAAACCCGAGTATCTGTGGAGCAACATTAGCGAAATGGCACGTACTCAACACGGTGATTTGTTGGTAACCTTAGAAAAAGCGTTTAAATACATACAAGACGAATCCTTTGACAGTACTTTTCAAGGCTTGTTTTCAGAAATCAATTTGAATTCTGAAAAGCTTGGCAAAACCAATACCGAGCGAAACAAAAAACTCTGCACCATCATCCAAAAAATTGCCGAAGGCATTGCGGATTTCTCTACCGATTCCGATACGCTTGGAGATGCGTATGAATATTTGATTGGTCAGTTTGCAGCAGGTTCAGGCAAAAAAGCAGGAGAATTTTATACACCGCAACAAATCTCAACCATCCTTTCAGAAATCGTGACCCTCGACAGTCAAGACCCCACAAGCGGTAAAAAGAACAAGCTGAACAAAGTGCTAGATTTTGCGTGTGGTTCGGGTTCATTGTTGCTCAATGTACGCAAGCGAATTAAAGACAATGGCGGTAGTGTAGGCAAAATATACGGACAAGAAAATAATATCACTACCTACAACCTTGCCCGAATGAATATGCTGTTGCACGGAATGAAAGATACCGAGTTTGAGATTTTTCACGGAGATACTTTGGAGAATCAATGGCACATTCTCAACGAAATGAATCCAAGCAAAAAGATGGAGTTTGATGCCATAGTGGCCAATCCGCCTTTTAGTTTGCGTTGGGAACCCAACGACACCTTAGCAGAAGATTTTCGCTTCAAGAGTTACGGCTTAGCCCCTAAATCAGCTGCCGACTTTGCTTTTTTATTGCACGGTTTTCACTTCTTAGGCAAAGAAGGTACAATGGCCATCATTTTACCACACGGAGTTCTATTTAGAGGTGGTGCAGAAGAACGCATTAGAACCAAATTATTAAAAGACAATCACATTGACACGGTTATTGGTTTGCCGTCCAGCTTGTTTTACTCAACAGGTATTCCCGTTTGTATTTTGGTATTGAAAAAGTGCAAAAAACAAGATGATGTTTTGTTCATCAATGCCAGTGAGCATTTCGAAAAAGGCAAACGTCAAAACACGTTAAGAGAAGGCGAAGACGGAGAACCAAACGACATTCAGAAAATTGTAGAAACCTACAAATACCGCCCAGAGAACGTTGAGCGATATGCACGCAGAGTTTCAATGGACGAAATCGAGAAGAACGGCTACAACCTAAACATTTCAAGATATGTAAGTACAGCAGAAGATGAAGTACAAATTGACTTGAAGGAAGTAAATAACAAACTGACATCAATCAATGAAACCGTAAAAATAAACACCGACAAACACAATGAATATTTGAAAGAGTTAGGCTTGAAACCGATTTAAAAGCCCACGCTATTTGCAAGCATCCCGATAATTACGGGGACCAAAGTCCCACAAGCCAACGCACAAACCCAAGCTTTGTCAAACAGCTTGCAAAGCCAACGCTGACAAACGACTGAAAAAGAGTACCGAACGCACAACATCGTGTATAGTGCATTTGGCAGTCAGTGGTTTATCAGGTGTGTAAGCTCGTATCAAAAGTAGCTGTAACTTGACAAAAAAGTGCCACGCAATCGCTTACTTTTCATATACTAAACGTTGTATGTAAATCCAACAAAACAAACAGGCATTATCGAAACAACAGAACATTTATTTGAACATTTTGAAATGTTTATTCAACTATCAGAAAACTTGAAAGTTGAACTTGCAAGAAGATTAAAACCAATAATCTTTAAAAAGGGCGAACTTGTTTTAGATGCAAACAAGGTTTGTAAAGAGAGTTATTTCATAAACAGAGGCATTCTGCGAACTTATTATTTAAAAGAGGGGAAAGAAATAAGCGAATATTTTTCAACAATGAACGAATGGGTTAACTCACCAAAAAGTTTTATTCGACAGCAAAAAGACATCTATTATATTGATGCAATTGAAAATACACAAGCCCATTTTATAAATGTGAAAGACCTCGTTTATCTTTTTAATAATTTCCCCGAAATGGAACGCTATGCTCGATTATCTATGGGTAGTGTTTTCGGTCATTTAATGGAGCGTATTACATCTATGCGGTTTACATCTGCAAAAGAGAGATACAACCATTTTTGCGAGGTATATTCAGATATTTACCATCGTATCCCATTGGGAATGGTCGCTTCTTATTTAGGAGTAACGCAAGAAACATTAAGTAGAATAAGGGCAGAAAAATGATTATTTGATTTAAGTCAAATGTTTTCACATAATCAATCAGTAGTTTTGACTCATAATTTTATATTGTGATTCTAATAGTTTTGTGGGCAATAACGTGCTTGGTTTCCGTATGGATGTCATTGTTTTTTTCTAATCATAATTGCCCTTATCGCCTTTTAAATCAGAGATATTAAAACCAGAATAGTTATCTAATTTCTGTGCTTACAGGACAAATTGTCCAACTAATTTAAAAACTACTACCATGTCACATGAAAAGGAAGTAAAAGAAAAGTCGGGTAAGAAAACTGCCTCTAAAAGTCTTAAAGAAAAGCGAGCCGATAAAGCTGCAAAACGAAATGATAAAGAATCGGGAGGCAATTCACCAACTATCAGTCCATTTGCTAAACCAAAAAAATAGATATGAAAACAAAAACTGAACTTATTGCTTGGAGTGAGCTAAAACCCAAACTAGTGAGATTGCATCCCACGTTAACAAAAGCAGATTTGATTTGGAGACACGGCACCACTAACGAAATGGTTGAAATGATTTCGAGCAAATTAGGCTTAACGGTTAGAGAACTTATAGAAGAAGCCGAAAAGGTATAATTAAAAAAGTACTAGCCATACCCTTGGGCCAAAACACTGAGGTGCGATAAATCTGGATATAAACACAATTACGCTAGTACTAAAAACTCTCAGCTAGATTTACAGAAAAGGCGATGCTTATAAGCATCGCCTTTTTTATTATCCGCCTAGTATAAACCCCCACTTCATAAACTCTTTGCCCAATGTACAGATACAGTATCTGTGATATATGTAACTTATATGGGAAATTGTGTAACAATACCTTGTTACCAGCAAGGTATCTTTACCTAAACAACAAAACATATTCCAATGGAAAATTTAGTGCTAGGTTTCTGGAACGAAAGAAAGGAGAAATTAAAAGTAAAGTTTCCCATTATCACTGATAAGGATTTGGACTTTCACAAAAACAAGGAGAAAGAGATGATAGAGCAACTTGGCTACAAGCTAGGAAAAACCCAGGAGGAGCTACAAACTATCATCAACACAATAAAGTAAACTGTTTCGTGCAGTTTAAAAGTTATGTCCGTCCCGTTCGGAATAGCACAACGGGGGCGAAACTGAAAAGCCACACGAGTAGGAAATAACAAAAACCTTAATTATGAAAAAATTTGGATTCGCCATTCTGCTTATATTTGGCAGCTATTTTATTAGCAATGCACAGGATTACAACACAGGGATTGGGCTTCGTGGAGGCTTTTCAAATGGTGTAACCATTAAGCATTTTCTTACTTCAAATACAGCCTTTGAGGGAATAATTTCAAGCCGCTGGAGAGGACTTGAGGTAACGGGCCTGTACGAAATTCATGGCAGAGCGTTTAACGCCGAACGCCTTAAATGGTTTGTTGGTTTTGGCGGTCACGTAGGCTTTTGGAACGGCAATTACACATATAAATATTGGGGAGATACAGGTACGTCGTACACAGTTGTTGGCTTAGATGGAATTCTTGGCCTTGAGTATAGTTTTACAGAAGTTCCAATAAATATTGGCATCGACTGGAAACCCGCATTTAACTTTTACGGTCACACTGGCTTTTGGGCCGATGGTGGAGCCATATCAATTAGATACATCTTTTAAATTATTAAACAGTGCCATAAGGCTTTTAAACATTGAGAAAAAACAATTATGAAAAAAATTTCATTACTTATTATTGCAATCCTTTTTACAACCTGTCTCACCTTCGCCCAGGATAACCGTAATGCGCTAGCTTTTGGACCTAAGGTTGGGCTAAACTTAGCGAACGTGTACGATTCGGAGGGTGAACAGTTTGATGCTGGCCCAAAATTTGGTTTCGTTGCTGGAGCATTTTTGTCTATCCCCATTGGCACCTATTTAGGAATTCAGCCAGAAATACTTTACTCCCAAAAAGGTTTTAAAGCATCGGGTAGCGTGCTTGGAAGCGAGTACACATTTACACGCACACTCAACTATCTCGATATTCCTCTTTTAATAACAGTTAAACCAACCCCCATGCTAACCATAGTGGCTGGACCTCAGTATTCATACCTATTGAGCCGAAAAGAGGTATTCACTAATTCACTAATTACTACGCAACAGCAAGATGAGTTTGAAAATGATAATATTCGGAAAAACACGCTTTGTTTTATAGGTGGATTCGATGTAAACGTTAGTCGTTTAGTAGTTGGTGCACGGGTTGGTTGGGACCTTTTTCAGAATGTGGGCGATGGAACATCCGTAACCCCTCGTTACAAAAATGTTTGGTACCAAGTTACACTCGGTGTTCGAATATAGAAATCTAAAATTCAAAATAAACATTGCCAAATGAAATAGCACAAATTTAAAAGAAGGAAATGTCAAGAAAATTTATGTTTTCAAATAATTAAAACTAAACTATAATGGATAACTCAAAAAACGCTCCTTTACTAGCACTCTTCTTTTTCTTTGCCTCATGTGGTACAACTATTAAGTTTCCTACTTCCAGCATAACACCAGCTGCGGATATTTCAGTTACAAAAAAGGCAGATAAGAACGGTAATTTCAAAATCATAATTACGGCTAAAAACTTGGCATCTGCCGATAGGTTAGAACCGCCTCAGAAGGTTTATATTGCATGGATTGTTACCAGCACCGAAGGAACTAGGAGCATTGGGCGGCTTACAAACAAGAATGCAAAAACCGCAACTATTGAAACGCTAACACCCTTTGCATTTACTGAAATATTTATTACTGCCGAGGGACAAGTCGATGTTTCGTACCCTTCGGGGGTTGAGATATCTAGAGCTGAATTCAAAAAATAGTTTGCAAAGAATAGTAGGTAGGCTTTGCTAATTTATTCGCTAAAACAACTAAAATGAGGCTAAAAATAGTAACACCAATACTAGCCTTGCTAATACCAATTTTATTTGCAGCAAGTTGTAACAAGGATGCTAATACTTTGTATGATGGATTGATTCTCACAACAATGTCAATCAATCCATTAAACAATGGAAGTGAAATTGCCACTCACACGGTAATCACCATAACTTTTAATGAGGTTATGGACTCTACAACTATTAACCCTTCATCTTTTATCATAAAACAGGGTGAAACCAACATTGTAGGGGTTGTTGAATATTCGGGTATAACTGCAACCTTTATACCAGCAAAAAGTTTATCGGTTACAACAAATTATACAGCAACAATTACAACCGCAGTAAAAAGTATCTCAGGTAAATCGCTTGCAAAAACTTACGAGTGGAGCTTTACAATATCAGGAAATGAAAGTGGAAGTAAGCCTATTAACACTGAAAATAGAGAGAACCCTGCATTGTTAGCTAAAGCGACAATAAACAGCAATACAGCAACTCCCATTACAAATAGTTCGTTTATTAATCATGCTGCCACAAGGGATATTAGGAATTTAGCCTTAACCAATTTAACAGGATATAAAACATTCATGCCGGTTACTGCCGATTTGCGCGCAACAGATATGATTCCTCCTAAACCATTAAATCTTACAGCATCTACTAAAGATTTAATTGCAGCATACAACGACGCAGCCAGGCATTATTTCCCAAATTTCGTTGAATTTGAAACGGGCAATATTGCAGGGTTAAAGCTTACGCCTGGTATTTACAAATGGACAAGTACCATTACTTTGCCCTCTGGTGTTACCGTTACTAGAAATTCTATTGATGCTCGAATTTTCCAAATTACTGATAATCAAACAACAAGTTCTGGCATTAAGGTAACTTTAATTGAAAGTCCGAAGGTTAAAAATATTTTTTGGCAAGTTTCTATCGAGGCTTCATTGGATACAATACCTCATTATCAGAGCATTATATCATCAATAACAGGAATAGGGTTTAAAACTGGTGCTTACTTTAATAGAAGTTCTGTTAACATTTTACTTAATGCAAAGCAGCTACATTACCATAATCAAACAAGTTACTTTGAATCTTAGAGCAGAATACTAACTTTATTTAAGCAGTTGTTTACGAGTTAATTATATAAGTTTCCTTAATAAATATGTAACAAATTTGGCTAGTTCGTGTTCTACCTTTGTTACAATAAAAAGCAAAATATAGAATAATAAAAACACTAAAAAGTATAATTATGAGAGAAAATAAAATCGTTCATACCTCCAGAACTATGTCAGTTAAAGTTTTATCAAAGAGGCATATATTAAGCGTAATTTTAATTTTTTTGGGCATAGTAGCAATGGCAAAATCACCGTTGCCGTCTCAGCAACAAATTGGAATGTTCCTAAACTCAACCACCTGCATTGTGCTAGAGAATGAGGTAAATCCGTACAATGCGTTTATTAAAGAAGCGGTAGAGGAGCATTGGAAAACAACCCCTTTTGAATTTATAAACGAGACCGAGTTTGAGGCACGCCGGTTCGATTCAAGGTACTCATTTTTGGTGCTAATGAAAAACGTATACGACAAAGACCCGGGGGGTGTTAGCTACAACTATATTAGCCTAGTGCTGGGCTCTAAAGCGAAAAAACTTGTGGATATGCCAGAATTTTGCAACGTGCCCCTTCAATACTCCAACGACAACAAGCTAGATTATGCGTACGCAATTCCCGCAATTGTACAGTTCGTTCAGAAGCATGTAAAAAACCTTGAGAAGAAGCGTTTTATGATTTCACTCCGAGGGTTGAAATACTATAACTCATCGGGTTTTAAGGGCAAACAGTTATTAATGAATCGCGAAAAGATGGCTCCCGATGCCTACTCAGTTGAAAAAATTAATGGTGTTTACCCATACTTCGTCAAGTTGCTCTCTGTGGATGAAATAAAGGAAGAGATCGCTTCAAACCCAAAGAATTCGCTTTTCCATTTTCATGTAGGACCAAACCAAGAAAAGGCGGTTGGCAGATGCTTTGAAATGATTTTTGATGTGGATGGAAATCTCTACTACTTCAATTCTCGGCTTATTACCAACGAAGACAAAGATGGATTTAATATGAAGGATTTTAAAAGAATAAGATAAAGGTTAATTGAGCAACACTAAAAAATAAGTTATGAGAATTCTAATAATTGGATTCGTTGTATTTGTAGGCTGGACAGTTTTGTCAACCTACATATACGTATGCAAAATTAAAGGGCTGTGCACACAACCTCAAACCACTATGGTTGAGGAAATTAGTCAATACGAAGGTTTAACCAGTGAGCCTAAAGTCGAAGATAAAATAGAGGAGAAAGTATTGTTGCCAAAAGATTTGGTAGTCCACTTTGCATTTGATAAATCAAACTTCACTTCGAACACTGAGGCAAATGCATACTTCACAAAATCAAGTGATTATATGCTGCAAAACAATCAAGCTAATCTCAGCATTACAGGCCATACCGATGCGGTAGGTACAGAAAAATACAACCAAGCCCTGGGCTTGAGGCGGGCACAATCCTTAAAAATATATTTCGAAAATAAGGGAGTGGCAGCAGGTAGAATAAAAATTGAATCGAAGGGAGAGAAAGAGCCAACAGATGACAATAGTACGGCATCAGGTAGGGCAAATAACAGAAGAACCGTAGTAACCATTAAATAACAAGAATATGAGCACAATAGGCGTTTTACTAATGCAAACAAGGACAGAAGCAACCCTTGTAATTATATTACTATTGCTGGTATCGGCAATAATTGGGTACGTTACCGCTTGGCTTTACTTCAAAATGATACATAAAAGTGAAACTGAAAAGCACGAGGCAGCAGTGAAAAAATTGACAAAAGACAATGTTAGATTGGAGAATCGCCTAGACGAAAATGCCATCGAGATAAATAAACTAAAGGCTGAAGTCAAAAATCTTGAATACTTGAAAACAAGAGGCGAGAATGAAACAAGTAGAATTGCTCTTAAGAATGAAAAAAACGAACAAAAAATTAGTGAACAGGAGGAAGCTCTTCTTCAAATAGCCAAGCGTAAGCATCTGTTGGACTATAGCAACTTTGGAAGAGCCACAATGGAAGAAAAAGATGACCTGCAAATGATTAGCGGCATAGGGCCATTCATTGAAGAAAGGCTAAATGCCATCGACATTTACTCATTTGAGCAAATAAGTAAGTTTACTAAACAGGATATTGAAAAAATTAACCTCGCCATAGAGTTCTTTGCTGGTCGCATTGAACGCGACGAATGGGTGGCACAGGCCAAAGAGCTGGTGCAAGATGAGATGAAAGAGGCTGTACTAAACCGCATAAGAGCACGAGAAACCAATATCTATTTCGAGCGAATTGGAATAGCCCACAAGCAAGAAGCCGACAACCTTACAATAATTAACGGCATTGGAGGGTGGATTGAAGTAAAACTAAATGCTCTGGGTATTTACACCATAAGGCAAATTGCCAACTTCAACGATGAGGATATAGAAATAGTAACCGAAGCCCTTGAGTTTTTTCCAGGTAGAATTGAGCGAGATGAATGGGTTAGCCAAGCGAAGGAGCTTGTAAAGAGTGAAGGAAAAAGAGATGCTATCCTTAATAAAGTTAAAGAAAAAAAGAGCATTGTTTCCTTAAATAGAATTGGAGTAGCCCCTAGATACCTTGCTAACAACCTTACACTAATAAGGGGCATTAGCCCTTGGGTTGAAGAAAAACTTAACGAGCTCGAAATTTACACCTTCTCTCAAATAAGTAAGCTAACCCCTCAGGATGTAAAAACCATAACAGAAATTCTTGAAATTGCTCCCAAGCAAATTGAAAGAGATAATTGGATTGAGCAAGCAAAAGAGTTAGAAAAAACGAAGGTTACATTTCCGCTTAAATAATGCAGGAGAAAAGCTTTAGATGTTGGAGAAAAAAGAAATTAAACTATCAGAAACGAATTTCTTAATATTGAAATCGTAATAGTTGTTGGTTTTAGTGAGATAGCCTTGTTCTATTGGACAAACCTATGGCACAACCAGTAAAAAAGACTGTTGTAATACTATATAATTCAACAACTTACAAACATAAAAAACTCGCAGCTAACATAAATGGGTGGGCGGAATTTGATTTGCTAATTTACCATCAGCTTCCGTACTCCCCCAGAACTACACTTGATAGAAATTCTAGGGCAACGGTTCAAGTATTAATCGTTGCCTTTGAAAGCATACCTCTGTTTTCAGAATCTCAAAAAACATTTGTCGTACCTTTTGAATCATTTCAGCAAAAAACACAACATTATATTTAAGTCTGTACTTAACTACTGCTCATTTATTAAATAAACAGCACTGAAATAAAATTAATACTACAGCGTAAGAAACATTACACCTACTTTTACTGTTATTAAACAGTAGATGTAGTTTGTTTGTGCATTAATAATGAAGTGTATATGAAAATTTGACTCTTTCTATCTTATAACGAAGGATTGATTGCAGCTAATTAACCACTTACAAGCAGTTAAAATATTAAGATATAAACAACAGAATAGAAAAAGCACATTAGTTGAAATACAGGTAGCTAACACTAAATATTGGGAGGGTCACAAACACAACGTTCTTTTCAAAATTTCTCTATTGATCCTCAGATTTCTATGCTCATAAAAGTAATACATCTACCAAACTGAAAAAGTAAGCAAAACTCACTAAAATAGACAAGGGTTGCTGAACAATGAAAAGATGGCTTGCAAAATGTAACAACAAAAAACATAAATACGCAATGCTCTGTATTTCAAGACAATAATAAATCACTCTAAATAAATAACAGTATGAAAAAATTGAATACAACGTACATGGGGATTGAACTAGACAATCCGATAATATTGGGGGCATGCAGCATGTCTAATGATATTGACTATTTATTGAAAGCTGAAGAGAATGGGATAGGGGCAATTGTTTTCAAATCTTTGTTTGAAGAACAAGTGCAACTTGAACGTTTACAGTTGGAAGAACAGTTAACAGAGTACGACAATGTTCATGCAGAAATGATTACAACACACCCTAACATTGAGTTTTCTGATACGGAAAAGCACCTGGTTCATCTGCGTAAAGCAAAAGAGCGCCTTTCCGTTCCATTAATCGCCAGCCTTAATGCTGTAAACGATGATTCGTGGCTCGAATATGCCAAGCAACTGGCACAAACAGGTGTTGATGGGTTAGAATTGAATTTATACCAAACTCCAACAGATTTTAATAAGGAGTCAAAAGAGATAGAAGATTATCAAATCAACATTGTTAAAAAAATTAAGAAGGCTTTATCTATACCAGTGAGTGTAAAACTCAGCTCAGATTACACCAACGTATTGTCTTTAATAAAAAAAATGGATGCAGTGGGTGTTAATGGTTTTGTTCTATTTAATGCATTTTTCCAGCCCGATATCAATGTCAATTCGCTTAAACACAAACGAAACTTCAACCTAAGCAAAAAAGGAGATTACCGTAAAACATTGCGGTATACAGGTATGCTTTTCGGAGAAATTGAAGCTGATGTATGCGGCAGTCGTGGTGTTTTTGATGGAGACGATATTATCAAAAATATTTTATCGGGTTCAGCATGCGTTCAAATGGTTAGCTCTTTATATAAGAACGGTTTAGGGCAAATTGGTATTGCAAAAAAACAGCTATCCGAATGGATGGAAAAGAATGAGTTTAACTCTATCCAAGAGTTTAGAGGAACGATGGCTCAAAAGAATTTATCTGCAGAGTCAATGGTTTATAAAAGAGCACAATATATTGATTTACTGATGAGATCGGATAATATTTTCGGAAAGTAAGTAAATGGTAAAGTAAAAATTGGACTTTTCTGTTTTTATTCTACTGGTAATTGCACTTGTTACATTGCACAGATTTATTCGATGTAGAAAAATAGGGGAACACTATTTATTCACCGACAAAGGCTATCAGCAAAAAACTAAGAACCCGCATCAATTTCAATATAGCTGGTACAACTATACTAAAATGCTAGCATATTATATTTGAATTTAAACATACCAAACGGGTTCCAATCCCCCATAACAAAAATGCACGGGCAAAAATTGCCCGTGCATTTTATTTATAGTAAGCCGTGGTTAAAACCCGCCACCCTCGTCACCCATATCATCAATCGGGTCAGCACCATCTCCATTGGATCCTCTCCTTCTTTCCTTAAAATTATTTAAACGGAAGCTGGCAGTTATCGTAAATATTGGGGTATTGGGGTTCCACTCGGTATAGGTATAGAAATTATCATCTCTTACCGTAAACTTGTGCCCCATTGTACCAAATACGTCTCGTACCGATAAGGTTAAAGAGAATGCATTTTTGAAGAAATCTTGTTTTAAAGCCAAACTTGTTACAAAAAAACCGTTGCTAGTGCCTTGTGCTGTAACCGTTGGACTATTATACATTCCTGTAAATTGCAATCGGGTAAAGCGTGCTAGCTTAAAATTATTATTCATTCGGGTATTCCAATTAAAACTCTTAGCCGAATAATTTCGTCCATTGAATGTTCCCTCCTGCCTATAATCGTATATATTTCCCATTAGGTCGAAATGCCACCAGCGGGCTGGGTCAAACCCAACCATAATTTCGGTTCCCAACGAAAATGATTCTCCCACATTGGCAAAAGTGGTTAAAAAAATGTTGTCGTTATCTTTGTAAATGCTTCGTAAGCGCTCAATTTTGTTGTTGGTAACCCTGTAGTAAACATCAACCGAAATCACATTTTTTGTAAAACGCTTTTGGTAGCTAACCTCATACGACTCGATGTACTCGGGAATTAGATTGGGGTTTCCTATCCGTACATTGTAGGCATCGCTCCAGGAATAGAAAGGCTCTAAATACCATCCTCTTAGCCTTTGCAAACGACGGGTAAAGCTAGCCATAATCTCTTGCTCGGCAGGCAGATTGTAGGAGAAGTGGGCTGTTGGGTAATAATCCCATCGATTAAGGTTAAAATCAGTAGTCTCCCCAACTAAATCAATACGTCTATCGGTATGCTCGGTACGAAGACCCAGCTGATACCCAAAATTGCCACGTTCGCCGCCAAGCATGGCGTAAACCGCATGTATATTGGTCTGATAATCAACTTCTTTAGAAAATAAGTTATTAACCTCAAACTGTTCCGAGGCGGTGTTGTAAATACTCATGGTATTTGCGTCATCCGATGAGCTAATATTTCCCTGATATCCTGTCTCAAACTTACTCGATTTACCAAATGGCAATGTATAATCAAGTTTTAGGGTTAACCTTGTGCCTGGCCCTTCTTCAGATGAATGTTGTCCATTGGTAATAAGGTTATTAGCATCGAACACCAAGTTTTCTGATTCTTCGGAAAATTTATTGCTTCCCAACGACACCTGAGCTAAAATGTTATGATCCTTACTATCAAACTCTTTACGGTAATCCATAGTAACATGCTGATAAAAACCGCCCCTATCGCTATCCTCGGTACTAGAGTATTCTGAAACGACATTTGGTGTTGTCGATATCCATTCTCTGTATACTAGGTCGGAGAAACCGCCGCGGCTTCTATCGCCAAAACGATAACCCACGCTTAGGGTGTTTTTTGCGTTGATATTGTAGTCGGCACCAAGCCTAAAGCCCCAAGAATACCCGCCTCTATCAAACTCGCCTAGGCTATAACGGTAAAAGGTGGTATCATTTCTATAGGTCTCATTCTTATTAATCGATTCGCCATTCATACCACGTCGGTTGTAGTCGGCACCAACTAAAAAGTTGAATTTCTCCTTACGGTAGCTAATCAGAAAATCGCCGCCATACCTATTTTGAGTCCCACCGCTAGCATTAACAACTCCGCTATAACCTTGCAGCTTATTCTTTTTCATAATAATATTAATTATACCAGCCACACCATCAGGGTCGAAACGAGCTGAGGGGTTTGTGATAATCTCAATATTTTCAATTTGACTAGCAGGAATTTGGTTAAGCGCATCGTTGGCATCCATAATGCTGGGTTTACCATCAATTAGTAGAGTAAAACTACCGCTTCCCCTAAGGCTAACATCGCCCTCAATACTAACCGTTATTGATGGGATATTCTCAAGCACCTCAACAGCCGAACCCGATGAGGATGCGTGGTGCTGACTAACATTGATAACCTTCTTATCAATTTGATACCTCATTGTGGGCCTATCGGCAACAACAACAACCTCCTCAATATCTTTGTTAGATGAAACAAGCAAAATTTGGCCCATATCAAACGAGCGTATTTGCGGTTTAACCTCAACATTTCCAATTCGCTTGCTGTAATAGCCAATAAAAGTAACGTCAACAGAATATTCTCCGGCATCAATACCACTAATTCTAAAAAAACCTGTCTCGTCGGTAATTGTTCCTGTAACTAGGCTATTATCGCTCGCTCTTACTATTGAAACGGTGGCGTACTCTAGCGGTTGTCTCATTAATGAATCGTAAACAAAGCCTTTAATGGCTCCCGGAGCCAAACTCTCGGCAGGATCCACTGCAAAAACGTTGGTTAGTAGTAATAATGAAAGCGAAAAAGTAAAAAATGTTTTAAGCATTATTGTGATTTTCTAATTATTATACAATTTATTGTAACGGCAAAAATACATACCGAATCTGTAGAAAAACTGTTGAAATTCTACAGTAATTCTAATCCTTTAAACAAACAGAAACTGATTGGAATTGTTTAGCTTTCGCTATCCTGCACTATGTGTAATAGTGAATGAGTGCTGATGATTGGCAAATACGTAGGAAATTTTCAGATGGTTTAAATCGCAAATTTGCTTTACCAAAGCAAGTCCTAAGCCTAACGACGTTTTTTCATCCTGACATCGAATAAAGCGATTAAATATTTTTGAAGAATTGAAAGATAACGGCTCGCCGTAATTAGAGATAGTTAGAGTGCCATTACTGGTAATAATACGAACAGATTGGTTGGCAGGTGTATAGCGCAAGGCATTTTTAAGCAAGTTTTTAAACATTACATCAAAAAGCAATGGGTCCAAACTAAGCGTATGGTTCTTGTCGAGGTCAATCTCCAGCTGTAGCTTCTTCAGGTCAAACATTTCTCTAACAGTCTCAATATGTTTCTGAATAATACTGTAAGTTTTTAGCACCTCTACCCTATTGTACTCGCCATTTTCAATTTTGGTTAGCAAATTAAGTGTGCTGCCCAAATTCGATAAATGGGTTGCCTCATCGTAAATTACCTTTACCGTTGATGCATAGCGACTCATTAATTCCTCATCAGAAATAAATACCTCGGTTTTACTGCGAATAATGGCAAGCGGTGTTTGCATTTCGTGGGCCATATTCTCGGTATACTCCTTAAGTTTCTTATAATCGTCCTCTATCCTACTTATCATATTTTGCACCAGTTGCTGCATTTTAATAAACTCCGAGGTGGATGTTTTTACGCTTGGCAGATTGAGATTATCGCCAATTTTATATCGAGACATTAAGGCTAACAGCTGATGAAATGGGCGAAATAAAAACCCAGAAAGGAAAAGGCTAAAAAGGGTTAGCATGAGTGCCAACACAAAAAAGGTATTTATTATGGTGCGTACAATGCCATGGCGAAACTTATCGAAATCGTTTATGTTTTTGTACATCGTATATACAAAACGCCCTTTGCTAGTTTCAACCAGTATGGTTTTAGATCGAAACAGCATTGGGTCGTCCATTTGGCTTGCAACCATTGTTGTATCCTTAAATTGGGGGTACTGTGTGGCAACAATATTTGTGTTGCCATCAACCCTAACCAAATCGTGCACTTTTTCCAAGTCTTTAGGGTCCTCCTCAATATATTTAACCAGCCGTCTCTCCCTTCGCTTAAAATACACCTCGCTATCCTCATTGAAGAAGCTGTTTGTACTTCTAATTATAAATATAGAAGTGGCAAAAAAAGCTATTAAGATAAATATTAGGTAAACAAAGGTTGTTTTGGTTAGTAACCGAATTGATTTAAGATTCATGGCTTCACGTTTATTTCTTTTCAGTAAATTTGTACCCCATACCGTAAACCGACGAAATTTGCCCCTGGCTCCCAGCCCTCTGCAATTTTTTCCGCAAGTTCTTTATGTGATTATAAATAAAGTCGAAACTATCGGACTGATCGGCATGATCGCCCCATAGGTGTTCCACAATACTTTCTTTGGTTAGCACCCTATTCTTGTTGTACATAAAGTACACCAACAAATCAAACTCTTTGCGGGTTAACTCAATGGCTTCGGCATTTACAAGCACTTCAAACGACATTAGATTAATGGCGATATTGCTAAACTCGAGCAGGTTATTGCCATCGCCGTTTTTGCGTCGTAAAATTGACCTTACCCGAGCGTTTAGCTCGGCTTTGTGAAATGGTTTGGTAATATAATCATCGGCACCTAGCTCTAAACCCGTAACCTTATCCTCAATGGCATTGCGGGCGGTTACAATTAGAAAGCCCATCTCAAGCTTACTTGCCTTGGCTTCACGAAGTAACTCAAGACCGCTCCCATCGGGTAATCCCAAGTCGAGAATAACCAGGTCATACGAGTAATCGAAAATTTTTTGCTGGGCTGTTTTTAGGTTGTAAGCAACCTCAACCAGAAACCCATTCCCGGTGAAAAAATTTACCAAATCGGACGATAGTTCGGTATTATCTTCAACAATTAACAACTTCATTATATGGAATTTGACATCAAATATATAACACAATCCTGTAGTAAATCTATTCTGAAAAACATTATTTCTCGATAATGCTAAATATGCCTGTATACTATTGGCTTTTAGCTATTGCTATTCGCAAGTTTAACGTTCGGCATTCTGCGTTTTGCGGTGTGTAATCAGACTAATCGTTCGGCTCAGAGTACACCTGACTTGGTCTGTTGCGGGGCAGGCTGTGCTTGCGGTTTTCACAGATAAAACTAAGCGCCACAAACTTTTGCTTGGCAAAGCCAAGTGCAATGTGTAAGGCTTAGGCTGAGCCTAAGCCCTACAAGGGAATAACACAAAACATTAAAAGCTAAAAAGAAACTATTCAAACTAAACAATATATCTTTCAGAATAATTACTATTTTTGATTAACAATTGCTAAACTGCTAAAAACAATGAACTCATTTGGACGCATATTCCGCATTTCAATTTTTGGCGAATCGCACGGATCAGCTGTAGGCGTTACCGTTGATGGAGTGCCAGCGGGAATAGAACTTAAAGTTGATGATTTTACTCCCGACTTAACACGACGAAAATCGGGTGCTGTGGGTACTACCCCACGCATCGAAAGCGACACGCCCGAAATAGTTTCGGGATGGTTTAACGGGCATACAACAGGCGCACCACTAACTATTCTATTTAAAAACACCAATACCCAATCGGCCGATTATGGCAATATAGCCAACACACCTCGCCCTGGTCACGCCGATTTTGTTGCATATAAGCGATATAAGGGCAATAATGATTACAGGGGCGGCGGCCATTTCTCTGGCCGACTTACGCTGGCACTGGTTGCTGCAGGTGTGCTTGCAAAAAAAATTACCCCTGCCATTAGCATACACGCTAAACTATTAGAGGTTGGTGGCAGTGCC
This sequence comes from Bacteroidales bacterium, assembly GCA_041656735.1. Lineage (GTDB taxonomy): Bacteria > Bacteroidota > Bacteroidia > Bacteroidales > Tenuifilaceae > Perlabentimonas. Next base: position 7,084 of record JBBACY010000038.1, on the reverse strand, counting down.
AATATTGAAAAAACCATAGACCACGCCTTAGCACAAGGCAACTCGGTGGGCGGTTTGGTTGAGTGCCGAGCAACAGGAATACCCTTGGGTTTAGGCGAACCGTTTTTCGACTCGGTTGAATCTGTAATTAGCCACCTTGCTTTTGCCGTTCCGGCAATTAAGGGTATTGAATTTGGTTCGGGATTTGCTGCTGCCACAATGATGGGCTCACAACACAACGACCCAATTATTGATGACACAGGGAAAGCCGCCACAAACAATGCTGGAGGAATTACTGGTGGGCTAACCAACGGGAATGACCTAGTTTTTAGGGTTGCCGTAAAACCCACTTCAAGCATCAGCATTAAGCAAAATACCTTTAGCATTGAAACCGGAAAAGTTGAAGAGTTGGTTATAAAGGGTCGCCACGATGCTTGTATTGCCCTACGTGTACCTGTTGTTATTGAGGCCATTACAGCCATTGCCCTGGCCGAATTTATCCTCATTTCAAATTCTATAAACTAATCTTTCAATATGATACGTAATCTATTAGCAGCGCTAATTCTACTTGTTATGGTAAGCAGCGCCTCAGCACAAAAAATACGTTACCGCGATGCAAAAACAATCTATGCCAATCAAAATATTGAGTATGAAAAATACTCTCCAATAGCAGCAGGTGCGCTCAACTTTATTTTTGTAGGTGCGGGACACATCTATGTTGGCGAACCTCTTAGAGGATTATGCTTTTTTGCTGGTCAAACAGCTTCGTTTGCATGCGGCATAGTTGGACTGGTTATGATGATGAGTGAGCCAATGTATGAGCCCAATAGCCCCAATTACAATAACCACAATACGAACAACTTAATAAAAGCGCAAACATTATTAATACTCGGAGTAAGCACATCGCTTTTAAATCAGGTTTTTAGCATTATTGATGTTGTGCACGTAGCCAAGGTAAAAAATTTCGCCTACAATAAACAACGCAGTGTTTCACTACAAGCAAAGCCATTTATTGAATATGCTAGCTATGGCGCAAAAAACAGCAAACAGCCCGCTTTGGGGTTATCGTTTTGCCTAAATTTTTAGTATACCTTCGTTTACCCTCAAACTTTGACAGGCATAATTATTTGTTCGCTCGCGATTTAAGTTAGAGAATAGTAACGTTTTTATTCAAAATCATTAATAATTCAATGTCGTTTAGTTATGGCTTTGGGCTTCGACTTTGGCTCAGCCTGACCGTCACCCTGAGCGAACAAAGGAATCCGTAGGATTCGAATGATTATAGAAAGATAAACTAGCGTAAGGTGTTCGACCTCAACGAGGTCGTATAACATAGCAAAACGATAAACGCTATAAACATATAACCCCTTTGGGGTTAAACAAATACGTAACAGCCAGGCAGATAATACGCCCTACTATTATTAAATAGCAAATATCGAACACCGAATAATGAATATCGAATATTGAAGGTTGGATAGCGAGGGTCTTTTGTTTCGGCGCAATGACTTCTCGTATTGCCTTACTTCGTAATTCATTATTCTCAGCCTGACCGTCACCCTGAGCGAACAAACGAATCCGTAGGATTCGAATGTTTATAGAAAGATAAACTAGCGTAAAATGTTCGACCTCAACGAGGTCGTATAACATAACAAAACGATAAACGCTATAAACATTAAATCCTTTCGGGATTATTAGGTAATCCTAGCGAATACGTAACATTCAAATTTATAATACGCCCTACTATTATTAAATAGCAAATATCGAACACCGAATAATGAATATCGAATATTGAAGGTTGGATAGGGAAGCGAATTCGAAGAGTAATCGAAGCCGGCAACCTTAACTAAATGACATTGATTTCAATTATGGTCTTTCGCCACGAAGTGGCAGCTTAATTAAGCCCAAGGCAACGCCTTGGGTAATAATACAGTAGTAAAAATGTCGCCCTGTAAGGGCAGGTTAAGGTACCCCGTTTCTCTGGATGATAATAGGCTGGTATAATGAAAGGCTGTTTCGTTTATCGTTCACCGACTTACATTTCACAAAGAACGCTCGCGATAACCAGATGCGTACGCAAAATCTTTACACTACCTACAATTCTGTTTTTTAATCTGCCCTTACAGGGCGAAATACCGCTATAATACAACGGACCCGAGGCGTTGCCTCGGGCTACAATAAGTTGGGCTTTCAGCCCGAGTAATCATTAATAATTCAATGTCGTTTAGTTATGGCTTTGGGCTTCGACTTTGGCTCAGCCTGACCGTCACCCTGAGCGAACAAACGAATCCGTAGGATTCGAATGTTTATAGAAAGATAAACTAGCGTAAGGTGTTCGACCTCAACGAGGTCGTATAACATAGCGAAACGATAAACGCTATATACATTAAATCCTTTCGGGATTATTAGGTAATCCTAGCGAATACGTAACAGTCCAATAAATAATACGCCCTACTATTATTGAATAGCAAATATCGAACACCGAATAATGAATATCGAATATTGAAGGTTGGATAGGGAAGCGAATTCGAAGAGTAATCGAAGCCGGCAACCTTAACTAAACACCATTAAACAGTAAATTGCCAAATCAATACGATTTACTTGTTTACGCGAAGAAACTATTTTAGCAAAAAATAAAGCAAGGGTTCTCATTGGCAAATTATGCAATTCGTAATATAATAGCCGCCACAAATGATAAATGTTTTGTAATTTAGCAACCAAAATAAATTATCTACACAATGAACCCCGTACCCACATTTTTTCAGAGTAAAAATACGCTAACTTGTAACGGCGAACTTTTCGACCTAAGTAACCCCGTGGTTATGGGTATAATTAACATAACTAACGACTCGTTTTACCACGGCAGTCAGTTTAGGCTTAAGCGCAAAATTTACAACAGAGCCAAACAGATAATTGAGCAGGGAGGAAAAATAATTGACATCGGAGCCTTCTCAACCCGTCCGGGCTCTAATCCTGTTTCCGAAGATCAAGAATTACAAAGGCTAAGCAAAGCTGCGGCAGTAATTCGTAAATACTTTCCCAATGCTATTATATCTATTGATACCTACCGAGCGTCGGTTGCCAAAAGAATGGTTAATGATTTTTCGGTAAATATAATTAACGATATTTCGGCAGGCGAAATGGATAAACAAATGTTTAGCACTGTTGCTGAACTTGGCGTTCCGTATATAGCAATGCATATGCTTGGAACACCTTTTACTATGCAAAACAATCCGCAATACGACAATGTTATTGACGCTCTGTTCAAATATTTTACAAGTAAAATTGAACAGCTAAATAGGCTCGGTGTAAACGATATCATATTAGACCCAGGCTTTGGTTTCGGAAAAACTCTGGAGCACAACTATACTATCCTCAACAACCTCGAAACGTTTCGTTTTTTCAACCTACCCATACTAGTTGGGCTCTCTCGTAAATCGATGGTATATAAGCCGCTTAAAGCGCAACCTATTTCGGCACTTAACGGAACCACGGTTCTAAATACTATTGCTCTTTTAAAAGGGGCGAAAATACTTAGGGTACACGATGTGAAAGAAGCAGTTGAAGCAATCCGGCTAACTCAAACCTGCACAGGTGAGCAATTAAAAAACAGTTAATAAATAGTGTGATGGACCTTACCCTTATACCCCTTTTTATTAGTATTCGTGTACTCGATATAATTGACATACTGCTTGTTGCATTCTTACTATACCAAATTTATGTACTAATAAAAGGAACTGTTGCCATTAACATATTTATGGGTATTTTTTCGCTTTACCTTTTTTGGCTAATCGTTAAAGCCCTTAATATGGAATTGCTAAGCAGCATTTTAGGTCAGATTATTGGAGTGGGTGTAATTGCACTAATCATAGTTTTTCAGCAAGAGGTAAGGCGCTTCTTACTTCTAATTGGTACCCGTTACTTCTCAAAAAATAGGTTTTCAATAGAAAGACTTTTTCGGATAAAAACCGAGAAATATGACACCCCAGTTAATATTGAAGCCATTGTTAGGGCTTGCCGAAATCTAGCGGAGCAAAAAAATGGCGCGCTAATCGTTATAGCTCAAGATTCAAACTTACAGCTATACGCTGAAACTGGCGATATCATTAATGCCGAAACATCGAGTAGGCTTATTGAGAACATCTTCTTTAAAAATAGCCCACTGCACGATGGTGCAATGATTATACAAAACAACCTTATACACGCCGTTAGGTGCATACTTCCCCTATCCGAAAAAACCGACCTACCAGCTAGCTATGGGCTAAGGCACAGAGCAGCAATAGGTATTAGCGAAATTACAGATGTGCTGGTTGTTGTTGTTTCCGAGGAAACAGGCAAAATATCGTTTGTTAAGAACGGAACGATTGATATGCATCTCGCCCCTCTCAAGCTACGAGAGGCTCTTGAGGCAAGTTTACTTAGCAGTTAGGAAATCTAGCTATATTATAGTTCAAATACTATTCATTATAGCGAAGGACAATATCTTAACCTATTGGCACACATTTTAATGGAAAGATTTTCAACCGTAAAATGAACCTATGAAAAGATTTTTCTTCTCCTCAATTTTACTCTTATTTACTCTTCTTGCTTTTACAAACAACGTTACGCAAACCATTAGGGGTGTGGTAATGGACAAGCAAACAAAGGCCACGCTTGCTGGTGCCAACATCTTTTTGACGCATATAAATCCCAATATCGGTACATCAACAGATGAGAATGGGGTATTTCGGCTCGAAAATGTTCCGGTGGGCAGGGTAAACCTTCTGATTACCTATGTTGGCTACCACGATGTTGTGATGAACAGCGTTAACCTACAAGCGGGTAAAGAGTTGGTGCTTAGTATCTATTTGGACGAAAAGGTGATTGCCGTTGATGAGGTTGCCATAAAATATAGTATGGATAAAACGTCGGGTACAAATAGGCTAGCTACGGTAAGTGCTCGTAGTTTTTCTGTTGAAGAAACCGAGAGGTATGCAGGCAGCCGGAACGATCCGGCCCGAATGGCCGCTAACTTTGCCGGAGTTGTTGGAGTAGACGATTCGAGAAACGATATAATAATTAGAGGAAACTCGCCTATGGGCCTGCTGTGGCGGCTCGAGGGGGTTGACATCCCGAGTCCTAACCACTGGGGGTCAATCGGAACAACCGGAGGACCCGTGAGTATGCTGAACAATACGCTTCTTGAAAATTCAGACTTTTATACAGGTGCATTCCCTGCTGAATATGGAAACGCCATATCGGGTGTTTTCGATTTAAAGATACGGAACGGCAACAACGAAAAATATGAATTTCTCGGGCAAATGGGGTTCAATGGCTTTGAGGTTGGAGCAGAAGGTCCCATTTCAAAATCGAAAGGGTCTTCATTCTTAGTAAACTATCGCTACTCAACCTTAGCCATATTCGATGCGCTGGGTATGGATTTTGGAACAGTTGGAGTGCCAAAGTATCAGGATTTGTCGTTTAAAGTAAACTTACCCAACACCAAGTTGGGGCATATATCAGTATTCGGACTAGGAGGGTTAAGCATAATTGAGATTTGGGAAAGTAGAACCGATACCGTAAAAAACCCTATCAACTTTTACGGAGGCGAAGGGCTCGATATAACTTCGGGCACAAATATGGGAACCGTAGGAGTATCATCGCACTACACAATATCGCCCAATACCTATGTAAAAACCACCGTAGCAGCTATGGGGCAAAAAGCCATTACAAAAGTTGACACCCTTAGTATCAGCTTGGCTAAATTTAGAGTTTACAACTCATCAATGTTCGATAACCGAATAGTGGCCTCAACCTTTGTTAATCATCGTTTTAACTCAAGACACACGCTAAAGGGAGGAATATCGGCAAAACTTCTGTTAAGCAATCTGTTTGATGAGGGTTGGTATAAAAAGTACGATGGATTTCGTGATCAAATCAATTTTGATGGCAATACCTGGATGCTGCAACCATACGTTCAGTGGCATTTTAGGCCAACCAATAGATTAACGATAAACTCTGGCATACACTATAACTACTTTGCATTAAATAATAGTTCCTCTCTCGAACCCCGATTGGGCTTAAGGTACGGCATATCAACCCGGCACTCTGTAAGCCTTGGGTATGGTTTACACAGCCAAATAGCCCCGCTATTTGCCCACTTTTTACAGGATCCGCTAAATAACAATGCACATATAAATCCCAATACAAACCTCGGTTTAACAAAAAGCCACCATCTGGTAGCTGGTTACGATTTTAAGCTAAACCAATACACAAGAATAAGGTTTGAGACCTACTATCAATCAATTTTTGATGCGCCCATTGACGGATTGGGCAGTAACTCATTCTCAATGCTTAACAACGGGGCAAGCTTTGTATTTAATATGCCCTCGCCCTACCTTACCAACGAGGGAACTGGCGAAAATTATGGGGTTGAGCTAACCGTTGAACGATTTTTAAACAAAGGGTTTTACTTTTTAGTTACCGCATCGCTGTTCGAGTCGAAATATACGGGCAGCAACAACCTCAAATTTAACACCGCTTTTAATAATAACTACGTGGTTAACGGCCTTATGGGTAAAGAATTTAACCTTAGTAAGAACAAAAAGAATGTGAAGCGAACCCTTGCCATTGATATAAAATCGATGGTTGCTGGTGGAAAACGAACTACCCCGTGGGCGGCAGTTTTAAACGAGGAAACTCAAAAATATGAACGACAATGGGACTACAACAAGGCATTTAGCAAAAAACTAAATGATTATGTAAAGGCCGACCTTAAAATTGCTTTCCGTTCAAACAAGAGAGGCATAACCCAAGAGTGGGGTATTGAAATAACTAACCTGCTTAACTACAAGAACATACAGGGTGAAACCTTCAACGAAACCACTGGCGAGTCAAAACTTATTTACCAAACAAGTATGATGGCCATACCCCAGTACAGGATTATCTTTTAATTGATACCAAATTGTATTCTAAGCCAAGCATTATTAGCTACTTTTGTATCACTAGCATCCGAAACTTTTCAAAAATAGATAAAAATAACTCTGTATCGCCCTAGATACCTTGTAAAACAAGAAATTATCCAGAAAATAAGTCCCTTTCAAAAACAAATTCTTTTTGCTTAATTAAG
>JBBACY010000037.1:0-28741 GCA_041656735.1 Bacteroidales bacterium | reverse complement strand
TGCGTAACTTGGGCATCTTTTCTTGCTTCTTTCAGCATAACTCCAAGTCTAAAAGCTAATGAACCAGCATCATACCTATCTCTTGATGGGACTCCTTTTTCTCCATACTTAACCTTCAATAAATCTTCAAAATCAGTTGTATTTTTCATCTTATTATCCTCCATATTTTTCTTTCAAATACTCTTTTTTCAACTTCTCAGCAATTTTCATCTCTTTTTATGGGGTTTTCTGTGTTTTCTTTAGGAAACAATTTGTAAGCACAACAAGGTCTCCCTTATCTTGAAAGCATAAAATTCGAATACTTTTAAAAGCCGTTATTACTCGAACTTCCCAAATTCCATCGGTATTATCAAGCAATTTGTAAAATTTCTTGGCACTTGTCTTTCAAATCTCACTAAATCTAGAACATATTCAATTTTCTCCTGAGTCTTTAAATCCTGAATTTTGTAAAAGTCCACAAAATTATTCTTGTATACAATTACTCTTATAACCATAGCACAAAGTTAACTAATAAGTTTACTTTATCAAAAAAATCAAAATTTTATTTTCAGAATATAGCCCTTGTTAATGCAGGTGACTTATAAAGATAAGACTTAAACTAATATTTATACGAAACCATTTGCAATAAAGATGATTTATTGTAATTTTATAAAAAAGAGTAGCAGTAATTATCGTACAAAATGACCTTTAAAGTTACAGCACAGCTTAAGCTTGCCCTCGATTTTGTTGAAACAACAGGCGAGAACATATTCTTAACCGGTAAAGCTGGGACAGGGAAAACCACCTTTCTGCATAATTTAAAAAAAGCTACCTCAAAACGAATGGTTGTAGTTGCCCCAACGGGTGTTGCTGCAATTGGCGCTGGCGGCGTAACTATTCACTCTTTTTTTCAACTTTCATTTGGTCCTCAACTTCCCGAAAATTCATTTAAAAAAGAAGAATACTCAGGTTTTCAGCGGTTTAACAAAACCAAAATAAATATTATAAAAAGTTTAGACCTGCTGGTTATTGACGAGATTAGTATGGTAAGGGCCGATTTGCTCGATGGGATAGACAGGGTTCTAAGGCGTTTTAAAAACAGAAATAAACCGTTCGGTGGCGTTCAACTGCTTATGATTGGCGATTTGCAACAGCTTGCCCCCATTGCTAAGGACGATGAGTGGTCAATACTTAAGGAGTTTTACGATACCGTGTTTTTCTTTAGCAGTAAAGCCTTGCAGCAAACCAACTTTATTAGTATTGAACTGAACGAAATATTTAGGCAAAGCGACCCATATTTCATAAATCTGCTAAATAGGGTTCGCGACAATGAGCTAGATGCAAACAGTGCCAATGAGCTAAACAAAAGGTATATACCAAATTTTAATCCGAATGATAACGAGGGTTACATTACCCTTACCACCCATAATCATCAGTCGAAAAGCATTAATAATGCCAAGCTTGAGGCGCTGCAAACCCAAGCAAAATCATTTAAAGCCAAGGTAACCGGCGATTTTCCTGAGCACGCCTACCCCACCGATTACGACTTAACACTGAAAGTTGGCGCACAGGTTATGTTTGTTAAAAACGACCCAACTTACGAGAAACAGTTCTTTAATGGTAAAATTGGTACGCTCGAAGATATTGACGATGAAGGACTTTACGTTCAATGCCCCAACGACCCATCACCTATTCTGGTTACCCCACTAATGTGGGAAAATACTCGCTATACCATAAACCCCAATACGAAGGAAATTAAGGAGGATACAACCGGGACCTTTACGCAATACCCTTTAAAATTGGCGTGGGCAATAACCATACACAAAAGCCAAGGGCTAACGTTCGACAGGGCAATAATTGATGCGCAGGCTGCTTTTACGCACGGGCAAGTTTATGTGGCGCTTAGCAGATGCCGCACATTTGAGGGGTTGGTGCTTAGTTCACAAATTAACACAAACAGCATTATTACCGACAAAACGGTTAAGGGATTTTCTAAGGATGTTGAAAACAATCAGCCTACCCCAACAACCCTCTCTAAATCGCAGGTTGAATACCAGAAAAACCTTATGGTAGAACTGTTCGATTTTGCGCAACTCCAAAGAACCGTTGACTATACCCTGCGGTTGGTTCGTGAAAACTCGTCCAGCTTTTTGCCCGAGCTTGCCAACTCGCTTGGCGCGCTAGTAAGCGAGTTTAAAATGAATATTTTTGACGTTTCACAGAAATTTATTCTACAAATCAATAAAATTGCCGACGCCGATGGTTCGGTACAAGAAAATGCAGCACTACAGGAGCGAATAAAAAAAGCGACTTTGTATTTTATACCCAAATTAGAGGATGACTTTCTTAAGCCTTTTTCGAAAATAAACTACGAAACTGATAGCTTGGAGCTTGAAAGTAAAGCAAAGACCCAGTTTGAAAGAATAACCAAGGGTATATCAGAAAAATTGGCTTGCCTCAAAACCTGCGATAATGGGTTTAACTCGCTGAAATATATAAATGCAAGAGCCACAGCAGGTATGGATTTACCTCAGCAGAAACGTTCTAAAAAAACCGACAAAGCAATTGAACTAAACTTAGAGCACAGCGAGCTTTTTAATACTTTACAACAATGGCGTAAGGGCGTTGCCGACGAACAAAAGGTTTCGGCATACCGAATTTTAAAACAAAGTTCACTTTACGAGATTGCTAACAAGCTCCCTTGCCACTTGCAAACACTTAAGCAAATATCGGGTATCGGGCCCAAAAAGCTTGCCGATTTTGGAAACGATATTATTGATATTGTTAAGGAGTACCGCATAGAGAAAGGTTTAGAAATACCGGAATTAGAAATATTTGAAGAGAAGAGCGATGCTTCTAATCAAAAATCATATGAGATTTCGTATGAGATGTTTAAACAGGGTAAAAGCATTGACGAGATTGCAAAGGAACGTGATATGGTTTTCTCAACCATTGCCGGCCATCTTGACCGCTACATTGCGTCTGGTGATATACTAATTACTCAACTTGTTGACGCAAAAAAAATTGAGGCAATTTCCAACCATTTCACCAATACCGATGATTTACGCCTTACCCCCGCAAAAGAGGCTCTCGGCGACAACTACTCGTTCAACGAGCTGCGCTGGGTACTAAAAGATTTGGTGAAAAGGGAACTAGTGAATTTAAGCGACTAGCCTAAGCAAGTATTAATCAGAATACGGGTTAACCTCGCGAAGTTTTTGAGCCAACTCGTAAAGGGTATGGGTTTTAAATAGCAAAACACCATTTTTAGTAAGAATCCATTCAGTCGAGCTATATTGCTGTTTACACGTTACCTTCATCCCTTCCGCATTACTACCTACTTTAAATCCAACTCGCTCAAGCATTTTGGTAGTCCAAATTGCCGCGGTGCCCTCACCCTCAAAAGCGATAGTTTTTAAAGAACGGCGCCTATTACGAAACAATCCCGACTCCAAGTCGAACAACACCTGACTATCGGCCAGAAGCTGCTTAAACTTACCATTTAACGCTAAATCCTCGGGTGCCCCCGATAAGAAACCCTCGTTCAGCATCATCCAAATGGTATCGGCTTCGTGAATTGCCCCCTGCAAATCGTGGGTAGAGTAAATTATGGTTTTGCCGTTATTCTGCGCTAAATCGGAAAGTAGGCTTACCATTTCGAACTTATTGGGTAAGTCGAGAAAAGCTGTTGGTTCATCCAAAATAATAATGCGAGTATCCTGCGCCAAGGCAAAAGCAACCATTGCCCTTTGCAGCTCCCCATCGCTTATGGTAGAAATATCTCTGTGGGCTAAATGCGAAATATTTACCAACGCCAGAGCGTAGTTAACTTTTTCCCAATCGGTGGCCGATAGGGTACGCGACCATCCTAAGTATGGAAACCGACCAACCGCAACAAAATCGCACACGTGCAAATTGGCTACCCTAACCGACTCGGCAGGTACAAAGCTTACAGCTTTCGCTTTTTGCTTTCGGCCAAGTTTTGAAACAGGAACCCCATCAACATAAATTGAGCCCAACATTGGCATTTGCAATCCCATAATTGAGCGTAATAGAGTGCTTTTACCAATACCGTTGCGGCCAATTAGGGCAATAAGTTCGCCGCTATTTGCTTCCACAGAAAACTTGGGTAACAAAGGTTTTTCTTTTGAGTAACCAAGTTCTACATTCTTAATTGATATGGTAAATGCGCCCTTTTGCATAGCTATACACCCGAAAAGCGTTGATTTTTTAGTACCACAAAAATTACAATAGGAATACCTAACAATGCTGACACCGAATTAATTGGGAGCGTAATTTCTAGCCCTGGCAGCTGCGAAATAATATCGGCAAACAACAACATAATGCTACCCAGCAGCAGTACCCCTGGAAGTAACACGGTATGATTTGCCGTTCGAAATATCATTCGGGCAATATGGGGTACAGCAATGCCTATAAAACCAATTGGCCCGCAAAAGGCCGTAACGCCCCCAGCAAGAAGGCTTGTTGACGTGAAGATTAGGATACGAGTTAACGTAAGGTTTAAGCCAACGCCCCGAGCGTACGAATCACCTAAAAGCAAAACATTAAGTAATCGCATTGAAATAAAACTCAGCGTTAAACCAACCAGAACGATTATGGCAAAAACGTTAAGCTGCATACCCGCCACCGAGCTTAAGCTGCCCATCGTCCATATAACAAAAGCCTTTAGCATCGACTCGTTACTAAAGTACTGTAAAACGCTAACCAGCGCCGATGCAGCAGAGCCAAACATCATTCCAAGTATCAGGATGGTCATTATATCCTTTACCCTAATAGACACAGCCAAAACAACCAGCAGCACAAGCATAGAGCCTAATATTGCAGCACCTGCAAGGCTAAAGCTAGTACCTAGCCCCGTAAGACTATACGTTCCTACCGAAGCCATCCCCAGAACCAGTATGGCTACTCCCAAGCTTGCACCAGCACTAATACCCAGCACGTATGGCCCAGCTAACGGATTACGAAACATAGTTTGCATTTGCAAGCCGCTAACCGATAGGGCTGCGCCCGCTAGCACCGCTGTAATAGATTTGGGTAACCTAAAATCGCGAACAATGGTATTCCAAACATCATTATCAGCCTTACCAAAAATCGATTTTAACACATCGACCCACGGAATAGTAACCGAACCGAAAAGCAAATCGAGACAAAAAAGAACGGCCAACAGCACAATTAACCCGCTAAAAAGAGCAAGATTGCGTTGAACCATAGGTTTTGTCGTCGGCTTAGGTTGGCTCATCGTAAGGGTTTGTAATAAACCAATTCGTGGTGTAGCTGGTTTGGATGAAAAATCTTAATTAAATCTTTTAAAATAAGATGAGGATTTACCGTACCCGACTCAAAAAAATCGTTGCCTCCCTTGGGGCTTACCCTGTTATTATTGTTGAAAATAGTAGAGTCCGACACGAGCGAGAATCCTTTTAAGATTGGCACTTCAGCAATAATATCGGCCACGGAATTAGCCATATTTGGGTTTATCCAGATATCGGCTTTGGCAGCATACTCCAAAGAATTTTCAATGCTAAAAGGGTAACTTCGGTTTCCCTCAAGATGCCGCAACAGGTAGTTGCCCCCAGCATCATCAATTAGGCTTGCCAAATACCCCTGTGAACCAGTAAAATACCAAATATCTTTCCACGGTAGGTTTATAAATACGTTTGGCTTAACAATATCTTTGGGTAGCATATTTTTTAGCCCTAAATATTCGGTTTGCACCTCACTATAAATACTATCGGCCAAAGCATACTTATCGAGCAACAGTCCGAAAACCTTAATCCATTCGGCCTTTCCTAGCGGATTTTCCTCAAGGTAATCGCCAATAAATATTACGGGAATTTTTAAATCTTTTAACTTCTGAAGATACCCCGCCATCTCGGCACCCACGCCGTATGCCAAAACCACATCGGGTTTAAGAGAAACAACTAGCTCGTAGTTCAGCGCCTGCTCGTACCCCACATCCTTAACCAGTTTTTCGGCTATCCGTTTTTGTACCAACTCACTGCTCACATAATCAGCCCCCGACACACCAACTATCCTGTTGGCCTCCCCCAGCCTATCAATAAAAGCCACGTGCGTGGTTGACAGGCACACGATACGCTTAGCAGGAGTTTTAATAACCTCATCAAATGCAACATCCCTTGGCAAAATATTCTTATCGGTAAGTAAATATCGGTACTCAACCCCTTGCGCCTCCTGCCAAGGGTTGGTTACGCTAATTTGGTAGCCTTGCTCAATTGCAGACAAAGTAAAGCCGGTGGCCTGTTCAACTGGAAATGTTGCTAAAGTTTTATTCTGTTGCGCCGAATCAGCTTGCTGGTTGTTAACACAAGAAGCTAGTAAAAAGAGTATGAAAATAAGTATTGACGAATTTTTAAACATAAAAAAATATTACTGGGTTATACTAAAGCACGGTTTAGCAGACGAATTATAGTGAATGAAAACCCTATCTGACAACCTATATTAAATGAAATTTATGTACCTATTTTATGCTAAACTATGCCACGCTCCTTCTTAATCTTATCGTAGGCTTCGGTAACCTTTTGAAACTTTTGCTCGGCCGATGCACGAATATCTTCGCCTAGGTATCCAACCTTATCGGGATGATATTTAATAGCCATTGTGCGATATGCCTTTTTTAATTCGTCGTTTGTAGCACTGGGGGAAACCTCTAAAACTCTGTAGTACGCTTCACTGTTATCAATAAACGTAGCTTTTATTGAGTCGTAATCGGTAGCCGAAATACCAATCCAATCGGCAATACGATTAATTACCTCAATTTCTTTGGGATGCTTAACCCCATCGGCTTCAGAAATACCAAAAAGCAGGTGTAGGAGTTGCAACCGCGACGAGTAGTCCATATTATCGCGAACCTGATAGCAAACATCGCGAAGCGGAACGTCCTGCTTCAGAATATCGCGAAGCAACATTAAAGCCTCTTTTGAGGCTTGTTCGCCAAAGTTTTTTAAGAAATACTGTTTTACATAGTTTAGTTCCGACTGCACAACCTTTCCATCGGCACGCATAACCTCAGCAATCAGCACCAAAAGAGTAACCAAAAAGCTATTCCGATTATTTGTTTGTCCGCTATAAACGGTCTTACTTGAACTTTCGAACAGCGAACCAACCGCAAAACCAATAACGGCGCCAAGAGGGCCTAAAAGAGCCCAACCTAACCCACCACCAATCCACTTAGCATACTTTGCCATATCAAACCAAATATATTGAAATAAACCTATCTATTAAACGCTTAAATCTCTAACAATGAATTTATAAGATTAACAACCTGAGGAAGCAAAAGCTCCTCGCCATTGTTTTTAATTACATAGCTAACCTTTCCAACCAATTGATGTTGAGGCATTTGATTTGCCATCCGACCACGCACCTCATTTTCCGAAACACCATCGCGACTCCGTACCCTAGCAATTCGAACAACATCGGGAGCCCATACAGCCACCGTTTTATCAACCTGTTTATAGGCACCACTTTCAAACAAAATGGCGGCCTCCTTAAACACCAAGCGATGCTGGTTATTTGCCAAAACCCACGCTTCAAAATGAGCAGCCACAACAGGATGAATAATAGAATTTAACCGTTCGAGCAGTTTTGCATCGGCAAAAACCAAGCTACCCACACGTTTTCTATCTAACTTACCCTCACAATAAATTGAATTGCCAAACAATGCTTTAGCACCGCTCACAATGGTTTCATTCGTATCCGATAGTTGTTTTGCTTCCGCATCGGCGTTGTAAACTGGGTACCCCATAGCTTCAATCATTCGGCAAACCACCGACTTGCCGCTTCCTATACCGCCTGTTATGCCAACCCTAATCATTGAATCTTCTCAATTAAATAGTCAACATACTTTGGGCTAACCTCAATAACCTTAACGCTATAGGTTTTCGCTTCAACCTGCACCTCAAGTTTGCTATTCTCACGTATATTTAGCGCATCATAATTAACATAAAGGGTTACCCCCCCTCCCTCAATTAGCTCTCGATACCTGCTTACCAGCACATTGCATTTTATTGACGCCATTTTAGGTAATAGGATTAGCTTTAAGCTATCGGGCAGGTTCCTAATCTCAATGGTTTTAGAGATATTTGCCTCGGTATACTTCTCAACCGGAATGGTAACCGATACACGTCGATGCGAAAGGCCCACCTGCTTTATTTCGTTTACAGGCACCATTGTGGTGTATGTTGACGAGAGTTTATCGAGTTTTAGCGGTTTTGTATAAATCGAAGTAATGGTGTCAATTAGGGTTCTGGGGCCACTTATTACTATAGAATCGGGCAAAAGGATTATTGGGTTAGCCAGTATATGCTGACGTTCAAGGGTATATGCCAAATCCAGCTTCACTTCAACCTTTTTTTGAACCATCTTGGCAAACTCAAAATGAAGCGTATCTATGCCAACCGAACCAAGTTGCAGGTTGCTCTGTAGCTGGTTTGAGATTATATTACGCAAAGTGCTCGTTAGTAGGAAATATTTGGTGTCTGAGTTTTTAAATGGCATAAGCGGAGCCTGCTCCAAATCAACATATATAGGGGAAAGGGATGCTCCTAGCCTGTAGCGTAAAAGGATGTAACCATACCCTCTTATTTGCAAAGGTATTTGTTTGGGTGGGTCGCCCACCAGCACCTTTCCGCTAGGCATATTCTGAACTTTTAACGGGAAGGTTATCTCTGAAGTGTACTCGTAAGTTAACTTGTTAAGATACCACAATATGGACGCAACAACACAAAAAAAGCCAAAAATAGCCAAGCGAGTTTTAAACCTTGTCTTTTGCTTGGTTATTGCTTGCACATATTTTCTTAATGCGCTATACTCCATATTCAACGCTTAAATAGTGGACAAAAAAAACAGAGTTAAGAATTTGTGTACACAAATTCTTAACTCTGCAAAGGTATAAAAAAAACCTACTTCTGCTGCAAATCGCTTGAATCGCGAAGCACAGTGCTCTTTACGGCTCTAATCCTTACGTTATCAGATACTTCAACCACAATATGGTCGTCTTTTAGTTCAAAAACTTTTCCGAAAATACCGCCGGCAACAATTACCTTATCGCCCTTTTGCAATTCTTCCTGAAATTTACGCAGCTCTTTCTGGCGTTTCATTTGTGGACGAATCATAAACATATAGAAAACAACAACAATAAGCCCAAGCATTATAAAAGACATGTATGGGTTTGTGCCACTTGCTGCGGCTTGTAAAGTTACAAATAGTGTGTTTGTCATAATTAGATGTTTTTAAATGTTTGAAATTTATTTTACAACGTTTACTTTTAGTGTTACCGAACGCTTTTGCGTAAGGGCGTTTGATACTATGGTGATTGGTTTAAACTGCATTCCGTACCAACCGTTGCTATCAAAAATAACTTCAAGAGTTCCCTCCTCATTGGGCCTCAGCACCTTTTTGCTAAGTTTTGTTTTTGTGCAACCACAACCCGCTACAACATCATTAATTATAAGAGGGATATTTCCTGTATTGGTAAAGTTGTAAGTAAACACAACCACCTCGCCATTCTTAATAGTTCCGAAATCAATAAAATCCTCAACAAATTCAATGTTAGCATGTTTCTCTCTACCATCGTCAATATATTCGGGCAGAACGTTAGTTTTATCTTCAGAGCTTCCTAAGTGGCACGCCGAAAAAACAAAGAGTAATAGGAGTACGAATATAAACAAATTCGGAAATCGAAACATAAAAAAGTTATTAACCTGTTTTTCTACTCTTCGCTTTCTCCAATAAGGCCTCTACCCTGTTTCTGTACCTTATTATCGGTACGGTAGGCAGCAATAATCTTATCTAGAACTCCGTTAATAAATGTACTACTCTGGTCGGTGCTATAATACTTGCTAATCTCAATATACTCGTTAAAACTTACCTTAACCGGAATAGAAGGGAATTCGGTAATTTCAGTCAGTGCCATTTCCATAATCAGAATGTCCATTCCGGCAATGCGTTCAACATCCCAATTTTTGGTATAGTTATCAATGATATTGGTATTCTCGGTGTGATTAAGAATAACCTTTCGCAGCAGGCGTTTGGCGAAATCCTCATCCTCCTCATCCTTATACATAGGGAAAACTGGAATCGTTTCAGGCTGATTTTCCTCGAACTTTTTGAGGGTTTTAACGGCCATTCCTATCATAAACTCCAAATCATCATTCCAGTATATACTCTGCTCCTCAAGGCTAAGTTCAAAATCTTCGAAATTCAGAAGTTCTTTTGATAAAATACTTACTACTAGCTGCCTATGTGTAACAAAATCAACAGAATCAAGTTCCATATATGCTTTGTAATACTCAGAAGCGGTAATCTTTTGGTAAAGTTTTTTGATAAGTTCCGGATAGTTTACCCAGCTTAACTTATGGTAAGTTAGGTAATCCTGTATTGACTCATTCTCCCTAATTAGTTGAAAAACTGGGTTTTCAATAAAACGCATATTAGGATGTAAGTCCTCATGGGTTGGCATCAACTTTTGCTTTGCTACCTCGACTCGCTTTTCAGCAAAATCTTGTATCTCTATCAAAAGTAAAAAAAGGTACTGATACATATCGTAGCCTTTTTTAATACTGTGCAACAACTCCTTCTCGGCTTTTGCCAACGAATCGCTTTCTCCTCTATAAAAGGCAAAGAGAATTTGTAATGCCTTAATCCTAAGTAATCTTCTGCTAATCATTTAAGAACGAATCTAAAAATTTTGGATTGCAAAGATACGAGCAAATTTCAATAAACTGAAGGATTTAACATAATTTGCGCACTTATAATTAATAAAGCCCACTATTTACACAGTATAACGCATCAAAAATAATAAACTTACAAAGTAACAAAAACTAAACGACTAATAATAAACTACTTACAAGTATAACTAGTGGGGATTTTCAATATAATTAGCAGAAAAATTAAACAAATTTCGAAAAACATCTTTAATCATTATGGTTATGAAATTATTTTTTTATTTTTGAGCAGTATTTATCCAGTGTTAAATTAAAAAAAGCATAAAAATGATGGATGAGTTAAATAATCAAGATGGGCTTGATAGGAATGAGCGAGATGATATTTTCTCTAAGGTAATTAGAGCGGGTAAAAGGACCTATTTTTTTGATGTAAAGGCTACCCGTCAGAATGATTATTACCTAACAATAACAGAAAGTAAGAAAAAGTTTCAGCAGGACGGAAAATTTTTCTTCGAGAAACATAAAATCTTTCTTTATAAAGAAGATTTCGAGAAATTTACCGAAGGATTAACTGAAGTTGTTGATTTTATAAAAACAAAACAGGGCGAACCGATAGCACGCGAAGATTATGTGCATGAAAATGATGCGGATGGCCTACAAAACGAATTGTCTAGTATAAGTTTCGACGACCTTGACGAAAACTAGGCTACTAAAGCAACTATAATTAAAACCCGGCTCTACTAGTCGGGTTTTTTAGTAGCCTTGGGAAAGTCCTTTTTCGGGTCCCTTGGTAACGATATCGACAATCTCATCGCCTGTAAGTTTTTTTACGTTGGTCATTAAGAACTCAGGTTTTATAAAGTTTTCCAAGGAGTTGCACTCAGCTATTGCCTGAGCAAAAGGCTCTTTTAGAGTTACATTTATGGGCATAAGTACCGTTAGCGAGAAGTACTGTTCAAAAAATACAATCTCCTCCATATCGCAACTATGTGCTTTCAGTGCGAATTTAAACTCACTCTCAACCACCTCTTTATGCTTAGCCGACAAGGAATCATTACTGGCTGAAAAAATGACAACAAAATAGCGAAGTTTCCCTTCCTTGCCACCTAAACCGGTTGAAATATACACTTGCTGCTCGTCGAGCAGTTCCGATTCAAGCAACATACGGCTCTCCTGCAACGCCATTACCGACCAATCTTTTAGATTATCGGGAGCGTTTTGCAAAAACTTTTGAATTATTCTGAATGCCTCGGCCTTGTTGATGGTTGCCAAATTTGAAAGCAGCATTTTCTTATCTGCGATGGCAACCTCCTCGTCATATAATTTAGCCTCTTCGGTAATCACTTCGTCTGGGCTAGTAACCTTTTCGAGAGATTTCGAAAAATCGAAGTACTCAACCTGAGTTTGAATATCAACATTATGCTCAAGTATGCTAAGATTGGCATTCTCGTCACCCAACAATCCCTTTATTCGGCTTAATATGTTTTCATCTTTTTTCACTACTAGCTTACTATTTGTTACAAAACTAATGCCTTATTAGCAATAAAACAATGCCTAGCCTTTATTGTTATAGAAAGTGAATCGGTAATAGTATCTATGCTGGATGATAGATCTACCATCGGTTCATTTGGAGTTACCTTAATAGTTTACCCAAAATACCAACTTATGGGGATAAGGAATTTCATAAAAGGTATTAAGTTTGCATCTTATTTATAAAGAGTCTTTTTAAAAATTACAATAAATGCTACTAAGCGAACTACAGAATAGTGAATATGGAATAATTTCGAAGGTTAGAGGGCGCGGGGCTTTTCGCAAACGGATAATTGAGATGGGGTTTATTAAGGGGAAGAAAGTTACCGTTATAAAAAACGCTCCATTGAGAGACCCAATTGAATATGCAATTATGGGTTACGAGGTGTCGTTACGTCGCAGCGAAGCCAATTTAATTGAAATAGTTACCCCCGAAGAGGCTAAAAATATTCTAAAACCATTCTATAACGGCACCCTAAAGCACAAAAATGAGTTCGATATTGTTACCACTGGAGCAAAAGAGTTAGGGAAAATTGTAAACGTAGCGCTTGTTGGTAATCCAAATTCAGGAAAAACAACTCTTTTCAACTTCGCATCGGGCGCACGTGAACATGTTGGTAATTATAGTGGCGTTACCGTAGACTCGAAAATAGCACATTTTAAACACAAAGGCTACACATTTAATATAACCGACCTACCAGGAACTTACTCACTAAGCGCCTACACACCCGAAGAGTTGTACGTTCGCAGGTTTATTCATAACCAAAAGCCCGACCTTGTTATTAACGTAGTTGATGCATCGAACATCGAACGGAATCTCTACCTCACCACCCAGCTTATCGATATGGATATCAAGGTGGTTATCGCCCTTAATATGTACGACGAGCTGGAAGCGCAAGGCGATAAATTTAACTACAAGGATTTGGGTAAAATGGTGGGTATACCTATGGTGCCAACTGTAAGTTCAAAAGGGAAAGGAATATCGGAGCTTTTCGATACGGTTATAAATGTTTATACTGATAAGGACAAAACCCTACGGCACGTTCATCTTAACTACGGCGAGCACATTGAACGCAGCATTGAGGCAATTCAAGCCCCAATGAGGCAGAACAAAAACCAAAATATACACCTACACTACTCGTCTCGTTACCTAGCCATAAAATTAATTGAAAAGGATAAACAAGCCCAACGAATACTAAGTAAAGCAAATGGTTACCATGATATAATTGATGCATCTGAAACCCAAATTAAGAGGCTTGAAGACATTTACAATGAGGACTCTGAAACCCTTATAACTGATGCTAAATACGGCTTTATTGCTGGTGCACTTAAAGAGACATATCAAGAAAACCCAAATAAGAAAAAGCAGAATACCCAGAAAATTGACGACTTTGTAACCCATAAATACTTCGGGTTTCCAATCTTCCTACTTTTTATGTGGTTTAGTTTTTTTACTACCTTTAAATTGGGCGCTTACCCTATGGACTGGATTGACCAAGGGGTATCATTACTTAGCAGTTTTATGGCGGAAGTGCTGCCCAACGGTGCATTTAAAGACCTACTTATTGGCGGAATAATTAGTGGGGTTGGAAGCGTAATCGTTTTCTTGCCAAACATTGTGCTGCTCTTCTTCTTCCTATCAATACTTGAGGATACTGGTTATATGGCTCGTGCCGTGTTTATTATGGATAAGCTTATGCACAAGATTGGGCTACACGGCAAATCGTTTATTCCCCTTGTTATGGGTTTTGGTTGTAATGTTCCGGCTATAATGGCCACGCGCACAATTGAAAACAAGAACAACAGGCTTGTCACCATGCTCATTAATCCGTTCATGTCCTGTAGTGCAAGGCTTCCTGTTTACATTCTTATCCTGGGAGCATTTTTCCCAAATAACGCTGGTTCGCTACTCTTTCTAATATACCTAATTGGTATTATTATTGCCGTATTGATGGCTCTGCTGTTTAAAAAAACGTTGTTTAAAGGTGAAGATGTTCCATTTGTAATGGAACTCCCTCCATACCGCATTCCAACAATAAAATCAACCCTTAGGCATATGTGGTTTAGGTCGTCGCAATACTTACAAAAAATGGGAGGCGTAATTCTGGTTGCTGTTATTATTATATGGGCCTTAGGGTACTACCCTCGAGATACTAAGGATATTTCAAATACTATAAACAAAACTGAACAGGTTAACACAGACGAAACAGCCTATTTAGCTCACGAAAGTATTGAGGCACCGGAAACTAACAGCATTGCAACACCTGATATAATCTCAAACCAAGATACAAACAACCAAATTACTGCCGAAAAGCAGGGCAACTCGTACCTCGGACAAATAGGCAAATTTATTGAGCCAGTTATCCGCCCACTTGGCTTCGATTGGAAGATGGGAGTTAGCCTACTTGCGGGCATAGCGGCCAAGGAGATTGTGGTTAGCACGCTCGGGGTGCTGGTGCAGGCAGGTGAGGATGCCGACGAAACGAGCCAAACATTAATTCACAAGCTACAAAACGAGGTTCACACCTCGGGACCAAAGGTTGGCGAAAAAGTTTACACCCCAATTAGTGCATTCTCTTTCCTTCTGTTTATACTAATATACTTTCCATGCGTTGCCGTAATTGCAGCCATAAAAAAGGAGTCGGGTAGCTGGAAATGGGCTGCCTTCACAATTTTTTACACTACAGCGCTAGCTTGGATTGTTTCGTTCGGGTATTACCAAATTGCCAGTCTACTGGTTTAAAACCTAATAATATTTTCAAAATAATTTGGAGTCGCCACTCTGAAACTACATAGTTATAATAACTATATGTTTTGGAGGGAACTAATTGTGCCTAGTTATGTTTTATATAGAAAGAGTAAAACCAATAACTAAACTAGACGAAACTATGAGAGAAATACTTTTAAATGATACGAATAAGGTTCCAATAGTAGGTTTTGGAACTTACAAATCAATGGGGCAAGATGGGGTTGAATCGGTTAATTACGCTTTATCAAATGGGTATCGCCTAATTGATACCGCTGCAATATACGGAAATGAGGTGGCTGTTGGCAAAGGGATTAAAGCTAGTGGAATTTCCAGAGAGGAGATATTCGTAACAACAAAATTATGGCGTGAAAACTTAGGGTATGAAGCAACCAAAGCAGAGCTTAAAAAATCTTTAAATAGGCTTGATTTACAATACCTTGACTTATACTTAATACATTGGCCTGCAAATGCTAAAAACTATGATAACTGGCAAAAAACCAATGCTGATAGTTGGCGGGCAATGGAAGAATTACAGGCTGAAGGAAAGATCAAATCCATAGGCGTAAGCAACTTTTTTCAAGAACATTTAGATGCTCTCTTTCAAACGGCGAAAGTTCTCCCATCAATAAATCAAATAGAATTTCATCCGGGATATTGGCAGCCAGAATTAACAGAGTATTGTAAAAACCAGAATATTGTGGTTGAATCTTGGTCGCCCTTGGCAAGAGGTAAAGTATTTGGCAATGAAGCATTAGAGGCAATAGCCAAAAAACATAAAAAGACAGTCTCACAAGTCTGCCTGAGGTGGATTATACAGCACGATGTAATTGTCATTCCTAAATCGGTAACACCCAAAAGAATTGAAGAAAACATCAATCTATTCGATTTTGAATTGACTTCAGAAGAAGTTGAATTAATTAACAATCTCCCTGAAATGGGCTTTAGCGGAGAGATGCCAAATTCATGGCCAGACAGGGTTTAACCATTATAGAAACTAATAGATGTTATCCATTAACTATAAGCATAATATTACACCCCTACTTACTTTCTTCCCATCAACTTTTCTTGCTTTAAAAACTCTTTATAACGTTTTACTTCTTTGGTCATAACGGGAGCTAAGAGCAATATGGCAATAAGGTTAGGTATGGTCATAAATGTAATCACCATATCCACAAAATTCCATACAATATCAATTCCCCAAATTGCACCAAAAAAGGTAAACAAGGCAAAAACAAAATAGTAGGGTTTAATGGCTTTATCGCTAAATAAATACTGAATGGCTCGACTGCCGTAGTACGACCAAGCAATAATGGTAGAAAATGCAAATAGAAGCAAGCCCAGCGTAACAATATGGGTTGCTAAACCGCCAAGCCCAACCTTGCCCATACCTTCCTGAAATCCAAGAACTGTCATTCCCACACCTTTTATACCCGATTCCCACGCCCCTGTTATTACAATAACCAAAGCGGTTAGCGTGCAAATAATTAGGGTATCAACCAGCGGTTCGAGTGAAGCGACAAAACCCTCACGCATTGGGTGTTCGGTTTTGGCTGCAGCGTGTGCCATTGGGGCCGACCCCTGTCCCGCTTCGTTAGAGAATAAACCTCTGCGAACACCCCACACTAGCGTCATAATAAAAGTTGAGCCAACAAAACCACCTGTTGCGGCTGTTCCGGTAAAAGCATCGTTTATTATTATGCCAAAAGCACCAGGAATATCGCGCCAATGCACTCCTACAACTATTATTGCAGAGATAAAATAAACAACAGCCATAAAGGGCACAAGAGCAGCAGTTACATTCGCAATTCGTTTTAATCCTCCAACAATAATAAGTAGAACCAGAAGACCCAAAACCGCTCCTGTTACCAAAACTGGTATATTATAGCTTGTAAGCATAACATCTGAAATAGAATTAGCCTGTGCCATATTTCCTGTGCCAAGTGTACAAAGAGCAGCCGCTCCTGCAAAAATAAGCGCCAGTGGTTTTGCAAAACGACCTAGTTTTTCTTTCAAACCAATCTCAATATAATACATAGGTCCGCCAGAAATGGAACCATCCTCGTTAACCTTTCTGAAAATTTGTGCCAAGGTACACTCCACCATCTTTATCATCATACCAAAGAAACCCGTTACCCAGAGCCAAAAAATGGCACCCGGCCCACCTAAATAAATAGCCAAAGAAACCCCTACTATATTGCCCGTACCAACAGTCCCAGAAAGAGCGGTGGTAAGCGCTCTAAAGTGGCTAACATCGCCTACTAAGTGCTTATTACTATACTTACCCGATACCAACCTTAGCGCATGGCCAAAATGAGTAATCTGCAAAAACTTATACTTAAAAGTGAAGTATATACCAGTGGGGACCAATAGTATAAGGATTAAATAACCTCCAACATACTCATTGTAAAGGGTTATAACATAGTTAAGCCAAGCAAGGATAGAGTTCATTACGTTTTAGGTTTTAGGTTTTAGGTTTGTAAAGTTAGAGCGGTTAAAAATATAACAGTATCGGCATAAAGCAAAACGAATTTAAAAATAGATGTTATTATTTTGTAAAAAACTGGGTTACCTTTGTAATAGATATTATTTTATGAGGAAAAAGATAGTAATTTCAATAGGTATTTTTGTGGCGCTGGTTATGCTGCTATTTTTTTTAAAATCAACTATTTTTAGATATGCTTTAAACCAAAAGGTTCAAAGTATAGAACAAAAATATGATTTACACATCAGGTACTCTGGGTTGAGAATAACGGGGCTATCAAATGTGCTTGTCGATAGCCTTTATATTCTGCATCGTAGCTCAAATACTTCCGTTACGTTAACCTCAATATATGCTAAGGTTTCAATACCACACCTTTTAAAGCTGAAGACAAAACCCAAAGGTATTCCAGCCAATAAGAATTATGTCGATAGTGATTCCCTCCCATATATGTATGGGAAAGCGCTACTTTTAAATCGTTTAAACTCAATGGCTATTAGCCTGTCTAAATCAGTTTACAACCTATATACAAATAGCAGTATTAGCTGCGCTAGCCTATTTTTAGAGTATGGTAAAAATGAAAGGATTCACGTTTCGGCTGGTAAGTTTGAAAGTATTCGCGGGAACTCTTCTTCTAACTTCATAGTTTCCTCCATCAATGGCAATGACCATTTTTTTGTAAAAAGTAAGGTTAACCCCGAAAACCATAGCGCTATTTTCAGCGTAAACTTTCAGAATAGCTACACCCTTCCACTTATTGAGTCGGAATTGGGCACTTGTGTTGGAATGGATTCTTTAAATTTTCACGTAAAGGGTGCTTCTCTCAAAAACAGAGGTATGCACCTTAAATTACAATCAAAATTTTACGGCTTACATATCCAGAGTGGTCGACTTGCCGAAAGCACCGTTTTTATCGACTCGCTTGGGTTTAGTCTATCCAGCCGCCATTCGGCGCAAGCCATTGCTGTCGATTCAGCCTCACACGCTTCATTCAATCAAATCACCATCCCCTTCTGCTTAACATCAACAGTAGGCAATAGTCCTCAGGTAACACTAAACGTTTCAGACCATATTTTTGCTGCAAGAAACATTTTTGAGTCGATACCCAAAGGGTTATTTAAGAGCGTTGAAGATATGGAGGTAGATGGGAATGTTAGTTTTGCCCTCAATCTCAATATAGATTTTAATCAACCCGACAGGTTAAAAATATTTGCAAAACTTACACCCAAAAACTTTAGGATTATACAGTACGGAAAAATCGACTTTCGGGAGCTAAACGAAAATTTTACCTATAAAATATACTTAAATGACACCACAACAAAAGAAATTGTTATCGACACATTAAATCCAAACTTTTGTCCGTTAAACCGCATATCACAACACATTATAAATTCGGTTATCATATCTGAAGATGGAGGATTTTTTATTCACAAAGGATTCGATTCCGAAGCGTTTAGCTACGCCATATCTCGTAATATAAAGGATAAAAAGTTAGCCCGCGGAGGAAGCACTATAACTATGCAGCTGGTAAAAAACTTATACCTAAATAGAAGTAAAAACATTGCGCGCAAGGCAGAGGAGGCGCTAATAGTTTGGCTTATAGAATCGCAGCGTTTAGTAAGCAAAGAGCGAATGCTCGAAATATATTTCAATATTATTGATTGGGGACCCAATATTCACGGCGTTACCGAGGCAGCACAATTCTATTTTCAAAAAAAGCCAATAGATATTGATTTAAATGAGGCTATTTTTCTTGCAAGCATTATCCCTCGCCCTTCATACTTTACAAGCTATTTTAATAGTAACCTTGAGCTTAGAAAATATATGCCTGAGTATTTTCAAAACCTTTCGAGCATAATGTTGCTGCGCCGAATGATTTCTGAAGAGGAGTTTGAGAGCCTTGACGCTTCGGTTGAACTAAAAGGGGAGTCAAAACAAATGCTAGAGCTACAAAAGATAGCAAATTAAAGGAACAAAAACCATTCTTATTCTTGCGTTAACTTCTCCACAGCCTTGTCTAGCTGAAGCGACTTTAGTCTTAAATAATGATTTAACGCTTTGTTAATCAGCTCATCAGTAGTAACACCCTCAAACGGAGCAAGTATCTTTATCTTCTTCATTACCAAGGGGTCAATGTTAACTTGCGCTTCGGTGGGTTTAATTGCATTACCTGATTGCTCCAAAGTTGTTTCTTCGGCCTCTTCGTCTTTAATATAACGAGTACTCGAAAGTAACGCCTTCTGAATATCATTAATTGTATGTTTTGCCTTAGCCATAAATTTTCAGTATTTCTTTTGCTAAATCGGAATAATCATCGGCTCCACGGCTTTTAGGAGCATACTCGAATATAGTTTGTTTAAACGCACCCGATTCCATTAGCGATATGTCTTGCCTTAGGTATGTATTAAAAAGTTTACCCTTAAAATTCTGATTATCTGATAGACTATGGATTACCGCTTGGCTAAACTTTGTTCTAGGGTCTAACTTCACAAAAAGTATTCCTGCTAATTCTAAATCTGGGTTCATTCGTTTTTTTACTTTTTCAGAAATCAGCATAATTCTATCGAGTCCAATAAATGCAAAATTTTCGGCCTGCATTGGAACAATAAAATGGTTTGCAGCTACCAACGAGTTAGTTGATAACGTTCCGAGGCTTGGCGGGCAATCGATAATAATATAATCGTAATTAGTGGCTACCCTCTCGAGCTGCTCGCGAAGCATATACTCTCTGCCGGGCTCGTTGCTGAGTTGAAACTCATAATCGAGCAACTTTTCGCTAGCAGGTAGTAACGATAACTTCCCTTTCGTTTTTATCACCTCAGAAAAATCTGCTTTCCCTATCAACAGCTCTCCAA
This sequence comes from Bacteroidales bacterium, assembly GCA_041656735.1. Classification (GTDB taxonomy): domain Bacteria; phylum Bacteroidota; class Bacteroidia; order Bacteroidales; family Tenuifilaceae; genus Perlabentimonas. The sequence goes on along the minus strand of JBBACY010000037.1, from coordinate 8,446 downwards.
TGCCAACGCCATTGGAATCAACTCCAAACGCAGAGGTTAAATTACACTGGCTGTCGAGGTCAATGAGCAACACCCTTTTCTTTTTGCGCGACAACGCAGCGCCCAGATTTAAAACTGTGGTCGTTTTCCCTGTTCCTCCCTTATTGTTTATTACGCTAATAATATTTGCCATTGGAATATTTTGTAATAAAAGTAGTCAATTTGTGCCACTAATATATAATTTTTTTGCTGTAAACAGATAAATTCTTCTAAAACATCGAACATCAAACGGTTTTTAGTTCTTTTAACACAAAAAGCTACAAAAAAACCACTCATATTACTAACTTTACCTTTAGTTTTTGGTTTATATAATATGGCTCTAAATATTAACTGTTAAACTATGAAAACTTGTGCTAAGTATTGTATGCTCATTTCGCTCCTATTGTTGGGTTCTCTTACAAAAGCCCAACTAGCCAGAGATTTGCACAAACTTTACAACCCTGCATACTTCAATAGGGTTGAGCCTACATCGGATACAACAACCTTTGACCCTTGGAAAATAAACCGTACGCGCAAGCCTTCTTATTCTGTTGAGGTAGGTTCTAGCTATTCAAGTTTTGGAGGTGGCCTTTCATCAACTTTTATAAGCCCTATGGTATCATTTATGGCTACAAATAAATTGCAAGTTACGGCTGGCGGAAAATTTTCGTATGCAAATATGGGGGGGCTACCTCTTACAAATAGCGTTGGTGCTCAGTTTTCCGAAAACCAAACCTTCGGAAATCCAACCGAAGCATTTGCTTATGTTCGCTACGAGCTAAACGATAAAATAAGCTTTTTCGGGATGGGTTCTTTTGGCAAAAATCAGCTGTATATATCTCCCTATAAAATGGGCATTAGTACCACGGATTATAGCAACCTATCATTTGGAATGGACTATAAAGTATCCGAAAAGGTAAGCATTGGGGCATCATTTGGAGTGGTAAACGGCCCCGACTATGGCTGGGGTTACTCTCCATTTAATCGTCGTGGCTATCAGCCGCATCATAATTCATTCTTCCCTTAATTCTCTTACTGTATTTCGGGTTTTTTAAAGGTTATATGTTTATTATGGTATAAGCCCGATAAATACCTCACCACCCTTTCGGGCGCTTGGTCTAGCGTATCGTTTAACTCTTGCTGAAGCTTATTGCAAATGCCTTGGGTTGTTAGTTGTCCATCAATAAGTAACCATACCTTCGACCCAACCTCGTCGAGTTCAATGGTGATGTTTGGCGAGCGTTTTAAGCGGTTCATTATGCGTAGCATAAATTTGCTCTTTGTACGAGGCACAAGAATAGATACCTGCCCCAAATTATTTACATCAAACCCTTGCAACCTTTCAGGTACAAGTTCAAGCACATTTGCGCTTTTTAGCGATTTGTCCTTCCTTATTTTATTCATTTCAAACCTTATTAATTAAAAAGAGGAAGTGCCTTACCGACACCCCCTCTTTTCTATATTATCAACAGTATGCTATGAGGTATAAATTCATAGTGAACCTATTTATTTTGAAACACGCTCAAGCCATTTAAGCATAAATAGCATTGTGAACATTGAAACCAAACATGCTACTACAAAAATTGACCATGTTGCCCATAGTGGAATAGTATTATAGAATATTACCCCAATAAATAGAAGTTGGTTTCCTAATGCCGTTGCTGTTAACCAGCCTCCTTGCATAATTCCTTGGTACTTTGGTGGTGCTACCTGAGAAACGAATGCAATTCCGAGTGGCGAAATAAATAGTTCGGCAACGGTTAATATTAAGTAGGTTCCTATTAACAACCACGGTGTAACCCTTACGGCATCTCCTATACCTCCCATAGCTATTCTTTCTTCATTTCCAGGTAGTCCGATAGAGCTTATTGACATTACAGCAAATGCTGTTGCGGCAATTCCCATACCAATTGCAATCTTTTTAGGAGTAGAAATTTCCCATCCTTTTGCCTTAAACCAGCCAAATAAACCAATAATTACTGGTGTTAAAAACACAACAAAAATAGGGTTAAATGCTTGGAATACTTCAGCTCCTTGAAGTGTAGTGAAGCCTAAGTTGATATTCAGCATCCTTGTGTAATCATTTGCAAACAAGGTTAGAGACTGTCCGTTTTGATGGAATGAGAACCAAAAGAATATAACTACTGCAAATACTGCAAAAAGAGCATATATTCTTTGTTTAACCTCTTTAGCATCCATTTCAACTACTGGTGCAGAATCAGAGTCTGATGATACAACTTTTTTAAGTGCTGGGTTTGGAAGACTCTTCTTGTTAAGAGAAAAAATAACTAAGGATATTAACATTGCAATAATTGCAATTCCAAATGAATAGTGGTATCCTTCCATAAATATATTTAGGTAACTGCGAGAAAAGACGTCTAAGTTTGTAACATCTCCACCAACCTGCCCTGCAAGCTCTGTGAATCTAACTTGCGCTTCAGGAGATAGTGTTCCGCTTACAAATTGATTACAGAGTGAAGGAAGGTCTGCATTAAATTCAAATCCGTTAGTTTTAACCCACCAGTTTCTTAATCCTACCGCCATAAGTGGAGCAAACATTGCACCAACATTAATGAACATATAGAATATTTGGAATCCAACTTCCCTCTTGCTTGAATATTTTGGGTCGTCGTAAAGCTGACCAACAACTGCCTGTAAGTTACCTTTAAACAAACCATTTCCAAAGGCAATTGCGAATAAACCAAAGAGTGTTAACGTTAAAATTAATGGCATATTTTCAACAGGGGTTTTTGTTGGTATTGCAAGTAGAAAATACCCCACTGTCATTAATACCAAGCCCACGAGGATCGTATTCTTATACTTTTTAGTTTTATCGGCAATTACTCCACCAACCAAAGCTAAAACATAAATTAAAGCATAAAAAACCGAATAAATAATTGAGCCAGTTGAACCAGTAAAGCCAAACTTATTGTTTAGAAACAATAGGAGGATTGCCATCATAATGTAGAAACCAAAGCGTTCTCCCATATTGGCCAAAGCTGCCGGAATTAATCCTTTAGGATGTCCTTTAAACATAATTGTTGTTATTAGTTAGTATAATTGAAATTTAATTTTTATTCGAGTCGCAAATATAGAAAAACTTTTCTCTTTTCACCATAAACTACCCCACATTGGAGTGATATATTTAGGTTTTTATTGGGTGTGGGCATTAAATCAAAAAATTGCCAGACAAAACTGGTCTAGCAATTTTTTAAATCATTAAATTATCCCTACTCCTATCCGTACACTTCTTTTTTGGAAGCTTTTAAGGTATTTTTCAATAAGGAAACAATGGTAAGTGGCCCTACCCCACCAGGCACAGGGGTAATAAAACTACACTTGGGCGCAACCTCATCGAATTTAACATCGCCTAAAAGTTTCCAGCCCGATTTTGTTTTATCAGATTTTACCCTAGTAATACCTACATCAATCACAACAGCTCCCTCCTTAACCATATCGGCGGTTACAAACTCGGCATGGCCTAAGGCTACTATTAGAATATCGGCTGTACGAGTAATGGAAGGAATATCTTTGGTGCGGCTATGGCAAATAGTTACGGTACAATTACCTGGAGTGGCTTTTTGCAAAAGCAAATTGGCTATGGGTTTACCTACAATATTGCTTCGGCCCAGAACAACACAATGCTTTCCGCTTGTTTCAATATTGTACCTGCGCAAAAGTTCAATAATGCCATCGGGAGTTGCAGAAACATACGAGGGAAGTCCGATCACCATACGCCCAACGTTTACAGGATGAAAACCGTCAACATCTTTTTTGGGATCGATGGCTTCAATAACTTTTTGCTCTGATATATGATTTGGTATTGGCATCTGCACAATAAAACCATCTATTTCAGGGTTTTCATTTAACTTTTGCACCTCATTCAGCAGTTCTGACTCGGTTATTGTTTCGCTAAACCTTAAAAGGGTGCTGTTAAAACCAACCTGTTTACAAGCCTTCTCTTTATGCCCAACGTAGGTTTCGCTAGCTCCATCGTTACCAACTAAAATAGCAGCTAAATGGGGTATTCTTCCTCCTCTAGATTTTATAGACTCAACCTCTTGGGCTATTTCAGCTTTTACCTTATCGGCAATTCCTTTTCCATCAAGTAGTTCCATAGTTTTGCTGTTTATTAATTAGTATTTCAATTTGGCAGATTGCCCTACTTACTGTTAACGTCTAGGCATATTTGCCATCATTCGTCCTAAGTTTTTGCCTCCGCCACTCGACACCATCTTCATCATTTTTCGCATTTCATCAAACTGTTTAATCAGCTTGTTTACCTCCTGTATTGAAGTACCACTTCCTTGGGCAATTCGCTTACGGCGCGACCCGTTAAGCAAAGCTGGGGTCTCACGCTCAATGGGAGTCATTGAGTGAATAATTGCTTCAACGCCCTTAAATGCATCGTCATCAATATCAATATCCTTCATCATCTTTCCCATTCCAGGTATCATACCTGCCAAATCTTTAAGATTCCCCATCTTTTTAACCTGAGCAATCTGCGACAAGAAATCGTTAAATGTGAACTGATCTTTGGCTATCTTTTTCTGTAGCTTGCGTGCTTCCTCTACGTCATACTGCTCTTGTGCACGTTCAACCAGCGACACCACGTCACCCATACCTAAAATTCGATCTGCCATTCGGTCGGGATGGAACACATCGAGCGCCTCCATCTTTTCACCAGTGCTCACAAATTTAATGGGTTTCTCAACCACCGAACGGATTGATAGTGCTGCCCCTCCACGGGTATCACCATCGAGTTTGGTAAGTACTACCCCGTTAAAATTCAGCCTGTCGTTAAACTCTTTAGCGGTATTAACAGCATCCTGACCGGTCATTGAGTCAACCACAAAAAGTATCTCGTTAGGGTTTGCCACCTTCTTTATTGCGGCAACCTCCTTCATCATCTCCTCGTCAACCGCCAAACGGCCAGCGGTGTCAATAATCACCACATCGTGCTTATTCTGCTTTGCGTGCTTAATGGCATCCTTTGCAATAGATACAGGATCGGTACTTCCATCAACAGTAAAAACTGGAACCTTAATTTGCTCGCCTAGTACTTTTAGCTGCTCTATAGCTGCGGGCCTGTATACGTCGCCAGCAACAAGTAGCGGGCTTTTACTCTTTTTCGATTTAAGATAATGTGCCAACTTACCCGAAAAAGTTGTTTTTCCAGACCCCTGTAAACCTGCAATAAGTATAACCGAGGGATTATCGTTTAGGTCAATACCTTCTGCCTTCTCGCCCATAAGTAAAGCGAGCTCATCACGTACTATTTTTACAATAAGTTGGCTGGGTTTAAGCGAATTGAGTACATCCATACCCAAAGCCTTGCGTTTTACCTCATCGGTAAACTGCTTGGCAATTTTGAAGTTTACGTCGGCATCGAGTAAAGCTTTTCTAACATCTTTAAGGGTTTCGGCAACGTTAATCTCGCTAATTTTGCCTTCGCCTTTTATTAGTTTAAACGACCTTTCGAGCCGTTCTGTTAAATTTTCAAACATAGAGCGTAATGAATTTTATGCTTTAACCAAAAAAAGAATCTTACAAAGATAAACAAAAAACATTGTTTTTTTTACACTAGCAACTATATGCCCAGTAGCTAACGCAATTGGTGCAAATAACAAGTAATTACAATATGTTACACGCACCTTTTCCGAAAAATATAGAAGTTCTAACCCTATTTCTTTCTTAGTTTTTTTGCCACAACGTTGTAATCTAAGTAGTATAGCATTCTGAGCGATATACTGTTCCCTTTTGCTGTGTTTAATAGTCCTTCTAAGTTATCGAGGTATTTACTTCGAACAAATTTATCGGAGTTTTCTATCGTATTTTTCCAAACAATAGAGAGTACACTCCCCGGCGCAAAATTCCACTGGTAGGTTAAATCAATATTAAAAAGATTGGCGTTGATATTTCGATCAAAACCCGTGTTTTCGATTCCAGCCGATAGTGTTCCGTCACTATTTAAAGAATGGTAGCTAGAGTAATCGAGCCAACGCCAGTAGTGCCGAACCCTTGCGCTTAAAAACGAGTTGGCATTGAACGTGTAAAGGGCTTCAATTGTGTTTGTTAGCGTTGACACATCACGAAGGCCCATATATATCGTAGAATTATCACTATTAGTACCTACAAAGCCAATGTCGTTCCTGTTAAAATCTTGCTGTATTTCATACACTACAAAAAAACTATTGCTAAAACGAACCCGCGGCGCCAATCGGATAGAAAAATTATTCATATCCATTGATTGCGTTTTCCAGTAGTTGATACGAGTATCGAGAGCAAAGGGCTTGCGATAGTCCGAGGAGGTTTGAATATTACCACAAAAGCGGCGTGGCCTTACAACCATATGTCCATCAATCCGCGGTTCATCGAAATCATGGGTTTCGTATGGATCCATCCAAAACTCGCCCCTTACCATATGGTATGATTTAGCGAAGGTTGTTTTAAAATTCATATAAAAATGCGATGAGGTATACAACCTTGGGCTAAATAACATTTTGTGAGATCCTCCAATCCAACTGCTCCAATTCAATAGTTTCCAAAAAGGTTTATATATCTTATAACCAACTCCACCCCCATTACTAAACTCGTTGGCCTTTTGCAAAAAACCCATACCATTGGGGTTATAATTTTTACTTTCGGTATTTGTCCATGTTTCGAACACAAAATTGCCCGACGATTTATCGAAACCTATATTGTATTTATAACCCACATCGTTTTCATCGTCAATTACCTGACTAACAATACCCTTACCGTACAGCACATAATTGTTTTGCTTATCCCTAAAAACAAAGTCGGTTGCGCTAACATTCGACATATAATCAGTTTCGGGAATATATAGGTTTGTGTTCGCAAGGCTTACATATGAATTATTCTTAAGTGTTTGGTCGAGCACCACCATATTGTAGTTTGTAAAACCTTGTGTTAAAACCTGTCGCTCACTCATTGTAATAGTATCTAAAACCGTTGCATACGTATTTGATGTCATAGCGTTTAATACCCCTACCCCCATTCCTGTTGATGTTCTGCCTGATATTTTTGTGGCATTTATCATAGCTGTTTCATGCGGATTAAAAGTAATTTTCTCACTTGAACTAAGCTCACGTGAAACACGTCCGAATCCTGTTGGTGCGCTTCCTATTCTGCGCGAATAAAAAATACCTCCTTTTTGAAACAAGTCCATCCCTTCGTTAAAAAAAGGACGCTGTTCACCATACTTTACTTCGTAGGGTGAGATGTTTAATACCTTATCGTCTGATTTTACTTGTCCAAAATCAGGTATAAGTGTCATATCTAGAGTAAAACTTTCGGTAAGACCTAGTTGAAGGTCTAACCCGCCATTGATTCGCGAGGAAGCCTTTGGACTATTTGGATGCTTATTTACATAACCCGATATATATGGACTAAACGAGAGCCTAATGGGCGTGTCGATATTGCGAATTCCCGACAACTCGCCCGACTGGTTAACTATGCCCGACATTGAGTTGTCAATCGGATTCCATGAATTCCACTCGTTGTACCTCTTAATTAACCGACGAAAATTTAGCCCCCAGTTTCCTTGAACTTTACTTGAGAACCTCAGTGCCGAATAGGGTATTCGCATCTCCACAAACCAACCTTCGCTTGTAATTGAAACCTTACTTTCCCATACAGCATCCCAACTTCTGTCGCTACTATTACCCGTACGCCGAATATCAGTTTGCACACCCGATGCCGACACAATAAACTCTAAGTAGTTTATACCATCGTTATAGGGGCTGATTAGTACGCTAAATACGTCGGATTTCAAATTATCGGAGTTGTCACGCTTCCCAAGTTCCCTGTATATATGCTCGGGCTCCTCGTCGAATAACCACGCCCCAATGTATATTGAAACATCGTCATAAAGCACCCTAACTTCAGAATTTTCTGAAGGGAATGAACCATTGAAAGGTTCATATTGAAAAAAATCGTTTGCAACCTGCGCGTTTTCCCACACCTCTTCATTTAGAACCCCATCAATAGTTATTGGACTCGAAATTCGGTAAGCACCAATAATGCGCTTGTCACTGGGGATAGCCTTTTGTGGTCTGGCAACTCCATAGTGCACACTAAAAATGCATACTACGCCTACTAAGAGTATTCGTCTAATCATTGAAATAAAGAAGTATATTGGTTCCCAAATAGTTTGTCAGCATTGTTTTGAAGCTTGAAAACACTAAAGGTTTAGCTACTTGCCCATTATTTTAGGAGTGATATTAATCAACAAAAAGGTGGCTCCTAGAATAAGAAGCCACCTTTTTTGCAGATAAAACTATAATTATACTACTCTAACCATTTTTAATCCATTCTACAACCTCAGGAGAGTCAGGCTTTTCACGGGGCGGTATTGTTTTTATAAGTTTCCCGTTCTCATCAATTAAAAACTTTTGAAAATTCCACG
>JBBACY010000036.1:0-29333 GCA_041656735.1 Bacteroidales bacterium | reverse complement strand
GGATTCAAATGTTTATAGAACAACAAATCAGCATAAGATATTCGACCTCATCGAGGTCGTACAATGCGGTGAAATAATAAATGCTATAAACATTAAATCCCTTCGGGATTAAAACAAAACAAAGAAACCCATATATTCGTAGAGCAAACTACCGAATCCGTAGGATTCAAATGTTTATAGAACAACAAATCAGCATAAGATATTCGACCTCATCGAGGTCGTATAATACAACAACAAATTAAAAGAATATATATTATGGCAACAGGTGTTTTTGCACAAATCTATATTCACATAGTTTTTGCCGTTAAAGGGCGACACAGCAGAATAAAACCTGAATGGGAAGAAGAACTATTTAAATACATTACAGGAATTGTTCAAAATAAGCAACAAAAAATGTTGGCAATAAACGGAACTTCAAATCATATTCATTTTCTAATTGGAATGAAACCATCTTGCTGTTTATCGGATTTGGTCAGGGAGGTTAAGAAGTCTTCCAACGCTTTTATTAAAGAAAAGAAATTTTCTAAATTTAAGTTTGAATGGCAAGAGGGCTATGGAGCATTCTCTTATTCACATTCAGCCTTAGACAATGTAATCGCGTACATAAACAATCAGAAAGAGCACCATAAGAAGAGAACTTTTAAAGAAGAGTATATCAGCTTCTTAAATAAATTTCAAATCGAATATAAAACCGAATATCTATTTGAGTGGATTGATGATTAAAAGTGTTTGTAAAATAAATGAGTCCAAAGAATTCAAACACATACAGCACAACTAAAATACGTAAAACATTAGGCATCAACGAGAACGTATACGGTAATGACATAATAAATGCTATAAACATTAAATCCCTTCGGGATTAAAACAAAACAAAGAAACCCATATATTCGTAGAGCAAACTACCGAATCCGTAGGATTCAAATGTTTATAGAACAACAAATCAGCATAAGATATTCGACCTCATCGAGGTCGTACAATGCGGTGAAATAATAAATGCTATAAACATTAAATCCCTTCGGGATTAAAACAAAACACCAATCAACGATTCTCGTCCCACCCTACCCTCACGGCTTTTTGCACTCCCTTAATCCGGGTTAAACGGTACAGCAACATTTCAAGGTGCTTGGTATCCGACACGTAAACCTGTAAACGCCCCTCAAACATTCCATTTGCCGATTCCATTGAAAACGAGCGTATATTTACTCCAAGGTCCTTACTAATTAGCTCCGAAATTCGACTTACAATACCCAACTCATCAAGCCCAACAACCTTAATAACTGTTTGAAACGATTTGTCGGTTTTGGTTTCTTTCCACTTAACATTAACCACCCTGTAACCGTACTTTTGGTTTAGTTGCGCCGCATTGGGACAACTGGTTCTATGTATTTTAACCCCATTGTTTATGGTAACAAATCCAAAAACGCTATCGCCAAAAATCGGATTGCAACATTTAGCAAACTTATAATCGATACCCTCCAGTTTCTCATCAATAACCAAATAGTCAGATGATGCCCCCTCCTTTTCGGGTAAAATTTTCGTCTTAACCGTTTCGGCAGAGATTGCTTCATCCTCTGGTTTTTCATCTCTTACCAGCACGCTTTTAAGGTCGGTTAGGTTTATCTTATCAAGTGAAATTTGCTCAAAAAGCTCTGATGTGTTTTTCAGTTTTAAATGTTTCTGTAGCGTAACAATAGCCTCATTATTGTCGGTAATCTTCCAGTTTTTTAGCCTACGATAAAGCATCTCCTTACCCAGCGAGAGCTGCTTATTCTTATCCTCTCGAAGGCATTGCTTTATTTTAGCTTTTGCCTTGCTCGTGGACACGTGCTGTAACCAATCGGTTTTGGGTTTCTGGTTTTTTGAAGTGATAATCTCAACCACATCGCCACTCTCTAAATGCTGTTTTATAGGAACATTCTTGCCGTTTACCTTCGCACCAACACACTTACTGCCAACATCCGAATGAATATCGAATGCAAAATCGAGCACCGTTGCTCCTAGCGGAAACTTTCGCAAATCGCCGTTGGGTGTAAAGGTAAATACCTCTTTTTGGTAAAGGTTTAGCTTAAATTGGTCCACCAGCTCCTCGGGGTTTGTTATGGGTGTTTCCAGCAGCTCACGAACCTTTGCAACCCACTGGTCTATGCCCTTATCCTGCTTTATGCCCTTGTACTTCCAGTGTGCCGCTAAGCCTCTTTCCGCAACATCGTCCATTCTTTGCGAACGTATTTGCACCTCAACCCATTTGCCCTCGGGTCCAACAACGGTTGTGTGTAACGACTCGTAACCATTGCTTTTGGGTACCGAAATCCAATCGCGTAGGCGGTCTGGGTTTGGTGTGTACGAATCGGTAATAATAGAGTACACCTGCCAGCAGTCGGATTTTTCGCGTTCGGGCACACTGTTTAAAATAACCCGAATGGCAAATACGTCAAGCACCTGATTAAATTCAACCCCCTGCTTCTGCATTTTTTTCCAAATTGAGTAAACGGACTTTGGTCGCCCCTTTATCTCAAAATCAAACTTCTGGTTATTTAGTTCAACCTCTATTGGCTCAATAAACTCACGAATAAACTTATTCCTTCGGGTGGTGGTATTCTTTAGCTTACGAACAATCATCCTGTAATCCTCGCCATTGGTATACTTCATTGCCAAATCTTCCAACTCCGATTTCAGATTGTATAGCCCTAACCTGTGAGCCAAAGGAGCATACAAATGGAATGTTTCCCACGAAATTTTGAGCTGCTTGTCGGTAGGCAGTGCACTTAGGCTTCGCATTTCCTCTAGCCTATCGGCAAGTTTTAATAAAATAACACGAGCATCGGCCGAGAGGGTGAGAATAAGCTCTCGGAAATGCTCGGCCTGCTTAGTTGGGTCCTTCGGATTCAACGATTCAATCTTCGCTAAACCATACACAATGTTTGCAATAGTTGGGTTGTAACGATTTTCAATATCATTCTTAGTAAGAAGACCTTCTGAAATGGTATCGTGCAACAAAGCTGAAACAACTGCCGTGCCACCCAACCCTATCTCATCAACACAAATACGCGCCACATCAATTAAATGCACCACGTAGGGTTTGCCTATTTTTGTTTGCTTACCGCTATATAGCTGGGTTACCTCCTTTATTGCTTTTGATATTAACCGTTTGTCATCGGCTGTTACACAGGTTCGGCACGACCGTAAAAGCCCTCTGTACTTATTAAGAATTATCCTATTTTCCGTTTCTATTGGCATACACTCAATTGTTTGGTGTAAATGTATAAAATTAGGTTACATAAACTTCACACACTACTATTAAATAGTTTTAAAACATTAGTAAGACTAAGCTTTACGTAGTTTTAAGAAGAATCAACAGATTCTCTTCGCATTAGCACGAGTTAACATCCTATGCCGAAAGAGCTAACAAAGTTTAAACCCAAATGTTAACCGCTAAAAAATTACATAAATTTGTATCTTTATGCAAAATTTGCAGGTATGATTCCGAACGAAATAGTTGCGCGGGTAAAAAAGTTACGCGAAACCATTAACAAACATAACCATTCGTATTACGTTGAGGCAAAGTCCGAAATATCGGATTTTGAGTTCGATTCAATGCTCAACGACTTGGAAGCATTGGAGAAAAAGTACCCCGAACTAATCGATAGCACATCGCCAACCCAAAGGGTGGGAAGCGATATTTCGCAAGGGTTTAAGCAGGTTCAGCACAAAACGCCAATGCTTTCGTTGGGCAATACATACTCGTTTGAGGAAGTTACAGAATTTCATAATCGAATAGCCAAAACTCTAAATACCCCGTGGCAATACGTTTGCGAGCTAAAATACGATGGCACAGCCATTGGAATTACTTATGTAAACGGTAAATTGCATCGTGCGGTAACCCGTGGCGACGGTACGCAGGGTGATGATGTTACGGCCAACGTAAAAACCATACGCTCTATTCCGCTAATCCTTAACGGCAACGATTTTCCTGACGAGTTTGAAGTAAGAGGCGAAATTTTTATGCCCCACGCAGTTTTTAGCGAAATAAACGAGAAACGACTCAAGAACGACGAACAGCTCCTTGCAAACCCACGAAATGCTGCAGCCGGCACGCTAAAACAGCTAAACCCAAAAATTGTGGCCGAGCGAAAGCTCGACTGCCTACTATACTACGTTTTGGGCGATAATTTACCACACAACAACCATTTTGATAACTTGCAAAAGGCGAAAGAATGGGGATTTAAAGTCCCTGACAGCATAAAGCAATGCAACACGCTCCAACAAGTAATTGATTTTATAACACACTGGGATACAGAACGAAAACAGCTAGCCTATGATACCGACGGGGTTGTTATTAAGGTTAATAGCTTTGCTCAGCAAGAACAGCTTGGCTTTACAGCCAAAATACCCCGCTGGGCTATTGCCTATAAATACAAAACCGAGCAAGCAAGCACTAAACTCCTTTCGGTAACATATCAGGTTGGTCGAACGGGCGCTATTACGCCGGTAGCAAACCTAGCACCAGTTCTACTGGCTGGAACAACCGTGAGGCGAGCATCGTTACACAATGCCGATCAAATGGAGCTGCTAGACCTACACGTTAACGACACCGTTTTTGTTGAAAAAGGCGGCGAGATTATTCCCAAAATAGTAGGGGTTGATACCAAACTTCGGCTAGCAAATAGCCAAACATATAGGTACATTACCCACTGCCCCGAGTGTTCAACCGAACTCGTGAGGCTAGAGGGCGAAGCAAAACATTACTGTCCAAACCAAGCAGGCTGCCCACCACAGCTAAAGGGTAGGGTAATTCACTTCACTAGCCGAAGGGCAATGAATATTGATGGTTTAGGCGAAGAAACCATAGAACTGCTCTTTGCCAATGGTTTAGTTCACGATATTGCCGACCTATACGACCTAACCTACGAGCAGCTGTTAACCCTTGACAGATTCGCCAAAAAATCGGCAGAAAACGCCATTAACGGCATCGAAAAATCAAAGCAAATGCCGTTTCAAAAGGTGCTATTCGGTTTGGGCATTCGCTACGTTGGCGAAACTACAGCCAGCAAGCTGGCCACGCACTTTAGGTTGCTAAGCAAGCTAAAACAAGCTACCTTTGAAGAGCTAATTTTGGTTGATGAGGTGGGTGAACGCATTGCCCAAAGCATTGTTGATTTTTTTGCCAACGAAAAAAATATGGAGCTAATTAACAGGCTTACCAATGCAGGCTTAACCCTTGCTATGGAGGCTGTTGAGCAGAATATCGAATCGAACATACTAAACGGGCAATCTGTTGTTATATCGGGTACATTTGTCAGTATTTCGCGCGACGAGCTAAAAGAGTTGGTAACAAAACACGGTGGAAAAAATACCAGCTCGGTTTCGCGAGGAACAAACCTGCTGATTGCTGGCGATAAAATGGGTCCAGCAAAACTCCAAAAGGCTACAGAATTAGGCATTCGAATTTTATCGGAGAGCGATTTTTTTGAAATGATAAAAAGTTAAAAAATAAAATATGTTTAACAGTACAAAGCTAAAAATTGGGCATAAGCAGCTTAGGAAACAGCTTGCAAAATTTTCGAGAGAAAAAAAGGTGCATAACCTTACTTCGGCTCGTAAAGTAGGTATCTTATTCTATGCCACAAACCAAAAAACGTTTCAACAGGCTACCGACTTCGGTAAGTTTCTTGAAACCCTCAACCTTGAGGTTGAGATACTTTCGTACACGCCCGAAAAGGAGGTGCCTACCGCTTTTCAAAATAGCAGCAAAGTAAAAATATTTACATCTAAAGAAACTAGCTGGGTAGGCAAACCCCTACCCGATTTTGTGAATACTTTTATGGGTAAAAACTTCGATATACTTATCGACCTTTCAACCCAAGAGATATTCCCACTTCAATGGGTAGCCTCCCTATCAAAAGCTAAATTTAAGGTAGGTAACTTGGCTTACAGCAGCACACCAAACGACCTAATTATCAACATTAAGCCCGAAGACGACCTAACCAATCTAATTACCCAAACAAAGTACTACCTAAATCTTATTAATAACCGGTTCGCACAAACCGAGGATTAGATTGTTTAATAAGAATTGTGCCATTTTAAATCTGCTTAAAGGGGCAAAATAGATATAAAAGTAAGAGTTTTATACTATTGAATTAACAAATAAACAAATTGTATTGCTATGCTTAATAAGTTTAAAGGACTAGGAGTTGCTATGGTTACTCCGTTTACCAATAACAACGAGATTGACTACGCCGCCGTTAGTAAACTTGTAGAACACCTAATTGGTGGCAACGTAAACTACATAGTGCTTTTAGGCACAACAGCCGAATCGGCTACTCTAACCGACATTGAAAAACAGGAACTTATAAATTTTGTGGTTAAGCAAAACGATAAACGGGTACCACTAGTTGTTGGAATGGGAAGCAACAATACCACCGACCTGACTAGGGCTCTGCACCGTTTTGACCTTTCTGGTGCCGATGGCATCCTGTCGGTTACGCCATACTATAATAAGCCAACCCAAAAAGGGCTCGAACTTCACTATAAAGCCATTGCATCCGAAACGGAACTACCCATAATACTTTATAACGTACCCGGACGAACAGGGGTAAATATGACCGCGCAAACAACCCTGAAGCTTGCCACCGAGGTAAAAAATATAGTTGCCATAAAAGAAGCATCGGGTAATTTAAACCAGCAAAGTTACATTTTACGCGACAGGCCAAATGATTTTCTTGTACTTACAGGCGATGATGGTCTTGCCTTACCTCAAATTGCTATGGGCTTCGATGGGGCAATCTCTGTTGTGGGCAACGCCTTCCCAAAACAATTCTCATCGCTCATAAAATATGCTCAGAGCAATAACCTAGATAAGGCGCAAGCAATTCACTACAAGCTAATCGAGATTATTGACAACCTTTTTGTTGAAGGAAACCCAGGAGGCGTTAAGGCTGCCCTAAATATTTTAGGAATTATTGAAAATAACCTACGACTCCCGCTAGTTCGGGTTAGCGATAACACGTTCAACAAGCTTAAAGAGCTAATTCAACTTTTATAATTGTTTTTTTTTAATATTGGCTGGCGGAAAATGATTAATCATTTTCCGCTTTTCTTTACAACACCCTGATAAAAAACACGTTACAGTCGCCACTGTGCCCTCCCACCACTTTTGTTGAAAAAAACTTGACTTTCCGCTAAACATATTGTAACTTTACTTGTTTCTTATTAGGAATTAATACTACTTAGGTTTCATTTGTTCATAGGTATGATGGCACAAGAATTAATAAAACACGGATTGAAAGTTACACCACAGCGTATTGCGGTTTTAGACGCCCTAAAAGCAATAAATGGGCATCCAACACCCGATAATGTAATTGAGTTTATCCGCAAAAACCATCCTCATATTTCGGCAGGAACGATATATAAAACACTTGAAACCTTTACGGAAAAGGGGCTTACAAAGAAGGTTAAAACAGAAAAAGATTTAATGCGTTACGAGTTATCATCACAATTGCACCATCACTTATACTGCTCAAATTCCGACAGAATTGAAGACTATTACGACAATGAGCTAAACGAGATACTCAACGAATACTTTAAAAAGAAATCTATCCCCAATTTTACAATTGAGGATATTAAATTACAGATAACTGGAGTTTTTAAAGACAAGAAATAAACATAAACAAAAATTACACTATTATTTACTAACAACTAAACACTTAAAAAATGGAACAAGAAGTAAAACAACCGCAAGCGTATTCAATGCCACGTATTGGCGAAAAAGCACCCGAGTTTAAAGCCAAAACCACTCAAGGCGATATTAATTTCCCCTCCGACTATACGGGAAGCTGGGTAATTCTTTTTAGCCACCCTGCCGACTTTACCCCAGTATGTACCTCGGAATTTATGACCTTTGCCAAGTTGGAAAAAGATTTTAACGACGCAAACTGTAAGCTAGTTGGTCTATCGGTTGACGGTTTATACAGCCACATTGCTTGGTTACGCACAATTAAGGAGAAGATTGAATATAAGGGTATGAAGGATATGGAAATCACCTTCCCTCTTATTGAAGACATCTCAATGAATGTTGCAAATAAGTACGGAATGATAATGCCCGGCCAGAGTGACACACAGGCAGTTCGCGCAGTTTTCGTTATCGACCCAAAAGGTATCGTGCGTACTGTACTATACTACCCACTAAGTTTAGGTCGTAACTTCGATGAGCTATACCGTATTGTTATTGCGCTTCAAGCTGCAGACGAGTTCGGTATTGCCACTCCAGCCGACTGGCAACCAGGCGACGATGTAATTGTACCAACTGCTGGCTCGTGCGGTGTTGCAAAAGAACGTATGGATAGTAAAGACGAAGATCAACATTGCTACGACTGGTTCTTCTGTACTAAGAAGTTGGCAAAAGAAAAAGTTCTTAGCAGAATAATTAAAAAGAAGTAAAACTTCTTGTTTTAAATACAGTTTATTTAACTTAAAAATGAATTTTAATATGAATCAAATAGGATTAAGTAAGGATTATGCAGCTAAAATGAATGAGAAACTCAATGTATATCTGAGTAACGTTCAACTATCATATATGAATGTAAGAGGATACCATTGGAATATTGTTGGAAAACAATTCTTTCAGCTGCACGAAAAATTTGAAGAGCTGTACGACAGCCTAAACGAAATGGCTGATGAGATTGCCGAAAGAATTTTAATGCTTGGAGGTACTCCCGTTCATGCATTTTCTAAGTATCTGAAAATGGCTACCATAAAGGAAAAAGAGAATATTTCAACTGCAGAGGGCACCGTAAAGGAAGCGCTTAACGAGCTATTGGAACTTCTTAAAAACGAGCGCGAAATTATTGAGTTCGCCTCTGAAAACGATGACGAAGGTACCATTGACCTTATGACTGGTTATATTTCTGCGCAAGAAAAGCTGGTTTGGATGCTTAATGCTACGCTTAAATAGTTCAACATTTTTTGCAAATAGCAAATTCCACATAAAAGAAAGTGGCTGCATTAATTTGTGGCCACTTTCTTTTTTATATCCATTGAGATGTAAAAGCCTGATAAACAAAAGAGTTTTAATTTTTTAATACAATAAATAGGATAGCACCTACCTTAGATTCGATAAAAAGTGGTTACATTTATGTAATCATTTTTTTATAAGTAATCGCCATGAAAAAAACTGCCAAAATATCAGCTAAACACGTTAACGAGCACATAAAGTTTAGGCGACCTAAAATGTCAACCAGAAAAAAGCCTGGCGATTCGCCCGGCACAGCAATTCATACAGGAAAAAAAATATTAAACAACGTGATTGTTACGATTCACAGTTTTAACGAGAAAAACTTCAGCTCTCACACGGTAAAAACGATTGATAAAATAGATACCGATTTAACAAACAAAACAAAAATCTGGGTTCAGGTACAAGGGCTTCACGATATTGACACGCTTCAAACCGTATGGAAACACTTTAATCTGCACCCATTAGTTGAGGAGGATATTGTAAACACCAACCAACGCCCAAAGGTTGAACCATATAACGATTACATTTTCTTGGTTCTTAGAATGATTAACTACGCTAAAGACGAACAAACATCTATTAACGAGCAGGTTAGCATAGTGCTAGGTGCCAACTACGTAATTACATTTCAGGAAAGTGATACCCCAATTTTCAGTCCTGTAATTAAACGGCTTGAGCAAAACGACACACGGCTCCGAAAACTTGGCCCCGATTATCTTGCCTATGCACTTACCGACTGTATAGTTGACAATTACTATAACTCGTTGTATACCATTGACGATATTATTGAAGGCATTGAAGAAGAAGTTATTGCAAACCCCAAAAAACACCATTTACAACAAATACACTCATTACGAAACGATTTAATGGTCTTCCGAAAATCGGCTTGGTCGTTGCGCGATGGGTTAAACTCGCTATTACGCGACGAATCGCCCCTAATTAGCGATGAGGTTAAAATTTTTACCCGCGACGTACACGACCATTTAGTTCAGGTTATAGACACGCTTGAAAACAGTCGCGAAATGGTTTACAGCCTCTACGATATGTATATGTCGAACCTAAGCAACAGAATGAATGAAGTGATGAAGGTGCTTACTATTATTGCCACTATTTTTATTCCACTAACCTTTATTGCAGGCATTTACGGAATGAATTTCAATCCCAAAAGCAGCCCGTTGAATATGCCTGAACTCAATTGGTACTGGGGTTATCCTGCATCTATAGGGCTAATGGCGGCAATTACAATAATAATGCTTGTTTTCTTTAAGCGTAAGGGGTGGCTTTAAAAATTGTTTACTGACTTAGAGCGCATCGTCATTGTACTCCATTTGTATGTACGTCTGAATATTCCTCTCCTGAAGTGAGGTGCTGCCAAAACCACCCTCGGGGGTTGGTGCTTTGAGGCCAATGCTAGGATTAACCTGGATAACTTCGTATTTTAACTCGTAAGGTTTTGTAATCGATGTAATTTTGAAGATGCCCTTTAGAGTAATTTCATTGGGTTTCCGTTCCTTCAAAGTAATGCTCCATATTGAATCAATCTCGGAGCGGCGCTGGCTAAAATCCCCTTCGAAGATACTCGCTGAATTACCTCGAAATCGCTCAATACGATAAGTGCTATCAGCATAAAAAGAAGAAAAAATAGAATCTACGCCGTAAACAGTATTCACATAGATCCCCACATTCTCTCCTGTCGAATACCAGTCTCCAATTATCCCAAATATATTGGGGTCTCGCTCCACTACTGGGTCTTCGCGAAATTTTTCGCAAGCACTAAACAATAAAATAATAGCGCATAAAGCATAAGCAAATCGATTCATACAGTTATGTGTTACACATATAAAGGTTAAACAAAATTTAAGAAATGCACAGTCCCGCAGACTAAATCGCTTACTTATTAGCTATTCATAATGATTATAAATGTATGTTATAAAGTTGATTAAACCACGATACATATTACAATTTCTATAAGGTAACGAAGCCACAATATCAAATATTGCCACGCAATTATATGCTATAAATAAGAGCGGAATAGCACTAGCAGTCAAAAGTACATTTTATTGTATAAAACTCGACTAAAAAACATAAATTTCAACATATAAATTGTCGAAAATAAATATTCGGATTAAATGCCGTGTTTTAAAAGTTATCAAAACCGCTAAAGATTAAATGCTTAACAACATTTTATAATTTGTGATTTTTATCTACCTTTGCTAGGCTGACATTATCATTATGTATCTATATATCAATAAAATACACTTTCACAATGGCAAAAAACAAAAAGTTCATCACCTGTGATGGTAACTATGCTGCATCGCACATTGCTTACATGTTCAGCGAAGTGGCGGCTATATACCCAATCACTCCCTCGTCAACAATGGCTGAATACATTGATGAGTGGGCTGCTTTTGGCAGGAAAAACATTTTCGGAGAAACAGTAAAGGTAACTGAAATGCAATCGGAAGCTGGTGCTGCTGGTGCTCTTCATGGGTCACTTCAAGCAGGCGCACTAACAACCACCTACACTGCTTCACAGGGATTATTGCTGATGATCCCTAATATGTATAAAATTGCTGGCGAACTTTTACCTGGCGTTTTCCACGTTACCGCTCGAAGCCTTGCTGCTCAAGCGCTATCAATTTTTGGAGACCACAGTGACGTAATGAGCACTCGCCAAACAGGCTTCGCTATGCTTGCTACTGGTAGCGTTCAGGAGGTTATGGATTTGGCAGCAATTGCACACCTTGCCTCTATTAAATCAAGAATTCCTTTTATGCACTTCTTTGATGGTTTCCGCACATCTCATGAGATTCAGAAAATTGAAGTGTTAGAGATGGAAAAGATTGCCGGTTTACTTGACAAAGAAGCTCTTCAGGCTTTCCGCGACCGTGCGCTTAACCCCGAGCATCCTGTAACCCGTGGTACTGCTCAAAATCCCGATATCTACTTCCAATCACGCGAAGCAGCTAATAAGTACTACGATGCACTACCAGGAATTGTAGAGGATTACATGAAGCAACTCTCTGAAATTACTGGCAGAAAATACGATCTATTTGATTACTATGGCGACCCCAATGCAGAGAACATTATTGTAGCAATGGGCTCAGTAACCGATACCATTAAAGAGGTTATTGATCACTTAGTAGCTAAAGGCGAAAAAGTTGGACTAATTGCAGTTCATCTTTACCGTCCATTCTCTGCAAAACACTTTTTTAAAGCGTTCCCAAAGAGTGCTAAGCGAATTACAGTTCTCGACCGCACCAAAGAAACTGGAGCAAACGGCGACCCACTATACCTTGACGTAAGAGAACTTTTCTACGGAAAAGAGAATGCTCCCATCATTGTTGGCGGCCGCTATGGTTTAAGTTCTAAGGATACTACCCCTTCACAAATCATATCGATATTCGACAATATGCAGATGAAGGAACCCAAGAATCAGTTCACCGTGGGTATTGTTGACGATGTTACCTTTAAATCGTTACCACTAGGCGAAGAAATTAGCCTTGCCGACAAGGGTACATTCCAAGGTAAATTCTACGGTTTAGGTTCCGATGGTACCGTAGGTGCCAACAAAAACTCCATTAAAATTATTGGCGAAAACACCGATAAGTACTGTCAAGCTTACTTTGCTTACGACTCAAAAAAATCGGGT
The DNA here is from genome assembly GCA_041656735.1 of Bacteroidales bacterium. Taxonomy (GTDB): domain Bacteria; phylum Bacteroidota; class Bacteroidia; order Bacteroidales; family Tenuifilaceae; genus Perlabentimonas. The sequence continues at coordinate 16,674 of JBBACY010000036.1, read as the reverse complement.
GGTATAACCACATCGCACCTTCGTTTTGGCGACAAGCCAATTCGCTCGCCATACCTTGTTAACACCCCCGACTTTGTGGCTTGCCACGTACCTGCTTACCTAGGTAAATACGATATGTTAAGGGGTATTCGTAAAGGCGGAACGTTCCTACTAAATAGCATTTGGAATGCTGAAGAAACCCAGGCGCACCTACCTAACTCAGTTAAAAGAGTTCTGGCACAAAAAGAGGTAAACCTATATATTATCAATGCAACTGAAATTGCTGAAGAGATTGGCCTTGGCACAAGGACAAACACGATTATGCAGAGCGCATTCTTCAAAATTTCAGAGGTTATTCCTTACGATTTGGCTGTTAAGGCAATGAAAACTGCCGTTGACAAAAGCTTCGGTCGCAAGGGTGAGGATGTAGTTAAAATGAACTATGCCGCCATTGATAAAGGCGCCGTTGTAACTAAGGTTGATGTTCCTGCAGAATGGGCAAAACTTGATGCTGAGAAAACGCACAGCATTTTAAACGCACCTGATTTTGTTAATGATATTGCAACTCCTATTAACAATCAGATTGGCGACGACCTACCTGTAAGCGCATTTATTAATCGCGAAGACGGTACTTTCCCTGCTGGTCTTACCCAGTACGAAAAGCGAGGTATCGCAGTACACGTTCCCGAGTGGATTCCAGAGAATTGTATTCAGTGTAACCAGTGTGCATTTGTTTGCCCTCACGCTGCAATTCGTCCATTCCTTTTAACAGACGAAGAGCTGGCTAATGCTCCCGAGGAAACTGGAACCGTTAAAGGTAATGGAGGTACTAAAGAGTATAACTTCCGCATTCAGGTAAGTGCTCTCGACTGTACGGGCTGCGGAAACTGTGTTGACGTATGCCCTGCTAAGACTAAGGCACTTGAGCTTAAACCACTAGCAACCCAAATGGCCGAAGCCGAGCGTTTTGACTATATGAACGAGAAGGTTGGCTATAAGGACACCGTACTTGGAAGAGATAAGAGCGTTAAAAACAGCCAGTTTGCTCAACCTCTATTCGAGTTTAGCGGCGCTTGTGCAGGCTGTGGTGAAACACCTTACATTAAGGCTATTACTCAACTATATGGTGAGCGTATGATGGTTGCCAACGCAACTGGGTGCTCTTCAATTTATGGTGGTTCTGCCCCCTCAACTCCGTACCGTGCAAACAAGGATGGTCATGGTGTAGCTTGGGCAAACTCGCTATTCGAAGATAACGCCGAATATGGCTTAGGAATGGCTACCGGTGTTAACAAAATGAGAGACAGAATCTCAGAGCGCATTGAACTAGGATTGGCCAACGGGTACAACGAAGCTACAAAGGAAGCAATGAAACTGTGGCTTGAGAACAGGGAGAATGCAAAAGGTTCAAAAGAAGCTTCAGCAAAACTGGTTGCAGCCCTTAAAAATGAAAACGACGATCTAGCCAAGGAACTACTTGCCTTGAAACAATACTTTGTTAAAAAATCTATTTGGATTTTTGGCGGTGACGGTTGGGCTTACGACATTGGCTACGGCGGTTTAGACCACGTTATTGCATCAGGTGAGGATGTAAACATTCTTGTAATGGATACAGAAGTTTACTCAAATACTGGCGGACAGGCTTCTAAATCGACCCCTATAGCAGCTGTTGCAAAATTTGCAGCTTCGGGTAAAAAAGTTCGCAAAAAAGATTTGGGCATGATGGCCATGAGCTACGGCTACGTTTATGTAGCACAGGTTGCAATGGGTGCAAATCAAAACCAGTATTTCAAAGCGCTTAAAGAGGCTGAATCATATGATGGACCTAGCATAATTATTGCTTACTCTCCATGTATAAACCACGGAATTCGCAATGGTATGGGTGCAACCCAGCGTCAAGAGAAACTTGCTGTTGAAGCAGGATACTGGCATAGTTATCGCTTTGACCCAAGGCTTGAAGCTGAAGGCAAGAATCCTTTCCAACTCGATTCAAAGGAGCCCGATTGGAGTAAATTCCAAGATTTCTTAAAGAGCGAGGTTCGCTACACTTCTCTTCAAAAATCTTTCCCCGAGCAGTCTGCTGAACTATTCAAAGCAGCCGAGGAGAGTGCAAAATGGAGATATAAGTCATACCAACGTCTTGCAGATATGGACTTTAGCAAATAGTTAATGCTAACTAAATAGAAAAAGGTATCCCTAGGGATACCTTTTTTTATTTTTATTGAAAAAGAATTGTACCTTGCAGTAAGCAAGTAAAAAATACAAGAGGTATCTTCTTAAAATCAACTATTATAGCATGCGTTACAAAGGAAACAGAATAGCCACACTACTCATACTTACTGCATGCCTTTTTACTAGCTACGGGCTACTTGCTCAAAAATTAAAGCCCCAACATGCCCTAGTCCAATTTACAGTTGATAATGGGTTGCCTTCAAACGAAATTTATCATATTCAACAAGACTCCACAGGTTACTTTTGGGTTGCCACTGCAAACGGAGTTAGCCAATTTGACGGATACACCTTTAAAAACTATGGCATTGATGATGGGCTTGCTGAAATTAGCATTCACGAAATTTACATTGACTATAAAGGTCGAATTTGGTTTATATCAGCCTCAGGCCGTTTATCGTTTCATTACCAGGGCAAAATACATCAATATCAATATAACCATAGACTAAACGACTATATACCGAGGGCGAGAGGAACCGTAAAAAAATCATTTTTTGTTGACTCACTAGACAATGTTTATATTTCTCTAAAAGCTGTTGGCCAGTTAGTTGTAAGTTCAGAGGGTGTAGTAACAGAAAAGGTAGGAGAACATAAAAACGATGGAGTGGTTATTGAAAAAATTCCTGGGGGTCCCCTAATTACTGCTCTTCAATGGCAAAGGGATGATCATGATAATTTCATTAAAATCATTCTTTCCGACACTACTTTTTACGCATCAAAACCGAAAAACCGTTCCACATTTCATACGCTTGCAATTGAGGATATAAACCCTAACACCATTATACTTAGCACAGGCGGAATCATTAAAAAGTTTTTTAATGGTAAACTAATAATGTCGAAGGAGTATGGCCGTGAAGTAATTTGGCTCGATAAAGACCCTTCGGGAAATATTTGGGTCTCACCTATCGAGGGAGGTGTACATTTAGTAAAAAAAGGGGATTTTAATAGCGAAAGTAATATTGTAATACTTGAACCACACCTAATTACATCGACCATTCAAGATAATGAAGGGGGGTATTGGTTTACGAGTATTGCAAACGGGATATTCTTCTGTCCGAATATTAATATGATAATTTACAATGAAAAATCAGGCTTAGCAAACCAACGAATTAGCAATATTTTCGCAAACAGAGAAGGGTTGTACATTGGCGACGAAGATGGGGTATTATCGTTAATAAACCACGGTAACATAAAAAAGCACAAAGTTAAGTTTGGCAAGCTAAATAAACTGCCCATAAGGTTTATTGGTGTTGACTCGCTTGACTCGAAGGTTTGGTTTGGGTCTAGCCTTTATTTACACTCGCTCGAAAAAGGCAAGGTCACAACTTATTATAATAAGAGCAAAATCAAAAACCCTTCCCCTCGCCAAATGATTAAGGCCTTCGAGGGAGGATATTGGATTGGAGGAGGTTGGGGAATCAGTAAGTTCGATGGCCAAAACTATAAATACAACTCGCGAGAGGATAATGTCTTTTCAAACGTTGTTCAGTCTGTTTATCAAGATTCAACACACTCCTTGTGGCTGGCAACTGATAACGGAATATGGAAATATAAAGACAGCCAAATTGAATATTTGGGCAAAAACGAACCGCTCTTCACCCACTCGTCCAGTCATATTATTAAGTATAAAAACAATTGTATCCTAATTTCGACAAGAGGTATCGGTCTTTTAGTATACAATGGCGATAGCATAAAGCCAATAACGACGGCCGATGGCATAGCCAGCAACTACATAAATAAGATTGCCGTTTCAGCTTCGGGTGTATGGCTTGCAACCAATGGAGGGGTTAGCTGGATTACAGGGGATCTGGAGAATGATTTTCTGGTAACAAATATAAACACATCGCATGGGCTGCCAACTAACGAAACAAGCGATATTTTTGCCAGGGGCAACCAAGTTTACGTATCAACGAGCAAGGGTTTTGTTGAAATAAATAGTAGTCAAATCAAACCAAACCTGGTTAAGCCAAAAACTATAATCACCGAGTTGAAGGCAAACAGCACAAACATAGATATAACAGAGGACCGTATTACGCTAAACAACAAACAAAATATAATTTCCATAAGTTTTGTAGGTCTATCCTACAAAAATATGAATAAAAGAGTTTATAGGCATAGATTTTCAAATGTTGATACGACCTGGATTTACACTTCTGACAAATCGTCAACATTTATCGGATTGCCTCCAGACGAGTATAACTTTGAGGTACAATCGCAAAATTCTGATGGATTATGGGGTGAATCGGCCATGCTTTCGTTTACCATTGCACCAGCATTTTGGCAAACAATCTGGTTTATCGTTTTGGCAACTGTCATTTTTTCTCTCCTTATATTTTTGGTTTACCTCCTTAGAATTGGCTCCATAAAACGCCGTAACGAGCTAATAAACAATCTGAACATGTATAAGCAAAAATCGCTTAGACAGCAGATGAACCCTCACTTTATATTCAATACACTTAACTCAATACAGCTATACATTCTAGAAAAAGACCATATTAGTTCGCACAGGTACCTTACCAAATTTGCTAAACTTATGCGGCTCGTACTCGATAATTCGGAAGAATCGGTAATACCGCTGAAAAATGAGTTGGAGGCACTTAAACTATACCTTGAACTCGAATCGCTTAGACTTTCGGGTAAATTTAATTACACTATTAACGTTGAGAACGACAAACTGCTCGAAGTGAAGGTTCCAACCCTGCTTATCCAGCCCTTTGTTGAGAACTCAATATGGCACGGTATTATGCTAAAAGCTAGCCAAGACGGATGGGTTCACATTAATGTTTCGAGTAATAATAATACCATAGTTTATACCATTGAGGATAATGGCGTTGGGCGAAAGAAGGCACAGAATATTAGATCGAAGCAAGACACCGAAAGAAAATCATTGGGTTTTAAAATTACGGCTCAGCGCATTAACTTACTCAACTCGTTATATAAAAACGAATTTAAAATTCAATACTTCGATTTAGAAAAAGAGGCCGGACAAGCCGGAACAAGAGTAGTGATAACAATACCACTTAATCCTATTAATAACCAAACGCTAAGCTAACTAGGTTTCTAGCATAGCATTCGGTGCCAGTGTTATACCTAGAAATTTACTCAAAAAAAAAACACCTAAAATCGATCTTTGTTCTGGTAAAATATAACGCCCCTAAAGAAAACTTCAGGGGCGTTATATTTTAAGTTAATAAAACAAACTACACACCCATAGAAGCTATTCTTTCATCAATAATCTTAATCTTACTCTCGGCATCAGCCCTCTTATTTTGCTCAATTTCAACAACTTGAGCGGGAGCACTGCTTACAAAACGTTCATTATTCAGTTTCTTCATCACGCTAGCCAAAAAGCCCTTGGTATATTCAAGTTCTTGCTGCAATTTTTGCAGTTCCTCCTCCTCATTAACAAATCCGTGCAAAGGGATAAAAAACTCCATTGAACCTACAATAAAGCCAGCGCTACCATCTATAGGTTCAACTGTATACTCTAATTTTTCGATGCCCCCAAGCTTTATGATTACACCCTCTATTTCGGGAGAAATTTTTTGAGCCGATTTAATAAATAACGATAATGACTCTTTCATTGGAATATTTTTCTCTTGCCTCACATTACGTATTCCTGCCACAATTTCCTTCATCTCGGAAAAACGAGTAAGCACTTCATCATCATATGGTTTAACAACTGGTTGAGGTGCAACCATAATGCTATCGCCAGGTTTACGAACCTCGATAAGTTGCCAAAGTTCTTCGGTAATAAATGGCATAAATGGGTGTAGCAACCTTAGCATTGTATCGAAAATAGTAAGAACCTGTTCTTTAGTTTTCGAATCGATGGGCTGCTGATAGGCTGGTTTAACAATTTCGAGAAACCATGAAGAGAACTCGTCCCAAAAAAGTTTATAAACCTCCATTAAGGCCTCCGACAAGCGATATTTCTCAAAATGATCATTAAGCGTGGCTACTTTATGGCTAATTTGGTTGTTGAGCCAGTTTACAGCAACAGCCGAGTGGCTGGGCTGGGCTATATCAGTACTTACCTCCCACCCCTGAACTAAACGGAAAGCATTCCATATTTTATTGCAAAAGTTACGTCCCTGCTCGGGTAGGTTCTCATCGAAAAGCAGGTCGTTTCCGGCCGCCGAACAAAGTAACATTCCCATACGCATACCATCGGCACCATACTTTTTAACCAGATCCAGCGGGTTAGGACTATTTCCAAGCGACTTGCTCATCTTTCTGCGTTGCCCGTCACGCACAATTCCGTGTAGGTAAACTGTTTCAAAAGGTTTTTCGCCTCGATACTCGTAACCAGCAATAATCATACGAGCAACCCAAAAAAACAAGATTTCTGGAGCAGTTACCAAAATGTTAGTTGGGTAGTAATACTTAATATCATCGTTATCGGGGTAGCGTATTCCATCGAAAACTGATATTGGCCATAACCAGGAGCTAAACCATGTATCCAAAACATCCTCTTCCTGCCTTAAATCGGCAATGCTAAGACTTTGATTTCCCGTTTTTTGCTTAGCCTCAACCAGGGCTTGCTCCTCATTCTCTGCCACCACGTAACCACCCTCGGGTAAATACCATGCTGGTATTCTGTGCCCCCACCAAAGTTGGCGCGATAAGCACCAATCTTTAACGTTCTCCATCCAGTGGCGGTATGTGTTTACAAATTTTGGAGGGTATAATTTAATATCTTCATTTAAAATTGCATCAAGCGCAGGCTCAGCTAACTCCTTCATGCCTAAAAACCACTGCATGCTAAGTTTTGGCTCAATTACAGCATCGGTACGCTCGCTGTAGCCAACCTTATTAAGATAGTCCTCTATTTTATCAATATTGCCTGCTTTTTCAAGATCAACAACAATCTTTTTACGCACATCAAACCTATCCATCCCCACGTAAAGTTGTGCTGCTTCGCTTAAAGTGCCATCATCATTAAAAATGTCGATGGTTTCTAAATTATGCTTATCACCAAGGGCATAGTCGTTTATGTCATGCGCGGGAGTTATTTTTAGTGCGCCCGTACCAAACTCCATATCAACATATTCGTCGAAAATAACCGGAATGCTTCGCTTAATAAGCGGCACGAGCAACCTTTTCCCTTTTATATGAGCATAGCGAGGGTCCTTGGGGTTTACGCAAACGGCAGTATCTCCCAAAATTGTTTCAGGACGAGTGGTGGCAATGGTAACATGCCCTTCTTCCCCATCAAAAAAATACTTTAGGTAGTAAAGTTTGCTTTGAACTTCCTTGTGTACAACCTCCTCGTCGGATACCGCAGTTTTAGCCTGTGGGTCCCAGTTAACCATCCGAACTCCTCTATATATTTTCCCTTTTTTATGAAGGTCAACAAATACTTTAATAACGCTTTCGGATAAACTCTCATCCATTGTAAAGGCGGTACGCTCCCAATCACAAGCTGCACCCATCTTTTTAAGCTGCTCAAGAATTATCCCCCCATGCTTCTCCTTCCATTCCCACGCATGCTTCATAAACTCATCGCGGGTTAAAGAGTTCTTATCGATCCCGTCGGCCCTAAGTTTTTCAACAACCTTTGCCTCGGTAGCGATGGATGCGTGGTCGGTACCCGGAACCCAGCACGTATTTTTGCCCATCATTTTAGCCCTGCGTATTAACACATCCTGTATCGTGTTATTTAGCATATGGCCCATATGCAGCACGCCGGTTACGTTTGGCGGTGGAATTACTATGCAGTAGGGCTCTCGATTGTCTGGAACCGAACGAAATAAGTTATTATCTAACCAGTATGAGTACCATTTGTCCTCAACCTCAACAGGGTTGTATTTAGCAGGGATTTCCATAAAAATGTAATTTGTATAAGTATAAATTAAGCAAGGATGCAAAATTAAGAAATTATGCATACTTGCGACCATTTTCCTCAAAGGTTTTATTTCAAAAGCAGAGAGCAAAGTATACGTATTTTGATACGAGCAAAATCATCAAGTTTACTTTAACAATTAAAAATGCCCTAAACGTTAGTAATTTTTGTAATTTTGCTGTACAATAAATTGGGCAAATGTTAAAAGCAATTATTATTGATGATGAGGAAGCATCGGTTCGAACACTCGAACTTTTGCTAAATGCTTACTGTCCAAGCATTACACTGGTAGGCAAAGGACAATCGGTAAGGGATGGGGTAGAACTCATTAGCAAAAACAATCCCGACATTGTTTTTTTAGATATTGAAATGCCCGAGGCAAGCGGTTTTGAACTACTTGAACAAATACCTAACCCAAACTTTGAAGTAATTTTTATCACCGCCTACAATCAGTATGCAATTAAAGCATTTAAGTATAGTGCTATTGATTATATTTTAAAACCCATTGACATTGATGAATTAGTTAAAGCTGTGGAGAAGGTTACCGAACTTCGCAAAGCCAAGGTTAATCCACGAGAAAGGTATAAAACTCTTTTTCAAAACATAGAGCAGGCTCTGCCCAGTAAGCTGGTTATTCCGAGAGATAAAGACTTTACTTACATAGACTTGACCGAAGTAATAATGCATACTAAAACCGACAATGGTTACTGCTTTACTATGGTAGACGGCACAAAAACCGAGTGTCCTGAATACTCTTTCGATATTAAGACTACACTAGAGAGCAAAGATTTTGTTGAATTTGAGAAAGATAAATTTTTAAACCTCCATATGGTAAAGACCCTTGATAAAAAGGGAGCCGGATGCCTAATTATGGAAGGTGATATAAGCATACCGCTTAACAATACCAACAAGGATAGAATAGTTGAGCAACTTGAAAAGATAAGCCTAAGTAAAGGCAACATATAAGCATACAGCATTTTGGGGAGAATACTATCGTTAGATATAGGACGAAAAAGAACAGGAGTGGCCGCTACCGATCCGCTAAAAATTATAGCAAACGGAATTACCACTGTTTCAACCGATCAAATTTTCGACTTTATTAAGGAGTACGAAAAGTTAAACAGCATTGAACTTATTGTAATTGGCCTCCCAAAGCAAATGAACAATGAACCCTCAGAATCTGTTAAATACATCGAGCCAGTTATTAATAGGCTAAAAAAGTTATTTCCGAACATTCCGCTAAAAATGGTGGATGAGAGATTTACCTCAAAAATTGCACTTCAAACAATGATTGATGGTGGGGTAAAGAAAATGGACAGACGCAATAAAGCAATGGTTGATACCATAAGTGCAACCATAATATTACAATCATATTTAGAAAGTTTAGATTTTGAAAACCGCAAGAGAAATGATTAAACCTGTATATGTATACGGATCAAGCGTATTACGAAAAGTTGCCCAAAACATTGAGCCCAACTACCCAATGCTTAACGAGCTAATTAGTAATATGTTCGAAACTATGTACAACTCAGATGGCGTAGGTTTGGCCGCACCACAAGTAGGCCTTTCAATAAGGCTCTTTGTTATTGATGCTTCACCACTAGCTGATGAGCACCCCGAACTTGAAAATTTTAAAAAAGTTTTTATAAATGCTCAAATAGTTGAACGCAGCGAAGAGTTGGTTCTTTTCAATGAGGGCTGCCTAAGCATACCCAACCTTCGTGAAGATGTTGAAAGACCAGAATCTGTTCTAATTAAGTATCAAGATGAAAACTTCGCGTTTCACGAAGAGCGATTTGATGGAACAGCTGCTCGGGTTATTCAGCATGAATATGACCATTTAGACGGCATTCTGTTCACCGATAGGGTTTCGGCAATACGACGACAAATGCTTAAAAGTAAGCTGAATACAATATCAAAAGGGAAATTCAACGCTTCGTACAAAACCAAGTTAGTATAAGGCTTACAGCTTGTATATGAATCGTTGAGTATTTCGAAGCACTCTCCTGTCAAACCGTTACAATATTTATTAGATATACCGTGTGTTATAGAGCGTTTTTTATTTTCATGGTTTAAAAGGTATAGTTGTTCTCAGAAAAAAGTCATTCATTAAGTCGTTAATAAAATTGTCGTAGTCTTTAAATACGGCTTTTAGCACTTGGAAATTTAGCTCACTTGCTTTGTGTATATGGTCTAATTCTTTTGGATGCACTAATTCATCACGTTTTTTCTTCAATTCTACTAATCCTTGAAGTTTTGAGTCGAAGTATTGTTTTTGTAAATCTACTTTATTCCATGTCTTACAAATCTGCTTATAGGTTTCCTTGAATTTTTCAATAAATCTGTCTTTTTTGTCATCATAGTCGTCATACATATCAAGTTGATTTAGACCATATATATCAGCCTCAATAAGAGTAAAAAACCTAGTCAAACAAGCTCTGTATAAAGCATCGAATTCTTTCTCGTTCAATTTTTGTTCTTCAGTTATTTTTAATAAAATTAAGAAATGAGGTTGAATGATATTATGAATTCTTTGAAATTTGCGCATGGTTTAAAGCGCCAAGAACATTTCATACGGATTGTCATAATGTTTGCTATGGTCACTCATATCTTTTAAATTCAGGTATTATCAACTTAATGAGATTATCTTTTAGCTCTCCTGTCTGGAAAATATCAACAATATTTATGTCTCGTCCGTCTGCTTTCCATTTTGTCTTGGTATGAACAACAAATTCTTTACAGTTACTCATACCTTATGGCATTATTGCTTTGTCAAAGCCTATTCAAAGTGCAATTTCAAGCCCCCCCAACTTTGTAAGGTCGCATTTGTGACTTGCGAAATGGTCGGGTAGCCAATTTAAAACGTCATTAAGTAATTCGTTAGTTTCTTTGATTCTCGCTCCTATCCATAAAATGGACTTTTTTATAAAGTCAAACGTCGCTTTAGGTTCAAACTTTAGATCATACAGGTTAATTAGAACATTTACTGTAAGTCGTCCACTTTTTATGTAGCCTATACTCATGAATGAGTGGAAAAAGTTGTGAGTTGCTGATTTGGAGTTCTTAAACTTCATGAATTCAGGCTGTCGTCTTAAAATGCCCTATAGCGGATGGCGGTATGTTTTGCGCCCCGTCGAGCGTGAATGTTATTTGTCCACCGTTAAGAACTTTAATTGAAACTAAATGCAGCGTAACCAGCGGAACAGTGGGGCGTAAAATATACTGCGTGTTACCAACTGGCTTTTTTCTAACTTTTCAACCCTTTCTTGTAAATAATGTCATTCTCTTCAAGCAATGAAAAAATTATCTCAAGTTCATTCATTTTTTTAAACGATGGTTGTTTCTCAATAATTAAAGAGTATCGTTCTCTCTTTTCCATCCAATAATCTGGGTTGCTTAATATATTGAAAAACTCATTCATAGACTTTTTGGAAATTTCAATTTTCCCATTTTTTTCAAATGGTTTAATTTCTAAATTTCCCAACCATTTTACAAATAGTTTTGCTTTTCGGGAACGAATTGACAGAATAATTCTTAAAATACCAAGTGCTTTTGCACAGTTCATCTTTTGTCTACCCCCGTTTGTATTAACTTCAAGTGGACTGATTATTTGACTCCAAACTTTGGCTAGCTCACTGTCATATTTTCTTAACTTTTTGGTGTAATCTTTTGCATCTTTTGTTTTCGTAAGTGCCTGCACAACATCAGAGATTACAAAGTACCATTTTTGTTCGTTTTCATTCCAAACTGTTCTTATCTGCCTAATTTCTAAGGGCTCTATTTTCTTCATAAGTCATAAGTCTTTTACTACAAAAATAACTAAAAATCATTCTGTTTATAGTCGATAATTTTTTGACATAGATTTTGACTTCAAACGATTGAAATTGCAGTTGTTAAACTTGTTGGTAACTACCATACAAGCACGCCTTTCCCCTCTCTTGTGATAACTGGATCGTCCGTGGTACAATCAACTATGGTTGATGGAGAATTGTCGCCATAACCGCCGTCAATTACTATATCCACAATATCTGCATACTTTTCATGGATAAGTTCTGGGTCTGTTGTATACTCAATCACATCATCATCATCCTTGAGGGAAGTTGTAAGAATAGGGTTGCCTAATAGTTTAACCAACTCAATCGGAATAGGATTATCAGGGATTCGAATACCTACTGTTTTGCGCTTGCTTATAAAATAATCGGATACCTTACTATATCCAGGCAGAATAAATGTGAAGGGGCCTGGAAGATTTCGCTTGAGCAACTTAAAAGTGCTGTTATTTACCTTGGCAAAGTCTGCAATATGACTTAAATCGCTACAAATAAAGGTAAACATAGCGTCCTTGGGTTTCAATTTCTTTATTTTTACAATACGCTCAACCGCCTTGGGATTATTGATATCACAACCAATTCCGTACACCGTGTCGGTTGGGTAGATAATAACTCCTCCATTGCGCAAAACCTCTACTACGGTTTCCATATCGCGCTGATTGGGATTTTCTGGGTAAATTTTGATTAACATACTATTACTTTAAAAAAAAAGGCACACCATTACCAAGTAAAGTGTGCCCCAAATATATAACGAAAAAACAGACTAACCGTTAACCCGCTTATAATCTTCTAAAAACTTCGCCAAACCAATGTCGGTAAGCGGATGGTTTAGCAAACCGAGTATAGCGTTAAGCGGACAAGTAGACACATCGGCACCAGCCTCCATACACTGCACAATGTGCATAGTGTGGCGTATTGATGCGGCAAGAACCTGCGTTCCGTACTCGTAGTAGTTGTACATATCGACAATTTGCTTAATAAGAGCAACCCCATCGGTTGACACATCGTCGAGACGGCCAATAAAAGGGGACACGTAGGTTGCTCCAGCTTTTGCTGCAAGCAATGCTTGACCTACAGAAAAAACGAGGGTGCAATTGGTGCGAATTCCATTGTCGTTAAAGTGCTTAATGGCTTTTATACCATCCTTTGTACAGGGTACTTTAACCACAATCTGCTCATGAAGAGCGGCCAACTCTTTCCCTTCGCGAATCATTCCATCAAAATCGGTTGCAATCACCTCAGCAGAGATATCGCCACCTTTCACAATATTACAAATATCGATATAGTGCTGCTTAATTTTGGCTTCACCTTTGATGCCCTCCTTAGCCATAAGTGATGGGTTGGTAGTTACGCCATCGAGAACGCCAAGGTCGTTGGCTTCGCGAATTTGGTCGAGGTTTGCAGTATCAATAAAAAATCTCATAAAATTTTGAATTAGGTTGATAATTAGGTTACAAAGATAGAAAAAAATATCCTAATCTGATTTTACCTTTCACTAAAGTGGGTATCGGGTTCGGGTTCGTTTAATTGAGGCTGTCGGCTTCGACTTCGCTATTAGATTTGTTGTGCTATATTTATAGAAGTTTAACCATATTAAATTTCTGAACAACAAATTAGCGGAAGGTATTCGACCTCAACGAGGTCGTATGGCAGAACGAAATGATAAAGGCTATAAACATATAACCCCTTCGGGGTTAAACAAATACGCAACAGTCAATTAGATAGTATACCCTTCCATTATTGAACAGCGAATATAGAACATCGAATAATAAATATTGAAGGTTGGATAGGATAGGTCCTTTACTTCGGCGCAATGACTTCTAGTATTCCCTTACTTCGAAATTCATTATTCGAAATTCATCATTCACGATTTAATGTTTGGTTTTATCTTTGAATGCTCAGCCTGACCACTTGCGTTAACTAAACGACATTGAGTACATTATTAAGCTATACTTTACCGTGCCTTGCTCTTAGCTCCATTGGTAGTATGCAGCTATATACAAATCGGTTTATTGGGGTACTCACGCCCAACTCCTTGCCAAGCTTTACAACGGTTCCATTCTGGTATTCAATCTCCGAGGGTTTACCTTCGAGCACATCACGGGTAAGTGAGGATGAGGAGCCGGCTGGAAACGAATCGATAAACGAAACTGTTTTATCTATAAAATCGGGTTCAATTTTTAGCCCCTTTCGTTGCGATAGTTCATAAACCTCCCTAATTAACCCTATCATAAGTTCCCTCGTCTCGTCTAGTTTTCTAATCTCACCATAGGTAGTTTTTGAAACAGCCAGCAAACCGCTAACACATATTGATATAAATTTCTTCCACACATCGGCTTCAATATCGGCCGACACTTGCGATGATATTTCTGCTTTATCAAAAACCGCTTTCACTTGCTTAACCCGTTCGGTAAGCTCTCCGCTAAACTCTCCAAACACAATGCTAGGCGTTACGCCCAGATGGGTTATTACACCAGGTGCCTCTATTTTGCTGATTATTCGACACAAGCCACCAATAACACACTTTGGTTCAATCACTTCTCGCAACTCCTCAGCAGCCAAAATACCATTCTGAAGAGGTAGAACAATTGAGTTTGAGTGCAAAATCGATTTTAAATCCGTTCTAATTTCCTTTACCTGCCAAGCCTTTACGCTAACAATGGCTAGGTCAACCATTCCTATTTCAGGAATAGTGCCCACAGCCTTAACTTTGTTAAGGTGGAAATCGCCAAGGATACTTTTTACCTTTAACCCATTGCTTTTAATTGCCTGCAAATGCTGCCCTCTGGCTAAAAAGGTTACATTGTAACCAGCCTGAGCCATCTTTGCACCAAAGTACCCTCCTACTCCACCAGTACCAATAATTGCTATGTTCATTTTGATAAAAGATTTAAATTTATACTTCGCTACACTTTACCAACACTTTAAATATTTGTTGGTTATAATGGTAGTTAAAACTGTAAAGTTAATGAAAAAGGAATAGTTTGTAGCACATTTTAGGAGTTCAAAATCAAAGGTGAAAGAGGTTGTCTGAAAAATAACTTTAACTTCATTGAGTTCGCAAAACACGCTCGATTGCGAAAACTTTGAGTCTTTAGTTTGACTTATTACTAATTGTTACACAAAATAAGCACAGCGAAGGCTCAAAGAAACACAAAGAACATACAAGATAATTTACACTTTTAGGACAGCCTCATCAACCTTCATCTTCGTAAATAAATTTTTGTTTCGCTTTACCAGAACTAGCCAGTAACTTCAATTAAAAAAGGGTTGGGATTACACATTTTAGCTTGATGAAAAAACATCCTTCAAAATAATTACCTTTGCAGCGAGTATTAAAACACCTAAAAAATTCGATACAAAATTTAATGGAGGTAGCAATAATTGGCGGAGGTGCAGCAGGTTTTTTCTCGGCAATTGCCGTTAAGGAGAATTTCCCAAATGCTTCGGTGGTAATATTCGAAAAATCGCGAAGAGTGCTTGCCAAGGTAAAAATATCGGGTGGCGGACGGTGTAACGTTACCAATGGAGAGACAAATATTCCAGAGCTATGCAAGGCATACCCCCGTGGCGGGCAAAGCCTAAAAAAGGCTTTCCGCACATTTAGCACAGGCGATACCATTGAATGGTTTGCCAAGCGCGGCGTTCCACTTGTTACCCAAAGCGATAACTGTGTATTTCCTGCTTCGCAGGACTCACAAACCATTATCGACTGCTTTTTACGAGAGGCAAAAAGGTTGAAAATTACAATTGAAACAGGCAAGGGTGTTAAGGCAATTAACCCAATTGACCAGAAATTGAAAATAGTATTTACCAATGCCGATATTGCGCCTCGCCAATTCCATAAAGTTATTGTTACAACAGGTGGGTCGCCAAAAAGGGAGGGGCTAAAATGGCTAGAACAGCTTAACCACAATATTGAGACTCCAGTCCCCTCGCTATTCACATTTAATATACCCAACGAGCGAGTAACTAAACTTATGGGAGTTGTGGTTGATAATGCTCAGGTTAGCATTCAGGGCACTCGGTTAAAATCCAACGGACCACTACTTATTACGCATTGGGGAATGAGCGGTCCAGCCATTCTTAAACTCTCATCATACGGCGCAAGGTTACTAAGCGAAAAAGAGTATAACTTCACTATTCAGGTTAACTGGGTAAACGAGCAAAACTATGAGGTTGTTGCTAACAAGATGCTCTCACTGTCGCAGGAGAATCCAAAAAAGATAATCGTAAATATAAGACCATACGGACTTTGCAGCAGGTTATGGATTTATCTTCTTGAAAAAGCCGAAATACCCGCAAATAAAAAGTGGGGCGAGCTTGGCAAAAAAGGTGTAAACAAGCTAACTAACCTCCTAACCAACGACACCTATTTGGTTAAAGGCAAATCGACATTTCGTGATGAGTTTGTAACCTGCGGGGGTGTTAGCCTACTAGATATTGATTTTACTACAATGCAAAGCAAGGTATGCAAAAACTTATACCTAGCTGGCGAAGTGCTGGATATAGATGCCATAACAGGGGGCTTTAACCTGCAAGCCGCTTGGACTACTGCTTTTATTGCTGGCAAGTTGGGATAAAAAAATTACTCAGCTTTCGCATACAACTTATTCCCTTGACATCTAACTGAATATCTAATTTTTCAATTATTTATATACCAGATCACTGTTGTCCGATAAAAAATTAAGAGCAGGAAGATAGTAATATCTTCCTTGCTCTTTTTGTAGTTTTGTTTTTCACCACAAAAAATAAACTACATGGATAAAAGTACACATTTTTTTGGAACCT
>JBBACY010000035.1:0-29532 GCA_041656735.1 Bacteroidales bacterium | reverse complement strand
AAGGCTACACTTACTCAAATTGAGGAGAAAAAACTCGTATTCGAAGTTTTAGCTACCGATAAAACTGGACAAATTGGCGTAGGTACACACGTTAGGTATATTGTTAATAAAACAACCTTTATGAAAAGGTTACCCGCTAAATAGTTAAATTTATTTGTAACCAAATGATTAAATCTTTTACGCATACTCTCGTCTTCATACTCACATTGTCTCTATTCAGCAGCTGTGTGAACAATAGTTCTAGCAAATCGGCTAAAACTTCTGGTGATATTTTTAAGGAGTATCAAGCACAAGGGATGGGCAGGGTAATATCGGTGCCGCCTGCTATGGTCGCAATTTTTTTAGATGAAACAGTGCCAAGCACTGCTAAACTCAAGGACTTGCTAAACGATACAAAAAAACTGTTATTTCTTATTATACCACTTGATTCTGCGTCGAAAGAAGAGGAGCTTCACAGAGATATAAACTCACAACTCAGAAAGATAAAATTTCACAATCTGGCTTCAATAGATAATGGAAGTGAAATGATTGATGTTAAGGTTCTATGTTCCGACGATAAGAATATTTCGGAAATGGTTGTAATCGTTTCAAATCATAAAACGCTTTTTTGTATTAGTTTTCAGGGAGATATTCAGTATGAGAAGGTTATTAGCCTTACAAAACCCGAAAATATTGATATTATTACTAACCTAAATAGGTTTTCTCGGTAGGTTTTACCATTAAAAAAGAACCAAGTTCATCTTTACATTGTACGCTTCAACTCTCAAAAAAACAGTTTACACCAATCCAGCCAAAACTCTAAATAATCAATTATAACTAGCATTTACCCGTATTCTCGTGTAAGCTAGTCTTAAATAATATTAGGCTTAACCAATGGTTGTTCTAAAATTGTTGGTAACTTTAGCTGCAATAGAGTTACGACTATGCTAATTGACTTTTTAAATACCATTTTACCACCACGCCTCGCTTTTATAATAGTGTTGATATACTTTTTTACCGTATTGTCAACAGCCATAATGGTTGTCCACGAAAAACGCGACCCCGCAAAAACCAGTGTTTGGGTACTGATTCTTATCCTTCTGCCAATAATTGGATTGATGTTTTACATCTTTTTTGGACAAAATCATCGAAAGGAAAAGATTTTTAACCGTAAGGTAATCAAAGACCTTGAGCAGATTGAACGCCTTAGCAAAACCCAGCTATCCGATATAAAAACTGACGCTTTTTTCACAGAGCCTAGCATTGCAGATAATTTGAACATAATTACCTTGCTATTAAATAATAGCAAGGCTTTACTTACACTTCACAATCAGGTTGAAATTTTTCAGACCGGAAAAAAGACATTTCAGGCTATTATCGATACTATCGACAAGGCTGAGGACTCAATCCATTTGGTATTCTATATAATTGCTAGCGATAGGATTGGCAATATTATTAAGGAAAAACTTATAAAAAAGGCTCGCTCTGGTGTTGAAGTGCGTCTAATATACGACGATGTAGGGTCGTGGAGAACATCAAGAAAGTTTATAAATGAACTTAAGGATGCGGGGGTGGAGGTACACCCCTTTATGAAGGTTAAATTCCCGTTTTTAACCAGTAAAGCCAACTATCGAAATCACCGTAAAATTATTGTAATCGATGGTAAAGTAGCATTTATGGGAGGTATGAATATAGCCGACCGGTACCTTGAGGGGGATGAATCTCTCGGAATGTGGTATGATACGGTTCTTCGAATAGATGGAGATACAGTAAAAATGCTCCAAATCGTGTTTCTTACGGATTGGTTTTTCGTGAGTAAAAAAATAGTATCTGGTAAGGACAAGTATTTCCCCGAGCACATCATTCCAGAAACTCACCCTATTCAAGTTACGGTAAGTGGGCCCGATTCCGATTGGGCTTCTATAATGCAAGCGTTTTTCACTGCCATTACTCACGCCAAAAAACACATCTATATTTCTACTCCATACTTTGTACCCAACGAGAGCATTCTAACCGCTCTTAAAACGGCATCGCTTAGTGGGGTAG
The DNA here is from genome assembly GCA_041656735.1 of Bacteroidales bacterium. Classification (GTDB taxonomy): domain Bacteria; phylum Bacteroidota; class Bacteroidia; order Bacteroidales; family Tenuifilaceae; genus Perlabentimonas. The sequence goes on along the minus strand of JBBACY010000035.1, from coordinate 27,507 downwards.
ATGTGCGAATAGTGCTACCAGGAAAATCCGATTCAACCGTAGTTTACTGGAGTTCAATGTCGTATGTTTCCGAATTACTCAACGCAGGTATTAAGGTTTACCTATTTCAGAATGGATTTAATCACTCAAAAATTTTAATGATTGACACGAGCTTCTCCTCGGTAGGTTCAGCCAATATGGACATTAGAAGTTTTGAGGATAATTTCGAAATTATGGCAATGATTTACGATGCTGAAGTGACAGAGAAACTAGAAAATCAGTTCTTCCGGGACATTAAACGAAGCAAAAAAATAAATGCAACCCATTGGAACAAACGCCCATTACGACAAAGTTTTAACGAGTCGGTGGCTCGAATGTTTAGCCCGCTTTTTTAGGCACGATGTTTGTTTTAATAAACACATAACATTTTAGTGAGAAAACAATTAATTATTTACTTAAACTGCATATTATGAAACGATTATCATTAGTTATTGCCGCAACCCTACTTATGGTAGGGGGTGCTAACGCACAATTTTTTAAATATGGTATTAAGGGTGGGGTTAACTCATCAAACATTTCAATCGATAAAACGACTATTTCAATACCAACAATTGATGGTGCAAAAAACTTTATTATTGAACAGGGTAATTCAAAGTTGGGTTTTCACTTTGGTCTATTTACCCGTATTCAGGTTGTAGGTTTATTTATTCAGCCCGAGCTCCTTTTCACTCAGTCCAAAGGCGAGTTTATTTTCAAAGATGAAGCATTGAATGTAACCACCTTAACCAGCCAAAGGTTTAACAAATTCGATATTCCTGTTATGGTAGGGTGGAAGTTTGGCCCTGCACGCATTGGATTAGGTCCAGTTGCATCGTTTACCCTAGGCGAAAAAGATGGATTGCAAGATAAAATAAAAACCCTTGCTACTGATGCAAACAATGTTGATAATGCAATCAATAAAGCTGTATTTGGGTATCAGGTGGGCGTAGGACTCGATATTCTAAAAACGTTAACCTTTGACGTTAGATACGAGGGTAACCTAAGTAAACTTGGTGACAGCATTAATATTGGTACCGAAGAGTACAGTTTCGACCAGCGTAACCCTCAATGGATTTTTAGCTTGGGTATTTTCTTCTAATATTTTAATTGATTTATATCATTAAACCGCAAATAGCCTGCCAGCCAGACAATTAACTAATTGTCTGGCTGTTTTTTTTTAATTAACGCTTGCAAATTAAATATTTTGTATAACTTTATAAGTAGTAAGTTAAATCTAAGCATTAAAATTCAATAAAGTATATTATTAGTTTTTAAGCACTCTGTTCATACCCCTAAAAGCAATGAGCGTACTTTCAACAAAAAGTATGTACCTAACAACCAATTTTTTGGATGAAAATATGCTTACAGCAAATATTTGTTCCATTAGTTTATCAATTCCATTCCTTTTAGTCCTTCTCTCACTCCTATTTGTGGTTTTCTTACTAGTGTTTTTCATTCAAAGAAAACGTATTTACTCCTTTAGCAAAAGAATAAAACATTTCACCGATGAGGAAGACAGCCTGAATAAACGGGTTGACGACCTTAATGCAAAAATTACCAGCCACGATTTAGAGTATAGTCAACTTTTTAGGCTTTACACAAAAAATTTAAACGAGCTTGAACAGACTAAAAAAGAACTATCAGCTGCACAAAAGGTAGCTCGTGAAGCCGATATGCTAAAATCAAATTTTTTAGCAAATATGAGCCACGAAATTCGCACCCCTATGAATGGTATTATGGGGTTTGCTCAGCTGCTTAAGGATGATGAGCTGGAGAAAGATTCACAGTTTAAGTATTTAGATATAATATGTCATAATGGCGCAATGTTGGTTAACCTAATTGACGACATTATGGACATATCTAAAATTGAAGCGAGCCAGCTCGCCCTAAATAAAGAGCAGGTAAATATTGACGACCTAATTTTTGAACTTTACACTTTTTTTAACGAGGTAAAATTTAAACAAGAGAAAGACCATATCGATATACGACTGCTTAACCTAAACGACGACGAGAATAATATATTTTATACCGATGAACTTAGATTGAGACAAGTGCTCTCAAATCTAATAGGAAACGCCATTAAGTTCACTGACAAGGGTTCTGTTGAGTTTGGATATATTAAGTGTAAAGAAAAACAGCATATCAAATTCTTTGTTCGCGATACGGGTATTGGGATTCCTGAAAACAAAAAAGCTATAATCTTCGAACAGTTCAGACAGATAGAAGAAGGTTCTACACGAAAATATGGTGGCACGGGTATTGGGCTTTTTATTAGTAAGCACATAGTAAACTTGCTAGAAGGAGAAATTTGGATTGAATCCGAAGAGGGTAAAGGTTCAACCTTTTATTTTACACTCCCTTTCTCAGAGGTTAAAGAAACAGCTGATAAGTATACTGTATTCAGCCCAACTGAAAAAGAATACAACTGGAGCGGTAAGGTAATTCTGGTTGCCGAGGATGTGGAGGCTAACTTTAAGTTACTTAAGGCTATTCTGTCAAAAACTAATGCCGATGTGCATTGGGCGCGCGACGGCCAATCTGCAGTTGATTATTGCCAACAGAATCCGAATGTAAATTTAGTGCTGATGGACATCCAAATGCCCAAGCTAAATGGCTACGAGGCAACCGAATTAATTAAAAAAACTAACACTACCATCAAAATTATTGCGCAAACAGCGTACGCAATGCCAAATGATAATATAAAGTGTATTGAAGCGGGGTGCGATGACTATATTTCGAAGCCTATTAATTCGTCACTACTTCTTGCTAAAATTAATACACACCTGCAGTTGAGTCAGTATATTTCTTAATTATACGCTACTTATATTTTTCTCCCCATAATTTTTGCAACCTACGCTCTATATCTGTTTCCTTCGCATTTTCTTGTGGAGAATAGAGTTTTTTTCCTGATAGTTTCGTGGGCAAAAATTCTTCCGCAGCAAAATTCCCTTCGTAACTATGAGCATACTTGTAGTTTTTTCCATAGTCCATTTCTTTCATAAGCTTTGTGGGGGCGTTGCGCAAATGAAGCGGTACTGGCAGGTCACCCGTTTCTATAACCACCGCCTGCGCATCACTAATAGCCTTATATGCCGAATTGCTTTTAGGACTTGTTGCTAAATAAATAGCTGTTTCGGAAAGTATTATTCGTGATTCGGGCCAGCCAACCATTGAAACAGCCTGAAAACAACTTGTTGCAAGCAGTAGGGCATTTGGATTAGCTAATCCAATATCTTCTGAAGCTAGAATAAGTAATCGCCTGGCTATAAATTTAGGATCTTCTCCACCTTCAACCATTCGTGCAAGCCAATATACCGAAGCATTTGGATCACTACCTCTTATAGATTTGATAAAAGCTGAAACTATATCGTAATGCTGTTCACCGCTCTTGTCGTAGCGCGCAATATTTTCCTGTAACTTTTCAGTAACAATAGCATTACTAATTGTGATATTCGACTCTTGAGAGGTTATAACAATCTCTAAGATATTAAGAAGTTTTCGGGCGTCGCCTCCAGAGTATCGAAAAAGTGCTTCGGTTTCAACTATGTTAATATCAAGCTTTTTGTAATCAAAATCAGTTTCAATGGCTCTGATTAAAAGGGTGTTAAGGTCGTTTTCCTCCAACGATTTTAGTACATATACCTGACATCGTGATAGGAGTGGGGAAATTATTTCGAATGAAGGATTTTCGGTTGTGGCTCCAATTAGGGTTACAACGCCCTCTTCAACAGCACCTAAAAGCGAATCTTGCTGCGATTTGCTAAAACGATGAATTTCATCGATAAAAAGAATAGGTGAGGGGTGGTTGAAAAAACGCTGCGAGCGTGCCTTTTCAATAACTTCTCGCACATCCTTTACACCCGAATTAACCGCGCTTAGCGTATGAAATGGCCTGCTTAGAGCGTTGGCAATAATATTTGCCAGCGTGGTTTTACCCACTCCTGGTGGTCCCCATAGGATAAAGGACGATAACTTGCCCGACTCTATCATCATTCGAATAATCTTACCGCTTCCAACTAAATGCGATTGCCCAATGTATTCGTCTAATGTTTTAGGTCTAAGCCGTTCTGCTAAAGGAGTAATGCTCATTAGTATTGCTTTTATGCAAATTTATGAATGTTTACCATTTTCCCATAGATTTTTTCTATATTAAGTTTATAGTTGCTCGCATATTGAATTTTTTACTAATTTAGTTAAACCAAACTAGATAAACATTTGTTTAGATAGAGATAACATACAAAAGCACACTAATTCCAATTAAACTATGAAAAAATCAAGTCTAAAATTTATCGTCGCAGTTTTATTTATTGCATTCAATTCTAACTCGTTAACTGCGCAGAATGATATAACTCAAATTCTTAATGCAGGTTTAGATGATGCAAAAATAATCGGACATGCTTACCTCGAGCCATTCGGGAAAATGGTTGGTTCTTCACTTAATGGAGGTTGGTATCAGGCTGCAAAGCCTCATAAAACGCTTGGTTTTAATGTTACCCTAACAACCTCGGCTACGCTTACGCCTGTTGACTCAAGAAGTTTTGATGTAAATGCTTTAGGGCTGAAAACAATTAGTCTAAAGAACACTCAGGATAATATGGCTCCCACAATTGCTGGCAAGATAGAGGCTGGACCAACAATGAAATTTAATAACGCTAGTTCGGCTGAGTTTGATCTTCCTCAGGGTGCAAGTTTGTTTATTATGCCTGTTCCATTCATACAGGCTAGCATAGGACTTCCATTAAGCACAGAAATTTCGGTACGTTTCCTTCCAGCGGTTAATCTTGGGAAATTTGGCAATTTAAATATGTGGGGTGTAGGCGTTAAAAACCAGTTTAAAGATTTTATCCCTGGACTGAAAAGTGTTCCCATTGACCTATCTATTATGCTTGGTTACACTAAGTTTAGCTATGGTTATGATATTGATGCCTCTCGAAATCAAAAACTTGCACTTGATGCATCTGGCTTTACCGGACGCATACTAGTTGGTAAATCAATTCCTTTCCTATCAGTTTATGCTGGTTTAGGCTTTAGTAAAGCAACTACAAGCATAGGGCTAGAAGGAGACTACCAAGTTGGGCCAAACAACGAGACAATAACCGACCCATTCATCCTAGATTTTCCATTAAATTCATTTAGTGCAAATGTGGGTGCAAGGCTTAGGTTTGGGGTTTTCTCAATTCACGCCGATTATACGTTGGGCAAATACCCATTGTTTGCTGGTGGCGTTGGGATAAGTTTCAGGTAACTCCACATATTCTAATTATTTAAAGAGAGGGTTTATGCCCTCTCTTTTTTATTGTAGCCTAACTGTCTGTAACTTACGATTAATAATTTACATCTTTAGTTTAACTAAAGTTACTGATCCTTTCTTATTGTAATCATTATATCGTTAAGTAAACATAAGCGTAAAATTTTTAACTACGTCTTGGTTTCTTTTTACTAGTTATTGTATTTTGTTTCCCTTTTTTTGGAAGTGCTACTTTACTTTCTGGCTTTTTGTACCAGAAAAAATTGTCCCGTTGCTCAATTTTCCCTTCTTTACTACGCTCTACAAACACGGGTTTATTGGTGTATGGATCAACGCCTGTAAAAAATATTGTGGAGGCTAAGGTCATTGGTGTTGGGGTAAAGTCTTGAATTTGCTCCGGCTGAATTTTTAAACTTTTTAATCGTTCAACCAATAATTTCATATCCTGTAGTCTACATCCTGGATGGCTTGAAATGAAATAAGGAATAAGTTGTTGCTTAAGCGAATATTTCCTATTAAGGACTTCAAATTTTGTTTTAAGTTCTTCAAATAGTTTAAACGAAGGTTTGCGCATGTGTTTCAATACATCATCTTCCGTATGTTCAGGAGCCACTTTTAATCTGCCCGACACATGATGCTGAAATACATCTTCAAAGTACTGTCTATTTGAAGCAACACTCCAATCAGAAAATAGATCGTAACGAATTCCACTTCCTATAAATGCTTTCTTAATATAGGGTAGCGCACGTACTTTTCCGTACAACGCAATAAGTGGCTCATGGCTTGTTTGCAGATTGCTGCAAATTTTAGGGTAAATACATGATGGTTTTTTACATTTTGAACATATTCTCAAATCAATACCCTGCATCTTGTACATATTTGCCGAAGGTCCGCCCAAATCGGTTAGGTAACCCTTAAAATCCGGGTCAACTGAAATTTTACCAATCTCTTTTATGATAGAATTCTCTGAGCGGCTAGCAATAAATTTACCTTGATGGGCAGATATAGTGCAAAAGCTGCAGCCACCAAAACACCCCCGATGTATATTTACCGAAAATTTTATCATTTCCCAAGCAGGAATTGTTTTCCCCTTATAACGGGGATGGGGCGCTCGCTGGTATGGCAAATCCCACCATGCATCCATTTCGCTGGTAGACGGAACAGGGTAAGGAGCATTCACAATAACGCTATCATCTGTATAGGGCTCAATCAGTCTTTTTGCACTAAGTTTATTAGACTCTTCTTCGATAATGCGAAAGTTTTTGCCAAAAAGAGATGATTCCTTCAAGCAACTGTTAAAGCTATTAAGTTCAATAGTCTCGCCATCAGGCAAATAATTATCTTTCGATAAATATGCTGTTTGAGGTATATCGGTAACATTTCCTATGGTATCTCCATCTCTTAGCCTATTGGCAATCTCTATAATTGCCTTCTCGCCCATACCATACACTAGCATATCAGCCTCACTTTCAAACAGTATGCTTGGCATTAAACTGTCCGACCAGTAGTCGTAATGGGCAAAACGCCGTAATGAAGCCTCTACACCTCCTATAATTAGAGGAATGTTTGGATATTTCTTTTTAATAATTTGCGAGTATACCTTTACAGCGTAATCGGGTCGAAATCCTGATTTTCCACCTGCACTATAAGCGTCGTCGCTTCGCAAACGCTTATTGGCCGTGTAGTGGTTTACCATTGAATCCATACAGCCCGATGTTACTGCGAAAAAAAGACGTGGCTCACCTAGCTTGCTAAAATCTCGAAGGTCGTCACGCCAGTTGGGCTGTGGAACAATAGCCACGCTGTATCCAGCGTGTTCGAGCACTCTGCCTATAACGGCAGCCCCAAACGATGGATGATCAACATAAACATCGCCTGTAAATAGAATTACATCTACCTGCGACCTCCCTAATGCTAACATCTCCTTTTTCGATGTGGGTAAAAAACTATTTACTTCTGACATATATTTATTGTAAAATTTCAATTAACTAATTATTTATCTGAGTATTATAACTAAATAATAAAAGTATAAGTTTAAGTAAAATCATTGAGTACACATAGGATACTCTACCTTCTACTTAATATTGAGCTGTCTCCGTAACTCAAAAACCTAAAATTGTTATTTAGAGCGTACTGGTAAACATCTTTCCAAGCGCTTCCAATAAATGCAGCTACCAAAAGCAGCAGGGTGCTACGAGGCTGATGAAAATTTGTAATTAATCTATTAACAACCCTAAACTTATACCCAGGAACAATAATCATTTGGGTACTAGCTGTTAGATAACCCTTCTGGCTTGCTTCTAAGTGCTTTTTAAGGTTGGTAAGCACTTCAGCTAGCGTAAGGTCTTGCCGCAACGTGTACCCGTCCCACTGGCCTACGAAGTAGTCTCCTCTGTCAATAAGACCTTCGCTTACCTTAACGCCTAACCAGTATATGCTTTCGAGGGTTCGTAACGAGGTAGTTCCAACGGCAATAATATTTCGTTTTGATAAAAGTAAGCTACTAATTAGTTCGCTAGTTACGTAAATTCGCTCGGTATGCATATCGTGGCCGCCAATAGTGTCGCTTTTAACGGGTCTAAACGTACCAGCCCCAACGTGCAGAGTGGTTTCAATAAATTTAACCCCTTTACTCGTTAGCATGTCCATAACCCTGTTGGTAAAATGTAAGCCTGCGGTGGGGGCTGCAACGGAGCCTTCAGGCTTAGCATAAACCGTTTGGTATCTGCTTTTATCAATGGCTTCGGGCTGCCTATCGAGGTATGGAGGAATTGGCACCTCACCAACGATCTCAATTATTTGTGCAAAACTAACGGTAGGATTATCCCATGAGAACTGAACCAAGGCACCATCATCCGTACGACCAAGCATTCTGGCTTGAAGCATCATATTATATTCAACAATATGTAGTTTAAGCACTTCTCCTTTCCAACGCTTAATATTTCCTACAATACAATTCCACTGGTTTTGCTGCGTTTGCTCAAATGCAAGCTGGTAATCGTTGGGATTTACAGGATTAAGTAAGAATACTTCGATTGTAGCCCCAGTTTCCTTTGTAAAGTAAAGCCGGGCCTGCACCACCTTTGAGTTATTAAACACCATTAAATCATTGGGTGCAACCTCATTTACTATTGAACTAAAAGTTGAACTGCTGACCACTCCATCTTTATATATCAATAATTTAGACGAATCTCTTTCACCTAATGGATGCTTTGCAATCCGCTGCTCATCAAGTTTGTAGTCGTAATCCGAAATGCTTACCTGTTTATATATTGCGTCCAACTAAATATGCTTTAAAAAATGATTAACTTTGTGGGCAAAAGTAATATAATTTATTAGTTGATTTGTAATGAAGTGTAAAGTTGGTGATAAGGTTAGGTTTTTAAACGATGTGGGTGGCGGAAAAGTTACTCGCATTGATAAAAATACTGTTTACGTGCTTAGTAATGATGGGTTTGAAACGCCCGTAATGCTATCCGAGGTTATTGTGGTTAACCCCGCATCGGAACCAAAGTATAGTGGGAGTAGGAGTTATACCCAAGACGACAGTACCATTAAAGGAAAGGAAACAATAGAGCCCGAGCAGGAGTCAGAGCCAGAAATTGAGGATTTAGCCAACATCCTTTTTTTAGAAGATGATGATAAGGATGAAACTGGCGAAATGGTTGGTCTGCACCTTGCTTTTGTGGCCGTTGACCAGCAAAAAACAACAGAATCGGATCAGCAGCTATACCTAGTTAATGATAGTCCGTACAGAGTGTTTTATGCTCTCTCAAAATGGAATGAGAGCACAGTTAGCCCGATTAATGCTGGTTTTTTGTATCCTGACTCAAAAGAACTTGTTAAAAGTTACAAAAGAGAAAGCCTGAATACTGATATTACGTTCAATATTCAGTGTATTTTCTTTAAAAACATCGATTTTACGCCTCAGCAACCCGAGTTTTACGATTTACGTATCAATCCCACTAAATTTTTTCGAGCAGGGAGTTTTGCCGACAATGATTTTTTTAATGAAAAAGCAATTATTTACTCACTTGTCGACTCGAAAAAGGAACAACTTTTGAACACGCTAACCGACAAGAACATCGAGGAGGTAATAAAGCAAAAAGACACAGTAGCTAAGCCAATAGTTAAGCTTCAGGAGCCTGAAGTTGAAGAGATTGACTTACACATACATGAGTTGGTTGAGAACTCCAGCAAACTATCAGGTGGAGAGATTATCGAGATTCAGTTGGCACGATTTAAAGTAGCTCTAGAAGGTGGATTAAAATCAAAAGCACGCAAAATGGTTTTTATTCACGGAGTTGGCAATGGGAAACTTAAGCACGAAATCCGTAAAGAGCTTGACAATAAATACTCGAATCTTAAATATCAAGACGCTTCATTTAAAGAATATGGCTATGGCGCTACAATGGTATTTCTTCGAAACGTGAAGCGATAGCCCCATAACCTAAATCAAAAGAATACGTTAATTATAAATCAGCAGATCGTTCTACCACGTTGTTAATACAATGAGGAAAGTCCGGGCACCACAGAGCGCCATTTTTCCTAACGGGAAGGTATCCGCAAGGGTACAGTAGCGTAACAGAAAATAACCGTCGCGCTGGTTTTCCAGGGCGGTAAGGGTGAAAAGGTGGGGTAAGAGCCCACCGGTTTCGTTGGCAACAACGAGAGCCGTACGCCTAATGGGGTGCAAGACCATGTACATCGTAACTAATTGTGAAAACAATTTACAGAGCTGCTCGCTTTGGTTTCCTCGGAAAGTTGCGAGGGGTAGGTTGCATGAGCTATCTGGCGACAGGTAGCCTAGATAAATGGTAGAAACTTTAGGTTTGCCTAAAGTACAGAACCCGGCTTATAGATCTGCTGTTTTTTTCTTCTCTGAATTTCTCCTTCCTGTCTCATTAATTATGTTAAATACGTAAAGGCAACCAAAATCCTATTTTAGGAAGTGTTTGGAAACCCTTTTGCTAATTTGTTTACACTTGTAACACAACAAAGGAACAACTCTCAAGCAATGAACAGAATATACAGAATTTTGCTCAGTAGTGTGTTAGAAGGGTAGAGGTGGGCTAATAGAATGCTTAAATAAATTTAAATCTAGCAAACACTTTGTTCACAAGTGTAACCTGTTAAGTTAGCCCAAAAGATTAAATTCAATTCAATTGTTTGATGTGTCAAATATAGTACAACTATGATTTTATAATACTGTTAATCAGTCTTATATATAGGTACATTGAAGTTATAGTTAAAGATCAATCGAAGTATTAGATGATAAACAAGCTAATTAAATGATATTTATGCGATTAATTAGTTTAAAACTAGCATTATAACCATACTATATAAAGTAATAGTTTAATAGTTAAGTGCACCTTTAATTTAAAAATCATATAAAACACAAAGGCATCCATCTGTCTTTATAATACCATACGTGGATAGGTAATACCACTGATGGCAAAGGGCATACCACAAAGCAAAGGTTTAAGGCTATAAAAGGTACTTAATTAGTGAGGATTTGGGGAACTAACTGGAATCTTTTAGATTTCACTCAATTATATGTGGAAATTAGAGGTTTACCCATCTTTATGTTGCCAGAACAAGGCATTAGATAGAAATTTTATGACTCTTTTTGATCTAATTAGCTATACTTACAAGGATATTCCCCTCATTATGCTGAAAAACTATATGGTATCTATTAGGCATATCAAATACGATGTTTAAGGCACCCCGAAGTATGAACACTAAAAGCCTTACTTTGCAATTATAACTGCTATAATGGGCCAATTCCGGGGTTTATATGCGCGTTTAAGGATTAACTTTAGACTTTATGCCCAAGTACAGGCCTCTTTAGCAGTAAACTACGTGGGAAGCATTCCAAGTTTAATCTATTGATACCATTTCGCACGAGACTGTTTACATTTGTGGCATCCTAGTGTTCACATATGTGTTGATTGTTTGTCTGTATTTGTAAAATAATAGTGCTACATTTGTAAAATAACCGCTAGATTAGATATGAAATCCAGATTACAGAAAATAATATCAGCTGAAGGGCTTACTCCTGCTCAATTTGCAGAGTTAATTGGAATGCAGCGTAGCTCAATATCCCATATACTATCGGGGCGTAATAACCCTTCGTTTGATATGCTACAGAATATTTTAACAAAATTCTCGAAAATAAACCCTAACTGGCTAATTATGGGTAAGGGCGATATGTACCAAAAGGCGATTCAGACTAGTCTGTTTACTGAACAGTCAAGCAGTGAACAACCAGTTAAAACGCCAAGTCTCACTAATTCAACACTTAACGCAGATGCAGTGGCGCAATCTAAAGTTAAACCTCCTGAGGATCTCTTATTTGGAAAGAATGTTGAGCGGGTTATCGTATTTTACAAGGATAAGACCTTTACAGAGTACTTACCTGATTAGCTTTTAGACTTAAGATTCTTGCAACATCATTTATAATAGTTTAGTTTTGCATAAAAAAAATTATGTATACACATCTTGTTCGCCCACTTCTATTTTTATTAAAACCCGAAACAGTTCACGCCCTAATAGTAAACCTCATTAAGTTTTTTTTTGCCATTCCAGGCATTAAATATCTTAGTAAGTCGGCTTTTTCATACGCTCACCCTAAACTTAAAAGGAATGTTTTTGGTATCGACTTTAAAAACCCTGTGGGGTTAGCTGCCGGGTTTGACAAGAATGCCGAACTCTATAACCATTTTGATGCATTCGGCTTTTCGTTCATCGAAATAGGAACTGTAACCCCAAAACCACAACCAGGAAACCCTAAGCCGCGCTCGTTTCGACTTAAAGCCGATAAGGCGCTTATAAACCGAATGGGATTCAACAATAAGGGCGTTAGCAACGCTAAAAAGATGCTTGAGAACAAGCGTAGGAACGTTGTCGTTGGCGGAAACATAGGGAAGAATACTGCAACTCCAAATATAGATGCGGTAACAGATTATTTGGAATGCTTTAAAGAACTCTATCCAGTGGTTGACTACTTTGTGGTTAACGTTAGCTGCCCCAATATTAAAGATCTAAAAGATTTGCAGGATACTGACAATCTAAGAGCCATTCTCGGTGCTTTAACGCAACACAGACAGCTGCAAAAGATACGCAAACCCATACTTCTTAAAATTTCGCCCGATTTAACTATAGAGATGTTAGACAGCAATATTAGTATAGCAACGGAAATGGGCCTGGATGGATTTGTAGCCACCAATACTACCACATCACGCCAGAATTTAGCAACGCCCGAAAGAGAAATAGATAGCATAGGGAACGGAGGGCTAAGCGGACTACCAATAAAAGATCGTTCAACCGAGGTAATTCGATACATTCACGACAAAACCAATGGAAAAATGCCAATCATAGGGGTGGGGGGGATTATGACCGAGAAGGATGCATTAGAGAAACTAGCAGCAGGTGCAAGCTTAATACAACTATACACCGGCTTTATTTATCAAGGGCCAGCACTGGCAAAACGAATCTGCAAAGCACTTGTTAAATAGGCACTGTACAATATGAAGTTGAAGGAGGGTGAAGTATACCCATTTCAGGTACTTAAAATGGTTTCAATACCTGATCAAGGTGGTTTTTTTCAGCTTAGGCACCCAGTATCTGGTAGGCGATTACTGCTCTCTGCAAGTCGCTATAGCAATTTTGGTATTAAGCCTGGGACTATAATTGACTGTAAGGTTGAAAAAGTTAGCTGCACAGGCAAAGTTTATCTGGAGCCTAAGCATCCACTATACAGCGAGGGCAACACGTATCCCTTTAATATTATCGAAGTAGAAAAAAGTAAAAAAAATTCAAGTAAATTGGTTATTAAAGTACAGGATTTGTTTGGCAACACGATAGAGGTAGACTGCCCAAAAGAAATGCTCAAAAGTTCGAAAAAGATTAATCTAAGGGTGGAATCTGTACATAAGGGAATACCTTCACTTACCTGTATAGGCTAGCATTTCCAGAGATATAACTACATAAATTATATACTTGCAAGGGTAAGATCCGCTTTAGAAAGTGTCTATAGCATACAGAAGATAACCGGAATAAACTCAAACAACCCAGCAGAAAAGTGCTGGGTTGTTTGAGTTTGGGAAAAACCCAAGAGCCGAAATGTCACTTAGTCGTCGTCCCCAAAAGAATCGTCCCCAAAAGAATCTTCTTGCTCGTCCTCAACATCATTGGGAAATGAGTCGGAATCGGTTCCAATACTATCAGAATCACTATAGAAACCTTTCTCATCATCCTCATCCTTTGGCTTGGTGTCAATCTTAACATTTACCTTTATAAGGTAGTTTGCTTCATCAGTATCCAAAGTAAATGCATGAAAAAATTCATTGTTAGGTTTAGTAACCTTTACAACATGGTCGTGATATCCGCCTGGATACTTCTTTTTTACCAGAGCTATTAACTCAGGGCTTAGGTTTTTGTAGCTGATAACCAGTTTCTTCCTATTCATAAAGTCAAACTTAATTTTTTTACAATTATACGTAAATATTTACTACAAGTGCAAATAAATGATGATGATTTGCGCCCTCAATTTTAGATATAATTATTTAATTAGCCTTAGTAATTTCTCTTTTTATTAAAGTAATTATTACAGGCGTATTTTGAGTAAAAACTGCTCGTTAAATTGCAAACATAAATGTAATATAATCTACATTATGTTAAATAGATTACTGTAAATAACAATGCTACCCAGATACTCATATATAAAAAAAGACCAGTAACAAAGTACTGGTCTTTAATATACTCCTATCTAAAGGTTATTCTCCTTTAATAATTTTGTTAAACTTGTCATACTTATCTTGGTACTCCTGGCTCTCATTACGGAACCTGAAGTAAAGAGTACGTAATGTCTCAAGCACCACCTCGTTGGAGGTATCAAGTTCATATGTTTTTTCCATATAAGGAAGGCTGTGCTTAAACTCGATACTTGCTTTATCTAACAACGAGTCGTACTTTTCTACCTCTCTTGCTGGCACCAAGTTAGCTTCTTCAATATACTTTACCCCCTTATTGTAATAAAGTACACCAATATTGTATAGTGCATCAAAAAAGTCGGGCTTAATTTCAATGGCTTTTTTGTATGAGTTTTCGGCAGCTTCAAAGTTACCTAGTTTATCCTGTAGCATACCCTCAGCAAAGTATAATGAAGGTGAATTCACATCCACTTCCATTGCTTTATGTATGTATTCTAGAACCTTACTTGGGTCTTCACCCTTATTAATGTAATAGTTAATTAGACCATACAGAATGGACTGATTCTGAGGGTATTTAACAAAACCATTCTCAAGGTATTGTAATCCTTCTTCAGCTTTGTCTAAGCTCTGATATGCCTCAAAAAGGTTATAGTAAATATTTCCTCCACCTCCATCATAACCATACTCAATGGCTTTTTTATAAAACTTAATAGCTGTTTCATAATCGGTAGCTAGCTGTGCCGATAACCCTGTATAGTAGATTACGACAGTGTCAACTTGTGCTACTAACGGATCCTCGCCTATCTTAACAGCATTACCAAAATGTTCGGTTGCTATCTTGTAATCTTTTTTAGCATAATCACTAGTACCTTCTGAAATATTGGCAAATCTAAGTTTATTTAGCGACTCAGTTAGGTTTTTATTTGCCTTCCCTTTCTCATCAAGTTCCCTAGCCTTCATAAAGCTATCGTAAGCCTTATTAAGAGGCTGCTCAACAAGATTGTCGGTAAATGTCCAGTACTCAAGAACACCATTTATAAAATAAAAATTCACCCTATCCATTTTGTACTCGGTAATCGTATTGCCTTCTGCTTCAAATTCTTTCTGCTCATTTGGTTTCCCTACAATCAAATTAAATTCTGAGATTGACATACCTGTTCGTGAGCTAAGGATCATTGCATCGTAAACATCGAGCATAAGTTCACCGTGCGATAGCCACGTTTTGTACTTAAGACTTTTCTTTTCATGCTTAAGATTAACGTTGCTTTTGTCAACTTTCTTTTGCAGCGACTTGAAATTTACTTGCTGTGAAGT
The DNA here is from genome assembly GCA_041656735.1 of Bacteroidales bacterium. Classification (GTDB taxonomy): domain Bacteria; phylum Bacteroidota; class Bacteroidia; order Bacteroidales; family Tenuifilaceae; genus Perlabentimonas. The sequence continues at coordinate 12,213 of JBBACY010000035.1, read as the reverse complement.
TTGTGCAAGTAATGATGTAGCCATTACGGCGGCAGCTAAAAATAAAATTATACGTTTCATTACGTTCTGGTTTGTTTTTATTAAAATTAATCACTTAAAAATATAACTAGTTTTCGTTTTCTTCTTGTATCTCTTCAATATTAGGTTCGTCTATATTTAGGTTTTCGTCGTCCGCATCAACCTTTGCAACGGCAGCAATCGTATCATCTTTCCTGAGATTAATAAGCCTAACCCCCTGTGTTGCCCTACCGGCTACTCGAACATCTGAAACGGCCAACCTTATTGTAATGCCACTTTTATTAATAATCATCAGGTCGTTTTCATCAGTAACTGGCTTAATTGCAATAAGTTTACCTGTTTTTTCGGTAATGTTTATTGTTTTAACCCCCTTGCCCCCACGGTTTGTTGTTCTGTAGTCATCAAAATTAGAACGCTTACCATACCCTTTCTCGGAAACAACAAGAATATCAACCTTATCAGACTCATTTACACAAACCATGCCAATAACCTCATCACTTGGGTCAATGGAAATTCCGCGAACGCCTCCACTGGTACGCCCAATAGCTCTCACTATGCTTTCGGGGAATTTAATGGCCTTACCGTTGTGTGCAGCCAGCATCATATGGCAGTTGCCATCAGTTAAGCAAGCTTCGAGCAACTGGTCGCCATCCCTAACGGTTAAGGCTATAACTCCATTTTGTCGTGGCCTGCTATAGGCTTCGAGTGATGTTTTCTTAATAATGCCCCTCTTAGTACCCAATATGATGAATTTCTTGCTCACATATTCGGGGTCGGTAAGAGTTTTAACATTAATATATGCTTTTACTTGATCGTCGGGTTCAATATTAATCAGGTTTTGGATTGCCCTACCCTTAGAAGCCTTATTGCCCTCTGGTATTTCGTAAACTTTTAACCAGAAGCACTTCCCTTTCTCGGTAAAGAAAAGCATAGTATTATGCATTGACGCTATAAAAAGATGCTCGATGAAGTCCTCATCGCGGGCAGCTACTCCTTTGGCGCCTATCCCTCCTCTTGCCTGCAAACGATACTCAGAAAGCACCGTACGTTTAATGTAACCTAATTTAGAGATGGTAATTACCACATCCTCATCTGCATAAAAATCTTCAGGGTTAAACTCTTCTGCATCAGGAATAATTAAAGTTCTTCGTGCATCGCCATATTTCTCTTTAACTTCAAGAAGCTCGTCCTTTATAATTTTCATTTGCAAGGCTTCGTCTTGCAGAACAGAGTTATAGTAATTAATTAGCTTCATGAGCTCAGCGTGCTCATCCTTAACCTTATTGCGTTCAAGCCCGGTTAAGCTTCTCAAACGCATATCAATAATTGCCCTAGCTTGAAGATCGCTTAGGCTAAAGCGTTCCATTAATTTTTCTCGAGCCTCATCGGGGGTTTGTGCTGCTCTTATAATGGTAATAACCTCATCAATATTATCAATGGCAATAAGTAATCCTTCGAGAATATGAGCGCGTTTTTGTGCCTGATCTAGCTCAAAACGTGTACGGCGAACTACAACCTCATGCCTATGTTTAACAAAGTACTTTATTAAATCTTTAAGGTTCAGCAGTCTTGGTCTGCCATCAACAAGTGCAATGTTATTAATTGAGAATGAAGATTGTAAGGCTGTTTGCTTAAATAAATTATTTAATACCACATTGGCAACAGCATCCCTTTTTAGGATTATAACTACCCGAGTACCGTGCCGATCCGACTCATCATTAATGTAACTTATACCCTCAATTTTTTTCTCGTTAATAAGGTCGGCTATTTTTTTAATCATATCGGCCTTATTTACCAAATAGGGAGTTTCGGTAATAATAATTTTGGTGCGGCCAGTATCTGTTTGCTCAATTTCTGTTGCCGAACGAATTACCACCCTTCCCTTTCCACTTCTATATGCATCTTTAATTCCTTGTATACCATATATTATGGCACCAGTTGGAAAATCGGGACCTTGAACAAATTTGATAAGCTCTTCAATATCAATATCTGGATCGTCAATATATGCACAGGCAGCGTTAACAACCTCCGTGAGGTTATGCGGAGGCATATTGGTAGCCATACCAACCGCTATACCCGATGCCCCATTTACTAAAAGAAGGGGTATTCGTGAAGGCATTACGGTAGGCTCCTCGATGGTATCATCGAAGTTTAGCCTAAAATCAACGGTATCCTTCTCCATATCACCCATCACATCCTCGGCAATCTTCATAAGCCTAGCCTCAGTGTATCGCATTGCTGCTGGGCTATCACCATCAATAGAGCCAAAGTTTCCTTGTCCTTCAACCAAAGGGTAGCGCAACGACCATACTTGAGCCATACGCACCATAGCATCGTAAACAGACGTATCGCCGTGTGGGTGGTATTTACCTAGCACTTCTCCAACAATACGAGCTGATTTTTTGTAAGTCTTACCGGAACCCAGGCTCAAGCCATCCATTCCGAAAAGCACCCTACGGTGAACAGGTTTTAATCCATCCCTAACATCGGGCAATGCTCTTGAAACGATAACCGACATTGAATAATCAATGTAGGCAGTCTTCATTTCATCCTCAATGTTAACCGCTTTAATTTTTTCTTCTCCAGTCATTTATAAATATATTTCTTGTAATAAAAAATAGTTGTTTATCCTTAAGTTTTAAAACGTGCTAATTTACCATTTTTTAATGACTTTCATATTAAAATAAAGCGAGTATTTATTAACATATTATCACTAATAGAATAGTGACGCAGTACTATGGTAAATTTCAGTAAATAATGAGTGTTTTATATGTTTTACTGATTAAATTGCTTCCTCCCTCACTCCTATCAATTAAACAAAACTACAGACAACATTTTTCGGGTAAATATTCAATTTTAGGTAGTCATAATAGTTTGTACATAATTCAGTTTGAAGATTAATGAGGAAACTTCATAATTATTTATAGTTTTATGTGGTAAAGTAACTAAACTACTTACACCTTGTTTTTAATTAATATAACGTCCAATATATTAGGCAAATACACACCTTACCAATAACTTTAATGGAAGTATAAAAACAAAAATTATGTGTAGAATTTTTTTTTCTAAAACCTTAATTGTTGCATCCTTACTCTTATTATGTTCATCATGTGCAACGAATAAAACAGACCAAGCGGGCATTGACGATAACCAGGAACATATGGCCATATGGCAAGAGCAAAAATTTTCGATGTTCATACATTGGGGCCTATATTCGATTCCTGCAGGGATTTGGGATGGACAAAAAATTACGGGGTACAGCGAACAAATAAAAGGGCATGCAAAAATACCCACAGCGGAATACCGGAAACTGGCTTCAATATTTAACCCAACAAACTGGAATGCAGATTCAATAGCCTTACTGGCAAAGGGTGCGGGTATGAAATCAATAATTATGACAGCAAAACACCATGATGGGTTTTGTATGTTCGCCTCGGAGTTTACCCCGTTTAACGTGCTTGATGCTACTCCATATAAAAAAGATATTCTAAGAGACTTGACTGAAGCCTGCAAGCGGCACGACCTTAAATTTGGTGTGTACTTTTCGCTAATTGACTGGGATTACCCTGATGCATTGCCTTTTACCTCGGTACGAAATTCGGATTCGATACCTCCTAAACACCATAAATATAATCTGAACCAAATTCGAGAATTATTAACAAATTATGGCGAGGTATCTGAACTGTGGTTCGATATGGGCGCTCCAACACACCAGCAAAGCAAAGAAATAGTTTTGCTGGTCAAGGAACTACAACCAAACTGTTTGGTAAGTGGTAGAATTTGGAATGACCAGGGTGATTTTATTGTTATGGGCGATAACTACCAGCCTGATTTTAAAATGGGCGTTCCGTGGCAAAGTCCAGCATCCATGTTTCGCGAAACGTGGAGCTACCGCTCTTGGCAAGAAAGACCTGACGTAGAGACTAAAATTAATGAAAAAGTATACGATCTAGTTAAAGTAGTTAGTTCGGGTGGAAACTACTTGCTAAACATTGGACCCAAGGCCGATGGCTCTGTTGTTTCATTTGAGAAGCAAGTACTTATGGGCATGGGAGAATGGTTAAAAAACAACGGCGAATCGATTTACGGTACAAGAGAATCGCCAATAGCCAAACCAGAGTGGGGGTTTATAACAGCAAAGCCCAAAAAATTGTATCTTCATATAGTCAACTACCCTGAGGTTAATTGGCTTTTTATTAAAGGGTTAGATGTTAACATTACGAAAATTTACCCTCTCTCCGACCCTAGCCTTTTATTAAACAGCAAAATCTCAACTAACGGCTGCGAAATTGAACTTTCAGAAGGAATAATTAAAGATAGATACATTACTGCTGTTGTGCTTGAATACAAAGATGATTTATTGTACACTCCTGAAAACGCGATAAAAGCGAACAATAATGGCAAATTTATTTTAACCCCCGACAATGCAGAAACCTATCATAGCTATAGTGGGCACGATTATTACTCGAGCAAACCCACGGTAGTGAAAATGAAATGGTGTATTTTAAACAGTTCAGAAGAGCCGTTTGAAGTGACAATTGCATCTTCTACTTTTGATAATGAGATAAAACTTTCTGTAAATGATGAATCCTATAAAATTCCAGTCTTGAGTTTAGAAGCAGATTCGATCACCCATATTAAAAAGTATACTCTAAGTAAGGTAAGGCTAACTACTAAAGGAGTAAACGTAATAGAACTAGCTGCAGAGAATCAGAATAACCCACATAAAGAGCTAAAAATGAATGATTTAAATATAACAATTAGATAATCTGTTTTCAGCTAATAAATGCCTATGGTCAATATTCAAAAACCATATCAATGAGAATAGTTTTAAGTTTACTAATTGGAATACACGGGGTTATCCATTTATTCGGATTTCTGAAAGCCTTTGGCCTATCCGAATTTAAGGCAATATCTCAACCAATTTCCGTACCGCTAGGGATTTTGTGGTTGCTAGCATTTTTAGCGTTTGCGGCAATACTAGTGCTAATGTTGATCCATTGCAAATTTTGGTGGATAATGGGATTTTTAGCTGTTTTATTATCTCAGGTTCTAATTATAATCTATTGGAATGATGCCAAATTTGGTACAGTCCTAAATATTATAATCTTTGCCTCATTTTTTATAGCTTATTCGGCAAACCGTTTTGAAAAAATGGTGAATACCGAAACAATTCAAATGCTTTCGGAGTTAGAATTAAATGACCCCGATAACAACATTGTTTCAGAACAAACAATTTTGAAATTACCACTAATAGTCCAGAAATGGCTACTAAACAGCGGAACTGTTAGCAAAGAGGTTGTTAAAACAGTTTTTGTTGAGCAGAATTTAAAAATGCTAATGAAACCTGAGCAAAAAGAATGGTACAATGCTATAGCCACGCAATACTTCACAACTAGTCCGCCTGCATTTAATTGGTCTGTAAATTTAAAAATGTTTCCTTTGATGAATGTATCAGGAAGGGATAAGTTTGAAAATGGTAAAGGCGAAATGACAATTAAACTGTTATCCTTCATACCAGTAGTAAATGCAAGGGATAATAACAAGATTAACGAAGCAACACTGCAAAGATATTTAGCGGAAATTGTTTGGTTTCCCTCCGCTGCTATAAGCCCATACATAACTTGGGAGGGGCTTGATAATTTTTCTGCCAATGCAACATTAGAATACAACGGGACAAAAGGTTCGGGCATATTTTACTTTGATGAAAATGGAGTTTTTAAGAAGTTTACAACAATGCGCTACAAAGACATAAAAGACACCAAACCAACAAAATGGACAGTTACAGCAACCAAAACCGAAGTACGAAATGGGATAACAATTCCTGTGGAGTCTGAGTTGGACTGGGAATTAGATAGCGGCAATTGGACTTGGCTAAAACTAAAAATAACAAACATATTGTACAATTTTAATTAAACAAGATGGCTATACACAATAAACAACGTCACGCATACATTGGGCTCATACTGGTAACTATTATCATAGGGTTATCATTTATTTTTGTAAAAATCGGATTACGCTATTCAAGCGCTATGGACTTGCTAGCACATCGTTTTACAGCAGCAGCAATTTCCATAGGGCTCCTGTGGATTTTTGGTTTCATTAAATTACCACCCTTTAGCTTCAAAAAAGCCAAGTGGTTATTACTACTATCCCTATTCTATCCATTACTGTTTTTTGCACTGCAAACTTTTGGGTTGCAACACAGCACCGCCTCTGAAGCAGGAATTATTTTTGCCTCAACACCCATTATTACGCTAATTGCAGCCAGTTTTTTTCTGAAAGAAAAAACCACCTTATGGCAAAAATTTGGAGTTATAATGTCAATTGCAGGAATTCTTTACATAATCTACTCTACAGGAGGTATTTCTGGAAGCACTACCCTAAAAGGTTTACTACTGTTGATATTATCTGTATTTGCACTAGTGGTATATTACGTTCTAGGAAAGGTTGTTAGTGCTCACTTTTCAGCTATGGAAATTACGGTATGGATGACAATACTTGCATTTATAGTATTTAACGCATTTAGCATTGCTGGTCATATTCAAGCCCAAACCTTAAACCAATTCTTTAACCCTTTGGTTCATATGGAGTTTCTTTGGGCTGTGCTTTATTTAGGCGTGCTCTCCTCAATGGTTACGGCTTTTCTCACTAATTATGCCTTAACTCAGGTTCCCGCCTCACAAATAGCCGTATTCAATAATCTTAGCCCATTGGTTTCTATTGCCGGAGGTATTTTGATTCTTAAAGAAGAACTCTTCTCTTACCATATTATAGGAGGTTTATTGGTTTTAGCAGGTGTTGCAATGACCGTGTTTTTTAAGTATAAAAAACGCTAATACTAGAATAAGTTTAAACTTGTAACTTGCTTTTATAGAAAAGTACAACCATGACAAAACATAAATTGGAAATTTGTTGCTTCACGGCAGAATCGGCACTCAAGGCAGCACAAGCCGGAGCGCACCGAATAGAACTGTGCGACAATATAGCCGAGGGTGGCACAACTCCATCCTATGCCACGATAGATTTGGTGGTAAGGCAGTTGCAGATTCCGGTTAACGTAATTGTTCGCCCCCGTGGTGGCGATTTTTTGTATTCAGATACCGAGTACCACCTTATAAAAGAAGATATCGCCCAAATTAAAAAGCTGGGCGCAAATGGAATTGTTATTGGATTTTTAACACCAACAGGTGAAATTGATTTGCAGCGAACCGCCGAAGTAACCCGATTGGCTGAACCTATGGAAGTCACATTTCATAGAGCGTTTGATATGTGTATTAATCTTTTAGTTGCATTAGAGCAACTTAAAGCATTGGGAATTAAAAGAATACTAACCTCTGGCGGTTACCCTAATGCCGAAAAAGGCGCAGATATTTTAGCCCAATTGGTGCAGAAAGCAAACAATGAGATTATTGTCATGCCTGGAAGCGGAATTAACGATAAAAATCTTAGCAACTTAATACATTTAACCCAAGCCAATGAGTATCACTCCAGCGCAAAAATGTATATTGATGGTGGTATGCAATTCAAAAACAGTAACGTGAGTATGAGTGGGAAAGATACGCCGAACGAATTCCACCATATCACGGTTGATTCATCACAAATAAAGAGCATGTTAAACATTCTGAACAACCATAAGTAAACCATAAAACCAACGCTATGAATTTCAAACGAATACTCGCCATATCACTAATCCTAAGTGGATTGATGGGCTGCCAATCGCAAAACGGAAAAACAACAACGGGTAAAGCACGTATCGCCATTGCTGGGCTAGCCATAGAATGTAGCACCTTTTCGCCAGCGCAAACCCACGTTGAGGACTTCCGCGCTCGTCGAGGTGAAGAAATTTTCTCGTACTACCCTTTTTTACATGAGGACTCTGCCACGCGACAGCGAGCACAGTATTTTCCTGCATTAAGAGGCCACGCAATTCCTGGTGGAATTGTTACCCGCGCAGCCTACGATACGCTAATGACAGAAATGTTGGATAGATTAAAAGAAAACCTACCCTACAATGGCGTTTTTTTTGATATACACGGCGCCATGAGTGTTGTTGGACTTGATGACCCCGAAGGTGATATGATTCAGCGTGTTCGAGAGGTTGTTGGTACAAATGCTTTAATCTCCACCTCCATGGATTTGCATGGAAACGTATCGTGGCAGCTTGCCCATCAGTCTGACCTGATTACCTGTTATCGTTTAGCACCACACGAAGATGCCATTGAATCGAAAAAACGAACGCTGGTAAACCTACTCGACCGCTTAGAGTCGGGGAAAGGCAAACCCGCTTACAAGGCGTGGATTCCCATTCCCATTCTTCTACCCGGCGAAAAAACCAGCACACGCATTGAACCAGCCAAAAGTCTGTACGCCCAGGTTGACCCAATTACAAAGCAACAAGGGGTGCTAGATGCAGCCATTTGGGTGGGCTACGCATGGGCCGATGAACCACGCAACAAAGCAGTGGTAATGGTTACAGGCGATGATAAGAACGAGGTAAAACGTTCAGCCGAAAAGTTGGCCCAGTCATTTTGGGATGTTCGCGACCAGTTTGAATTTGTGGCTCCGGTTGCTCCGCTGGCTGAATGTTTAGAAATGGCCATCAATAGTAATAAAAAACCCTTTATTATCAGTGATATGGGCGATAACCCCACAGCTGGAGGTGCCGGAGATGTTACCTGGACACTTAAACAAATACTTGAACAGGATGCATTTAAGAAGCAGGATGGTAAATTGTTGATTTATGCATCATTACCAGGACCGCAACTCGTAACCAAAGCCATTGAAGTGGGCATAGGAGGCAGAATAGAAGCCTTTGCTGGCGCTGAAATTGATAATAGGTACGAAGGCCCCATAAAGTTGGAGGGCACCGTAGAAGCCATCCTTCATGGCGATAAAAATGCAGGAACCGAGGTAGTAGTTCGCGTGGGTAGCGTTAGGGTTATCGTTACAAATAAACGAAAACCGTACCATTACGAATCCGATTTTACAAACCTAGGGCTAAATCCACGTGAAGCAGACATTGTGGTTGTTAAAATTGGTTACCTAGTACCCGAATTATATAATATGCGTGGCGATTGGATTATGGCACTCACACCTGGCGGCGTTGATCAGGATTTACACAGACTACCGTACAAGAGAATTGATCGCCCAATGTACCCGTTGGACGAAAATATGGCCGAGCCTGACTTAACTGCTCGCTTTGTTCCGCTTTCGCACGAAGAGTAGAATAATCTGAGTTCAATCATATAAATATTCTATTTACTAACACCTTAACTTTAAATGACTTTTGCATTTTGAATCTTATTTCAAAGCACCTAATTAGTAAGAGTGAGTGCTGAGCAAATATACTTTTTTGACTTATCTCTTAAATTTCATTAAAAGTTGGTAGTTTGGATCAAAATAGCGAAAACTCTATTTGTGAAGCAAAATAAAAGAGTTAAATTGGTATAAGAAATTGACAACAATGAGTTGGTAAGTTTGTTATACTGTATTACTTTAGTAACGTAATTTTTTTAATGCACATTGATGGAATATAAATTTTCAAATAAGATAAAAGAAGTACTAGGTTACAGCAGAGAAGAAGCTGTAAGGCTAGGAAATACAACCATTAGTACCGAGCATCTTTTTCTCGGTATTTTAAGGGATGGAGAAGGTATGGCCATAAATATTCTGCAAGAGTTAGGCATCAACCTATCTGAGGCGAAAAAATATATCGAAACAAAGATACGACAACCCGAACCACCTTCGCCTCTACTCGACCCAGACAGCCTACCCCTATTTAAATCGGCCGAAAGGGTTTTAAAGTTGGTCACGTTAGTTGCCCGCGACTTAAAAACCGAAACGATTAATACGGCACATCTGCTGCTCGCTATCCTAAAAGATGAGGAAAGTGTTGTAAGCCAGATGCTTTACGAAAAAGATATTGATTACTATACAGTGAAAGCAGAAATGAAACCAGAAATTATTGAATCCAAAGCGGATTACTCCGACGAAGACGATGAGCGTCCTTTTGGCTCAGCACCTCGCGGACCGCAACAGATCCCAGGAAAACCAACTAGTGATACACCCGTTCTCGATAATTTTGGCATAGACCTAACCAAGGCAGCCGAAGAGAATAGGCTTGACCCCATAGTTGGGCGCGAAAAAGAAATTGAGCGCATTGCCCAAATTTTAAGTCGAAGGAAAAAGAATAACCCCATACTTATTGGTGAGCCAGGCGTTGGGAAATCGGCCATAGCCGAGGGGTTGGCAATACGCATTGCCAAGCGTAAAGTCTCTAGGGTGTTATTTAACAAACGTGTTGTAACCCTCGATTTAGCATCAATCGTTGCAGGAACAAAGTACAGAGGTCAGTTTGAGGAACGAATGAAGGCTATACTTAACGAGCTATCTAAAACCAATAGCGTTATCCTTTTCATTGACGAGATACACACTATTGTGGGTGCCGGGGGAGCTACAGGATCGCTAGATGCTGCCAATATGCTAAAACCAGCGTTGGCCCGTGGCGAACTTCAATGTATTGGCGCAACCACCCTAGACGAGTATCGTGAGCATATTGAGAAAGACGGAGCTCTTGAACGCCGTTTCCAGAAAGTGATGATTGAGCCTACCTCGCCCGATGAAACTGTTGAAATTCTAAATAAAATAAAGGAAAGGTACGAGGATCATCATAACGTAACTTACACCCCAGAAGCAATTGAGGCTTGCGTTAAGCTAACAATGAGGTATATTTCCGACAGGCATTTACCTGATAAAGCGATTGATGCGCTGGACGAATCGGGATCTCGTGTACATATATCGAATATTAAGGTTCCAGAAAAAATAATTGCTCTTGAGAAACAAATAGAAGAAGCTAAAGCCGAAAAGTTGAAGGCTGTTAAAAACCAGGACTTTGAATCGGCCGCAAGTTTTAGGGATAGAGAAAAACAGTTTCTCGAGCAACTCGAAACGGAGCAACAACGCTGGGAGCGTGAGCTTATTAAGCACAGAGAAATTGTTGATGATGAAAAGGTAGCCGAGGTAGTGGCTATGATGACAGGCGTACCCGTTCAGCGTATTGCGCAAGCCGAGGGTACTCGACTCCTTAAAATGGGAGATGAGCTCAAAGACCTTGTAATTGGTCAGGAAGAAGCCATATCTAAAATTGTTAAGTCGATTCAACGTAATAGGGCTGGTTTAAAAGATCCCAACAAGCCTATTGGTACTTTCGTTTTTCTAGGGCCTACTGGTGTAGGTAAAACGCAGCTGGCCAAAGTTCTTGCTAAGTATCTTTTTGACTCAACAGATAACCTTATCCGTATCGATATGAGTGAGTATATGGAGAAGTTCTCCGTATCACGACTTATTGGAGCCCCTCCGGGCTATATTGGCTACGAGGAGGGCGGCCAGCTAACCGAGAAGGTAAGGCGCAGACCCTACTCCATTGTGCTGCTCGATGAGATTGAGAAAGCCCACCCCGATGTATTCCATATCCTTTTACAGGTTCTCGATGAAGGACGACTAACGGATAGTTTGGGTCGTAGGGTTGACTTTAAGAATACAATCATAATAATGACCTCGAACATTGGCACCCGTGAACTTAAAGATTTTGCTGGCGGCGTAGGTTTTAAAACCGACACGTCTATCTCATCAACAAATGAGTACGCAAAAGGCGTAATCCAGAAAGCACTAAAAAAGGCGTTTGCACCTGAATTTCTAAACAGGCTCGACGATGTTGTAATGTTTAATGCGCTTTCTCGTGAAAATATTCATAGCATTATCGATATTGAACTTAAGGGACTATTCGACAGAGTTCATAATTTAGGCTATGCAATTGAGTTAACTGGAAAAGCCAAAGATTATGTAGCAGAAAAAGGTTACGATGTTCAATTTGGTGCCCGCCCATTAAAGAGAGCTATCCAAAAATACCTTGAGGATGAAATGGCTGAGGTTATTATAAAGAGTGAAATACAGGTTGGCGATACCATTCAGGTTGACTACAACAAGAAAGATGATGCCATTACTATAAAGATAAAGAAGAACGTTGAGCCGAAGAAAGTTACACCCGACTCTGAGAATAAAAATTCAATCGAGTAGGAAGGTAGGGATTAATTCCCTACCTGTCCTCTCCCACCACCGTGCGTACCGTTCGGTACACGGCGGTTCTTCAATTTACACCGTAGACCAAACTGTAACGATTCGAGAAGAAGACAT
>JBBACY010000034.1:0-30292 GCA_041656735.1 Bacteroidales bacterium | reverse complement strand
CATAAATTGTTTCCAGGTACCGCCAAGTCTTTCTGGGTAATGTGCCATATATGTGCGAAGTATTGCCTCAGGAAAGGAGTCGTGTCCGGCGGGTACAGGAGTGTGTGTAGTAAACAGGCTCGAAGCCCTTACCATTTCGAGCGATTCGTCAAATGAGAGTTTGTTGTCCTGGTTAATTTTCCGAAGTCTTTCTAGGCCGGCGAATGCAGCATGCCCCTCGTTAAGATGGTATAGATTTGGGGTAATTCCTATTTTATCGAGCGCCCTAATTCCGCCAATTCCCAAAATCATCTCCTGCTTAAAACGATTTTCTAGGTCGCCACCGTACAGATGGTGGGTAATAGTTCGGTCTTGGGGTTGATTGTCTTCATAATCAGTGTCTAGCAAGTACAACTCTGTGCGACCAACATTAATTCGCCAGATGCGAGCGTTAATCAATCGGCCTGGGAAGGCTACACTAACACTTAGCCATTTGCCGTTTATGTTTCGAACCGGAATTGCAAGGGTTTGCGCTAGGTTTTGCTGGTCGTACGAGGCAAGCTGCTGACCGGTTGACGAGAGTTTTTGTGTGAAGTAGCCGTACCGATAAAACAGCCCAACACCAATTATGGGGATATTTCGGTCGGAGGCTTCTTTCAGATAATCGCCAGCTAACACACCAAGTCCTCCAGAGTACAGTTTTAGACTATTGTGCAGTCCGTACTCCATACTTAGGTAGGCAATTTTAGGTCCTTTTCGCCCTAGTTTTTTGCCCATATATTCCTTAAAATGACTGTGAACTTTGGCTAACTTCTCAATAAATTCTTCATCGTTTTCAAGTTTTTGATATTGATGAAGCGATATTTGATCTAGAAATAGTATAGGGTTGTGTTCGCAATCTTCCCATAATTCCAAATCAATTGAACTAAATAGGTCAATGGCATCGGGATTCCAACACCACCATAGATTCTTTGATAATTCATCGAGCGCAGCGAGCTTTTCAGGAATGTTTTTCTGAATAAGTAGCCTAACCCAGTTGGGCTTATTAGCATGGAATTTTTTTTCGATATGTGGTAGCTGTTCTACTCGGTCTTGCTCCATGAACTGCAAAGTTCGCTTCTCAACTTTTTGTAGAGCCAAGTTGTACGCCTCTTTGTAGTGTATTATTAAATTTTCCCAAAGTGCAATTTTTGATACTTCAAGCGCATTTTCCCGGTACACCTCCTGCTCATCAAAGCCTAAGGTTGCGTAGAGTTTAATTGTTTTCGATATCTCGTTAACAACAAACGCATCGTTGTCGTCGGTGCGCTCAATTACCATTATGCCTTTATGGTCTTCTTTGAAATGTGTATTTACCCATAAACCAAAGCCTGCAAGGGTTGTTGTAATTGTAGGCACATGAAAAGCAAGGCTTTCGAGAGGTGTGTAACCCCACGGTTCGTAGTATGAAGGAAAAACGGAGATGTCCATACCAATTAGGGTATCCCAGTAGGGCAGATTAAAAATTCCATCATTACCATTTAGGTAACATGGAACAAAAAATATTTTAACCTTATCGTTCGTTGAGTTTAAAAGGCCTGCCGATTTAAATCGGTTAAGTATGGGATCGCCTTCGGGGTCGTTTAGATAGTGTGTTATGTGCGTATTGCTAAGTACAACAACGTTCTCATTTTCTTTTTCCTGAAGATTTTTAAAAACATCCTTCCGCGGACCATGGTGCCCTGCGGGTATAAGTATAAACGCCAGCACCTCGCGTTCTAAGTCGGAGCATTTGTTCAACTCCGCCATAGCATCAATAAACACATCTAACCCCTTATTTTTAAACTCATATCGTCCGCTTATGCCCACAATAAGGGCGTTTTTGGCAACATCGTGTGCCAGTAATGCTTCGGCAACCTCGTAAAACTTAACTTTTGCCTCAATTCGCCGAAGTTTAAATTCTTCGTCTTTAGGTACAAAGCTGTTCTCGAACCCGTTGGGTGTAACCATATCAACCTTCTTACCGTGGAACTGCTCACACTCCCTTGCGGTTATATCGCTAACGGTGGTGTAGCAGTCGGCCTCGGTAGCAGCGGCTTTCTCTAGAGATTGTTTTGAAACAACCCCAAACTCAATAGCTTTTTGCTCGGCATTATACTTTTTTAAATTGCTGTACAACGGTTGGTTGTTGCCAGCTATGCTTCGACCCATAACGGTTGCGTGGGTTGTAAAAATAGTCCCAATTTGCGGCATATGTTTCTTAAGATACAGAAGCCCAGTACCTGTCATCCACTCATGAAACTGCGCAACAATTCGATGCCTATAGGTTAGTTGAAATTTTGTAAAACTCTCAATAACCTTACCCGAGGCATAGCCAAAAAGTGCTGGTTCAATATAATCCCATTGTCCTGCCAGCGAGTCTAGCTTGTATTCTTCCCAAAACTCTCTAAAAATCTCATCTTTATTAATAAAGAAACCGGTGAAGTCAACGAGAACAACAATAGGGTTGCCCTCAATATTCCATCTACCCACTCTTATACGTAAACCCTCTTCAAGGGCTTTATTCTTCCATGCTAAAAACAGTTGTGGATCTTCGGTAAACTCTAGGTTGTTTTCGGTATTCTGCAATATATCGGGACCAATTAGTATCAGATTATTCTTATGCTCCTGCTCAAGGGTTAAGGCTTTGGTTGATATAACGGTATGGATACCTCCAACCTTATTGCAAATTTCCCAGCTTACCTCAAAAAGGTAATCGGGGCGTAATAGTTTTTCGCTCATAATTTATAGTGTAAAGTGTTACCTACGTTAAATAACAGTAAATCAACGTTTTGATTTTGCTGATTTTTGAGGAGATTTCGCTTTGCTAGGTGTTTTATCTTTGGGTTTTTCTTGAGTACTGGTTTCCTTCTTTAACTCCATTAGCTCCTTTATTTTTTCTTGGTATGCTTTTATCTGGCTACTAATTTCTTTACTATTAATTGGCTTGTTTTTTTCTGCATCGTTTATCCTTAGTTTAAGGTCGCTCAGCACGTTCATAAAGTTGATAAAGGCTTCGTATGGTGTATCGTATGGGTTAAAGTATTTGTGCACATCGCCATCGCTAAACCATTTTGTGCACATATAGTAAAAATGGTCACTGGTTTGAAGATATTTCCAGTCTCGCTGAATGTTGGGGTCGTCAATACTCGAAATTTTATCGATTAGGGAATAAAGGCTTGCGAACGCCTCGTCCTGAATTTCGTTGCCCAGCCATGCTGTAAGATCGCGCTCTTCGTCGGCCCAGCTAATTGGATACGGTACGTGCAACGGAGCAATGGGCTGATGTTTTGCAGCTGCTTCGGCAGGAGTAAGAAACTCGAAATCAGTATCCGAAAGCACCCTGCCTGGTAACGCTTTCATAAATTCGAAAATTCCCGTTTCAACCCATTGATGTTCGCCAAATGTTTCGTAATCCATAAACAGGTTAATAATTTCGTCTTTCTTATCAATGGCGTTTAGCCAAGTTACGTACTTTTCCGTGGTAAGAGGCCATTCTTCCCATCCGCGGTTCGAGAAACGGAAGGCAATGTCATCGCTCATTTGAAAGTTTTTAAGCAACAGCTTTAGCTTGGGGTTTATGGCATTGGTGTAAAGATAATTTGGGCTTTTCCAACCCATTATATGCTTCGCTCCCTCGGTTAGCATAGTTTTAAACCCCATCTCGGCTACCATTTCGCCTATGCCATCGGAGTATATTAGCTCAGTATTACGGAAAGTGGTGGGGGTTTTGCCAAATATTTTCTCAATTTTTGACGTGTGCGCATTAACCTGATTAATAAACTCCTCTTTACACTTTAGCGCCGATAGTGAGTGCGAGTAAGTTTCGGCAATAAACTCAACGTTGTTTGTTTGCGCCAACTTAACGAATGATTCAAGCACATCGGGTGCGTACATTTCAAACTGATCAATGGCGGTGCCCGAAATTGAGTATGCTATTTTAAACTTGCTCCCATACTTATTTATTAGGTCGAGCATAAGTTTGTTGGTTGGTAGGTAGCATTTTTCTGCTACTTTTCGCATTATTGACCGATTTGCAAAATCATCGAAATAGTTATGGTACTGCCCAATATCGAAAAATCGATACTTACGCAGCCTGAAAGGTTGGTGAACCTGGAAGTAAAAGCAAATTGTTTTCATTTTGGTAGGTTATTTTTTTTCAAGTATCGACTTGTACACATTTTTAACTTCAAGCGCCGCATTATCCCATTTAAGCCTGTTTACTTCTTCTTGCCCATATTTTTTAAAATATTTCGAAAGCGCATCGTAGTTTAGCAGTCCGTATATGGCGTCGGCCATGGCATCAATATCCCAGAAGTCAACTTTTATTGCGTGCTTAAGAACTTCGGCAACCCCCGATTGTTTCGATATAATTACGGGTACATTGCTTTTCATTGCTTCGAGCGGGCTTATGCCAAAGGGCTCCGAAACTGAGGGCATAACGTACACGTCGCTCATAGAAAACATGGTATTAACCTCGTTGCCCTTTAAAAAGCCTGTAAAATGGAAGCGATCCGAAATACCTAACTCTGCAACGCGCAAAACCATTCGGTTAAGCATATCGCCGCTTCCGGCCATAACAAACCGAACGTTTGGGTGTTTTTTAATAACTTTGCTAGCTGCCTCAACAAAATAGTCGGGTCCTTTTTGGAAGGTAATTCGCCCTAAAAATGTAACTATTTTCTCCGGTACATTTTTGATAGTATTAAAATCTACTCCATTTTGTGTAAAATCTACCGCGTTATGAACCGTAACAACTTTGCTGCTTGGTATTCCATAGCGATTAATTACCGTATTGCGGGTTAGATGACTTACGGCAATTATTTTATCGGCCATTTCCATACCCTGCTTCTCAATATCATAAACAGCTTGGTTAATGTTTTCTCCGCTTCTATCGAATTCGGTTGCGTGAATATGAACAACCAAAGGTTTTCCTGAAACCATTTTAGCGGTTATACCGGCAAGATAGGTTAGCCAGTCGTGTGCATGTATTATGTCAAACTCCTCGTTTGCAGCAATCGACCCAGCAATCATAGCATATCTAGCAACCTCTTTCATTAGGTCCTTACCATACTCTCCAGAAAAATGAACTTTTTTCGACGACCTGTTTTCATTGCTTTCAACTCGATCTATTTCTGCTTCTGAAATTAGTTTTTCAAACTCCACGGGACCAACATATGGTATCATATTGGAAGCAACTTCTAGGTAACTAATCTTTTTCCAGAATTCTTCTAAATCAACAGAAACGTGGTTGATATCAATATTTTCAGCCGAAACTAGCCGTACGGCCGATTGATCCTCGTCGCCAAACGCTTTGGGAACCACAAACGCCATTTTAACGTTGTGTTTTGCCAGCCCCCGAGTGAGCCCAAAGCATGCGGTGCCAAGTCCTCCCGAAATATGTGGTGGAAACTCCCACCCAAACATTAAAACTCTCATGCTTATAGTCTGGTGTTTATTGGTTTAAGTCGTATAGTTGTTTTATTCGTATAATCTCGGCTACGCTCCAAGCTTGCGATATGCATCCGTTTGGACGTTGAGGCGGATCGCCATCGTACACCTCGGCAATACCGCATACTCCGTGTTTCGACATATCCTTACACATTGAGTCAAGTATGTCTATTGCCAATGCATTGGTCACTTTTCCGTGAATATTATAGTAACCTTCTATAAAATGGCCTAAAAGCCATGGCCATGCTGTCCCTTGGTGGTAGGCCGCATCGCGTGTCGCTTGGTCACCTTGGTAACGACCAATGTACTTCGAGTTTTTTGGCGATAGCGTTCTTAATCCCTTAGGGGTGTATAGTTCTCGATGAACAACATCGAGAATACTTCGTTTCATTTCGGCGGTAATGGGGCTATATGGTAGCGATGTTGCGAAAATTTGGTTTGGTCGTACCGATAGTTCTTGCCCGTTTTCGTCAACGTAATCGGCAAGGTATCCTTTAGCTTCGTTCCAAAATGTTTCGGTAAACGAGTTGGCAGCTAGTTTTGCAATGGGAGACCACTCCTTTGTAAAAGCAGTGTCTTTCCCTAGTTTAGCAAGGTCAAGGGTAAAGCATACGGCGTTGTACCAAAGTGAATTTATCTCTACCTGATAGCCTGTTCGTGGAGTTACAGGAATGCCGTGTACCACTGCATCCATCCAGGTTAGAGCTACACCTTTTTCACCTGCCCAAATAAGCCCATTCTCACGGATCTTTATGCCATAGGGTAGCTCGCCGCTGCGGTATGCTTTTAGTATGGTTTTCATCTTTTTACCGTAGGTTTGCCATATCTCTAGCAAGTTTCCGGTGTGCTTGGCAAGCATTTGCACCGACCAAAAATACCATAGCGGGGCATCAACCGAGTTAAATGCCGAAGAGGAGGTGTTACCCATATTAGGGAAAAGTCCATCTTTTAATTCTTTTGACATGGAGTCGAGTACTTCTCTGCACGACTTTTCGTCGCCAGTAGCAAGGGTTAGGCCTGGTAGCGCAATAAATGTATCTCTGCCCCAGCGTCCAAACCAAGGGAACCCAGCAATAACATCAGTCTTCTTTTCATGTTTCACAATAAATTGCTGTGACGCATTACGAAGGCAGTTGTCGAGGCTGTCTTTTTTTGGTCTTCGCTCAATTTCAGCAGTAAATTTTTTGGATAGCGATTTTGTTTGTTGTTCGCTGGTTGAGGCAGAAAAAATTATGCTTTCGCCTTCTTTTATTGCGATTTCAAAAAAACCAGGAACAAATAAATCTTCATGTCCCTCGTAACCTCGTTCAACCTCTTCTTTATACTCAATGTTATAGTACCAATCGGGAGCAGCCACAAACTCGTTCACCTTGTTGAACTGCATATTTAGGTACGGAAAGCCTTGGTATAGTTTGTACTTTACCCCGTTGCCTATTTCTCTGTATCTTTTGTCGGCAAAAAGATTTGATTTTGAAAGACTGTGCGCATTGCGGAAGGCTAAGAATGGTTTTATCCTAAGTTTTGTGGACCCGCTGGCATCAGTAAGCGTATACCTAACCATAAGTTGCTCTTGGTTATGAACAAATAGTAGTTCTTTTATAATGGTAGCGCTCCCAACGCTATAAGTTATTGTTGGTGTTGGCTCAAGTACAAAGTCAACAATATACTTATGTCCGCGGGGGTTGTATATATCTGGGTATTTGTGAATTCCAAGGTTGAACTCTTTGCCGTGCTGAATGATGGTCTCGTCAAGCGATGAGAGCAAAATATGGTTCTCACCATCGAATGCGTCTAGGGGTAGAACCATTAGCCCATGGTATTTTCGAGTGTTACATAGCACGATGGTTGTGCTAAGATATCCGCCGGCACGATTAGTGCTTAAAATTTCTCTGTTTAGCGAGTACTCAAGATTAACCAATTTTGCTTTATCAAAATTAAGGTAATTCATATTTAGACTTATTGCTGTAATTGTTAGCTAACTAAAAGAATTTGGAAAATGCTTTTTGGTTCGTATAGCCAGTAAAACGTATATTTGGAATGTTTTTTATAAAGTTACGGAATGCTTCTAGCGATAATGTAAAACTGATGCAGTATTGCTAGTTTGTAATAGTTGTACAAATTACAATATTTTAGACTCGCATCAAATTATTTGTGTGTTAAAAATTGTTTAATTTTGTCGAAAGTAATTATACTAAATAGTGCTATGCAAATGAGAATAAAAGTAGTTGTAAATCCTTGTGTTTATTTCATTGCTATACTCTTTATCTTTTTGATTTCGGCTTGTGGCAATTCGAAGCAAAATGCCGTTATAAATGCAAAAATTAAAGGGGTTGGCGGCCAATGGGTTTTTTTAAGAGAAGCTGGACACGATAAAATTGTTACGATCGATTCAACTAAGGCTGATGATAAAGGGGCGTTCGAGTTTGAATTTGAGTGCTTGGAACCACGATTCGTTTTTTTACAGGTTAATGATGTGCCAAACCCAGTAATTTTATTGACTGAGGCGAGAGAACAAATAGTTGTAAAGGGCGAAAAAGATAACTTGTCGAGAAATTATGAGGTGCACGGTTCAAAGGGCTCTGGCTTAGTTCGCGAGCTAAACCAGCGATTCGAAAATGTGGTTTATACAATCGATACTCTTTCGCGTGTTTTTCGTAGCAGTCAACAGCATACTCGTTTCGATTCAATTAAAACTGTAATTGATAACGTTTACGATGTGACTTTAGACAATCATAGGCAGTTTACCATAAATTTTGTGAAACAAAATTGTTATAGCCTAGCCTCGGTACTAGCGCTTTACCAGCAGTACGATAGCAGAAACCATGTGCTTAATAGCCGAAAAGATTTTGAGCTTTTTCAACTTGTCGACTCTACATTATTCCCTTTATATCCCAATAATGCGCTAGTTGAAAATTTGCACCAAAATGTGCAGATGATAGCAAAACAGTTAAAACTGTACGATAAGCGGGAGGATATGCTAAACGAGGGACAAATGCTTCCGAGCATTATGTTTCCGCTGCTAAATGGAGATACGATTGCACTGTTTGACGCTAGAGCACGGTATATCCTAATAGATTTTTGGGCGCTTTGGTGCGACGATTGTCAAAAGAATTTTAGCGGACTTAAAGAGGTTCACAAAAAATATTCACCCAAGGGTTTTCAAATCCTTCAGGTTTCGCTTGACAAGGATTTACCGCAGTTGCAGAAGTGGTACGAGCGTGATAGTATTCCGTGGATGATTGCTGCCGACCTGTTGCAATGGGATTCGCCCATTCTCGACTCCCTTAGCATTAATAGCATTCCTTCAAATTATTTAGTTAGTAGAAGAGGTGAGATTTTGGCGCGTAACGTTAACCTGAGAGAGCTCGATGAGATGCTTGCAAAAATGCTACGCTAGGTTTTTAGTCATTTTTGTGTAATTTTGATTTTGATTTTTTTTGAAAATAATATACTCACACATTTTTTTATAATGATTAAAAAGTCGTTAATATTTACCGCTACCGTTTTCGTGATATGCTTTCTAGCGTCTTCATGCTCAACTAATCAGTCAACAATTAGTGGTACAATTCAGAATATTGATTCGCTGGTAAATCTTACAGTTTTGCATCAAGGGTTTTCGAAAACCGAAGAGATAAAAACAGTTAAGCTTACACCGAAAAAATCAACCTTTAAGTTTAAGGTGGGTGAATTAACTGAACCAACCTTTTTTCAGCTAAGGGTTAGTACAAAGGGTTCAAGTTATATAGTCCTATTGCTTAACCCTTCCGATAAGGCAGAATTGACTATTGACTTGAATGATTTTACGAATTACACGGTTACCGGCTCGCCCGAATCCATAAAAACCAAACATTTAACTAATCGTTTGGCTAAAACGGTAAACTCTCTCGATTCGTTAACATCATTAATTAATCGGTCGTCAACGGTTAGCGAAAAGCTTATGCTAAGTCAGCAATACGAGTCAATTATAGATAAACAGCGTGCTTTTAGTACGCAGTTTATTTGGGATAGCCTTATGTCTAGAGCAAGCGTTATGGCATTGTATCAAAAAGTTGGTGCCGACCGGTTCGTGTTTGATCGCGCCGAGGATATTCAACTTTTCAAAGCAGTTGCTACCTCATTAATTGCTCGTTTTCCTGAGTCCGACTATGCAAAGGGTATGCTCCGTGATATAAAGAATCAGGAGAAGATTGTATTTTCGCATAGGTTGCAAGAACTTGTAAAGAATGCCGAAGCTAGTTTACCAGATATTGCACTACCTAACCCCAAGGGAGATACCATTAGGCTTTCATCATTGAAGGGCAAGGTTATTTTGCTCGATTTTTGGGCATCGTTCAATCAGGATAATCTACTCGAAAACAGAGAGTTGTTACAACTTTATAGTAAGTATAATAGGCAAGGGTTTGAAATTTATCAGGTATCTGTTGATTATGAACGTGAGGCTTGGCTTGCTGCAATTGAGTCAGGCCCATTGCCTTGGATAAACGTTAGCGAGCTTGATACGAGGGGTTCGCTTGCAGCCAGATTGTTTAATGTTACCAACTTGCCAGCAAATTACCTAATTAGCCGAAACCATGATATAGTAGCCAAAAATATATATGGGAAAGATTTGGAAAAGAAGCTTAAAGAGTTGCTTTAGCATAAACCATGGGTAAAAACAAAATTTACTTTGCATCAGATATTCATCTGGGGTTACCTTCATTTGAGCAAGGGCGTAATCGCGAGGCTCTTTTTGTGCAATGGCTAAACGATATTAAGGATGATGCAAAGGAGATATACCTAGTTGGTGATATATTTGACTTTTGGTATGAGTATAACAGAGTGATACCGAAAGGATTCTCGCGATTTTTTGGTAAAATTGCCGAAATTACCGATGCGGGTATCCCAGTGCATTTTTTTACAGGTAACCATGATGTTTGGATGTTTGGCTATTTTGAGAAAGAGCTTGGCGTAACTGTTCACAAAGAGGCCATTACCAAAAGTTTTAACGGCAAAAGTTTTTTTATTGGGCATGGCGATGGGTTAGGGAAGGGTGATTATGGATATAAACTCCTAAAAAGCATTTTTACGAGCAGAGTTCTTCAATGGCTTTTTTCGCGCTTACACCCGAACTTTGCAATGTGGTTAGGCAACAAATGGTCGGTGAGTAGTAGGTATTCAAAAAATATTACCTATGAATTTAAGGGCGATAACGAGTTGATAACAAAATTTGCTCGACAAACACTAACTGCTGAAAATTACGATTTTTTTGTGTTTGGTCATTGGCATGCTGCCACAATACATGAGTTAACCCCTAATTCAAACTTAGTAATGCTTGGCGATTGGATTGTTAACAACACTTTTGCATGCTGGGATGGTCAAAACATGAGCCTTAAAAGGTATAGTCCACCCTCCGATTCTCATCTTATTGCCCAAGTTTAAACTATAACCCATTATTCTGGTCGAATTTAGCTATGCAGCAATTTTCTCTTGCGTTAAAAGTTTTGTGTAAAGTAATGCGTCAAGCTATATTTTTGTTTTCTGTTATATAAGGTAATTTGTTTGGTTTATTGCTCGGTACTTAAGTTTAACGCGCAATTAGTGTCCAATTTTATCAAATATATAAAATGCAAAATTCAGTGTCATCTGGTAAATCTTCAGCTTCGAGCAGAGCAATGCAGGCCGTTAAGGCTGGGCTTAAGCCTGCTATGAAAACAGCCATCTGGCTGCTAAAAATAACTATACCCTTGTCGCTGGCAGTTACCCTACTTGGTTACATTGGGGTTGTGGGCTATATTGCAAATGTCTTAAATCCTGTTTTTGGCTTAATGGGCTTGCCCGGCGAGGGCTCGCTAGTTTTTATCACATCAATATTTTTAAATATTTATTCGGTTATTGCGGTTATGTCTCAACTCCCTTTAACCGTAAGAGAAATTACTATACTGGCAGTAATGTGCCTAATTGCGCATAATCTTTTTGTCGAAACTGCTGTGCAGGCTAAAACGGGCTCTAAGGCATGGCAAATTGTACTGCTTCGTTTGTCAATGGCCATATTTTCGGCTTTTATGCTTAACTGGGTGCTCCCACTAGAGATGAAGGGTATTGTACCTATTGTTCAGGCTCCCGCGTCGCAAAATTTTACAGAGTTAATGGTTGGCTGGGTAAAGTCGGCTTCTTTGCTTACTATTAAAATTGCCATTCTAGTTACGCTCCTTATGGTTTTGCAGGAGTTGCTAAAAGAGTTTGGCGTGATAAAAATTTTATCGAAAATATTTAGCCCGCTCCTTAAAATATTCGGTTTACCTCAAAGTACGTCCTTTCTGTGGATTGTTGCCAATATCCTTGGCTTGGCATACGGTTCAGCTGTAATGGTTACCGAGGTTAGTAACGGAACGGTATCAAAGCAGGATGCCGATTTACTTAATTATCATATTGCCATTTCGCATTCAAATCTTGAAGATTTATTCCTTTTTGTGGCCATTGGTGCACCAGCAATGTGGATATTGTTTCCACGACTTATTATTGCAGCATTTGCCGTATGGGGGCGTCGTTGGGCTTTATCACGTAAAAGAATTGCGGTTAATTAGGTTCGCTTCCCAAAGTGCAAACAACTCTTTATCCAGAAGATTGTTCTAAGATAGTTAAGCATTAACTACCCTTTCTTTATTTGAAAACCTGCTTAAATATTCTACTTTTACGTCAGACAAAACTGTATGGTGCTATGAAACAATATCTTGATTTATTGGATAATATACTTGAAAACGGGGCTCAAAAAGAGGATAGAACGGGTACCGGCACAATCAGCCTTTTTGGGCATCAAATGCGATTTAACCTTTCCGAGGGGTTCCCTTTGCTCACTACCAAGAAGCTACATTTAAAATCGATTATTTACGAGTTGTTATGGTTCCTTAATGGGGATACAAACGTTAAGTATTTGAACGATAACGGTGTGCGTAT
Source organism: Bacteroidales bacterium (assembly GCA_041656735.1). Classification (GTDB taxonomy): domain Bacteria; phylum Bacteroidota; class Bacteroidia; order Bacteroidales; family Tenuifilaceae; genus Perlabentimonas. The sequence continues at coordinate 17,911 of JBBACY010000034.1, read as the reverse complement.
TTGGAACGAGTGGGCCAATGAGGATGGAAACCTTGGTCCGGTGTATGGGCACCAATGGCGAAGCTGGCCCGCTCATGATGGGCGACAGATTGACCAAATTTCGCAGGTAATAAATTCAATTTCTAATAATCCCGACTCCCGTAGGCATTTAGTTTCAGCATGGAATGTAGGCGATATTGACCGCATGGCACTTCCTCCTTGCCATATTGTGTTCCAGTTCTATGTTGCCAACGGCAAGCTATCATGCCAGCTATACCAGCGCAGCGCCGATGTTTTTTTGGGAGTTCCATTCAATATTGCTTCGTACGCACTGCTTACCATGATGGTTGCTCAGGTTACGGGTTTAGGCTTGGGCGATTTTGTTCACACCTTTGGCGATGTGCATATTTACCGTAGCCATATTGAGCAGGTAAGGTTACAACTCACGCGCGAGCCTCGGCCCCTGCCAACCATGGTTATTAACCCAGAGGTTAAGTCAATATTCAATTTTAAGTTTGATGATTTTAAGCTCGAGGGGTACAATCCGCATCCGCACATTAAGGGAACAGTGGCAGTTTAGTCGCTGATGATGTTTTTTTACAGTCAAATATTCAAATTTATAATATAAACTATGAGTACAATTTCAGTAATAGTGGCGGTGGCAGAGGATAATGTTATTGGAGCTAATAATAATCTAATATGGCATATATCCGACGATTTAAAACGGTTTAAAGCCTTAACCACGGGTCACAGTATTATAATGGGTCGCAAAACTTTCGAGAGCATTGGCCGCCCGCTTCCCAACCGCCAAAACATAGTGGTTAGCCGTAACCCGAATCTTGAAATTGAAGGCTGTACCGTAGTTCCATCATTGCAGGCTGCCTTTGCCCTTAGTGCAAAGGAAAGCGAAGTATTTGTTATTGGTGGCGGCGAGCTTTATCGCCAGGCATTACCTTTGGCAAGTAAACTATACCTCACTAAGGTTCACAAGGCATTTGAGGGCGATACTTTTTTTCCTGATATTAGTATGGACGAGTGGCGTGAGGTGTACACCGAAAAAGGAAAGCCCACCGATACCGATGGGCTTGAATTCACTTTTATTAATCTGGAAAGAGTTAGCTAGGCTGCCTTCAGCCTCTTTATATTAGCCTTCTCAAGCTTTTTATTTGCATACTCTAAGGTTATCTCTACGGTTTCGGTAGGGTTTGAAGGAAGTTCAAACATTGCATCAATCATTATTATTTCACAAATTGAACGCAATCCTCTTGCCCCAAGTTTAAACTCAATGGCCTTGTCCACAATGTAGTCAAACACATCGGACTTAATATTGAGCTTAATCCCATCGTATTCAAATAGCTTTTCGTACTGTTTTATTATTGCATTTTTTGGCTCGGTTAGTATACTTCTGAGCGTTTCTTTGTCGAGCGGATTTAGGTATGTTATTACAGGAACCCTTCCAATAATCTCTGGAATTAGCCCGTAAGCACGAAGATCTTGTGGCGAAATATACTGCAAAAGGTTGTCCTTGTCAACCTGCTCACGTTGTTTACTAGCACCATATCCTACCACTTGGGTGTTAAGCCGTTGGGCAATTTTTTTCTGAATGCCTTCAAATGCTCCACCACAAATAAATAGAATGTTTTTCGTGTCCACCTCAATCATTTTCTGTTCGGGGTGTTTACGCCCACCTTGGGGTGGTACATTTACCTTTGATCCCTCAAGCAGCTTAAGCATAGCTTGCTGAACTCCCTCTCCCGACACATCGCGGGTAATGGAAGGGTTGTCACTTTTACGAGCTATCTTATCAATTTCATCAATAAAAACGATACCCGTTTCGGCAGCTTCAACGTTGTAGTCGGCTGCTTGAAGCAACCTGGTGAGAATACTCTCAACATCTTCGCCCACATAGCCAGCTTCGGTAAGTATTGTTGCATCAACTATGGTAAACGGAACGTGAAGCATTCGTGCAATAGTACGTGCTAAGAGGGTTTTCCCTGTTCCGGTTTCGCCAACAAGTAGAATGTTCGATTTCTCAATCTCAACATCATCGTTAGTTTTTGGCTGCAATAGTCTTTTGTAATGATTATAAACCGCAACCGAAAGGTATTTCTTTGCATCGTCCTGGCCAATAACATACTGATTTAAGAAATCTTTTATTTCAATGGGTTTAAGTAGTTTCGATTTACTTAGTTTGAATGTGCCTTTCTTTTTTAGCTCTTCACGCACAATAATGTTAGCCTGCTCGGTACATAGGTCGCAAATAAAAGCGTCCGACCCAGCAATTAGCAGGTTTGTTTCTTTGCGTGGGCGACCACAAAACGAGCAAGTATCGTTGTTTTTCATCGTGTTGTAATAAATGTTTAAAGTAGTTGCAAAGGTACAACTTATTTTACTATTAGGGTTTCAATGTTGTTTAGTTAAGGCTGTTACTATAAAAAAAAATTAGAAAGATAAATTAACCTAAGCCATTCGAACTCTATATGTTTTGCTTTACTCCATCATTATTAGGTTTTTGGGATTAGTGTGTCGGGTTTTGTTAACTAAACTAATTACATTCCAACTATTGCAACCAGTTAAACGTCTTATATAAAATAGGAAGATAATAGAGTGTCGCTTTAAGGTTTACGTTTCATAAAGGAAGTTTAAATATTTGGGAGTGGTGCTGTTGTTCTTAATCTGTATTTATAGGAATGTTAAGCGTAAATGTTTGTGGCACAAACATTGTTGTATAAGTTTCATTAGTTTTAATATAGGCATAAATTTGCAAACCAATAAAGTTTATAGATATGACATTACATACTATATTAGAGAAAACCCGGTGGTTAAGTGTTTGGAAACGATTTGCGATGCAATATCCCGGCCAAACTGAAAACGAACAGTACTATTTTAATGTATACAGTAAGTTACTAGAAACAGCTCCTTTAGAAAGTACAACAAAACTTATTATTGACGAGAAGGTGAGTAGGCTAAACGCTATGAAATGGATAACTGTGCTGGGCGTTTTGTCGAATAACGAAATTGATTACGCACTAGAATTTAACCCTTGGGCAGAGTGGCTCGGTATGGAAGTAGAGTCAACCACTCTTGTTGAATACTGCGAATCCGATATTATTGCGCACTGCCTTTTTGAAATGGCTTACGTTGGGAATGGCAGGTACGATAGTGTTTTAACAAAAGCAAAATCGCTTGCAACAGCGTAGGGTCAGTAAAAGTGGCAAGAAATTAATAGAGTATTGACGTTGAGATTCAGACATTTATATTTAATGTTGAATATTTTTTTATTTCACTCAAACTAGTTCTTTAAAATAAAGTGCGGTTTTTTTTATCGTACCGGTCAAAAGAAGTTTTTATTACTCTAATATTTGATGTGTTTTGGGAGAGAGAGGGCGACTTTTTTACTCAGATTGAGGAGATATGAAACCAAAACAACCACTTACACGTAAAACAATATAAGTGGTTGGTTACTTTTTGGTGGAGGTAAGGGGAGTCGAACCCCTGACCTCTTGACTGCCAGTCAAGCACTCTAGCCAACTGAGCTATACCCCCAAATGTTAATTTTGATAAAACAACTTTCGGTAAAATTGCATGGCAAAAATAGATAAATTATTCAAGCAACAAAAGGATTTGTGAAAACAATATGTAATTTTTATGCATTTATTACGTAAAATTTATTTGAAATGTAATGTTTTTTTTGTTGTTTTGCATTTATAAATCACAAGCAGCACTACTTAATAAAATTATACAGAGCTCAAAATTTGCAAATTATGGAACTCAAAAAAAATCCTAAAGTCAATCTCGAAAATTGGAAAACTATTTTCGTAGAGGTTGGTTTAGTCCTAGCGCTCGGAGTTATTCTAGCAGCTTTCGAGTGGACCTCTTCCGATGGGATAAATACAGATTTTGCCCAATCGCAGGAAGTTGTTGTTGAAGAGGAGATGATGCCAATAACTCAGCAAGAGGAAGTTAAACCACCACCACCACCAGAGCCTGTTAAGCAGGTTATTGAAATGATTAATATTGTTGATGATGATGTTGACATTAGCGACGATCTTGACCTATTTGAAAACGAGTTTAGCGAGGACGTATCAGTGAAAATTGTTGAATTCTCCTATGAAGAAAAAGAGGCTGAAGAAGAAGAGATTTTCGTGATTGTTGAACATATGCCTAGTTTTCAAGGTGGGGACCTTAATAAGTTCCGAGACTTTGTCAACAAAAACCTTAAGTATCCTGAAATAGCCGCAGAGAATGGTATTCAGGGAAGAGTGATTCTTTCATTCGTGGTTGAGGCAAACGGAACTCTTTCAAATGTAAAAGTTTTAAGAGGTGTTGACCCTGCTATCGACAAGGAAGCTATTAGAGTTGTAGAATCCAGTCCAAAATGGTCCCCCGGTCAGCAGCGCGGCAAGCCTGTTAGGGTATCATTTAATATGCCAATAATTTTTGTGTTGCAGTAGGTTCTTACTAAAATATTGATACCAACAAAATACCCTGATAATGCATCAGGGTTTTTTGTATACATATAATCTTACCATATGATAGAACCGCTTTTAACTGTTCAGGAAAAAGAGACCGCCGTTTTGGTGGGCGTGCACATAAAAGGGCAGCCCGATGAGATTATTGAAGATTACTTGAAAGAGTTAGAGTTTTTAACCGAAACAGCTGGAGCTACTGTTGTTAAAAGGTTTGTTCAGCGTTTAGATAAACCCAACCCAAAAACTTTTATTGGTACCGGAAAGGTTAACGAGATAAAACAGTTTGTTGAGGATAATGAGGTGAACCTTGTAATTTTCGACGATGAACTTTCTGCTTCGCAGCTTCGTAACCTTGAGCGTGAGTTTAACCGTCGTATTCTCGATAGGACTAACCTTATTCTCGATATTTTTGCCCAAAGGGCGAAAACTGCCTATGCAAAAACTCAGGTGGAACTAGCACAATATCAGTACTTACTGCCTCGCCTTACCCGAATGTGGACTCACCTTGAGCGCCAGCGTGGGGGTATTGGAATGAGAGGACCAGGCGAGACAGAAATTGAAACCGACCGCCGTATTATTCGTGAGAAGATTTCAAAGTTGAAGAAGGAACTCGAGGGGATTGACAAGCAAATGTTTACCCAGCGTAAAAGTCGGGGAGCACTAGTTAGGGTTGCATTGGTAGGCTACACCAACGTGGGCAAGTCTACCATAATGAATATGCTTAGCAAGTCAGATGTGTTTGCCGAAAACAAGCTATTTGCTACGCTCGACACAACCGTTCGTAAGGTGGTTATCGAAAATTTACCCTTTTTACTATCCGATACGGTTGGCTTTATTCGTAAGCTGCCACACCAGCTGGTCGAGTCGTTTAAATCAACGCTCGATGAGGTGCGTGAGGCCGATATGCTTGTGCACGTGGTTGATATCTCGCACCCTAACTTTGAGGAGCAGCTGCATGTGGTTTCGCAAACTTTGCACGAACTTGTTGCCGATGAAAAACCCACACTATTGGTGTTCAATAAGATAGATGCCTACCAATGGGTTGAGAAAAATGAGTTTGATGCAATGCCAGTAACGAAGGAGAATTACAGTTTGGAAGACTTAAAGAGAACCTGGATGGCTAAGAGTAATGCACCCTGTGTATTCTTGTCGGCTAAAGAGAGGGTGAATATTGAAGGTTTTAAGGAGACCCTCTACAAAATGGCCAGCGATATTCACAGAGTACGATATCCTAGTAATAACTTCCTCTATTAATATCGAGTAATTACTATAGACAACAACGCTAGGTTTAACGCTGGTAAATTCGAATTGTTAAGGGTGCTTGTTCTACATTTTGTTGCCAATAAAGCCCATATACTGAAGTTTTTCAACAATCTGTACAGCGTTTGTTGCTGCTCCTTTTCTTAGGTTGTCGGCTACAATCCACATATTTAAAGTATTTGGCTGCGAAAAATCTCGGCGTATTCGGCCCACAAAAACCTCATTTTTACCTTCAACAAACCTGGGCATCGGATATATATTCTTCAGAGGCTCATCCTGTACAATAATGCTGGGTGCTTCGCCTAGTATGCTCATAACATCATCGAGCCTAAAATCGTTCTTAAATTCTATGTTTACCGATTCTGAATGACCGCCCTTTACTGGTATGCGAACTACTGTTGCTGTAATGTTAATTGATTGGTTGTTTAGTATTTTATGTGTTTCTTCAATCAGCTTCGTTTCTTCGGTTGTATACCCATTTTCGTCGAACGAGCCCCCATGGGGTATGCAGTTAAGGTCAATAGGGTGTGGGTATGCCATAGGACCCGACACGCCAGCGCGTTCGTTATCCATTTGCTCAACCGCTTTCACTCCTGTACCTGAAACCGACTGGTAGGTAGATATTACTAACCTTTTAATTCCGTATTTTTTATGTAAAGGAGCCAAGGCAACTACCATTTGTATGGTTGAGCAGTTGGGGTTAGCAATTATTTTGTCGTTTTTTGTTAGGGTATTGGCGTTTATTTCGGGTACAATTAATTTTTTATCATCATCCATACGCCATGCGCTTGAGTTGTCAACAACAAAACAACCTGCATTGGCATATTTTGGAGCCCATTGCTTTGATATTTCACCTCCAGCAGAGAATATTGCTACCTCAGGGTTCGCTTCAATGCCCTGTGCAAGGCTAACTACCTTATGGTCTTTCCCTCTAAAGTTTATAGTTTTGCCAACCGATCTCTCAGATGCAACGAGGATTAATTGACTAATACTTACCTGCAGTTCGTTTAATACTTTTAGTATTTCGGTACCAACTAAACCTGTACAACCTACAACGGCAATTCTCATAGTTTTATCTGTTTTTTTGTTACTTTGCAAAAGTATAACATTCATTAAATTAATATGGTATGAAAAATCATATTTTGCTTTTTCTCTTAGTTTTTTCCCCGCTTTTCCTTTTTTCGCAAACAGTATCTTTTGATTTTGAGGATTCTAGCTTGAGCGATTGGGTTCAGTATCCCGATTTACGTTGGGAGGTTTCAACCGATAATCCCATCAGTGGGGTGTCATCATTAAAGCATGCTCTGCTAGAAGGCGCTGGTAGTGATAGGATAACAATCCCATTACCCAGTAGTTTCGATGGAGAATTAGGCTCGTTGACTTGGCGATTTAAGGTTCGCCACAGGTTTAATCCCTCGGGTTCAAATAATTGGGCGGTTTTTTTGTCATCCAGCACCGATGCAACTGAAATGGTTTCAGGAGGGTTAGTAAATGGTTATGCTATTGGGGTTAACCAAACTGGTACCGATGATATTCTGCGTATTTATAAGGTTACAAATGGTTCGTTTGTGCCTTTGCTTACAACCGATGTAAATTGGGAATCGGTAGTGGGTTCTAGAATTAACTCAATTGCTGCCATTGAGGTTGAGCGAAAACCTGGAGGTGATTTTTTGTTGAAACTTTCAGCGAATGGCGATTTTGCTAGCCTTCAAACTTTGGGTAGTGTAACAGATAACGATTTTTCTGTTGGTCCATTTTTTGGTTTATGCTTCAACTACACAACCAGTGCCGCAGGAAAATTTACTGCCGATAATATTTCAATAAACTATAAACCCGTAAACACTAACGACCATTTTGGTGATGTAGTTGAGCCCGTTCAGCAGGTTGACGATGGGCGTATATCGTCAATGGCAATTACCCCAGAACTTGCTGTGGAGGTTTTTCGCTTCGTTATAAGTGATCAGGGATCAACCGATAATTTACCCATTAAAGTATCTAAATTACGTTTTAGCAAGGTTGATACAGTGGGCGATGCGGATTGGCCTCAGGTTATTGGGGGTGCTAAAATTACGACTGGTGGAGAGGATATTGCCATTGAGAACGTTCACATATCAAGCAATACCATTGAAATTGATGTTCTAGAGAATAGTATGATGGTGCCAAATAATGGCAGTGGAGAGTTTTCTCTTTGGATTTATTTAAACCCAGAAGGTATAGCTGATGGGCAGAAAATCTGTTTGAGCGTGCTTCGTGAAGGGCATGGCTGGGAAACGAATTTTGAGGGCTCAGATTTTAAAACAACTTTTTCAGCCGATTTTGTATCGAGCCTTTTTACCATTGAGGTTATACCAACCCACCTTAGTTTTTTCGAGTATCCAAACCCGTTAGTTGTAAATAAACCCTTTCGGGTAGTTGCCCACGCTGCTGATGAACGGGGGAATCTCGCTTCTTCTTTTTCTGGGGGTAATATAGTGCTTGCCTCTATGGGTGAGGAGGGAGACTTGCTTCCCGAAACTCGCCTAATGTCCGTCGCTACTAATGGTGTTATTGAGTGGAATGATGTTTTTTATTCTCAGGTTGGTGAAATTTGGCTTACCGCAAGCACACCAGAAGAACCCTTGTTGCAGCCGGCTCAGTCCGAGGCAATAAGCGTAATTAACGATACAACAAGCCTAATATGTGCTCCCAATGAGCAGGTAAGCACCCGAACAATTTCATCAACCCTAAATACTGTAGGTAAGGCGGTTGAGATTTTTCGCTTTGGCATTGCTGACCAGGGAAACTTCGATAGAAAACCCACATACGTTAATCAGCTATTTATTAAGAGACCCTCAGGGTTAAACTCGGCTTCGTATAGCAGTAGCATTAGCGGAATTGTGTTAAGGGTGAATGGTGAGATAGTGCCCACAGGCAGCCCGCATATTCTTACCGCATCTATTTCAATCCCAATACCCAGCGGTGCTTTGGTTGTATCTGATGGCGATACCCTAGAGGTTTCGTTATCGATTTACCTTCGCAATGGTAAACTTCCCGATGGTCAAATTCTTAGGTTTATGGTCGATGCCAACGACCATCGTTTTATTGCCGATGGCGAGGGCTCCTCTTTTGCCTCTTCATTCAGCGAGAGTGTAATTTCCGAAGCTTTTGTTATTGATGTGATGGCAACAAGATTAGAATTTACCAGCATTCCAGAATTTGTAGGTTTTGAAAATTTTTTTAGTGTTGAAGTTTCGGCCGTTGATGAAGCTGGTAGTGTTGATATAGATGCAAAGGCTGATGTTTCATTATATAAAAACCTTGGCGATGGGTGGCTTTCTATTCCCTTAGAAACCGTTCCTTTAGATGGAGGTAAGGCAATTTTTTCTGAATTGGAGTATTCGTATTTTACTCCTGTCCCCTTTAATCTTTTGGCATCTTCTACCAAATTCAACGATGTAATTTCCCCTCTTATTTACTGTTCCGATAGGGATTCAGAGGTTCTACAGCCACCCTCAGGTTTGCAAGATGGGCCAATCAGCTCCTTGGCAGTTAGCGCAAATGATGCGGTAGAGGTGTTGCGCTTTAGGTTGGCCGACAAGGGAACGACCGACAAGTTACCAACCCAAATTACCCAGATGGTTTTTCAGTCGCAGCAGCAACAATCTGATGCCGATTTAGCACGAATGGTTAGTGGGGTTGTTCTGATTGTTGGCGAAGAAGAAGTTGTACCCGAGAGTATTATGATTTCTAGGAATTCAATAACCCTTGGGTTTGGCAACACGGGACTGGTTGTCCCAGATTTGTCAGAGGTTAATGCATCTCTTAAGGTTTATCTTAATAAAGGCGGACTGGTTGACGGTAGTACTGTTTCGCTACACATTCCTGCAACAGGTCATGGCTGGAAAACTGCACTTACTGGTTCTGGTTTTCCTTCGAATTTGGCAACAGCCATAATTGGACCTACAATAACCCTAAATACTGTAGGAACTCACCTTGCATTTATTCAACAGCCTTTTGTTGCTTCTATGAATGAGGATTTCGGCGTAAGAGTGGCTTTAACCGATATTTTTGGCAATATTAGTGCAGAGTCAGGTGCAGAAGTAACACTTACAATGCTATCGGGCCCCAGTAACTCTACTTTTACCCCGTTAGTTAAATCCATTAACAGCGGTCTTGCCATTTGGAATAATATAAAACTTAATGCTTTAGGCGAGTATGTTTTTAAAGTTAGTTCGACTAATGGTACTTTAAATGGGGGTAATTCTCAGCCAGTATGGATTGGTAAAAGCGTAAACAAACTTTACGACGAGGATTTTGAGAAGGTAGCATTGGTTTTTTCTTTAAATAAGCATTGGAGCAAATCAACTGTTAATCCAATAAATGGCAAAGCCTCGTTGCAGCATGCCCTGGTTGGGGTTGGTGGACAAAGTCAATTGCCAATACCATTGACCATTGACAATTTAGGAAATTCACCTGTTGAGTGGTCGTTTGTTATGCGAAATGGAGATTGGGATCCAACATCCGATAATGCATTTTGGTTCGTACTTGCCTCTGATAGCGAGGATATTGCATCTGGACAGTACAATGGCTATGCTGTTGGTGTGAATGTATCTGGCAGTAGTGATTTACTATCACTTTGGCGTTTTACCCAAGGCCAAACCCCAAAATTACTAATCCAGTCGGATTTTGATTGGAATGAAAGCGAAACCGTTACCGTTAAGGTTACTCGAGCCCCTAATGGCGAGTGGAGCCTGTTTTATAAACCGAAGTTTGATGCGGAATCAACCATATTTAGCGGAAGTGCTACAGATATTTCGCATTCTCAAGTGTTGTACTGCGGCCCTGTTTTTAAATACACATCTACCCGCGCAGGCGAGTTTTGGCTCGACGACCTATTGCTTAAAATAGCCGAGTATCCTCCTGTAATACAGACTGCAAGGCTGCTTACACAAACATCGGTTAATGTTGTTTTTTCTGGTGATGTGAATTCCAACGATGCGCTTATTCCTTCTAACTATGTTATTAAGAATGCAAAGGGAAGTAAGTTTGAAATACTGGGCGCATACGCAAATGCCGAAATAGCCAATAGTATTACCCTACGCACGCAAACCCTATCATTGGAACCTTTAACGCTTTACGTTTCGGGTGTAAAATCGGTTGCTGAAACCACTTCTGTTAACGATAGCATTAAAATAGGTATGGGTGCAGCGGGTACGTTTGGCAACGTTATAATAAACGAAATAATGGCGCGACCCTCTGGTAATCTTGGTTTGCCCAATGTTGAGTATATTGAACTTTACAACAGGACAGAGAAAACCATCGACCTTAGCGGATGGAAGATTAGGGCAAATGATAAAAGTACTACTATCGAAAATGCAGTAGTCGAGACGGGTGGTTATCTCATTTTGTCTTCTGTAAATGGCGCTCTTAGTTTACAAGAACAAGGTAATACGGTTGGGGTAACATCCTTCCCCTCCTTGCTTGTAGGAGGAATGTTTTTAGGCCTTTATGACGAGAATGGCAACCTGATTTCGTGGGTTGAGTATTCTGATAGTTGGTATGGCAACGATGCAAAAAAAACTGGAGGTTACTCTCTTGAACGAATTGATGTCAATAATCTTGTTGAGGGAAGTGCTAACTGGACCGCTTCGTCCGACGCCATAGGTGGTACCCCCGGACGGGTAAATTCTGTTAATGCCACCAATGCGGACAATACGAATCCTTGGGTAACAGAAATTAAGGTTGTTGGAACTAATCGTATTGAGGTTGGATTTTCGGAACCAATGGATAGTCTTTCAATTTCGCTTGCTGGTAACTATTTGGTTAGTAGAGGCTTGGGTAACCCCACTTGGTCAACAACCTTTGGGCCCAAGTACAACAGAGCTTTGTTAACTTTTGAAACAGAAATGGTTATTGGAGAGGTTTATAGCCTATGTTTTGAACCAACCATTACCGATTTTGCAGGTAATTTACTTGAAACACCGTGTGTTGATTTTGCTTTACACGAGGAACCCGCAAAAGGCGATTTGATTATTAATGAGGTGTTATTCAACCCGTACACAGGAGGAACCGATTTTGTAGAGATTTATAATAATTCCGATAAGTCCTTCGATTTGAGTAAACTATGGATTGCAAATAGGGATAAGGAGTCGTTGGGTTTAAAGGAATACTACCCAGCATCGGACAGAGCATATACCCTGTTCCCGGGTGAGTATGTGGTGCTAACAGATAACCCCTTATTGGTTGAGCAATTTTACTATATTGAGAACCCCAATGCAATGGTCAAACTCTCAAAGATGCCCTCGTACCCTAGCGATAAGGGTTACGTTTTACTGTTATCTGAGCTTAGCGTTGAGATAGATGAGCTGGCATATACCGATAAAATGCACAATGCTTTACTTGCCGATGTAAAGGGCGTTTCACTTGAACGTATTCATCCTGATATGCCCTCAGCTAGTAGCTCCAGCTGGCAATCGGCGGCACAAACTGCTGGTTTTGCCACGCCCACAGCGCAGAACTCGCAATTTAGCCTACCCACAAAGGTTAACGATGCATTTAACCTCTCACAAAAGGTGTTTTCACCCGATGGCGATGGATTCGAGGATTATGTACTGATTAATTATGAACTACCCGAATCGGGTTTCATTGCCAATATTATGGTATTCGATTCGCGCGGTAGGCGTATTAAACGATTAGCTGCTAACCTAAGTTTGGGAACCTCTGGAAGTATTAAGTGGGACGGCACAACCGATGGTGGTGATAGAGCTACTCTAGGTGCTTACGTTATATTTATTGAGGCATTCGATTTAAAAGGAAGTATAAAACGGTACAAGAAAACGGTTGTGGTGGCAACTAAATTTAGATGAAAATAAAAAGAGATAATTACTAGGAGTTCTATTTAGGGTAAATCTTTCTTATTAGCATAAAAATAAAATCCGGGAAACTTGTTCCCGGATTTTATTTGTTCATAAAATTGTATGCTACTTTTTAATCATCTTTCGAATAGTACTTTGACCATTTTGCCCCTCAAAAGTGATTAGGTAGATACCGCTTCTAAGCTCGCTGGTGTTTACTGTAGCTTCACCATTCGAATTAAATATCATTACCTTTTGTCCAATGAGGTTGGTTACAACCACACGCTTTACCTTTTCTGCATTGGTAATAGTTATGTAGCTATCAAAAGGGTTTGGATAAGCCCTAATGGTGCTTATTTCGTTGGTTTCAACACTGTTTGGAGTAAGTGACACAGGCTCGTTAACGTCAGCATTAGTTACGTCAACTGTTCCTGTAACCTCTGTGTATCCACTCATACTAACCGTGTAACTATAATTGCCAACTTCAACATCAGCGATGGTGGCAATGCCTGTGGCGTTGGTGGTGTAATTGGTACCATCAAAGTTGATTGTTGCCCCCTCAATGGGATTGTTGCCCGCTGTAACGGCAAAGGTTACGGTGTACTTAGTAGGAATAGTTTCAAACTCAACAGTTAGGTTAACCGGAGCACTAGTCGCTTCGATGATAAATGATGCGTCGGTAGCGTTTTCCACCACAACATTGTTAAGCACCCACTCTTTAACTCGGTAACCAGCCTCAGGGTTAGCGGTAAATACCAATTTACTGGCAATCATAACGTTATCTCCTGAGGTTATGGCTGCTCCATCAGCCTCGCAAGTTAAGGTGCCATTTGCGCCAATTACACTATATGTAACTGTTAAATTTTGTTCTGGCACAAAATGAGCAACGAGTTTAACAGCCTCGCCAGGCATATTGAATATATAGGGGTTTTCGAATGAAACAACATCACCGGTAACTCCATCCTTCCAACTCAAGAAAACATAGCCCGTATTGGGTGAAGCACTAAGCTCAACGGTATCGCCGGGGGAGTAATCGGATTGTCCATTAACCCAGCCAGCATCTATGGGGTCTATGGTTACAATAACATCGTAATACTCATCAATTATAGTCATCAAAAATAGCGCAGGTGCCCCCACATCAAAATTTATAGTTAGCGTAACGTAGGATAATTCTTCCTTTTTTGCAGCAGATGAATTGCTTTTATTTACCTCATCAAAATTAATGCGGAGTTTTGCGGTGCCGTCGCCGTTATCGGTAACCTCATAAAAGGGCCAATCCATCTGCTCGGATTCCTGTTCGATGCTAACCAAAACGTGCATATTGGTTACGCTGGTGGCATCGTTCCAAGTTATAGTGATATCAACATATTCGGGAAATTCATATTGGTAGAATGATATTGATGTTGGATTGATCGTGGCGTTGGTAATTCCACTTTTGATGGTAACTACATTAAGGAGAACCTCATCGCCATTATCGAATAGTACATTTAGATTAAGTTCATCACCAGCCGTTGTTAGTTCCTGTGTTAGGTAGCTGTTGTGTAGATACAGCCATGCACCATCAATATGGTAATCAGTTTCTTCAACTAGATTGCTTTTTGCAACGGAAGATATCAATTCAACAACTTTTGCGGTGGTTCCCCAAAGAATTGTGGTCATTACATCACCCGGGTTTGAAAGGTCGTAGGTAAGATCGGTTGGGCTTACTTGTGCCCTTTCTGTTTGTATTATTCTAATTTCAAACCAGACCATAATACCGGTTTTGAATTCGATTTCTAAATATAATCCTGAGCTTGCCTCGGGTGAAAGGGATTCTATATAACTGTTGTAAACGGTAAGCACATCACCTGTAATACTGTAGTCAGTACCCTCAGTAAGGTTTTGCTGCTGATGTTCGCCAAGCTCGTCTTCGTATTCGCGAACTATTTTAGTTACCTCTGTTTCGCTACCCCAGTTAATGGTAAAGGTTACATTATTGGGGTCATCTAACGCATAATATTGCCGTTCGGGAGTAATGCTTGGTTCAACATATTTTTTTAATTCTACAGTTACAACAATAGATGTCTGGATATTGCTGTATATAAAAACATTGTTGATGTTGTCCTCTACTATCACATCGTTTACACGCCACTCCTTAACTATATAGTTCCACTCGGGGTAAACTTCAAAGCGAATGTCGGTACCCTGTTCAATGCTGTCTCCTGAGTTGATATGCCCATAATTCGTAATATAAGCATCAATTGATCCGTTCCCTCCCACCAGCGCAAAGGCTACTTCAAATGATTCGTTCTTCTCACCTCCTTTATTTATTTTGTAATTAGGAGATTTGTCGGCGGCCGTAACAAGCTGACTTATTCCATGTAATGAAATAAGCATAAAAGTTAGAGTTATGGCAAGTTTTGTAGGTAAAGTTTTCCATTTCATAACGTAGATTTTGGGTTAGTATTCTCTTTAGTATGAAATACTTCTTAAACAAACATTTAAGTAATTTGGTTCACCGTTGTGCGTAGGTTTATTTAATTATACTAGTTATTAAAGCATTCAGATATAGGAGTTAAGAGATTAAACCTATGGCGGAGAAGTTTAAAAGGCTTACACTTTTTTCTAAACGAAACTTGAAACTATAAAGGAAACCTTAGCACACTATAGTATTACATTACTACTGCCAGTGCTAGGTAAGGGTGCGCACAGATTTAGGTTATTGTGCTTTGTGATTCATTAGGCACAATGTGTTTGGTCGGGTTGGCTGTGAATTTGAGTAGCGAGCTACAGGCCGAACTGGCGAGTAGCCGTGCTTCGGATAAGGCAAGCGTGATGGTAACCAGCGGGTTGGGTCGAGTAGTTTACTCCGGCACGTTTCGCCATGGCGAGCTGCGCCTCAACGTGGCGGGCTGGCGCTCTGGCTCGTACCAGGTGGTAGTGGTTGTTAACGCCAAGCCCTATGCTACCCAGCTTATAGTGGAGTAAATTTTTAGATGCTGTTTGGGTAGCATTAGAGTTACCCAGACAGCATTTTTGTTAACATATAAACTATTGCTACAACCTATGCAGCATATCCTCCATAATTAGCGTCATCTTCTTTTCGGCCTGCATGCCTATGCGCTGTACCTCCTCGTGGGTAATTACCACAATTTTGCCAGGAACGCCGAGGTCGGTAATAATGGATATAGCAAAGGTCGGTATCCCCATTTGTCGGGCCACAATTACCTCGGGCACGGTTGACATACCCACCGTATCGCCTCCAATAATGCGGAAATATTCGTACTCCTTTGGGGTTTCAAAGGTTGGCCCCGTTGTGCCCACGTAGCATCCCATTTGCGTTTTAATGCCATGCTTACCGGCAACTTCTTGCGCAAGTGCAATAAGGCTATGGTCGTATGGCTGGCTCATATCGGGAAAACGTACGCCAAACTCCCTGTCGTTGGGCCCAATAAGAGGGTTGGGCAGTAGATTTATGTGGTCGTTTATAATCATTAGGTCACCTATTTCAAAATCGGGGTTAACACCACCGCTGGCATTTGAAACAAACAGATGGGTAATGCCCAGATATTTCATTACTCTAACTGGGAATGTAACCTCTTTCATATTGTAACCTTCGTAGAAATGAAAACGCCCTTGCATGGCAACTACCTGTTTGCCTCCTAGGTTGCCAAAAATTAGTCGGCCAGAATGCCCCTCAACAGTTGACACTGGAAAGTGTGGGATATCGCTATAGTTTAGCACCTGCTGGTTTTTAATGTCTTTTACCAAACCACCTAAACCAGTGCCTAAAATAATGCCAACATCGGGCTTAATTGATACTTTACTCTGTATATATTCCGTTGTTTCTAGTACTTTCTTTAACATATTGATTAATTTTATAATTAAACTCGTTTCCTTTATCGTTTAAAAATTCAACCTCAATGGGAATGAATAGAAAGACCCTTTTTATTGCGTTGGGTAGCTGAGTAAAATCTCGCAACCTTGTAGCGTCTTTTTCGGTTGTGATAATATACTCTGGCTTACCTTTTTCAGTTGAAAATTTTTCAAAGATAGCTTTAATTTTTTTCTCGGTAAACTGATAGTGATCGGGTAGAGTGATGCAATTATTTAAAGTGAAATGTTTTCTTACATGGTTAAAAAATGGGGTTGGGTTGGCTATACCTGCTAAAGCCATACAACTTGTTGCTTTTAGTGAGCTAGGGTCGAATTCTAAATCCTGAAAAACAGGTTTGGGTTGACCGTAGGTAAGCGTCGAAAAATAAACGGGTTGATTATCTTTGAGTTTTAGTTTTGTAATTATCTCCTTTTGTTCACTGTTCGATAGGTCTTTAGGGCATTTTGTAACAACCACTATTTGGGCTCTGTTTCTCTCTTTAAAGCTATCGCGCAGCTTGCCCATTGGCAAAAGATAATCGTTGTAAATAGGATTACTGTAATCGGATAGTAGTATTGAGAGTCCTGGTTTGAGGTGGCGGTGCTGGAATGCGTCGTCGAGCAGAATGGCGTTGAGGTTTGGTTTCCTGCTTATCAATTGTTTTATGCCATTTACCCTTTTCTCGTCAACAGCAACGGTTATATCTGGAAATTTTTTGAATACCTGAAGGGGCTCGTCCCCAATGTCCGTGGCTGAACTTCTGTTGCTTGCCATTAAAAAACCGCTGGTTTTTCGTTTGTAGCCCCGGCTAAGCATTGCCACCTTAAAATGTGGGCTTAGCGTTCTTATGATATATTCAATATGAGGGGTCTTACCCGTTCCGCCAACCGTAAGGTTTCCTACACAAATTATGGCATTGCTAAATGATGTCGACTTAATAAGCCCGATATCGAACATAAAGTTTCGTGCGTAAATAGCTATGCCATAGAGTAATGCAAAAGGTGCTAGCAGTAGGCGAATCATATTTTGTTGTTGATTAATTTGGGTTGGAAAATTACGACCAAATACGCATTTTTCCAAAAGATGATGTGAAATAGATCTGGTCATAGAGACGCATGGCAGTGCGTCTCTACGACGGTATACGATGGTCCGTGCGTTAACCAAACAGGAAATAGCCTACCCAAATTTCATTAAATATATTTGCTGCAATATCAACAAAAAATAATATTCAAATATTTTGGTGTTAAATAAAAAGGTTGTAACTTTGCACCTCGATATTTGCGGATATGGCGTAATTGGTAGCCGCGCTAGACTTAGGATCTAGTGTCGAAAGACGTGGGGGTTCGAGTCCCTTTATCCGCACTAAAACCCAGCTTAACGGCTGGGTTTTTTGTTGTGTGCCGTGCATGGCAATTATCTAGGTGGTGAAAGTCCACTATGGGGGTTTGTAATCACTAACCATTAGCTGAAGGCAAGGGTGTCCATCGTGAGGTGGAATCTGAAGGAAGCCG
>JBBACY010000033.1:0-30393 GCA_041656735.1 Bacteroidales bacterium | reverse complement strand
TCAACCTTGCTCTTAGCTTTTAGCCCTTGGCTTTTAGAGTTTCGCATTCCCCATTCGAGTACGCATACTTTTAGTTTTTCACTTTTCACTTTTCACTTTCTCAACCTTGCTTTTAGCTATTTGCCCTTAGCCCTTAGCCTTCGGGTTTTTCCCGTCATTGCGAGGAGGAACGACGAAGCAATCTTAACCTCAACCTCAACCTCAACCTTGCTCTTAGCTTTTAGCCCTTGGCTTTTAGAGTTTCGCATTCCCCATTCGAGTACGCATACTTTTAGTTTTTCACTTTTCACTTTTCACTTTCTCACTTCTCACTTCTCGTTTTCTCAGCCTCAACCTATAAATTACGCACCTCAATAATCTCATCCCATCGGGTGGTGTAGGCGGGCGATACTTTTTCCTGTTTAGGTTTCCAGTCGCGGCTATTTCCTTGCACGGCTAGTGTAACCGTACTCTTACCGTATTTGGTATTTAAAAAGTCGGTTACTTTCGATACCGAGTTTAGCTTATTGTTATCGTAGTATTCAAACAGGTTTTGCTGTATGGCATTCTCGGGACAAATTTCGCTCACAATTACCCCTGCTTTTTTGTACAGAAGGGCAGGAATAAATATTTTCTTTAACCCTGCAATGGCCGCTTTGGTAAGCACGCTATCCGAGTTCGATGCTACGGGTAGGGTTACGGTAATGCTGCGCGATACATATTTCTCTGTTTCCGAAAAAGGGTCGGTATGTATAAATATAGTAACAAAGCGAGCAGCCGATTTTTGCTTGCGTAACTTAGCGGCACAGTTGGTGGCATGCCATGAAACCGACTCCTTAATAAGCTCAATATCTGATAGTTTTTTGCCAAATGCCCTAGTACTAGCAATGTTTTTTTTGGGTTGCATCACCGTTTCTAGCTCAATGCACGACCTTCCACGTAGCTCCTCCTTTAGCCTGTGTCCCTGAACGGTCATATGCTTACGAATCCAGTCGGTACTTAGGTTGGTAAAGTCGAGGGCGGTATTTACTCCATTCTTTTTAAGAAGAGTAGAGTACCGGCGGCCCACGCCCCAAATGTCCTCAACGGGTGTGTTTGCAAGCGCCCATAGGCGCTGGATTTCGGTTTCTATGGTAAATACCCCATTACGTTTTTTAGCAATCCGATTTGCAATTTTTGCAAGGCTTTTGGTTGGTGCTATGCCAATGCCGGTGGGCATTCCAATGTCTTTCTGAATAGTTCTTTTGATATTCTGCCCGTAAACGGTAAAGTCGGTGTAAATTCCCTTTAAATCGATGAACGCCTCGTCAATGGAGTAAATTTCGATGAAAGGGGAAAAATCTCGTAGGGTACTCATCACTCTATGCGAAATATCGCCATACAGAGTATAATTTGATGAGAACACCTTAACGTTATGCTGTGCTATAAGGTCTTTGCGTTTAAATATGGGTTCGCCCATTTTTAGCCCAAGGGCTTTAGCCTCGTTGGAGCGCGAAATAATACAGCCGTCGTTGTTCGAGAGAACAATCACGGGCACTCCTTCGAGCAGAGGGTTAAAAATGCGCTCGCACGACACGTAAAAGTTATTGCAATCGATTAGGGCGAACATTGGACTAGAATTTATGAATACAGTGCGTTACCACGCCCCATAACCGAAAATCGGACTCTTTTTCAATTTTTATAGGGGCAAAATCTTTGTTTTCGGGCATGAGGTAAAAATCGCCATTAATTTTTTTTACCTTTTTTACGGTAAATTCCCCATCAATAAAGCAAACTAACACCGAGTTATGTTTAGGTTCGAAAGATTTGTCAATTATCAGAATATCGCCATCGTGAATACCAATGTCAATCATAGAGTTGCCTCTTACCCTAGCAAAAAAAGTGGAGTTGGGGTGCTGTATAAGCAGCTTGTTTAGGTCCAGTTTGGCTTCTAGGTAATCATCGGCAGGCGAGGGGAACCCTGCGCTAATAAAGGCATCTACAAGAGGCAGTTTTAACTCCTCCGACAGGTCGGGGACGAAAAACTCGAGGTTAGGTTTTGTAGCGATGGACTTGCGAACCATAGTTGAATAAATATTTTTACAAAGATACGAAATTTAGCCCCTTTGCATTTTTATTGATGCTACTAAAGCAAATTATTTATATATTTGTATCGTAAACAAAAAG
This sequence comes from Bacteroidales bacterium, assembly GCA_041656735.1. Classification (GTDB taxonomy): domain Bacteria; phylum Bacteroidota; class Bacteroidia; order Bacteroidales; family Tenuifilaceae; genus Perlabentimonas. The sequence goes on along the minus strand of JBBACY010000033.1, from coordinate 28,248 downwards.
CAGTATGATTTTTACCATAAATAATTGCCCCAATTTTAATGCAAACAATAATCTGTTTGTCAGCGGGGGGCCCTTGCTTTTACTTTAGCATAAAATGTAACAAAAGTATAAGCCCTCCGAATGCGGAGGGCTTTTTTTTTGATGTTTTGCGAAATATGAAATGCCCCAAAGGGCTCAGTCGATGCTTAGTTTTAGACCAGTTCAAACTAAGGAGAGGTTAAATTTGAAGTAACGATATTATGTTTTAATCGATTTGCAAACAGTAATATAATCTATTTGTATGATATTCATTAGTTTAAATAATAATAGCAATAATAATTCCCCCTAAACAAGCGGGTTGGTTATCGCTATATATACGTCCAACAGCCCGCAATTTTGCGGGCTGTTTTTATTTAATCCTTAAACCATATTACTATGGAACTTGTAAGTACTAGCACAAAATTAGGTCAGCAAATTAAAAGCGGACAAGAAACAGAACTTGCCATTGGGTTGGTAAAAAGCACTTTTTCGCTTGAGCTGGCAAAGGCGCTGAGTTTAATTCGGGTCGAATCGCCCATTGCGGTTGAAACCAATACGGGTATTAACGACGACCTGAGCGGGGTTGAACACCCTGTAGCTTTCCCCATTCGTGGTATAGAGAATACTACGGGAGAAGTGGTTCACTCCCTCGCCAAGTGGAAGCGTATTAGGTTACAACAACTTGATTTACCAGTGGGGTGCGGTATTATTACTGATATGAGAGCTTTACGACCTGATGAGGTGCTGTCGCCAATACACTCTATTTACGTGGACCAATGGGATTGGGAGCAGGTGATTTCTGACAAGCAGCGCTCCCTCAATTATCTTGTAAAAGTGGTAAGGCTAATTTATGGTGCTATGCTAAGCGCTGAGTGTGAAATTTGCAAGGCATACCCCTGTGTAACCCCTTTCTTGCCCAAAGAAATTACTCCAATTCATGCTCAAGAACTTCTCGATATGTACCCCAACTTAACGCCCAAAGAGCGAGAGAATAGAATTACAGAGCAGTTAGGAGCCGTGTTTATTATTGGTATTGGCAGCAACCTAAGCAATGGTGAACCTCATGATGGGCGTGCTCCCGATTATGACGATTGGAGTTCTGTTAACTCAATGGGATATAATGGTTTAAATGGTGATATACTGATATGGAACCCTGTGCTTCGCTCTGCATTAGAACTCTCATCTATGGGTATTAGGGTTAACGATACTGTTTTACGCCATCAGTTGGGAGTATGTGATTGCCTGAGTAGAGAAGCGCTGTATTATCATTCTATGCTTTTATCCGGAAAACTTCCGTTAACTATTGGAGGGGGTATTGGGCAATCGCGTTTATGTATGCTACTGCTGCAGAAACAGCATATTGGTGAGGTTCAAGCAGGAATTTGGTCCAATCAAGTGCGTATGGGTCTACTCGCTAAGGGAATACATTTAATTTGATGTTTACCGTAAGTTAGGCTGGTTATGCATATTTAACATAAATTAAATTGGTGCTAAACTTAGTGCTCATGCTCTTTCTTCACTATAAAAAGTTGAGTATTTATATTTTTATTAACCCAAATTTTTACATATGTTTCCACAACTCCTAAAATTCTGCTAAATTTGCAAGTTATAACCTAAACAGCAACGCAAATTAAAATTAACAATATAAGCCCATGGGTGCAATAGACAAGGTTTTATCAAAATTTTTTGGCAATAAGGCTCAACGCGATTTAAAAGAGTTAACGCCATATCTCGAAAAAATAAAAGAGGCTTACCCTCGTTTCACAACCCTTTCAAACGATGAACTTCGTGCTGAAACGGATAGGCTAAAGAAAAAGATTCGCGATTATATTGCCGATGATAGAAAGAATATTGAGGAGATGAAAGCTAAAATGGAATCCGACACCATTGACTTCGATGAGAAGGAGAGATTGTCGGGTGAAATTGATAAGCTGGTTGAGCATATTGATAAGAAGGTTGAGGAGGTACTCGAAGAAATTCTACCCGAGGCTTTTTCAATAGTAAAAGAAACTGCACGCAGACTTAATGATAATGACACGATTGTTGTTACGGCTAACGATTTTGACCGTAATTTAAGTACTACACGTGATTTTGTTACGGTTGAAGGCGATAAGGCAATATATAGTAACCAATGGACCGCCGGTGGAACCCAGATAAAGTGGAATATGGTACATTACGATGTACAGCTTATTGGGGGAGTAGTGCTGCACCAAGGTAAAATTGCTGAGATGGCAACGGGTGAAGGTAAAACCCTTGTGGCAACCCTACCCGTTTTCCTTAACGCGCTGGCTGGTATGGGGGTACATATTGTTACGGTAAACGATTACCTTGCACGTCGTGACTCCGAGTGGATGGGACCAATTTACGAGTTCCATGGCTTGTCTGTTGACTGTATTGATAAGTATCAGCCTAATAGCGAGGACAGGCGCAAAGCTTATATGGCCGATATTACCTTTGGAACTAACAATGAGTTTGGTTTCGATTACCTGCGCGACAATATGGCCGTTGAACCAGGCGACCTAGTGCAGCGGAAGCATCACTATGCTATTGTCGATGAGGTTGACTCCGTTTTAATTGATGATGCCCGTACTCCGCTTATCATTTCGGGACCTGTACCAAAGGGCGATGACCAGCTCTTTGAGGATTATAAGCCAAAGGTTGAGAAGTTGGTTAACTCTCAGCGTAACATGGTTACTCAAATGCTAGCCGATGCCAAAAGGCTAATTGCTGAAGACAAGAAAGAGGAGGGTGGTAAAATTCTGTTAAGGGCATTTAAAGGGTATCCTAAGTATAAACCTTTAATCAAGTTCCTTAGCGAGCAGGGTAATAAGGCTCTGCTGCTAAAAACAGAGAACTTTTACATGCAGGAGAACAATAAGAATATGCACATCGTTACCGATGATTTGCTTTTTATTGTTGACGAAAAACAGAATTCGGTTGAACTAACCGACCAGGGCATCGACCTGATGACCTCGGCTTCCGAAGATTCTAAATTCTTTATTCTTCCCGATATAGGCTCCGAAATTGCCGAAATAGAAAAGGCTGATATGACGCCCCAAGCTAGAATAGAGGCAAAGGAGGAATTACTACGTGATTTTTCAATTAAATCTGAAAGGGTACACACTGTTAACCAGCTCCTTAAGGCTTACACCATGTTCGAAATTGATGTGGAGTACGTTGTAATGGACAATAAGGTTAAAATTGTTGACGAGCAAACCGGACGTATACTCGATGGGCGTCGTTATTCCGATGGTTTACATCAGGCTATTGAGGCCAAAGAACGGGTTAAAGTAGAGGCTGCAACGCAAACTTTTGCAACGGTAACCCTGCAGAACTACTTCCGCATGTACCACAAGTTAGCAGGTATGACTGGTACTGCCGAAACGGAAGCAGGAGAGCTTTGGTCAATTTATGAGCTCGATGTTGTGGTTATTCCAACCAACACAACCATTATACGTAAGGATATGGAGGATTTGGTTTTTAAAACCAAACGTGAAAAGTATGTAGCCGCAATTGATGATATTGTTGAATTAGTTAACGCAAATAGGCCAGTACTGGTTGGAACAACATCGGTTGAAATATCCGAATTGCTTAGCCGAATGCTTAAAATGAAGGGCATTAAGCATAACGTGCTAAATGCAAAGTTACACCAACGTGAGGCCGATATTGTTGCCGAAGCTGGACGAGCTAAAACCGTTACCATTGCTACCAATATGGCGGGTAGGGGTACCGACATTAAGCTAAGTGCCGAAGTAAGAGCTGCTGGAGGTTTGGCCATTATTGGAACTGAGCGTCATGAGTCTCGTCGTGTGGACCGCCAGTTGCGTGGACGTGCAGGACGTCAGGGTGACCCCGGTTCATCACAGTTTTATGTCTCGCTTGAGGACGATTTGATGCGACTGTTTGGCTCCGACCGAATTGCTAGGGTTATGGATAGCCTCGGACTGAAAGAGGGTGAAGTTATTCAGCATTCTATGATTTCGAAATCAATAGAGCGTGCTCAGAAAAAGGTAGAGGAGAATAACTTTGGCATACGTAAGCGTTTGTTGGAGTACGACGACGTTATGAACTCTCAACGTGAAGTGATTTACACACGCCGACGCAATGCCCTGCATGGCGAACGGATTGATGTTGATGTGGCCAATATGCTCTATGATGTCAGCACTGCTGTTATCAATGATACACACGGTAATGTGGATTTTGAGGAGTTTAAGTTTGAACTTATTCGCAATCTTTCCATCGAGTCTCCAGTTTCCGAAAAGGAATACCTTCAAGAATCGCCCGATGTGTTAACCGAAAAAGTTTACCGAGCATCACTAGAATCGTATGAGCGTAAAGTGCTTAGTATTGCCCGACAGGCGTACCCTGTAATAAAGGATGTTTTCGAGAAGCAGTCGGCTATTTACGAGAATATTGTTGTACCCATTTCCGATGGGCAAAAGATTTTTCAAATTGTAACAAATCTTAAAAAGGCCTACGAATCGGGAGCAAAGGAGTTGGCACGCTCGTTTAGTAAAACTATTATTTTATTCATTATTGATGATTACTGGAAAGAGCATCTGCGTGAAATGGATGAGCTTAAGCAGAGCGTTCAGAATGCTGCATACGAGCAGAAGGACCCGTTACTAATATACAAGTTTGAAGCGTACGAACTGTTTAAAACTATGCTCGACCGTATTAACCGTGATGTAGTGTCAATTCTTATTAAAGCACATATACCATTGCGTGACCCAAGTCAGGTTCATGAAGCTAAAGAGCGTCGTAAACTTGATATGAGCAAGTACGAAACTAGTCGTTCCGATGCATTACAAGCTGGATCAAATACACAGCAGCGCAATACTGAACCGGTAAAAGTGGAGAAAAAAGCTGGTCGCAACGACCCCTGTCCATGCGGCAGCGGAAAAAAATACAAGAATTGTCATGGTAAGAATATGGCTTAGCAAGTAAAAATAAAAATATGGGCTACCCTTAATTCGGTAGCCCTATTTTTTTTACAATTAAACTAATCAGGGTTTTATACGTCAAATTTTCAAAATCAGACAAAATTAGTTTACGTACAAAATATCATAATAATGCGATTTAACTTTTTATTAGCTGTTCTTGCCGTTATCATTGGCTTTAGCAGTTGTAGTACTTCTGTTTCTCCACCTGTAATCGATAGGGAGCTAATTTTTGGCGACCCAGAAATATCCAGTGGAAGACTTTCGCCCGATGGTGCGTTTTTAGCGTTTCTTAAACCCTATAATGGCATTCAAAATATTTGGGTAAAACCAAGAGATGCCTCATTTGATATGGCTTTGCCGCTAACAGCTGAAACAACTAGGCCCATACGTAGCTATTTTTGGTCGGGCGATGGTAAGTACATCCTTTATATACAAGATAATGAAGGTAACGAGAACTATAATGTATATGCTGTAAACCCTGCCGATGCCAAAGAACAGGTATTACCTCAGGCTCGAAATCTTACAAATTTACACGATGTTAGCGTCCAAATTCATCATATTTCAAGAATTGATCACGACCTCATGTTCATTGGCCTAAACGATCGCGATAAGGTATGGCACGACTTATATAGCCTCAAAATTTCTACTGGCGAACTTACGCTGCTTGAAGAGAATAGCAATAGGTATACCTCATGGGTTTTCGATCATAATGATATACTTAGGTTGGCCCAACGCGCCAGAGTTGACGGAGCCAAAGAACTTTGGCGAATGGATGCAGGTAATCAGAAGGTTTTACATACTTCAAGTATGTTCGAAACCGCTTACCCTTTGCAATTTACAAAGGATAATCGAAATTTTTACTTCGTCTCGAATGCTGAAATTGATGCTGATTTTACGCAGCTTTACTGTATGAACATAGAGACGGGAGAACTCAAGTTTATTGAAAAGGACCCCGATGAAAAAGCTGACTTTGGTAGGCTAGTCTTCTCTGAAAAAACACTCGAACCGTTATATACTGCGTATACCGATGCTTTTAATCGCAGATATTTTAAAAACACCAACTTTGAAGAGCATTACAATGCTTTAGCTAAGAGGTTTTCGGATAAAGAGGTAAATATTTACAGTCCAACGAATGATGAGCGTTATTGGCTTGTTAGCGTATGGTCCGATACAAACCCCAGCAACATATATATTTATGATATGAGCACTGGAGAATTATCTTTCCAGTACAACCCTCGTCCAACTTTGCCTACCGAGTTCCTCTCCGAAATGCAGAGCATAACTTACCCCTCATCCGATGGGCTCGAGATACAGGCCTACCTTACATTGCCAAATGGTTTTGATAGCGACAATTTACCACTTGTTGTTCTGCCGCATGGTGGCCCGTGGGCTCGTGATAAGTGGGGGTATAATTCATATGTTCAGTTTTTAGCAAATAGAGGCTATGCCGTTTTGCAGCCCAATTTCAGGGGGTCAAAAGGCTTTGGCAAAAAATTTTTAAATGCCGGGAATGGTGAGTGGGGCAATTTAATGCAGGATGATATTACTTGGGGTATTAAGTACTTAGTTGATAAGGGTATAGTTGATGAGAGTAGGGTGGGCATTTTCGGAATTTCGTATGGTGGGTACGCCGCTCTGGCTGGGCTTGCTTTTACTCCCGAAATTTATGCGTGCGGAATATCATTCGTTGGGCCATCAAATTTAATTACCCTATTAAACTCAATACCACCGTATTGGGAGGCTATACGTACTTCTTTTTACCAACGAATTGGAAACCCAAACACAGCTGACGGTTTAGCTAAAATAAAACAGCAATCGCCACTATTTTCGGCCGATAAGATTGCTGCTCCGCTACTTGTTGTGCAGGGACAAAACGACCCTAGGGTTAAAAAAGCCGAATCTGATCAAATTGTTGTGGCCTTGCGTAATAGGGGGTTCGATGTGGAGTATATTAATGCACCCGATGAGGGACACGGTTTTGTTCGCTCAGTAAATAGGATGGCATTTGTAGCGGCAATGGAGAAATTTCTGGCTACCCATTTGGGGGGGCGGTACCAAAACGAAATTCCTGAGCCCATTCGCAACCGACTAACAGAAATAACAGTCGATGTAAGCACCGTAGCGCTCGAAGAGCAGTAGTATCAAACGCACACTGTTTTTACTCGGAGAGATGTTTTTTTCATCTCTCTATTTTTTTTCATTTAATTCTCAACCATTGTTTACTATCTTTGTATTTCAAATAAAAGTTTAGCCGATGAATACCGATGAATACCTTCTTAAAATTATAAGTGATACATTACAAGACCTTTACGGGCAAAGTTTTAACGTTGAACAAGTACAGGTAGCTAAAACCAAGCGCGAATTTGAGGGAGATTATACCCTGGTTGTTTTCCCATTCCTCCGAGTTTCAAAGAAAAAACCCGAGGATACAGCCCAGGAAATTGGAGAACACCTTAAAAAGAAGAATAGCTGTATTGAAGATTTTAATGTAATTAAAGGCTTCCTAAATTTCAGTTTAAGCCAATCTTTTTGGTGCGATACGCTAAATACCATTGCTGGGTCACAAAATTTTGGACTTGCCAAGCCTTATTCATCGGGTAAGGTAAAAATGGTCGAATTTTCTTCGCCTAATACTAACAAACCCTTGCACTTGGGGCATATCCGAAATAATTTATTGGGATATTCAATTTCTAGAATACTCGAGGGCAATGGCCATAAAGTGGTAAAGGTTAACTTGGTTAACGACCGTGGCATACATATTTGTAAATCGATGATTGCTTGGCAAAAGTTTGGAAACGGTGAAACGCCCCAATCTAGTGGAAAGAAGGGCGATCATTTGGTAGGCGATTACTACGTAATTTTCGATAAGGAATATAAAAAGCAGATTCAAGAACTTATAAGTAAAGGTGCCACCGAGGATGAAGCAAAGGCGAAAGCACCCCTTATTGTTGAGGCTCAGGAAATGCTTAGGAAATGGGAAGCAAAAGACCCCGAAGTATACTCGCTTTGGGAAAGAATGAATGGCTGGGTTTACGAAGGGTTTGATGTTACTTACAAGGCCTTAGGAATTGAGTTTGATAAGGTGTATCACGAGTCGGAAACCTACTTGCTGGGTAAAAAGATTGTTGCCGAAGGGGTTGAGAAGGGAGTTTTTAATACCAGACAGGATGGTTCGGTTTGGGCCGATTTAACAGCCGATGGGCTCGATGAAAAGCTGCTTTTACGCGCCGATGGTACTTCGGTTTATATGACTCAGGATATTGGAACTGCTACACAACGCTTTTCGGAATTTGCGCTCGACGATCATATTTATGTGGTTGGAAACGAGCAAGAGTACCATTTTCAAGTGCTTAAACTAATTCTAGGCAAGCTGGGCTATAGCTGGTACAACCACTTGTACCACTTGTCGTACGGAATGGTTCAGCTGCCCGAAGGTAAAATGAAATCGCGCGAGGGTACCGTTGTTGATGCCGACGATCTGGTTGCCGAAATGGTTACAACTGCCAAAGATATGTCTGTAGAACTTGGTAAACTCGATGGCTACAGCAATGATGAGGCAAACCAAATAGCTAGTATGGTAGGCTTAGGGGCATTAAAATATTTTATTCTTAAAGTTGACCCACGTAAAAATATGACCTTTAATCCAAAGGAATCTATTGATTTTAATGGAAATACAGGTCCTTTTATTCAGTATACACATGCACGTATTAAATCGATTTTACGTAAAGCAAGTGAGGTTGGAATTGTTATTCCTGAAAAAGTAGAGGTTGATACAATTGCACAAAAGGAGCGTGAACTTATACAACTTCTACTAAGTTTTCCGGCTACTGTTCAGCAAGCTGGTGAGCAACTTAGTCCTGCATTAATTGCAAATTTTGCTTACGACCTTGCCAAGGAGTATAACCAGTTTTATCACGATTTCACTATATTAAAAGAAGAAAACGAGAGTACTAAAGGTTTAAGACTTATGCTTTCGCGTGAGGTGGCAGAGGCTATTCGCCTGTCCATGGGACTACTGGGCATTGATGTTCCAGAAAGAATGTAATTGATTTTGGTGAGTTTACCCTTCGGTACTCTGATTGGGCAAAACTCCATATATTAGATATACTCGACTTTGGCATTAAATGCAAGATTTTTACATCAATCTAAAGGGTTTTATAAGATAGTAACATTATAAACATTCAAAACATTAACTTATGATTACCAATAAAAGAGGTTTTGCCAGCGACAATAATTCTGGAGTTCACCCAAGTATATTGAACTCGATGGTTGATGTTAATAATGGGCATACCGTTGCCTATGGCGACGATCACTATACGCAGGAGGCAGTAAGGTTATTTCGAAAAGAGTTTGGGGAGCATGCTGAGGTATTTTTCGTATTCATAGGCTCGGCTGCTAATGTGCTAGGAATTAAGGCTGCAACACAGCCTTACAACGCTGTTATTTGTCCAGATACCGCCCATATTAATGTTGATGAATGTGGTGCACCTGAGCGCTTCTCAGGATGTAAATTGCTCACCGTTTCATGCCCCGATGGTAAATTAACCATCGATTTGGTGAAAAAACATATGCATGGGTTTGGTTTCCAGCACCATTCTCAGCCAAAGTTAATATCTATTTCGCAAGCAACCGAGCTTGGAACATTATACACTGTCGACGAAATTAGGGCCCTGTCTAACTTTGCTCACCAGAATAATATGTATCTACATATGGATGGTGCTCGCATAGCGAATGCAGCAGCAGCAATGGGACTTAACTTTAAGGATTTTACTACCGATGCTGGGGTTGATCTTCTATCGTTTGGTGGCACCAAAAATGGGATGATGTATGGTGAGGCAGTAGTTTTTCTTCGCCCCGAACTGGCCGAAGATTTTATGTATACCCGAAAGCAAGGGCTACAGCTTGCATCAAAAATGCGCTATATATCGGCTCAATTTATAACCTACCTAACAGGAAATCAATGGAAAACCACGGCCGAGCATGCTAACAGAATGGCCAAGCTTTTAGCCAAGGAGGTAAGCTCAATTCCGCAGATTAAAATTACCCAACCGGTTGAGGTTAATGGTGTTTTTGCCATTGTGCCTCCACACATTATTGAAAAACTACAGGAACAATACTTCTTTTATATGTGGGACGAAGCACAATCGGAGGTGCGCTGGATGACATCATGGGATACAACCGAGGATGATATATACAATTTTGTAAAAACCATCAAAACACTTTTGTAACCTTTTAACTTACGCTAGGTATTATCCTCATTCTGCTATAAATGTCGGCTACTACTTCGCTCAGCCTGACCGTCAGGCTGAGCGAAGTAGTAGCCAGCAGCCTCAACTAATCGTTATTGATTCTACTATATGCCCACTGGCTGTGCTACTAAAACCTACTGGCGAAGAGTGATATATACTCTTCAAATTAGTATTAATCGCAATTAATTTGACTTTTCATTATTTTTATATTTACTTTACATCTGGTTTGGAACAATTCAAAGCGGCATAAATGGCTAAACGCATTTTCACCATACTTACTATTCTGTTTTTCGTGCTATTCGATTTTTCGTTTAATAGCCCGTTAAGATCTAGTCCAACTGTTGCCGATACCGAGCAGGAACCGATATCTATCGAGTACTTATCAAATGATATTTTATCCTCCGATAATTTTGCTTCTTTTGAAAAAACGGTAAACCATTTTATTCAATATTGGAGAGTGGCAGGAGCCTCTGTAGCCATAGCACAGGAGGGGAAACTTGTTTATGCTAAGGGGTTTGGCTATGCCGATGTTGAAAATGGGGTTGAGATGCAGCCATATAACTTGCTTAGGGTGGCCAGCGTTTCTAAGCTTATAACAGCTGCGGCTGTTATGAAGTTGGTTGAAAATGGCGAATTGAGTTTAAATCAAAAAGTGTTTGGTGAGGAGGGTATTCTGGATAACCCCATGTACAGAAACTATATTGACAAAAGGGTAGAGGATATTACAGTGAAAAACCTGCTGAATCATTCGGCAGGATGGACTACCCGTTGGGGCGATCATTTATTTATGTCTCAATCAATTGCCCGACAGTTGAATAAAGATTTACCCATTGATAAGGATGATATAATAGAGTTTACCCTTGGCAAACGCCTGCATTTTACGCCTGGTACATACAGTTCATACGTTAACTTTGGGTACCTGGTTTTAGAACGGGTTATCGAGAAAGTGACTAAGCAGAACTACGAAGCGTTTGTTCGTCAGAATATATTCAAACCCATTGGTGTTTTCGATGCTTTTATTGCCCATAACTACGATAGCTTGCGATACCCCTTAGAAACCCGATATTACGAGGTGCCCGAGGCCGAAATGATTCCAGCTTATGATGGGAGTCTAACTCCTGTACTTAAAAGCCGAGGTGGTAACGATATTCGAACGCTTGGTGCCGCTGGTGGGTGGGTTCTCTCGTCGGTTAGCTTAGCCAAGTTCTTAATTGCCATTGATTTATATTCAAAAGAAACAGTGCTTTCTAAAAAATCTATCAGGCAGCTAACCGAAAAAGAGCCAGGCTTCCAGCCGTTAGGTTGGCGGTCGGTACTCCAAAACGGTTCCAAATGGCGAACCGGTTCGTTTGCTGGTACGTCAGCATTGGCGGTTTCACAAAATAATGGTTTAACTTTTGTGTTTATTTCCAATACCAGCCCATGGGTTGGGGCTCGCTTTCCACATGAGGTAAACCGAATGATGGCTAAAGCCTTGCATCGAGTTGGCACTTGGCCAGAGATAAACCTTTTTAACCCGCTAGCCAATACGGATAATTTTGTTGAGCAGTATTTTGAAAACCAATGCCGCGAAATTGATAACGAAGCATTTACTTTCTCGTGGGCTTTAAGCGAACCAAGCATCACAAACCCTTCCTAGGTTACTTCTTTCTAATTTTTCTCTTTACTATTTACCCATTTTTCTACTATTTTCTGAATTACAAACCCCTTAGTTCAAATAAATTGTTGTTGTAGAATTAAATTAGTAGTAGTTTATTATTATAATATTATATATTTGTATAAAATTATAATAATGGAGAAGGTTAAAGAGTTACTTTTTGAGATGGGTTTAAACAGGCTTGAGGCCGATGTTTACCTGTTCCTGTTAACCGATATGCCCACAACTGCGTACGGAATAGGGAAGGGGATTGGCAAACCAACAGCTAATGTATATAAGGCCATTGCATCGTTGGCAAGCAAGGGTGCGGTAATTATCGAGGATAATAAGAGTAAGGTTTGTCGTGCCGTTAATCCAAACGAATTCGTTGGCCAATTTCAAAAAAATATTCTAAGTAAAACTGAAAGCGCTAAAAAATTGCTTGCCAATCTTAAACCCCAATCAAACGATGAACGTAGCTATACTATTGACTCAGTACCGCTGGTTTTTGAACGTTTTGAGCAAATGATGAAGCGTTGCAAAACCATTGCTGTGGTTGATGCTTTTCCGTTAACCCTTGAGCGGGTTGTTGAACCAATTAATGAAGCCATAAAGCGCGGAGTTGCGGTTCACATTGAGGCGTACAAACCTATAGCTATTGAGGGGGCTGATATGGTAGTAAGCAGTTTAGGCGAAAAGGCGCTAGAACACTGGAAAAGTCAGCAGCTAAATCTCATTATAGATGGAGAGGAGCATTTAATTGCGCTAATGGATAACGAATTAAAAAAGGTTAATCAGGCAACATGGAGTAGTAATACCTACCTGTCGTGCATGCTCCATGCTGGATTTTTGAGAGAGCAAACCCTAATGAAGATTATGGAAGCTGCCGATAAGCCTAATTTTGCTGAACAGGTAAAAGAAATATTAGAGAAGCAGAAGTTTTTTTACAACTCCGATATTCCGGGGTTTAATAAGTTGCATAGCTAGCAGCATAATAAGTAAAGCAAAAAAATAAGTTGAAATGAAAACTAACAAACCTATTGTTTATGGGCTACTAATTACCCTATTAATATTTGTAATAGCCAATTTATTTGGTAAGGAAATCAATTTAGGAATCGATTTTATTCCATACACATTTGGTACGCATACAGCTATGCTTATTTTATCGGTGCTTGCTATAGTATTTCTTCGGAAGAGTGTAAAGTATAAGTTTTCTATTCCAAAGTTTAAAAAGATTTTAAGACCCGTGCTATTCGGTGTACTAGCACAAGTTGTTGTAAATATTCCGTTTAGTATAATTACTATGGCACTAAATATCGAGGTAGAACCACACCCAGCGTTCAACGTTATGTCGCCATTTCAGGTTTTTATTTTTGTGTTTATTTATGCCAGCATTACCGAGGAGTTGCTATTTCGTGGTTTTCTTCAAAACATACTAAAGCCATTAAGTACTAAGGGAATAAAAATATTTAAGCGGTTTGTGAGCGTACCTGTAATAGTTAGTGCTGTGACATTTGGATTGGCCCATTTAATACTTATTACGGCGGGTGTTGGAACCCTTTTCTTGCTCAGGGTTGTAGTTTTTACTATGGTACTCGGATTAGTTGCAGGATACTATCAGGAGAAATACAACAACAATGCTTTTGCCATCATAGTCCACATGGCCGGAAATGCGCTTGGCGTTGTTGGCGCATTACTAATGAGTTTTGGCCCTCAAACTGTAGGCTAGAACAAGCAAGCTACTCTTATAGTATGAAGTAATTGAAAACAGTGAAATCGTATGAGATTTCACTGTTTGTTTTTTGAAAAGGAATTAATACCGCTAGTTAAGCTGAAAGTTATTCTCCAACTTCGTTTCCTGTGCACGTATCAACTCAATAAAATTTATCTGGTTTAGTATAAATTGCTCCCTATCAAGCCTGTTGGTTAGGTTTAAGAACTTGTACTTCTCGGTGGCTTTAAGCATTAGTACCTTTGCTATATCCAGCATATTCATACTATCGGATACTATTAGCGTACCAAACTTGGGACTGATGTTAAGCTTTAGCTTTTTTACCATAACCGCAATATCGGGGTTTGTGGTTGAAAAATCATTATCGAGGGTTTCGGAGATTAGCCCACCGTAAAGTTTATTGGGTAATACAGGAAAATAATCGAGTATTTTAAAAAGCGTTTTGCCTTTTATGGTAATAACCATATCGCCATTGCCGTTTTGGCCAACAAGCTTTATAATCTCAACTTGGCTGCCAATATGTGTGATTCCGGTTTTGCTATCAATATAGGGTATGCCAAAGGGTGTTGAGTTCTCTAGATGCTCGGAAATTAGCTGCTTGTAACGAGGTTCGAAAATTCGCAACGGAATTTCTTCATCAGGAAAAACAATTACGTTAAGGGGGAATGCCGATAATTTATATACAGATGGTTTCATTTTACTGTCTTTTCTCATGGTTGGGCTTAAATTTTAGTGATGCCGAATTTATGCAATATCTTACGCCTGTAGGTTTTGGACCATCGTTAAAAATATGCCCCAAATGTGCGCCGCAGGCCTTGCAAACAACCTCTTTTCTAATCATATTATGGCTAAAATCGTCTACTTCAAGTATGTTTTCTTCAAATTTCGAATCGAAAAAACTAGGCCAGCCGCAGCTGGATTCGTACTTCGTTTCCGATTCGAAAAGTTCCGCATCACAAACCACGCAAAGGTACTTGCCGCTCTCAAAAAAATTCCAGTACTGCCCTGTAAATGGTTGCTCTGTACCCTTTTTCTGGGTAACATGCAGTTGCAGCGGGGTTAACTTTTTGGTTAGGTTATTGTTGTTCATTTTGTTATTGCTTTGACCGTTTGTGTGAAACGCCATTAGGGTAAAAAAAACCAAAACAGCTAATTTATAAATCGTACTCATTTTAATTTTGTTCTTGTTTTCATAGTAAATAAACAGGCAGTAGGCTGTTTTGTTCACGTTTAATGTTTTAGCTAGCGGTTGGTTATGTACGCAGAACAAATCTTGAACAACTTTCGATTTGTTAACAAAAATCACCGTTGAAAATTCATTATTCTGCATTGTACCAAGTATTTTTGGGTTTTCAAAACATATTTACAAATTCGTAATAATATGAAGATAAAAACTATTACTGCCTTCTTGCTACTCACCTTTGCTGCTATAGCTGCTTTATACTCTCAAAACTCTCAGGATAATAGAAGTTTACATCCTTTTAATAAGGTAAGGGTGACTGGTAAAATTAATATTTACGTTAGCACTGACACCTGCTTTGTGGCTAAGATTGAAGCCAATGGCATTGAACCAAGTCATATTATTACCGAGGTAGAAGATAGTGTGCTTACTGTAAAGTTAGGCAAGGGTATGCATAGAGATTATTCGGTCGATATATACATGTCGTGCGGTCAAATTGTTGATGCGTACGTTAAATCGGGAGGTAGAATAAGTTTTCAGGATACGCTAGTGGCCACCTCTGCCGTCTTAACAGCCGGAATAAATTCAACGGTTGATGTCAGCGTACGTTTATCTTTAGTTGATGTAACATCGGAGAATGGAGGGATTGTGAATGTGAGCGGTTATGCGGATCGTATTAATGCAAAGGTTCGAACGGGCGGAACTCTTTCGGCCCTGCAGTTAGCTTCTGATAGTGCTTATGTTTCGGTAAGCACAAAGGGGCTTGCCAAGGTTAATGTTTCTAAGTTTATTGATGCTAGCATCCGCTCGGCAGCCACGCTTACGTTAACAGGTAATCCTGAATCTAAAAAAATACAAACAGGAGTAGGGGCAACCCTAATTGAGCAGCAGGATGACATTTAGCATTTTTTTATCCACGGAACTTGCTACTTTTGCAAAACAATTTTTAAACTACTTATACAGATGCAAAATATACAAGCTTATATCGATTTACTGAAAACAGAGGTTGTTCCGGCTCTTGGCTGTACCGAGCCAATTGCTGTTGCGTTAGCAGTTGCAAAGGCACGTGAAGTGTTAGGAGAAGAGCCACAACGGATCGAACTGATGCTAAGCGCTAACATCTTTAAAAATGGTATGGGGGTTGGTATTCCGGGTACGGGCACCACTGGGCTACCTATTGCTGCAGCGTTGGGTGCAGTTTACGGAAATTCATCCGATTGTCTTGAGGTTTTAAAGGGTGTTGATGATGAAGATGTTAGCAAGGCAAAGACTTTTGTTAAAGAGGATAGGGTGACCATAGGCGTAAAAAAAGGTTCAGAAAAACTTTACATAGAGGCTAATTGTTATGGCACTAATAGCAATACATCCAAAGCAATTATTACAACAAAGCACTCGAATATTTCGCGAATAGAGCATAACAGTGAGGTGCTCGAGTGTAGTGGTGAAATGAACTCTGGCGAGAATGAGAATGTAGGAAGTGCCAGTAAGGTGGCTGTTCCGCTTTCGGTTAAGAGTATTTTTAACTTTGCAACTACCGTACCGTACAATCAAATTAAGTTTATTCATAAAACAGTTGAGTATAATTATGCCATTGCTCAAGAGGGCTTATTGAATGACTATGGCCTCATGGTTGGCAAAAAACTTAAAGAATTTGTTGATAAGGGCATCCTATCCGATGATATTATGAACAGGGCCATGTCGCTTACCGCTGCTGCAAGCGATGCTCGAATGGCGGGTTCGGTTTTACCGGTTATGAGTAATTCGGGAAGTGGAAATCAAGGATTAACAGCTACTTTACCTATCTACTCTGTTGCTTTACGACTAAAATCGAGCGATGAACAGCTTGCTCGTGCACTTGTGCTATCGCACTTAATAGCCATTCGTATAAAAACGTACTTGGGTCGCTTATCTGCCCTTTGCGGATGCGTAGTGGCTGCTGCTGGTGCGGGCTGTGGTATTTGTTACCTAATGGGCGGCGGAGAGAAGGAGATGGAATATACTATTAAGAATATGGTTGGTAACGTAACTGGTATGATTTGCGACGGGGCAAAATCGGGATGCGCTCTAAAGGTTAGCTCAGGCGTTGGTTCGGCAATTCAAGCGGCATTGCTTGCTCTCGAGGGAGTTGTAATCTCATCCAACGATGGAATTATTGAGGATGACGTAGAAAAAACCATACAGAATTTAGGCGAAGTGGGATCCAAGGGTATGACTCAAACCGATGAGCTGCTTCTTCAAATTATGGTGTCGAAAAAATAGCTGCTAGCAGGCAAAAGTTCTTTTCGAAACAAAATTCAGGATAGGTTCAAAACGGCTTACATAATTCTAATTCAATAGATTAAATCATTCTATGTGTATGGCATTTGCACACTATTGTATGTATTGTGTGTAAGAACGGGGATGGATTCACTCAATTACACAATAATAAACGCGGGATAGGTAACCTGAGTAATTATTGAAGGTATTATAAAATATACCCTATCTATTACAACCTTGTACTTTATGCTATGCATGTAGGTTGAATGTTTATTCTAATTATTGTCCGAAATACTTTTGTATTAAAGTTATCAGTTCATTTTTTACAATAGGCTTTACTATATATTCGTTACATCCCGATTGTATCGCCTTTTCTCTGTCTATCGATAATGCATATGCGGTTTGTGCGATTATAATTACCTCCTTATTAAATTTTCGAATTTGTTTTGTAGCGGCATAGCCATCCATTCCAGGCATCCGAATATCCATAAATATTAGGTCTATGTCTGGATTTTCACGGCAAATTTTTACTGCGTCTGCTCCTGTATGTACTTTAATAATTTCTTTGCTAAACATTTTTACAGCTATACCTAACAGCAGCTCCGATATTTCATCATCTTCGGCAATCAAAATTTTTAGTTTTCTAACATTTATAGTCTTCTCTAAGGTTTCGAACTGGTCGTCAGTACGTTCTAGAGTTGGTTTAGTAAAGTAGGGCAAAGTAAAATAAAAAGTAGTTCCTACACCTTCTTCGCTTTCCACCCAAATGTTTCCGCCCAGCATATTAACAAAAGCTTTAGATATAGACAGGCCCAACCCTGCGCCCTGACGTGCAAGGTTATCGTCAATATCTGCCTGAATAAAACGTTCGAAAACAGCATCCTGCCTGTCACTGGGAATGCCTATACCTGTGTCTTTTACATAGAATACCACCTGAACTGGTTCACTGGCAGTATTTAGAACATACCCAAACTCTATGGAACCTTCTTTGGTAAATTTTATTGCATTTTTAACGAGGTTGGTAAGGATAGCATAGAGCTTTTCACGGTCGGTTCTGATAATTGCTTTGTTATCAGAAAGAGGAGTTTCGATAGATATTTCTATCCCTTTGGCTTCCATTTCAGGCTTAAAGAAAGTGTAAATAAATTTAATTTGCTCATTTATATCCGTGTCCTTTATGTCCGTTTTCATCAGTCCGGATTCAATCTTCGAAATATCAACAATATCGTTAATAATGCTCAACATGCGTGCGCCTGCTTTCTCAATAATCTGAATGTACTCTTGCTGTTCGGCACCGGTTAGGTTAGGCTGTTTCAGCAATTCAGCAAACCCAATAATGCCATTCATAGGGGTACGAATTTCGTGACTCATATTGGCAAGGAATGCCGATTTAAGCCGGTCGCTCTCTTCGGCACGTTCTTTCGCTTTATAAAGCTCAATTTCCGAAAGTTTTCGGTCCGTAATATTATCTCCAAAGCATGAACCTCCAACAACCTCACCTTTTTTTATGATAGGGTTAAAAGATATTTGGACGTAAACTACTCCATTTGGGCCGTCCAACACGTCCTCTAAAGTGAATTGTTCATTGTTCATAACCCTGTCGTATCGGGTTTTCCATATGGGACGAAGAGGTTCGGGCAGCGATTCGATGAGGTTTACCCCTGGATTTAACAAAATACCATAAATACGTTTAAAGTTTGACCGAAACACATGGTTAATATAGAGGATTTCGTAATTCCGATTAAAAGCCCAGATATTATTTTGTGTACCTTCAATAATTGCAGTAACTTTTGCATTGTTTGATTCTGCTGCCTCCTTGGCTAAATAAAGTTCTCTAGTACGTTCTTGGACCGTTTTTTCGAGAATTTTGTTAGTGTCTTCAATGCGTAATTTTTCTCTGTCGAGTTGAAGGTTCAGGAAAAAGTTGCGACGTGCATAAAGTTCGATACTATATGCAGCAAACATGCCTATTATATTAGCACTAACAAAAAAGAAGTTTGTATTTATAATTATTGAACTTGGGGAGTTTGTGTAAAAAATTACTCCAAAATTATAGATGAGTAAAATTACCCACCCAGCAATTGTTGCGTATAAAAAACGGAGCTTAATAAAAAAGTAACCGGCCGAAAAGATTAGCATCATTCCTGCATAGTAAGCGTAATTATCAGGCACAAGTAAAATCATTAAACTAATACCGGTTCCTCCTACTATTGTGCTAAAGAGAAGTAACGCTTGCCATATTTTACTGAAAAGTTTAGTGAAGGATAAGAGGAATACTACTATAAGTATGGGAATAACAAATACGAAGCGGATGGTATGAAAAATATGGGCTTAATCTGGGAACATAAGAGTATCAAGAAACCCGAAGATTCCATAAAGAAATGAAACCAGAACAAAAGAGAGCCTAACTTGAGGGAGAGAGTCTGAAAAGAATTTTTCTAGAAATAGCTTCTCCTGCTCCTTAGGAAAGGCAAGCGTAATCTTATTGTAAATAATTTTCAGTCTTTCCGTATCTTGTAACATACCTATGCATTATATAGGGTTAGAATTGGCTATAATCGCTGGTATATGCAACGTGACCTCTTTCTCTCAAAATGTCACTGTGTTTTAGCGTATACAAACCTTGCTGTTTTACATTTCTATTTCTTTAGTTAAAAAATTGTAGTATCATTTTTTATAAACATAAGTAATATAACTTAGTTCTAGTTCAAAATCTTTTTTTTGATATTATGTTAAAATTCAAGCACTTCGATTAATTATTTAAACGTACAGAATTTTTTTAATGGAGAAAGACAGGATGAACGCAACCTTTTCTTATTTTAGTGTTTCAAATTCACCTCTTTTGGCGACTATTAAAAAGTTTTACAAATACTTGATTAAGGTCTAGCAAATTGTTATAATAATGTATTCTTCTCGACTTTAGTGCTTTGAAGATTTTCCAAGTTATGCTTCATCCTGAATCGGATAACTATTTTTACCATCTCATTTAAAAACAGGGGGATAAGACCTAGAGCTATTACCAACACCCAATCGATAGCCGCAAGGGGTTGTAAGCGGAATGCCTGTTGCAGTAAGGGTACGTTAATTACAAGCAATTGTAGTCCAATGCCGAGCGCTAAAGCTCCTACCAGGTATTTATTGGTAAAGATACCCAATGAAAATATAGATTTATAGCTGCTGCGTAAAGCGAGTGAGAAAAAAAGTTGACTCATTATTAACACGATAAAAGCCATAGTACGTGCATATTCTAGGGTTTTTACTGGTATCGAGTCGTCGAAAGGGGGGTATCCGTGTTCGGCGTACCCCATCCAAAAAGCAAAAATGGTTAGGGTGCCTATTAATACTCCGCCCAGCGTCATTCGTATTAAGGTAATGTTCGAAAAGAAACCTGCTTTTGAATCGCGGGGTTTCTCTAGCATCACATCGGAATTGCCTGGATCCATACCCAAGGCAATGGCAGGAAAGGAGTCGGTGATAAGGTTGATCCAAAGTATTTGGGTGGCAATAAGAGGGGCGGACCAACCAATAAGCAAAGTGATAAATATGGCTATTACCTCGCCTAAGTTACAGGTAAGAAGGAATATTACCGATTTCTTAATATTCTCGTATATGTTTCGACCGTATTCAATGGCAGAAACAATGGTAGCAAAGTTGTCGTCGGTAAGTATCATATCCGATGCACCCTTGGCTACATCGGTGCCCGTAATGCCCATTGCCACGCCTATATCGGCGGCATTTAGTGAGGGTGCATCATTAACTCCATCCCCCGTCATAGATACAACGTTTCCATTTGCCTTTAGGGCACGAACAATCTTCACCTTGTGCTGGGGCGATACGCGTGCAAATACCCGATAGTGATTTATTTTCTCGGAAAACTCCTGTTCCGAGAATTCATCTAACTCCAAACCCGTGATGGCCTGATCTATGTTTTTAGCTATGCCAAGCTCTTGGGCAATAACAAAAGCCGTGTTCTTATGATCTCCGGTAATCATTACGGTGGTTATGCCTGCAGATTTTGCTTTATCTATGCTCGCATAAACTTCGGTGCGCGGCGGATCTATTTGCCCTACTAACCCAATCAGTATCAAATCGCTCTCCATTTGCGAGGCTTCCACAATTTCACTAACAGGCTTGTATGCTACGCCCAATGTACGCAAGGCTTCATTGGTCATACCTTCGGTTGTTTGTTGGTATGTTTTTCGGTGTGCATCGGTAAGAGGAACAACTTTACCTTTTTCAAGTACGTGGGTTGATATATTAATAAGGTTGTCGATGGCTCCTTTGGTGTAAACAGTGTATTCTCCATTCTCCTCAATTAACGTCGACATTAATTTCCTGTCCGAGTCAAAAGCATATTCACCCACCCGTTTGGTTTTTAATTGTAGCCCTTTACGATCCATGCGTACCTGGTCGGCAAAAACCAACAAGGCTATTTCGGTGGGATCACCTGTTCCCTCCCCATTCTCGTATGAGGCGTCAGAACTTAGCACAAAGGCTTTAGCCATAAATTCTACAAAGTCCGAGGTTTGATTGTCTTTCCCATTTTCGATTGGTACTTGCCCTTCTAAATTTGCATATAATGTCACCGTCATCTTGTTTTGGGTGAGAGTGCCGGTTTTATCAGTACATATTACGTTTACCGAGCCCAGTGTTTCTACTGCGGCCAACCTTTTTATGATGGCATTTTGTTTCGACATACCCGTTACGCCCACCGAGAGTACCACGGCAACAATAGCCGCTAACCCTTCGGGTATTGCCGCAACCGCCATTGATACCGCAATAAGGAACATATCGGCCATATCTCTACCTTGAAAAAATGTGATAACTATAATGAGTGCACAGATTCCAATAGCAACTTTGCCCAGCATTTTGCCCAGCTTGTCAAGACGAATTTCGAGCGGCGTTTTGACCTCCTGATCCGAATCGATGCTTTTGGCAATTTCACCCACTTGTGTGTTCATTGCTGTTTCAACTACTATGCCCACACCGCGCCCTTTGGTTACCAGAGTGCTCATAAAGGCACTGTTGGATTGGTCGCCCAGTGGAGTCTTGCTGTTAGTAAGATGAGCAGTTGCATCCTTTTGAGCGGGGAGTGACTCGCCTGTGAGTGTCGATTCTTCTATTTGCAGTCCCACCGATTCGATAAGACGTAAGTCGGCGGCAATCATCCTCCCGGTATCGAGAATGAGCACATCGCCAGGTACAACTTCTTCCGAATCGATTTCGCGGGTTTCTCCGGTACGGCGAACAAGCACTTTGGTGAGTGTCATTTTTTGAAGCGCTTGTATGGCTTTACCCGCTTTTACTTCCTGAACTACGCCGAGGATGGCGTTGGTAAAAATAACCAATAATATTATGATGGAATCGATATATTCGCCCATAAACATAGTGATGACCACGGCAGCAAAAAGCACATATATTAGCCATTGTTTTAGCTGTTCGAAAAAAAGGCGTAGCACGCTTTTTTTCTTTGTGGCCGATAACCTGTTTTTTCCATACTTTTCTAACCGTATCTTTGCCTCTTCCTCTGTAAGACCTTGCAGGGGATTGGTATTTAGTTCAGCTATAACTTCTTCTTTTGATTTTAAGAACCACATATGTTGGGGTTTGTTATGTTTAGCAATGGTCTAAAGTTGTGTTCAATATGGAAATAAAAATACGAGTTGATAAATTTTTGTGTGTTAATTATAGAGAGAAATGAATAAATTTCCGCGTCGTATCGAGTTTTTTATAAGGGCAAAACATACTTTCTCTGTAAATCAACCTCCACTTCGTATTTAGGCAAATTTGTTTTAAAAAGAGTGAACTTGCAGCCTTTAACACCATTTCAGATACACTATTGTTGCGATGATATTTTATTCAACCTCTTGCTCCATAAAGTTTATTCAGTCAAATCTGAAAGTGCTTCAAATTTTGCAGTCATTGTGGGGTTCCCTCGGGTTAATTTTTTAATGGTTAGGTCTTCTGATTTATTATTAGCCAAGCGCAGGTTGTTTTCTGAGGATAGCAGAGCATCTTTGGTTTTTTGAAGATGATCAATGGTTTTATCAATTTCGTCGATAGCCGTTTTAAATTTCCGACTCGCTAATTCATAGTTTCGTGCAAATCCTTCTTTAAAATCGGTTATATTTTTTTCGAAATTGGTTATATCAATATTTTGACCTCTTATTAAATTTAGCTCCGCTTTATATTGCATAGAGTTCATAGCTGCATTGCGAAGGAGTGTGATAATAGGTATAAAGAACTGAGGGCGAACAACGTACATTTTCGTATACTTGTGAGAAACATCAACTATCCCAACATTATAGAGTTCGCTTTCCGCTTCAAGAAGCGAGACGAGCACAGCGTATTCGCATTTTTTTTCTGTACGGTCCTTGTCCAACTCTTTAAAAAAATCTTCATTCCTTTTTTTTGTAGCTGTCTGGTCGCTCTCGTTCTTCATTTCGAACATAATTGAAATGATTTCATTGCCTTGCTCGTCTGTTTCTCTATAGATATAATCTCCCTTACTTCCAGACCTTGAATCGTTGTCTTTTTCAAAGTAGGCTCGTTGGAAGGCTGTTGCTCGAAGCTTGTTAAATTCGGTTTCACAATGTTGCTCAAGTGTTTCGCCAACCATTTTTGTTGAGAGTTTAAGCTTCATATCTTTACGAAGAGCGATCTCTTCGTCTTTCATCTTTATTATATCCTCTTTTGTTTTGAGGTGAGCAGAATATTTTTCATTTAAAGATTTCTCGAGTAGTTGTTTTTCTGTTTCTTTATGTTTCAAATCATTAACCAGAGCGTCACGCTCTCTCTCTATCTTATTAACTGCTTCGGTTACCGTGAGTTTTTTATCAATCTCGGCTTTCTCAAGTTTCGATTTTAACTCAGCGAGTTGAGCCTCTTTCTGGGTTAACGTGTCGGCGAGTTCACGTTCGTTTTTGGCTTTCAGTGCGGCTATTTCTGTCTCTTTTTTTGCAAGATTTTCTTGAAAAGAATTTTTAAGATTTGCTTCGACAAGCTTTACAGCATCCTCTTTTTCTTTTTCGGCAAGACCTAACCGATTTTCCAATTCTTCTTCGAATTGATGATCTCGAACCTGCTTAAGAATGCTAGCAAATCCTGCCTCATCGACCTTAAAAACCTTCTTGCAATTTGGACAAATAATATCGTTCATTTCGATTGTGTTTTTGGGTTATCGTTGCGTTGTTAAATTTGTGAATTTTTTTATCAAAATATCCCCAGAACCATTAATTAGCGCATAATGTGGAATACCGTAAACTTAAAACTCGTTTGTAATTTTATTTTTAAAGAGATTATTTGCTCTAAGGTGAAACCCTTTAAGATTATAATACTTTATCATACTTCTCCATCGCCAATCGTTAGTATCTCCGTCAAAAGAAATTTAAAGCGTTTTCAATATCAGCATTTACTCCATAACCTCACCAATGGTAAAATTTAATGCTTCCTGAAGCATTTCCTGAGGAGGGTTAGCAATAAAACCGTTGGTACAGAGGCTGTTTGTTAGCGAACGGGAGTAATCAATATCTTGTTTGGCCATTTGGTATGCTTGGTCCCAAGTAACCTGCCTACGGGCAACCCCATCTTTTATTGCCTGCATAGCTACATCGGCTGCTTCAATGGGAAAAACATCGGGCTCGTCCATAGTAGGGGTTATATTATCGGGGGTTATCCCTCGCTTTTGGGCAAAGTTAGCCAGTGAATGGGCTGCGGTTATGGCCATGGCATCGGTAATTTTTTGAGCACGAACAATTAGCGCACCCTTGAGTATGCCAGGAAAACCGAGAGAGTTATTTACCTGATTTGGGAAATCGCCTCGACCGGTTGCAACAATAAATGCTCCAGCTTCCTTGGCAGCGTATGGGTAAATTTCGGGAACAGGGTTGGCGCATACAAACACGATGGATTTGCTGGCCATTAGGCTAACCCATTCCTTTTTAATGGTATCTGGACCAGGTGTAGACAGCGATATAAGTACATCGGCACCCCTCATAGCCTCCTCAATGGTTTGTATGTTAGTTGGGTTGGTGTTCTCGCAAATCTCCCATTTTCGGTAGAAACGCGAATCGGCCTTAATGTCGTTTCTGCTTGCGTTTAAAGAGCCTTTACTGTCGAACATAATCATTTTAGAAGGATTACCACCATCGGCAATTATTAGGCGGGCAATGGTTGTATTTGATGCTCCTGCACCAAAAAATACAATTTTGGCATCGCTCAGCTGTTTTCCTGCCAACTTAAGGGCGTTAAGCAGTCCGGCTAGCGTAACGCAGGCCGTTCCTTGGGCATCATCGTGCCATACGGGTATATCACATTCTTCACGCAAAGCATCGAGAACCCTAAAGCAGTTGGGTTGTGAAATATCTTCGAGGTTAATCGCACCAAAGCTATGCTGGCACATTTTTACGAAATCGATAATCTTCTCGGGGTCGTTCTTTCCATCCTTTCCCTTGCTGTCGATACACAGAGCAACAGCATCAATTCCTCCTAAGTATTTCATTAAAAATGCTTTGCCTTCCATAACACCGAGGCCGCCCGGTGGGGTACAGTCGCCATCGCCCAAAACGCGGGTCGAATCGCTTACAACTGCAACTAGGTTGCCACGGTTCGATAGATCGAATGAGGTGTCGTTATTATCGCGGATATTAGTTGATACCTTTGAAACGCCTGGCGTGTACCAAACATTAAACCAGTTGAAACCAGGCACAGGCACCTTTGGAACCACCTGTATTTTTCCGCTGTAATGCTTATGAGAAAGTTCTGATAAGCGTTTTAAAAAGGTTGTTTTACCTTTTGATACTTGTTCTTGCGTCCAATCGTCTGGGAAGATTTCCCCCAGATTATCGAGTTTAATGCTAATACGCTCCATTGCTTATTTTAGGTTGGTTGGCTGTTGTTTTATATTTCTCACAAATTACTAAAAAATATTTTTACTCACGAAGTAAAACAAAATAAAACTAAACTATATTAAATTATGTAAAGGTAAGATTACGTATTTTTTCGAGTAATTTGAGTAAACAAAATATATTGTTATCTGTTACTTTGAATGAATGAAATAACAAAAACTAATAATACTACTATGATTTCAACAGTTAAAGTAAGTTCAAAAATGGGCGCTGGCTTCAGAACCGAAGTGCAATGCTCACATCCTTTTATAATTGATCAACCAAAAGCAGCGGGTGGAACAGATGAGGGGCCAAACCCACTTGAGGTTTATTTGGCTTCACTTGCAGGGTGTGTATCTGCCTTGGCGCGTATTATTGCTATGCAACGCAAAATTGACCTAAGAGGAGTTGAGGTGATTGTTGAAGGTGACATCAACAAGGATTTCCTAATGGGGCAAACCAAGGAAGGTAGAGCTGGTTTTACAGCAGTTCGTACATGTGTTAAGATTGATGCTGTTATGAAAGAGGAGGATAAGGAAGCGTACCTTGAAGAGATTGAGCATCGTTGTCCAATTTCTGATAATATGGCTAACAAATCTACCGTTGAAGTTGAGATTTGTGACCAAGAAAAATTTAAGTAAGTATTGTCTCAATGTTGTTTAGTTAAGGCTGCCGGCTTCGACTCCGCTCAGCCTGACAGTAGTACTTACCGCTCAGCTTGGCCTTAATGCTTACCACTCAGTCTGACTGTAATACTTACTGCTCAGCTTGGCCTTAACGCTTACCACTCAGTCTGACTGTAATACTTACCGTGCTCAGCCTGACCGTTATCCTAGACGTCATCCTGAGCGAAGTCGAAGGATGGTCGAAGGAGACGGTTGTAATTGAATAGTAGGATATATTTTGTTAACTAAACGATGTTTCATAGTCATTCTTTTAAACTTATAAAAAAGGGAAACTCTTAAGGGCTTCCCTTTTTTTGATATTATGATATGATTTTTGAATTATCTTGTTCCATATCATTATATTAAATTCTTTCCTAAGCATCATTATTTATACCTTTGTGCGTTAAAATTTTTGCACGTTTGGAAGCACAACAAAATAATATAATGCTACTTGCCGATGCACCCATACGAAAGGTGCTTTGGAAGTTCTTTGTACCTGCATTTACAGGTGTAATGGTAAATTCACTTTATAATATTGTGGATCGCATTTTTGTTGGACAAGGTGTTGGCGCTCTTGCGCTAACCGGATTGAGCGTGGTTTTTCCTATAATGGTTATTATGATGGCCTTTTCAATGCTAATTGGTATTGGGGCGGGGGTTCGCGTATCAATCCATTTGGGTAAAAAACAGTATAACTTGGCTGAGCGCGTTCTAGGTAATGCCTTCATTTTACTTATCATAGTATCCATAGTAATGTCTGGGGTTGGGTTTTTAATAAAGGAACCGATGCTAAGGATGTTTGGGGCTGGCCCCGACACGGTTGACTATGCCAATCAGTATTTAAACATTATTTTGCTGGGTGTAATATTCAATATGGTGGGCTTCTCTTTAAACAATATAATCCGATCCGAGGGGAATGCTAAAATTGCTATGTACTCAATGCTTATTAGCGCTGGGACAAATATAGTGCTCGACCCAATCTTTATTTTTGCCCTTGGTATGGGCGTTAAAGGGGCTGCTATTGCAACCATTATCTCACAGTTTATTCTTTGTATATGGGTAATATGGCATTTTCGATCGTCAAAATCTATTATAAAACTAAAGGCCCAATACTTTCCCATTAAATGGGGAGTGGTTGTATCAATCATTTCAATTGGGTTTTCGCCTTTTTCAATGCAATTTGCGGCAAGTTTTGTGCACGGACTATTTAATGTGCAGCTAATTGAGTATGGTGGCGATTTGGCTGCTGGAGCGATGGGTATAATAAATAGTATAGCAATGCTGATTGTTATGAGCATAATAGCCATTAATATGGCCTCGCAACCAATATATGGATTTAACTATGGAGCAGGCAATTTTACACGGGTAAAGCAAACGCTGTTTATTAGCTTAAAGGCAGCGGTACTAATCTCCATTGGTGGGTTTCTTGTAATGGAGCTTTTCCCAGGTTTTTTTATAAAAATTTTTAACTCTTCGGATGCTGAATTACTTAGAATTGGCAAGAGAGGGTTGCGTATTTATATGATGGCATTGCCGATAGTTGGGTTTCAGATAATTGCTGGAAATTTCTTTCAATCAACTGGAAAGGCTTTAATATCGGCTTTCATTTCATTGCTTCGGCAGGTAATTGTTTTAATACCAATTCTATTGATTTTCCCAACTTTTTGGGGAATAACCGGCGTTT
>JBBACY010000032.1:0-37581 GCA_041656735.1 Bacteroidales bacterium | reverse complement strand
ATAAAGCCGGACAGGATATAATACGAAAACTAGTAGAGGTTAGCAAGATGCCACAATTTGCAGGAAAATTTTTATTCTTACAAAACTACAATATGGAGCTGGCTAAAAAGATGGTTCAAGGCGTTGACGTATGGCTAAATACTCCTACCCGACCGCTAGAAGCATCGGGTACTAGCGGAATGAAAGCCGTTATGAATGGTGGGCTGCACTTTAGTGTACTCGACGGGTGGTGGGTTGAAGGCTACAAACCAAATGCTGGTTGGGCTTTACCTATGGAAAAAACGTATTTACAACAGGAGTATCAAGATGAGTTAGACTCGGAACTAATATACTCTATCCTTGAGAATGAAATAGCGCCCAAATTCTATAATCGGGACAATACTAACACGCCAACCCAATGGATATCTTTCATAAAAAAATCCATATCCGAAATAGCATCCAACTTTACCTCTACCCGAATGATGGTAGATTATGAAGACAGATTTTACCACAAGCTGTACATTCGCTACGGTCGCCTAGCCGAAGAAGATTTTGAGCTAGCCAAACGAATAGCAGCTTGGAAAAGAGCAACATTACGCAACTGGGAAGGTTTGGAAGTAATAACTGCCGACCAATTCGACGCATCGAAACAAGCAATTATCTTGGGCAAAGAGTACACTTCGGAGGTAGTTTTAGATATAGGAAACCTTTTGCCTAGCGATGTTGGTGTAGAGCTGGTTATAGCTGAGTTAACGGACAATGCCGACACGATAGTTAAAGAGACCAAGGAGTTTGACTTAGAGCACGTTGAAGGGCAACGGGCAACCTACAAGCTGGCATTCACCCCAACCGAACCAGGGGTATACGAATCGGGCATTAGGGTATACGCAAAGCACAACGAGTTACCCAACCGTATGAACTTTGCACTTGTTCGTTGGATTTAACCTCCACATCTAAATTTCATTATCTAACCAAAAGAAGCCGAAAATATCGGCTTCTTTTGCTATTTTTGCAGATTGTTTGCAAAATATGAATATATATAAGAATATAGGAGAGATTAACCTGCTGCACCCTGCTATAACCATCGGGTTTTTCGATGGTGTACACCTAGGTCACTGTGCAATTATCGATACGGTTATACAAAAGGCAAAAAAATTTAATACACAAAGTTTACTCATTACGTTCTGGCCGCACCCAAGGGTTATACTAGGTAACGACCCCGATAAGCTGAAACTCCTTTCAACGCTCGAAGAAAAACAACAACTCATACAAGACAAAGGGATTGACAACTTACTTATTATTGAGTTTACGCCCGAGTTTGCTCATACTTCTGCCTACAATTTTTTAAACGAAACCATTTTCAACAAGTTGAAAGCATCGGCAATTGTACAAGGCTACAACAATGCTTTTGGGTATAAGGGACAAGGAAACTTCAACCTTATTAAACAACACGAATCGGATTTTGGGTACGAGTCAACCCAAGTGCAACCCATATCACTAAACGGAATTAATATAAGTTCTACAAAAATTAGGGAGGCACTGCAAGCGGGCAATCTCAGCTTGGCAAATCAAATGCTGAACCGCCCATATACAGTAGCAGGAATAATTGAAGGCGGCAAGCAAATTGGAAGAACAATTGGGTTTCCAACCGCCAACATTAGCCTAACAAATTTATCAAAGCAAATCCCAGCAAATGGGGTTTACGCTGTCTGGGTCGACTACGAGGGAGAATCCTACCCAGCAATGCTAAATATAGGCATAAAACCAACCATTGGAGACGGTTTGGAACGAACTATTGAAGCCCATATAATTAATTTCGACAAGGATATTTACAATCAAAAAATTAGTATTCGGTTTGTTGAAAAAATTAGAGAAGAACAGAAATTCGAATCACTTAGCGCGCTACAAAACCAACTCGTTACAGATAGGAATACAGTGCTGAGGGTACTTACACATAAAAACCAGCTTATTTAGTCAGCTTATTCAACCAAACTAAAACCAATTTGTTACTTTTTCGTATACTAAATGTTATAAACTCAAACAATAAAATAGATGAATAACACCTTAACCGAAGTTTTGCCATACAAGGTAAAAGACATTACGCTAGCCGATTGGGGCAGGAAAGAGATAAGAATTGCCGAAAAGGAGATGCCAGGGCTTATGTCCATTAGGAATAAATATTCTAGCAGCAAACCCCTTAAAGGGGCGCGGGTAATGGGTTCACTACATATGACCATTCAAACTGCAGTGCTTATTGAAACACTTGTTGAACTTGGAGCCGATGTTCGTTGGGCCAGCTGCAACATCTTTTCAACACAGGATCACGCAGCAGCAGCTATTGCAGCAACGGGAGTTCCCGTATTTGCTTGGAAAGGCGAAACCCTTGAAGAGTACTGGTGGAGTACAATGCAAGCGCTATCATTTCCTGGCGGTAAAGGGCCTCACCTAATTGTTGACGATGGAGGCGACGCCACCCTGCTGATACATATGGGGTACAAAGCCGAAAATGACCCTAAAACAATTGAGAGAGAAGGAGAAACGATTGAAGAGAGGGAGATTCTCAAACTACTAAAAAACACCCTTGCACAAGACAACCAAAAATGGCACAGGATTGCCACCGAATGGAAAGGTGTTTCGGAAGAAACCACAACGGGCGTACATCGACTATACCAAATGATGGAGCGCAACGAGCTGCTCGTTCCAGCAATTAATGTTAACGACTCGGTAACAAAAAGTAAATTCGATAACCTATACGGATGCCGCGAATCTCTGGCCGATGGTATTAAGCGCGCAACCGATGTAATGATTGCTGGTAAAGCCGTTGTTGTTCTAGGCTATGGCGATGTGGGTAAAGGTTGTGCCAAAAGTATGCGCGCATACGGTGCACGAGTTATAATAACCGAAATTGACCCTATTTGTGCCCTGCAAGCATCAATGGAGGGGTTTGAGGTTAAACCCATTGAAGATGCATTGGATGAGGCAAACATATATATTACAGCCACAGGAAACCGCGATGTAATTACGCTTGAGCACCTGCTAAGAATGAAAGACCAAGCCATTGTTTGTAATATAGGGCACTTTGACAACGAGATACAGGTTGAAAAACTAAACAATGCCAAAGGCGTTCGCAAGGAAACTGTAAAGCCACAGGTTGACCAGTACTTCTTTGAAGACGGCAGGTCGATATTTATGCTTGCAGAGGGCCGACTGGTAAATCTTGGTTGTGCAACCGGCCACCCAAGTTTTGTAATGAGCAACAGCTTCACAAACCAGGTACTTGCCCAACTTGAACTTTGGGAAAAAGACCTAAAGGTTGATGTTTACCGCCTACCTAAACAGTTGGATGAGGAAGTTGCACGCCTTCACCTTGACCAGCTGGGAGTAAAACTAACCAAGTTAACTAAGCAACAAGCTGATTACATTGGAATTAAAGTTGACGGACCATACAAACCCGAGCATTACAGATACTAAAAAGCAATACCACGTACCGCATCTTCTTTAGAATTAAATACTAAGGCTTGCCTGCGTTTAGCAGGCAAGCCTTTCAGATAGCACCACTTTTTACGCAAAATTTACGCAACCAAAACAAAAGGCGAAATGCAAAACGATATAAAATCGGCACTTGAGGTACTTCGAAACGGCGGACTAATACTCTACCCCACCGACACCATTTGGGGCATTGGTTGCGACGCTACCAATGCGGATGCAGTAAAAAAGATATATACACTAAAACAACGTGAAGATACTAGCAGTATGCTGGTTTTAATTGAAAACCCACGTTTTTTGGATACCTACTTACAAGAAGTACCCGAAATTGCTTGGGACCTTATTGAAATATCGGACAAACCGCTTACCATTATTTACCCAAATGCTAAAAATTTGGCAAAAAACCTAGTTGCAGCCGATGGTAGCATAGGTATTAGGCTTGTTAAACACGCTTTCTGCGAGAAACTATTACAGGCTTTTCGGAAGCCAATGGTATCAACTTCGGCAAATATTACCGGGACCGCACATCCAAAAAACTTCAATGACATTGACCAACAAATTATTAATGGGGTAGATTTTGTTGTTCCTGAAATATATGACGAACGTAAAAACTCATCCCCCTCATCAATTATAAAGTTAGGAACAGGCGGACAAGTAAAAGTAATTAGAGAGTAAGCGCACCTCCCCTTTCAAGCTTTATTGGTCAAGTTGATAAAGAGATTACGTAAGAGCATCTTTAACCTTTTAAAAATTTACTTTAGAAATATGAATATTAACTGGATATTCTTAATTATTGGTGGTTTGTTCGAATCGGGCTTCGCTATGAGCTTGGGCAAAATGCAGCACACCTCTGGTGCAGAAAGATGGATATGGCTAGCATCGTTTGCTATATGCGTAAGTTTAAGTATGTGGTTGCTCTTTTTAGCTATGGGAGGGGAAAGACCAATTCCAACTGGCACAGCCTATGCGGTTTGGGCAGGTATAGGAGCAGTGTTTAGCGTTATACTGGGTATCATTTTATTCACTGAACCCATAACATTCTGGCGAATTTTCTTTCTATCTACACTAATTATTTCGTTGGTGGGGCTGCAAATTGTTAGTCCTACTTAAAACCAAATTTATAGAACTATTCGCCTAAGTGCTCAATACAACCAATCCGCTTTCATACCTCTATAGTTAAAGGTATAAAAACGGATTGTTTAATGTTTAATTTCCTGTAAATTACCTATTCGCTAAATTCCAAACTCCCAAAAACAGCATCTTCGATGCATCTTCCATAATTTCGGGCGTAACGGTAAGTTGGGGCGTATCTTTTGGATGATGATAGTTAACTGGCTTCACCCTGTTGGTTGTGCTTACGCTTACCGCCTTGTAACCAGCCTTTAAGAAAACGGCAGCATCGCTGCGCGGGCGGGTTCTCGGCATACGAGCGAGGGAAGTGGAGAAATCTCTATGTACAAAATCGTTGTTTGCCTTTTTAAATGGCTCCAAAATTTCTGGGTACGACTCACCGCCCCATAAGGCTAGTCCTGTTCCATTGCCAACCATATCAAGATTAATAAAGCATACCGTTTTTTCCTTTGGAAAAGTGGGATTGTTTACAAAGTAGTTGCTACCTATCAGTCCACTCTCTTCGGCACCAATAAAAATGAATGCAACCGAACGTTTTGGCTTTTCCTTAAGTTGCGAAAGGGCACGAGCAACCTCCATAATATCGGCAACTCCAGTGCCATTATCCAGCGCTCCGGGCAAATGCACACCAGGATTTCCTTGTCCATCAAGGTGCGCACCTATTAAAATTACCTCGTTTTTTAATTCTGGGTCGTTACCCTCAACTATCCCAATAATATTCGCAGTTTTATTATTAGAGAAATGCTTCGTACTGGTAACAATCCTGGCTGTTTTGTTCAACTTCATTGAAGATGGCTTCATCTTCTCGTGAATATTGTTTTTAGTTGCTTCGTAATCCTTGCCTGTTCCGTAAAAAAGGTCGTTTACAACCTCTGGTCCAATATGAGCATAAATCATCCCCTTTTGAAAGTGGATACTTGGGTTTGCAATGGTTCCAACGTATAGAACACCAGCAGCACCCTTCTCTAAAGCATTTTTAAATTTATACTGATGCAGGCTGTAAGGCACCCATTTCTCAACATCTGGATGGTCACTTTTAGCAGGCGATTCGGAAGCAAAAACCACAATTTTACCCTTAACATCAATCCCCTTGTAATCATCGTAACCTAGGTTGGGCGCAGTAATGCCAAATCCAACGTAAACCACTTCGGCTAAAACCTCACCCGAATCGGAGTTGCTGCCGGGGAAATACTGGTCAGGAATTGAATACTCTTTTTTAAGGGTATCGCCATTTTGGACTATAAAAAGTTCTACCGCACCAGCTGAATTAATTTGAGTGTAAGGGTGGTTAAACTCCTGAAGATATGAGTTTTTATCGCCTAAGGGTTTTACGCCCCATTGCTTGAGATTTTGAACTACCCAGTTGGCAATGCTATCGTATCCTGAAGAACCTGCGCCTCTACCCTCATATTTTGGGTGGCACATTTCATCTAAATAACCCATAAGCGTATGGCTCGAAATGCTATGGCTGGCATCAATTACCTCTTGCGGGTAGTTTTGGCCTATTGCCTGAAAACTAAATACAAGTGCAATAAGAAATAGCTGTAACTTTTTCATATTCATTTTCTTCCTTTGATTGCACGGGGTATGGTAAGGTTTAATTAAGCATTCTAATTGAGCCGCGAATGTAATAAATTGGCAAAATTCGTCCGCTACAAGATAAGCGCACTACTTTACACGTTTCCTCAATCCAAAATATTAGCAACCACCGCCGCAACCAGCACACCCCGATGCACTTCCGCATCCGTCCTCATCCATCGTATAATCTTCGCGAAGTACCAACGAAAGACCATCCCTAAACCACTGTATTATACCACCATCGAGGTTAAAAGCATTTGAATAGCCCTGATAACGCAATAAATTTACAGCCTTAACGCTGCGTACGCCATCGTTACACACTATGATTAAAGGCCTATCCTTGGACAACTCATCAAGCCTATCGGCCAATGCCAAAAGCGGTATATGCACAAACTCAACCGTATCATCAAAGTGAATAACCTCTAACTCCTCATCCTCGCGCACATCAACAAGTAGTGCGTTTTCATTTGCCACTGCATCGGCTGCCGACATAGGCTCAATATGATGAATTCCTTGTAGCGTAAAAGTTTGTTGTATTGGCGTTTCTGATGTTTTCATTTCTCTATTTTTATTTTGATACAAAGATACAACTTGCTATAATCAATACTATAACGTGTACTGCTTAGGTTACCGTAGGACTGTAGTTCAATCGTCAGTCTACCAGTGCAGTGCGATGGTTTTAATCTTTAAATGATATTCCTCAACAATTACACTCTAAGCGTTGCCGCAATTCTTAACGGATTTAACAATAGCCCCAAGGCATCAATTATGCTATTGCAAGCTATGTCAGCATTCATAAGCGCTTGGGTTGATACTCCCTCGGCTTGCATAACGGCAATACCCAGCGCCGAGAGTTTAAGCATTAGGGCGTCATTTGCTCCATTACCAATGGCCACCACAGTTTGTGGATTTAAACCTTTCACAAAATCGGCCTTTTGTTGTAGCTCATTACCGCTGTTTATAATGACTAAACTAGTATTTGTATCAGCTAAATTCTGGTGAGCCGAACCAAATGTATTGGCAGTAATTACGTGTACTTTCAAGTTAGCCGAAAAGGTTTCAATCATTTCCTTAACGCCATCAATCAACTTTCCGTCTATGGCAAGCGTGCCGTTATAGTCGAGCACCAAATGTTCTATGGTTATAGTCTTGTTTTTAGAAATTTCAATTCTTAACATTCATCAAACTCATTAGTTAAATTAAATTGCTCCAAACACCATTCCGCTTATTGTGGCCATTATAACTACCAGTACAACGTAAACCAAGGTTTTTTGGGTTCCCATCACTCCCCGAATTACTAGCATATTGGGTAACGATAATGAAGGACCAGCCAGCAGCAATGCCAGAGCAGGACCTTTACCCATTCCCGATGCAATTAGCCCCTGTACAATAGGCACCTCTGTTAGCGTTGCAAAATACATAAATGCGCCCACTATTGACGCAAAAAAGTTAGAGAAGACCGAGTTTCCTCCAACCAAGTTAGATATCCAGTTGCTTGGAATTATACCAGCAATATTCGTGTCGTCGTGGGTTGAACCGAGTAAAAAACCAGCTACAATAACTCCCAATGCCAGCAATGGCAATATTTGCTTGGCAAAATCCCACGTGGCAAGGGTCCACTCCTTATTCTCATCATCTTTTTGAAGAGTAATAATACTAAGCCCTGTTATGGCCACGAGCATTGGTACAAGCGGACTTAAAGACCCACCAATATAGGTTGATGAGAGAAAAGCAGAAACCGCTGTTGCAACGGCAGCAGTAACTACCCACCACCAATTAATTTTAAGGATTTTAATTAGAGAATAAACCAATCCCAATCCAAAAATACTGGTGATATACCACTTGTTGCTCCATATAAAGAACCAGAGCCCACTGGTCTCATCGCTTGAGGGTTTGCCCCAGTTGGCAAAAACCAATATCAGTACAAGAATAAAAAAGTGGAAAGAGGTTTGCCACATAGGCCTGCTCTCGGGTGGGAGCTGAATATTCATCTGCTCTTCTCTCTTCACTTTCTCTTCCTTACGGTAAATTAGCGACATAATACTACCAATAACAATGGCAAAGGTTACAGCACCAATAACACGTGCAATACCCATTTCGAAACCCAGGATGCGGGCAGTTAGTACAATGGCCAAAATATTAATGGCTGGGCCCGAATATAGAAAAGCTACGGCTGGGCCTAACCCCGCACCACGTTTATGAATGCTTGAGAAGAGGGGAAGGATTGTGCAGCTGCACACGGCCAAAATAGTCCCAGAAACCGAGGCCACCGTGTAAGCCAACCACTTTTTTGCATTTGCTCCAAAATATTTTAGCACAGCACCCTGACTGACAAATACTGCTATTACCCCAGCAATAAAGAATGCTGGCAGTAGGCACAGCACTAGATGCTCCTGTGCATACCACTTGGTTAGGTCGAGGGTGGCATCAACCGCCGTGCGAAAACTTGCACTATCTATTGGCATAAAAAATGCCAGTGCAAAGAAAAATATAATCCAGAGTAGGATTTTAAACTCTTTTTTTGCTTCCATTATTTAAATTTTAAAAATACACCACAAAAATGTAGTAAACACCAACCATTATAAAGATTAGCGCAACCACCTTTCGAAACCATTTTTCGAAGGTTTTAATGCTATTATAGAACTTGCCAATGCCCGAAACGCTAAAGGCCAATATCCACGCTATAATTACTACGGGCAAACCCGTTGCAAAGGCAAACACAATGGGAAGAAAATATCCCATTTGAGCTGTTACGGAAAGTGGGATTAATCCGCCAAAGTAAAGAACACCGCTGTACGGACAAAAAGCCAATGCGAAAACTATACCCAGTAGCAAAACACTCCAAACTCCGCCTTTATTTGCCTTTTGCTCAGCACTAGCCGAAAGGCGCCCTGACGTAGAGAAATTTAACTCTATTACATCAAGCATTAGTACTCCCACAACAATTAAAAAGGGCCCAATAAACATCTCACCATACGCACTTACCAACTTTTGTACCTTGTAAATGCTTGCCCCCTGTTTTAAAATGGCTATTAAAATAATTCCCAGAATTGAATAACTAATAACCCGACCTAAAGTGTATAGCAAGCCGTTTATGAAGATTTTATTCCTATTATCAATATCCTTGCTAATATAGCCTATGGCAGTAATGTTAGTGGCCAAAGGGCACGGGCTTATTGCTGTCATTAATCCTAGCAAAAAGGCAGTGAAAACTGGAAACTGTGAATTCTCCACAAGGGTTTGTAAAAAGTCCATTAACAATTATATTTACTGGGTTTTCTATTTTAACGAGTACTATTTATTTAGATATTTTTCAACCTCAACAACAATTGCTCCTTTCAAATCATCGGGATTTCTTACGGCATTTGCAAAGGCAACATCAGTAAGGTTAATAAAACTTTCTCCTGCAACAACGAAAAGGCTGCTGTTTGCCACCTCATATTTTTGAGATATAGCTTCATTCGCTTTATCTGAGTAATCTAACTCCATAAACCTAACATCTGCATTTTTAGCAAAATTTTCGTTGATTGTTTCTTCGGTTACTTTCTGAATAGCCAAACAAGTTTTACAGCGTTGGTTTCCGTGGAAATAATAAACCACAACCTTTGCCGTTTGAGCTATTTCTGTGTTTTCAGATTTTGCCCTCTGCTTTTCTTGCGAACCTCCGCAGCTTATTAGGGTAAATGCAAATATGAAGAGTGCAAGAACAAATACGATATTTTTCATCCTATAAATTTTTCGGTTTTAACATCCTCTATTATTACAATTATTTTGGCTCGCTATTTTTGCTAATAACCTCTTTCAGCTCACCAACATTTGGCACTCTACCGGAGATAACTACCTTGCCATCAATCACCAATGCTGGCGTGCGCATTACCCCATAGTTCATAATTTTTACAATATCTTCCTCTTTTGTAACATTGGCGCTAACACCAAGTTCCTCAACTGCTTTGCGTGTGGCCTCTTCAAGTGTTTTACACTTTGGGCAGCCAGTCCCAAGAACGATAATTTCCATAGTTTTGATTTGTTTAGTAGATTGTTTTGATTTGAATAACGAATACTGAACACAGAATTTCGAATGATGAAGTTTGGTTTGGATTGGGCGTTGCCTTTTATGCATTGTCCTCTGTTCTCCCATTACTTCGATATTCGATATTCATTATTCAGCGTTCATCATTTCTTTTAAATATCGAATACTGAACACAGAATTTTGAATGATGAAGTTTGATTTGGATTGGGCGTTGCCTTTTTTGCATTGTCCTCTCGTTCTCCCCCTACTTCGATATTTGTTATTCATTATTCAGCGTTCATCATTTCTTTTTTCCCTACATTCATCACCCAAAAAACTCCTCCATCATCTGCTTGACCTCTTCCCAGTTCTCCTTTTTAAGGCAGTACTTTATTTTAGGAGGATTAAATTCGCCCTGAATTAGCTCTGCCTCCTTCAGTTCATTTAGATGTTGCGAAAGGGTGCTGCGTGCTATGGGCAAATCATCGGCAATGTCGCCGCTGTAGCAACAACTTTGGTTTGAGAGAATTTCAAGGATTTGAATTCTTACAGGGTGACTTAGCGCTTTTGCATACCGCGCCAGTTTTACCTGCGTTTCTGTGTACTTCTTTTTTGTCATCTTTATTGCAATAAATATTTCGCAATATTACGAAATGTTTTCATTTCGCAAAAGCACGAAATGATTTTTTTGACGAAAAGAATATTGAACCATTGGCGTTTTTTACGGTTTATCATCAAAATAACAATGAATGAAGAACTGGAAGGAACTTAAATACAGCACTTATCCAATAGTAACAAATCTTGAAATTTCCGAAGGAGCATATATTCTTACCATTAAAAGAGGGTTTAAATTTTTAGCAGGACAGGTTGTTGGTCTTGGAGTATCGCCTGATATTCCACCTCGCCTTTACAGTATTGCCAGCGGGGAGAATGATGAGCTAATTGAAATACTTTATACCGAGAAATCGGGTGGAATGCTAACTCCAATGCTATCGAGCTTAAAAACGGGAAGTAACATTATGGTTTCGGAACCGCTAGGAACTTTCACTAATGTATCGGATAATGCTGTTTACATTGCTGCAGGTACGGGCATAGCGCCATTTATATCAAAAATAAAGTCTCACAAGGGCAAAAATCCCATACTAATTCATGGTGTTAGCTATCCCGAATATTTTTATTTTAAGGATTATCTCGAAGAATCATTAGGTCGAAACTACATTCAGTGTTGCTCCCGCTGCCCCTCTGATGAGTTTTTTCAGGGTCGGGTTACCCGTTTTTTAAACGAGTGGCAGGGTATGCACCCCGACCAAAAGTATTACCTTTGCGGAAGTGCCGAAATGGTAGTTGATACCAGAGATACGCTTATTGCTCGTGGTGTGCCGTTTGCAAACATTAATGCGGAAATTTACTTCTAAATAAAAATGGCTTAATTAGTGTGTTTTTTAATTAGAATGATACTCTAGATACTCTTGTTTTATAGTTAGTTAGCAAGTGGACTAAGAGATTCCGATGAAGCATCATTCTATATTTTTTCGTATATTTGTTTAAGAAAACATTTGAAATATGACTGTAATAGAATTAAAAAAGTTGTTGATATACAGAATAGCAGAGATAAATGATGTGTCGTTTTTAAATGCTATTAAAACTATTCTTGATTCAAAATCACAATCGCAAACAATAACGCTTACTCCTGAACAACGTTCTGAAATTCAGCAATCAAAAAAGGAAATTGAGCAAGAACTGTTTATTGAACAAGTTGAACTCGACAGAGAATTTAATAAATGGTTAAACGCAAGATAATTTGGTCGAATAAGGCCAAGATAAAACTCTTCGAAATTCTTGAATACTATACCGAACGGAATAAAAGTACGGCTTATTCAAAAAAGTTGTATGATAAATTTTCCAAGGGACTAGTCTTATTAAGGGAACAACCTGAAATTGGAATAAAAACTGACTTCGAAGAAGTTCGTGGGCTAATTGTAGAAGATTACATCCTTTTTTATGAAATTTATCCTGAAATGATTGTTGTGCATACCATTTGGGATTGTAGGCAGAATCCTGACTCTCTGAAAATCACATAAACCCTACTTCTGATAGCATCAGGGTATAAACACGCCTACATCTCGCAAATTATGCTCTAGCTTCCGAACGAAATGAGTTTTTATAAATATTGATTTCATTAAAGATAAAAGAATCAATCCTTGAATTGTAAACCAAAAGATACGAATAGATATTATTTCATATCCTCAACCGCTGACAGATGAACAAAAAACCACTATTTGGACTTACCCTGTCCCAGCTAACAGACCTTGTGCTAACCGAGGGGTTACCCAAATTTACTGCAAAGCAAATAGCCGACTGGCTTTACAAAAAGGATATTGACAGCATCGACCAGATGACCAACCTTTCAATTGATGCACGCACAAAACTTAGCGAGAAGTATCGAATTGGATTGGTAAAACCCTCGAAGGTTGCCGAATCGGCCGATGGAACAAAAAAGTATCTTTTCACTACCGAATCGTTAAAGTTTGTTGAAGCAGCATATATCCCCGATAACGATAGAGCAACGCTCTGCGTTTCGTCGCAAGTGGGGTGCAAAATGGGGTGTCTTTTCTGTATGACGGGTAAGCAGGGCTTTCAGGGAAATTTGTCAGCGGGCGAAATAGTAAACCAGCTACGCAGCATCCCCGAGTGGCATAAGGTAACCAACATAGTATATATGGGTATGGGCGAGCCTTTGGACAATCTGGATAATGTGCTTAGCTCACTTGGTATATTAACTGCCGATTGGGGTATGGCAATGAGTCCACGTCGTATTACGGTTTCGTCCATCGGCGTAAAGCCTGCAATGGTTAAGTTCCTAGAATTGAGCCAATGCCATTTGGCAATAAGCCTGCATAATCCCTTCGACGAGGAGCGCCGTGCGCTTATGCCCATTGAGAATGTTTACCCCATACAGGATGTAGTTGACGAGATTAGGAAGTACGATTTCTCTGGACAAAGACGTGTTTCATTCGAATACATTATGTTTGAAGGGCTAAACGATACACCAGTTCACGTAAAAGGAATGGTAAAACTACTCAAAAACCTCAACTGCAGGGTAAACCTAATCCGCTTTCATCCTATCCCCAATAGTCCGCTGAAAGGTTCGCCCGATGAGCAGATTTTCAAGTTTCGGGATGCCCTAACATCCAAAGGAATTTTTACTACCATACGCGCCTCGCGCGGACTGGATATTCAGGCAGCTTGCGGGTTACTTTCAACAAAAGAGTTACAAAAAAAGGACAACCAATAAGTGGCATAGGCTTTGCAATTAAGCATTATCAATATTTTTTGCCTAAATTTGAATAAATAAACGAAAAGACCATATGAAAATCACAACAGTAACTCTAGCTTGCTTACTTCTAGTTGGCACTACCACTGCACAAACAACCCAATACACTGCCTCAGATGCAAATAATTTTGCACTCGAAGCATACAAACAATTTGCTAAAACAGATAACAAGAATATGTTTTTTTCGCCAATTAGTATTAATATGGCAATAGGAATTACCTATGCTGGGGCTAAAGGCGAAACCGAAAAGCAAATAGCTAGCGTATTTAATTTCCCCGAGAATACCACAAAATTTCATAAGAGTATGGGGACTCTGCAAGAAAACATTTTAGAAAAAGCATCCGAAGGGGTAGAAATATCATTAACCAACCAGCTTTGGGCCGACCAGAACTATAAATTCAGATGCCAATATCTTCGGAAAGCAAAAAAATGCTATAAAGCCCCAGTTAAAAGGCTCGATTTTTATTCGAACCTAGATGAGAGTCGTATTAGCATAAATAATTGGGTAGAAAAGCAAACCCACGAGAGAATAAAAGACCTTCTGCCAGAAGGGTCAATTTCAAAACAAACAAAAATGGTAATTACAAATACCATATACTTTAAAGGGCAATGGGATAAGCAATTTATTACAGAACACACTCAGAACGAGAATTTTACCACAATTAGCGGCGAGCAGGTTAAAACACCCACTATGAACGCCAATACCAGCCTACGAATGTACCAAGGCAACAGCCTTAAACTTGTTGAACTTCCATACGCAGGCAAACAGTTCTCGATGCTGGTATTGCTCCCCAATGAAGGAACTCCACTTGCATCTATTGAAAAAGAGCTAAGTATAAAAGAGCTTAACCATTATATTAGCTTAATGACCGAATCGGACGTAAGAATATCCCTACCTAAGTTTAAGTTTGACGCAAGTTACAAGTTAAAACAAACCCTATCGGAAATGGGAATGCCCCTTGCCTTTAGCAACGCTGCCGACTTTACAGCAATGTCCAGAAAAAAAGATTTAAAAATTGACGAAGTGTTCCATAAGGCTTTTGTAGAAGTTTCGGAAGAAGGTACCGAGGCTGCAGCAGCAACGGCAGTGGTTATAGTACGTAAAACAGCTATTATGAACAATGAATTTAGGGCAAACCGACCCTTTATATTTTTCATTCGTGAGAACGAGAGCGGAAACATACTATTTCTAGGACGCATAACTAACCCTCAAATGTAATTTTATCCGTGAGTAAGCATATTGCGAACCTTATTGAACAGGGTGAGCATCAGCAGCTCGATTTTAAGCACTCTATTTCCGATTCAAAAAAAATAGCACGCTCGCTGGCTGCCTTTGCTAATACTGATGGGGGAACCCTTTTAATAGGTGTTAAAGATAACGGTAATGTGTCGGGGGTAAACTCCGACGAGGAATACTATATGCTCGAGGGAGCTGCCCAATTGTACTGCAAACCCGAGGTTAAATTTCAGGTTACCCCTTGGGAAATAAATGGGAAAGTTGTGCTTGAAATATACGTCAGACCCGATTCAAAGCATCTATACAAAGCACCCGATAAGACAGGAAAATGGAAAGCCTACTTCAGGATTCACGACGAAAATATGGTGGCGTGGCCACTGCAAGTTAAAATTTGGAAAGCCATTCGGTACCGCAAGGCTATTATACTTAGTTTAACCCAGCAAGATCAAGATCTTATTGAATATATAAAAGATAACGAAAAAGTTACTGTTGACGAGTGTAGTCGAGCAGCATTTATGTCGTACCGCGAAACCGAGAAAAGGCTTATCAACTTAGTGGTTTTGGGCGTTGTCGATTTTAAATCAACCTATGAAGGTGTTTTTTTTAAGATTACTCCATAACTTCTTTATATAAACCATCCTCGTCATCTCGAACGAAGTAAGACATCATATTTTGTGTAATAGCATTATCAAGTCACACGAAGCAACCTCGCAAATTATTGTAAAAGAATTAGAAAAGGTTTTTTATGGCGAAGTAAATGCGTAATTTTGCACCCTTTTTCAAATCATTATTAAAACAACCATAATTTATGATTACCGTTTCAAATCTAGGTATTCAATTCGGCAAGAAATTTCTTTTTCAGGACGTAAATTTAAAATTTTTACCCGGTAACTGCTATGGCATTATTGGGGCAAATGGTGCTGGTAAATCAACCCTCCTACGCCTTATTTCGGGCGATTTAGACTCAACCCGTGGGTCAATTAGCCTTGGCTCGGGCGAAAGGTTTTCGGTACTAAAACAGGATCATTTTGCATTCGACGAGTATACCGTGCTAAACACGGTACTTATGGGGCACAGCGTTCTCTGGAAAATTATGCAGGAGAGAGACGCAATTTACACCAAGCCCGATTTTAATGACAAGGATGGCATTAAGGCCGCTGAGTTGGAGAACCAGTTTGCCGAAATGGAGGGCTGGAATGCCGAGAGCGATGCTGCAGCGCTACTTAGCGGCTTGGGAATTAAAGAGCATCAGCACTTTAAGTTTATGAACGAGCTTAGCGGAAAGGAGAAGGTT
Source organism: Bacteroidales bacterium (assembly GCA_041656735.1). Classification (GTDB taxonomy): domain Bacteria; phylum Bacteroidota; class Bacteroidia; order Bacteroidales; family Tenuifilaceae; genus Perlabentimonas. The sequence continues at coordinate 21,533 of JBBACY010000032.1, read as the reverse complement.
CGAGTTCTGTTGGCTCAGGCACTTTTTGGAAAACCCGATAACCTTCTGCTCGATGAGCCTACCAACGATCTCGACCTAGAGACCGTAAGTTGGCTCGAAAATTACCTATCGAATTTTGAGAATACCGTTTTGGTGGTTTCGCACGATAGGCACTTTTTAGATTCGGTTTGTACACATACTGTTGATATAGACTTTGGTAAGATAAAGCAGTTTGCTGGCAACTACAGCTTCTGGTACGAATCGAGCCAGTTGGCACTGCGCCAACAGCAACAGCAGAACAAGAAAGCTGAAGAGAAGAAAGCCGAACTGCTCGAATTTATTCAGCGTTTTAGCGCAAATGTGGCAAAATCAAAGCAAACAACCAGTCGCAAAAAGATGATTGAAAAACTCAACTTTGAGGACATTGAGCCATCAAGCCGCAAGTATCCAGGCATCATTTTTACACCCGAACGCGACCCTGGCAATAGAATTCTTGAGGTGAAAAACTTAACCAAAAGTGTAAACGGGGAAGTACTTTTCAAAAACTTAAGTTTTACCGTTGAGAAAGACGAAAAAATCGTATTTCTCTCACGCGATCATCGCCGAATGACTGCCCTATTCGATATCATAAACGGAGTTTCTAAAGCCGACTCTGGGACATATGAGTGGGGACAAACCATAACCAATTCATACTTACCGCTCGACAACTCACAATTCTTTAGCAAGAAAATGACTTTAGTGGATTGGTTAGGACAATTCTCGCACGATACGAGCGAAGCTTTCTTGCGCGGCTTCTTGGGCAAAATGCTATTCTCAGGCGAAGATATTTACAAAAACTGTACGGTCCTCTCAGGTGGCGAAAAGCAGCGCTGCATGATTGCCCGTATGATGCTTATCAACGCCAATGTACTGGTAGTTGATACGCCCACAAACCATCTTGATTTAGAGTCGATACAAGCTTTCAACAACACGTTAACGCGGTTTAAAGGGAATATTCTCATGGCCTCGCATGACCATGAATTTATTCAAACCGTTGCAAATCGTATAATAGAGATTACTCCAAACGGTACAATCGATAAAATCATGGAGTACGACGATTACATTACGGATGATAAAATTAAGGAGTTGCAAACCTCAATGTATATGTAACACCCTTTATGTTGAATTGACAAAAAAAAGGCAAGGCGCACCTAAGGTTGCGCCTTGCCTTTTTTATTAATTTTAGGTGTAAACCACAAATCAATTATCTAACCATCTCCTACCCTAATAACACTCTAGGTTTTTCCATTAAAGTCTTCAGTAATGCTTTCAATATAGATTGGAATTAATTGTTCACATCCCACTGTGTGCAATACGTGTGTTTTGAAAAACTATCCCAAAATAACACCCACAATTGTGGCCGAAAGCAACGAGGCCAAAGTTCCTCCCAGAAGTGCCTTCATACCATATCGCGACAGGAGTACCCGTTTGTTTGGAGCCAATGAACCAATACCACCTATTTGGATACCTATTGATGCAAAATTGGCGAAACCACAAAGCATATAGGTTGCCATAATAATCGATTTTTCTGAGGCAAACGCACCAGCAGACTTAAGTTCTGCAAGGCTAACATAACCAATAAACTCAGTCATTATTAACTTCTCGCCCAAAAGCCTACCAACTAGCGTAATATCCTCCTTTGCTACCCCAATTAACCACATTACGGGGGCAAAAGTGTAACCAAGTATAAACTCAAGCGACAGCGAATTGTACTGCCCATTGGTAAACGAAGCAATTACACCGTTTAGGTTAGTCCAGTCGCCTATTTTTTGTACTGTGAAGTTAAACATGGCAATAAACGCAATAAATACTAACAACATTGCAGCAACGTTAACCGCTAGTTTTAGCCCTTCGCTCGTTCCGTTAGAAATAGCATCGAGCACATTGCTCCCTATTTTCTCTCTTGGAACCTCAATATGGGTACTAATTTTTTGATCCTGAGGAACAAGTATTTTTGATATAACCACCGCACCGGGCGCGGCCATTATTGATGCGGCTAAGAGATGTTTTGCAAAAATAAGACGCTGAACCGGATCGTCGCCACCTAAAAAACTGATATATGCAGCCAGTACGCCACCGGCGAGGGTTGCCATGCCACCAACCATTACAAGCAGCATCTCTGAATTGGTCATTTTATCTAGGTAAGCCTTAATCATTAGGGGCGATTCGGTTTGTCCTAAAAAAATGTTCCCTGCAACTGATAGGCTCTCTGCACCAGTAAGTTTCATAGCTTTGGTCATAACCCAAGCCAATGCCCACACCACTTTTTGTATTATTCCAAAGTAAAAAAGCAAGCTGGTTAGGGCCGAGAAAAAGATAATCGTAGGTAGCACCTGAAATGCAAAAACAAATCCAAAAGTGTCAACATTTAAGAATCCAGGAAAAAGGAATTCAGTGCCCGCTTTCGAAAAATCGAGAACTTTCACGAATACTTTACCAAAAAAATCGAAGAACATTTGTACGGGCGGAAACTGCAAAATGGCAACGGCTAGGAGTAGCTGAATACCTATTCCGATAAGTACAATACGCCATGAAACGGCTTTCCTATTCGCACTAAAAAGATAGGCTATGCCTATTATTACGAACATTCCAAGCAAACCGCGCAAAAGGGTAACAAGGCTAAAATTAAATGGTTTTCGGTCAACAACTAGTTGTCCCATTGCCAATGCATTATCGTCAGCAGAAATTGGTGCTTGCTGAAGCTGAGTTACAGTCGAAGTGGTAAGGGTGTCACTCGGAACAGTATCAGTTTCGCTGGCAACAACCACGGCGCCCATTGCAACTATGCAAATAGCAAGGGCATACAAAATCTTTTTTACCATAACTTTTAGGTTAGGATCGTTTAGTTATTTCATCGCGTATGCGTGAGGCCCGCTCGTAATCTTCTTTCGAAACGGCATCTTCGAGTAACATATTAAGTTCTTCTGTTGACAATTGTTTTAGAGCTTCCAGCTCGCTATCCCGCGTTGAAATATCCTCCTCCTTAGAAGGCGCATCAGTTTCAGTCTCCTCCACATCTAAAACAATTCCTGCTCTGTTTATTATATCATTGGAAGTAAAAATCGGGCATCCAAATCTAAGGGCAAGCGCAATAGAATCTGACGTACGGGCATCGATAAAAATCTCTTTACCCTCATTATTACATCGTAATTTCGAAAAGAAAACACCCTCTTCGAGCTTGTATATTTGTACATCAAGTATTTCAATACCAAAAGATTTTGCAAAGTTTAAAAACAAATCGTGTGTAAGCGGACGAGGTGGCGTTAACCCCTCTAGCTGAATGGCAATGGCCTGCGCCTCAAACCCTCCTATTATTATGGGAATTCTTCGTTTCCCTTCCTCCTCACTTAGCACAAGAGCGTATGCTCCCGACTGGGTTTGGCTATATGAAATCCCCAACACGTTTAGTTTTACCTTGTTCATGAAAATTGTATGCTTTTGTAAAATTCTACCTTTAGAACTGACAATGTACAAACCTAGTTTAATTTGTGAAATATTACAAGAACTGAAACCTTACGCAGCACATTTTGTTCAGTTTTCTTTTTAAACACCACTTAGCATACTACAAATTAAGCCTAATCCGCTAATTACTAACATATAAAAATGAACCGGTTTTAGTTACTTTATATTCTTTTAGAGGATACCCTTTGGATGACTGACCACCACTCGAAAAAGTATAAACTGCCTTACAAACGGGGCAGGTTGCAGTACCTGACGCCCCTTTGTCATCGAGAACAATGGCAGTAGGCTTATCAATATGCTGAGGGCAAGTGGCATCAAAAGCGAAAAAATTATCAAATGAACGATAAATAATTACTCCACTGTTGTTGTAACCTTGATTTTTCACTATTATGGCATTGTTATCAGCCTGCAAGTTACTATATAGTGGCAAATCAATATTAATGCTAAAATTAACATAAACATCAGGCACAATGCGCGGAGCCTCCTCAACACATGAGAACATAAAGAAACCTAAAAATACTAATATTATTTTCTCTAAATTTGTAACCATACAATTATTTTTTACAAAGGTACAATTGCATTTAATAACAACCGTATTATTTATAAAAAAGTAATCCTATGCGATTAAATCAACAACCTTGTTTTATCAAAGTATTTCGTATATTTGTAATAATAGCAGTTATTGCAACAACTACTATTTCATGTGGTCGAAAAGCAATGCCATCGGGTGTTGAACAAGGATTATTAAGCAAAAAAAGTCACAAATCTGAAATCCGAAAACGCGAACGCATTGCAAAACGGTCTGCTAAAGAAACGGCAAAACTTGAACGGAAAGCAAAAAAACCGTCACAAACAGCAAAGAAAAAATCTTTAAAAGCTCAAAAAAAAGCAGTTGCTAGGCAAATTAACATCCAAGCTCCAGAGACTAAAAAGCGGATGAAAGAAAACCAGAAGTATACAAAGAAGAACAATCCCCCAAATAGAACCTTTTGGGAAAAATTAATGTTTTGGAAAAAAAGATTTTAGAATATGGATTTTGACAGCATTATATACATTATAATTGCCATTGTTATAGCAGTGGTAAACGGTGCTCTGCAGAAAAAGAAAAAGGCTGCGGCTAAATCTCGTGTTTTGGTAAACAAACCACACCAACAAACAAATGAAATAAGCCCCGAGCTAGAAAACCAGCCATACGAAATGGATACTGAAGAGCCAATAGATCCGCTCGAAATTTTATTTGGACAGAGCGAATACGTTGAACCAGACATTTACAAAACTAAGACTACAGTAAAAACAGAGCCCGCAGAAAGGGATTTAGTAAAAGCTGAAGCAACTAAAATGGCCGATTTCAACAATAAAAAAACGCATAAAAAAACGCGTGAGTTTGCCAGTTTTATACATGAAAAGAATTCCTTCGATTTTGAAGAGGACAGCATTGCCAGCACCTCGATTGGTAACGTACTAACGGAAGAGGAGGAAGAGCAGGCAGTTTTGGCCAACACATCAGATTTTAGTAAAAATTTCAATGCCAAAGATGCGATTCTATATTCAGAGATTATTAAACCCAAATACTTTTCGGCTGGAGTAAATCGCTAGTTCATATTTTATTATTAAAAAATCCGTATCTTTACAACGGAAAAAGAGTTCCGAATATTCGGAATTCTTTTTTGTTTATTGTACTTATTATAAATATTTTAGCTATGTCTAATGTAACCTATCTAACAAAGGAAGGGCTGCAAAAGTTACAAAAGGAACTTGAACAGCTTAGAACGGTTGAAAGGCCCGCAATTTCACAGATGATCGGAGAAGCTCGCGATAAGGGAGACCTTTCTGAGAATGCTGAATACGATGCGGCTAAAGAGGCTCAGGGTATGCTCGAAATGCGCATTGCCAAACTAGAGGATGCCATTGCCAAAGCAAGGATTATTGACGAAACAAAAATTGGCACCGATAAGGTTCAGATTTTGAATAAGATTAAAATTAAGAACACAAGCAATAATGCCATAATGGAGTACACTCTTGTGCCCGAGAGCGAAGCCAATATTAAGGAAGGCCGCCTATCAATTGGTACGCCAATTGCAAAAGCTTTACTAGGTAAAAAAGTGGGAGAAAAGGTTGAGGTTACTATTCCTTCGGGGGTAGTTAAATTCGAAATAATTAATATTTCAAGATAATAAAAAGCATAACTTATGGCATCAATCTTCACCAAAATTGTAGCAGGCGAAATCCCCTCATACAAAATAGTTGAGGATGAGCGTTTTTTCGCGTTTCTCGATATCAATCCATTGGCAAAGGGACATACTCTGGTTATTCCAAAAAAAGAGATCGACTATCTTTTTGACCTTGATGACGATACCCTTGCAGCCATGATAATCTTTGCCAAGCGTATTGCCATGGCTATTGAAAAAACTATTGTATGCAAAAGGATAGGGGTAGCCGTACTGGGCTTGGAAGTGCCACATGCGCACATTCACCTTGTGCCTCTTAACAGTGAGGCTGATATCAACTTTGCCAATCCAAGGGTTAAGCTAACAGCTGATGAGTTTTCAAAATTAGCTAAAGAAATATCCAACAACCTATAATATTTGCAGTTATGCAAGCAAGGGGGAAGCAATTAGCTTCCCCCTTTTTATTTTTTAATGAAAAAAAATGCTATTTTTGATACAATTAACCATAGTAAAAAGCTAACCAAGTAAAACAAACCCTAAAATGCTTGTAAAAACTTACGGCAGCGCAGTTCAGGGAATTAAAGCTACCACCATAACCATAGAAGTTAGTGTAAGCCAAGGGATAAACTTTTTTTTAGTAGGATTACCCGACAGTGCAGTTCGCGAAAGCCAGCAGCGCATCGCCACTGCTTTTGAATCCATTAAACAAAAAATGCCTAAAAAACGGGTGGTAATTAATATGGCACCCGCAGACATTCGAAAAGAGGGTGCTGCATACGACCTACCCCTCGCCGTGGGCATTATGGCAGCATCTGGAATTGTTACCTCCACCCTACTGGGCGAACTTGTTATTATGGGCGAACTCTCACTGGATGGAACCCTCAACCCGATCAAAGGAATGCTCCCCATCGCCATTCAGGCTCGTGAAGAGGGCTTTACGGGGCTAATTGTACCTAAAAACAACGCCCGCGAAGCGGCAGTAGTAAACGACCTTAACGTATACGGCGTTGAGAACCTGAACGAGGTAGTTGACTTCCTAAATGGCACTTTAGAGATAGCACCAACCATTGTTGACACACGTGCGGAGTTTTTGCAGCACGCCAACGAGTATGATGTTGATTTTGCTGATGTAAAAGGGCAAGAAAACGTAAAGAGAGCCTTTGAAGTGGCAGCCGCTGGCGGGCATAACCTTATAATGGTTGGCCCCCCCGGCGCAGGTAAAACTATGCTAGCCAAACGCCTACCAACAATCATCCCTCCGCTTACACTACGCGAAGCCCTTGAAACCACCAAGATACATTCAGTGGCCGGAAAAATTGATAAGGGCACATCGCTCATGACCCGCAGACCATTCCGTAGTCCGCATCACACTATTTCGGATGTGGCGCTGGTTGGTGGTGGAACATACCCTCAACCTGGCGAAATATCACTAGCTCATAATGGTGTTCTGTTTCTCGACGAACTACCTGAATTTAAGCGCACGGTGCTTGAGGTAATGCGTCAACCTCTTGAGGATAGAGTAATTACCATCTCAAGGGCTAAATTCTCAGTTGAATATCCAGCCTCATTCATGCTAGTGGCATCAATGAACCCTTGCCCTTGCGGCTACTATAATCACCCCGAAAAGGAGTGCGTTTGCTCCCACGGGGTTGTACAAAAGTATCTGAATAAAATATCGGGACCACTGCTCGACAGGATAGATATTCACATTGAAGTTGTGCCTGTTCCCTTTGAGAAACTTGCCGAGAGCCCCGCTTCTGAACCCTCCGAAAGCGTTCGTAAGCGGGTTGTTAAGGCCCGCGAAATACAAGCCGAACGCTTTATTGAATGGAAAGGTATATACTGCAACGCACAGATGAGTAGCAAGCTAATACGTAAGTTTTGTGTACTAGATGAAGCGGGCATGGCGCTACTCAAAACTGCTATGGAACGCCTTGGACTTTCGGCTAGAGCCTACGACCGTATTTTAAAGGTATCGCGCACCATTGCCGATTTAGAGACTAGCAATAACATACTGCCTGAACATGTTGCCGAGGCAATTCAATATAGAAGCCTCGACAGGGATACTTGGGCAGGATAGAAATAATATAAATACGTTGCTATTTGCCTTTAACTGTATAGGTTTTAAAGAACGCCACTGCGTGCAACAACTCATCGGACTTAAGGTGTAAGGTTTTAGCAAAACCTAATAGTTCCGATGATGAGTTTGCATTTACAGCATTAATATCATTTATCTCTATCATTGAGGCATTAATTTGCTCTATACCAAGTTTTTGTTCGTGTGCCCCATTGCTAATATGTTCGGTTAGCCTAGCCGATTCGTTTATTTGAGGAACCACCTTTTTAAGTTTTTCTCCAGCTACTGCCGATATGTTTACCCCTTGCCTCATCATCTCAAAAATTTCATTGGCTGCAACACGGCTCCTCTCGGCAAGCTTTTTAACCTCGGCGGCCACCACACCAAAGCCTCTACCGTGCTCACCAGCCCTAGCAGCCTCAACAGCAGCATTTAGCGCAAGTAAATTTGTTTGAAAAGAAATATCTTCAATAACCTTAATTTTATCGTTAATCTGCTTCATTAACTCCATCGTGCTATTGGTCGCCTCGCTACCATCAACAACCTCTTTTGATGCATCCCTCACAATACGCACGGTACTGTATGCATTTTCAGCACCCTGATCTATATGGCTACTAATTTCTTCTAACGAAGCAGACAGTTCTTCAACGGAAGCTGCCTGTCGCTCGGAGCTAGATGAAAGATCAAGAGCTCTATCTTTTAATTCGGTTGATATTGACTCAATATTACCAGAATGGCCAACAATTACTAATACAGCATAATTCATTGTTTCCACCATTCCGTTCAGCGCTTTTGCAAGTTGACCAAGCTCATCGCTAGTATTAATATCAAGATGAGCACTTAAATCTCCGCCATTAATAGCATTCGCAAAAGCTGTAATCCTATCAATAAAATGAATAATTTTATTAATCATAAATATTACAACAAAACTTAACAACACTAAGCCAAGAACTCCCAATATTATTGTACGAATAATTATGCGTCTAGCGCCACCTATAATATCTCCATACTCAGTAATTAACACTATGCTCCAAGGGCTTTCTGATTCTAGTGAAATCTCAACAGGCTCCATTGATAACAGGTACTTATCCCCCAAATCGTCGAAAAACACCTGAGAAACACTCTTGGCATCCTCTAAAAAATTAACAATACCAATACTAGTCGATACGGATAAATCTTCTTCCGAAAACATCTCGCCTTTTAGGTCTTTAGAGCTATGACCAATATACTGGCCATTATTAGAGAGAAAAAAAGCGGAACTAGAGGGGAACGGTTTAATCTGCCTCATTCTATCGTCAAAAACCTCAAGCGAAACATCGATGCCAACCATACCCAAAAATTCTCCATCTTTTAAAATTGGAGAAAAAATACTAGTAATTAGCCAACGAGTTTCCCTGTTCTGACCAAGTGAGTACCAATAGGGAAGTGCAACCGATTCGTTTTTTTTAATACGAGCTTCATCGTAAGATGCATCCTTTGATAAACCATCGAGGTTTACACTACGTGTGTACGATTTAATTACACCTTCATCATCGTATGCATAAATATATGTTCGCCCATAGGGTTTATCCCAATCCTCAACAAACGCGAAATTCTGAAGAGTTGACCAAACACCTAAATGATGCTGATTATTCTGAAAAGTTTGGTGTACCAAACTTTTTGCAAAAGGAATTCGTTCGCCGTATGGTAAATCTAAAGCGCTCAAATATGAATAGGTCATACCTCTGCAAACGCCAATACTAATATTAAAATCGGCAATAATGCGGTTCGCCTCCTCTTTAAGTATAAGGCTAACCTTCTCCTTTGCGTCCGCTTCGAGCTGCATTCGGTAGTTAAAAATAAAATAGCCAAAAACTACAAGGTAAATCAAAATTGAAACCCCCAGAATAGTTACAATATTTCGCGTTTTAAAATTCATATTTTAAAATTAATTGTTGTTTTAATTGGCAAGGATATTTATTGTGTAAGTATACATATTAACCCACCTGATTGTTTTGGTTACCTTAGTGATATATCACATCATAAAACAAATATTAAACACCAGCGTGCAAAAGCCAAAATGTTTGAGATAGTTTAGTTTGAATAAACAGATTTCAGCTTCAACCTAAAAAATGAGTATATTTCGGCTTTTGTATTAAACTTAAGCTACACTTATCTTTTTTTTAATTATTAATAATTTAGGGTTTAAGAGTTTGCTATTTGATTTATACAACATTATCTTTAAATAATTATATTTTCAAAAACCAAAACAGGTAAACGGTTGTTCATATTATAGAACACAATATGATAACTTCAGCAAAATCTGCAAACAAACGTTTAAGGCTGTAAAATAGGTTACACAAAACAATACTAAAGGCGTTCAAAGCAAACGCCTATTTCAGAGGGGTGAAAACATAAATCCTAAGCAACTGCTAGGGCGCCTCAACTTTAGTTTTCTTCAAAAGTATTTTGTCATACTATTATTTATTCGGAATATGTTAACAACATTTACTAAAAAAAGATGGGCTCTTGTTGTTTATACTCTCTTAATATTGGGGAGTATTAACCTAAATGCGCAGGATGGTAACCCATACCTAGTAAACTACAATTTACCTACCTACGTAAGCAACCAAAACTGGGGTTTTGAACAGGGAGATAATGGTGAGATTTTTGTTCTAAACTTGAAGGATATATACTCTTTTGATGGCTTACAATGGGAGAGTTTAGGCGTTAAAGGAAGACCGATTGCCATAGCGTTTAGTAATTATCTTTTCTTTTGCACCGAGCAAGGCGTGGGATATTTTGATACGAATACGGATGGACAACCTTTACAAAAAAGTCTAATCAAGGTTACCAACGATAATTTTTACTATAAATTCTCAAGAATTGATGATGGATTACTAGTGGTTTCGCCCACCACTATTTGCCGAATCAGCACATCCGATTCCATCACTGTCGATACCCTATATCACGATGTACGCCCTGAGGTTTTCATCTCCGATTTTTTTCAAATACAGGATAACACCTACCATGTAAAAAACGGTTCTCTAATTTATTTAAATAAGCCAGATGGTGGTTACGAACTGTTGGCAGGATTGCCCATTGGAGAAAGTTTTACCTTCTCATTCATTCATAATAACACTGCCTATTTCGGATCTACCCATAATAAAATACACCGTTTCAACGGGCAAACCCTAAGTCAGTACAAGTTTGATAATCAAGCGTATGCCAACGCAAGTATACTAAACGGAGGGGCATCAGTTGGGAATAACTTAATAGCGCTATCAACGCTTAACGGCGGATGTCTTATTATCGATACCGAAAAAGGAGAAACTACATCTACGTTAAATTACCTAAACGGTTTGCCCGACGATGAGGTTTTTTCCATTGGGATCGATAAAAATAATGGCCTCTGGATTTCACACCCTATGGGCCTTACCAGGGTCGATTTCTCATTACCCATAAAATCGATGAACTATTACCGTGGGCTTATGGGTAATGCCCTTTCATGCGTTGAGTATAAAGATAAGCTATATGTAGGAACCGGTGAGGGGCTTTTCTACTTGGATAAGCACTTAAACTATAAGCCTGTTGATATTTACGTAAAAAAAACCATCCCCAAGGAAAAAGAAAAACTCGATACTCCTGCTGAGATAGAACAGGAAATTAGCAAAAAACGGAAGGGGTTTATTGCAAAGCTCTTCTCTAGGAGTGAAACAGAACCTTCGAAAGAAGAAACTGTCGAAACCAAACAGAACCATTTAACAGAAAATGAAGGACTTCAATCCTTTGGGTTTCAACAAAAACGAATATATAAGCTTGAATCTGTTAACTATAGGTACAAAAAAGTTGAAGGGTTAAACGCCAAGGTACGATTTCTGGTAGAAGCAAACGGACAACTATATGCTGCAACAAGTTTTGGACTATACAGCATTCGAAACAATAAAGCAAGTATTGCAATTCCCGATTTGAATATTGTTTTTGCCCAGGAGTCAGAAATAGAGAAGGGAAGCCTGCTACTGGGCACAACCAGAGGCGCATTGGTTTACACTCAGAATGGCTCAATAAAACCTTTAGTAGAGCAAGAAGGAACGGTTGTAAGCATCACGCAGCTTGATGAGCGTACTTACATCCTATCAAATGAATTTGATGTATATACCGTTAGCACCAAAAAGGGTGTTGAACCTGCTAAAATTACAATGCCTCAAAACGAGTTGGGATCACCCTACGTGAGAAGAGTGCAGGATGAAATAATGGTTTTTTATAAGCGAGGTGCGTATGTTTTGAAAGATGGGATCCTTTCGAAAACTGAACGCTTCCCAATTACCGAAGGCTCCCAATATTACCATTATCAGCAAGGTGTTTTATGGCAACAAACAAACCATATTTGGCAATTCAGGGCCAATAACAACCTTACCCTAAATATTGATAAACAGCTGTTAAACCTTTTTGAAAACCCAACTTTTTTGTACGCCACAAACGCCAGTATGCTATACGTTATAAATTCATATACAGATATTTACAGGATAACCTCGCGCCTAAACGATAGTATACCAGAACCACTAAGCCTGTTTGTAAAGCACATTATTGATAAGGATGGGAATATACTTAACCCAAATAGCATTAGTCTGGATTATGCTAATAATGCGCTAAAGATTAAGATGAGCGCACCCTCATTCGTTCGTCAGGGAGCCGTTATTTATCAGTATTTGGTAAAAGGGTTAACCACCAGTTGGACAGAGTGGAGCAACGACCCATTTATTGAACTCCCTTTTATCCCCTCTGGAAACTATACTATTTTAATTAGAGCGCAAGATATTATTGGAAACTACAGTAGTATTGTAGAACTTCCGTTTGCTGTAAAACCTCCATTCTGGAAAACATTATGGTTTTATATTGCTTGTGGAGTACTGATAATTTTATTTCTAATAATGGTAATAAAACTTAGGGAGCGAAGCCTTAAAAGAGACAAACTCACGCTTGAACTCAAGGTAAAGCAGCGCACTCGAACCATTGAGAAACAAAATCAGGCATTGGAGTTGCAGAACGATCAAATTTTTAAGCAAAATGATGAGATTACCCAGAGCATAACGTATGCCCGAAAAATTCAATGGGCAGTTATGCCGTCAGAAGACATTATTGCCGATTTAATAGGCGATTACTTTATAATGTTTAGGCCTCGCGATATTGTAAGTGGCGATTTTTATTGGATAACCCAAAAAGAAGATTTGGTTGTTGTAGTTGCTGCCGACTGCACTGGGCACGGTGTTCCTGGAGCATTTATGAGCATGATGGGGGTTTCATTCCTTAACGATATTGTTAATATTGAGGGAGTTGTACAACCCGATGCTATTCTGAATAATTTGCGACAGAAAATTAAGGCCGCATTTGAAAAAACAGGTCGCGATACCCAAAGACAGGATGGGATGGATGTTGCCATTTGCACAATCGACAAAAAAAATAAGGAGCTAATGTATGCCGGAGCGTACAATCCACTTTATATAATACGGCAAGGGTCACTGATCGAATACAAGGCCAACAAAATGCCTGTAGGTTCCTATCCTAGAGATAAGGAGCCGTTTACAATGCATAGGGTTGAAATAAAACCAAACGATAGGCTTTATATGTTCTCCGATGGGTATGTTTCTCAATTTGGTGGCCCCGATGGAAGAAAATTTATGACGAAGCGATTTAAAGAACTTCTACTAAAAATATCAGCTATGCCAATGGCTAAGCAGCAAACACAACTTGAAGATGCTATGGATATGTGGCAATCATCTTACGATCAAGTTGATGATATTCTTGTTATTGGTATTGAAGTAAAATAACACGGAATTAGTACTGCGAATAAACCTTTTCCTCTAAACCCTGTTTTAAACATAGAAATCAACTAAAATAAAAAAGATGCAATTGAAAAAGATTCTCACCCTAATCGTTCTCATATCAACTTTTATTTCTTCATTCGCTCAGGTAAACAATGCTTTTGTTTCGGGCGCAATTCGCGATGAGCAATCAAAGGAGCCACTACCATACGTTAACGTAATCCTAGCTGGTAATGATGGGTCATTTATTTTAGGAACAATTACAAATGAAAAGGGTCTCTTTACTCTTGAAGGCTTAAGTACAGGCGATTACTCTGTTAAGGTCTCGTACATTGGCTACTCCGAGAAAATCATACCTCTTCACGTGGGTAGATTGAATAATTTTCTCGATTTAGGAACCATCGTTCTGACGGAATCTGCAACCGAACTCGAAGGGGTTACCGTAACTGCTTCAAGGGTTGAGGTTTCATCAAAAATGGATAAGAAATCTTTTGCTGTTGACGATAACCTAAGCCAGCAAGGCGGGTCGGTATTACAGGTTATGCAAAACCTGCCAGGAGTTACCATTGATAGGGATGGGAAAATTTTCCTTCGTGGTAGCGACAAGGTAACCATCCTAATTGATGGCAAGCAAACCGCCATAACCGGAATGGGTTCCCAATCGGGTCTCGATAATATTCCCGCTTCGGCAATTGCATCGGTTGAAATTATTAATAACCCCTCGGCAAAGTACGATGCCAGTGGGATGGCTGGAATTATTAACATTGTATTTAAAAAAGATCAGGAATTTGGCTGGAATGGTAAGACTGGCCTTACCCTCGGACTTGGATCATTAGCCGAAAAAGAACCCAATGTAGCGGGTATTCGTGATCAGTATCGGTTTACCCCAAAAATAAACCCTTCTTTTTCAGCAAACTATAAACGTGCAAAAACAAACTTTTACGCCCAAGCCGATTTGCTATACCACAAGCAAATGATGAAGAATGAGTTCACGCTTCGTAGTTACAACAAAGAAGAAGAAGAAGAAGAAGAAGAAGAAGAAGAAAAAGTTTATCAGTAGTTTCTTGAGAACAGAACGCAGCCCATATATAACATAAAAGCGGGGGTAGACTATAACCCGAACAAGAAGAATACATTTACTTTCTCAACCCTATTTAACTATCGAGAATACACCGATTTAGGCGATATATCTTACGATAAAGCCAATGGTAACAGATTGCGCCTTTGGCAATACTTCGAAAACGAGGTTAACCAAACCCTATTCGCTACCGCTACGCACAAGCATTCGTTTAACCAGCCTGGGCACAGCCTGGTATCGTCGTTTAACTATTCGTTCCGGCGCAAGGATGAGGTGTTCTACTTCACAAACAGACGGTACAATCCAGATTTAATAGGAACCGACACTACGGGCTTACTAGCCGATGAGAATATTTTCGACCTAACCGTTGATTACTCAAAGCCTTTCAAATCGGGTAGACTTGAGCTAGGAACAAAACAGCGTGCAAGAATTTTTCCAAATAATATCTACTTTAAGCCTGGCGATAACACAATACTTGACACTACCCTCTCAGGAAGCGCTGAATACCGGGAGATGCTTTCGGCAGTTTATGGAACTTATATTTACGAGCGCAAAAAATTCGAATTGGAGGCAGGCCTTAGGTTAGAGTATGCTAAAATCGAGTACTTGGTAGACACCAATCACAGGGTATACAGCAGTACAGGATTTGATTATATCGACCCATTTCCAAGCGTTAGGGCAACGTGGCTAATTAGTAAGAATAGCAGATTATCAGCATTCTACAATAGGCGCGTAGATAGGCCTGAGGAGAAAGAGTTAAGAACGTTCCCATCCTATGCAAGCCCCGAAATTCTCTCGATGGGTAATCCTAATCTACAGCCTCAGTTTACACAGTCGGTTGAATTAGGGTATAGGCAGTCGTGGGAGAGTGGTTATCTATACACCGCAGCTTACCATAGAATGTCAACCAATATACTAACTAAGATTGTAACCGAGATACCATCGTCAAACCTACTAGCGCAGGTTAACCAGAATGCCGATAAGGGGCAAAACACAGGGATAGAACTTGTGCTAAACCAAAAGTTGGGAAGCAAAATAAGGCTTAACGTCAATGGCAATATTTACCGAAATAGCATTGGTGCTTTCCGCATTGTAAACGCATACCCCAACAATATTCCGTATACTGGGCAGGCACAAACAATTATTGCGGGTAACGCTAAGGTTAACCTAATTGCAACTATTGTAAAAAGCACTGAACTCCAAATAACGGGAATTTATCTAGCCCCCGACATTATTCCACAGGGTAAAATACTTGCCCGCTACTCTATTGATGCTGGCTTAACCAGAAAAATACAGAAGGGCAAAGGCGAACTATTTATAAATGCTAGCGATATATTAAATACACTTGTAATGCGCTATGAAATTGAAGGCACTAGTTTTAACCTCGCTTCCAATGATTACTATGAAACACAGGTTGTGCGCATTGGCTATCAGTATCGGTTTTAAGCAGGTTAATATAAATCTTTTATAGTTCGATTGTCAATATCAAAAACGATTAGCGTATCGGCAAAACCGCCATCTTCAATAAACTTTTTCATTAGCTTATTGGTAAAGGGCGTATTAAAATAACGATCACTTGCATCATCAATGGAATCTGGAGTCAATCCAACAGAATTAACCAATGTAAGCGTATCGGAATCACCTAATCCTTTAATAAAGAAATGGTTGCTTTGCTTATATCCAAGGGAAACTGTCCAATAGCCATTGCTATGCAAATTATTGAAGAAGTAATAGCCATCGGCTGTTCTCACTATCAAACTATCAGAAAGTTCGTACTCAATTTTTGTGGTTTTATTCCCTAGCGAATCGGTTTTTTCGCTAATCCACTTGTCCTCACTTATTGTATGAACATCGCCCTTTGCAGTCCATCGCCCCTGAATTGACTGTGGAATACTGGAATAATCTTTTGCATCAACCGGAACTGGTTCAGCAAAATAATGGGTTACGCAGGATGACAAAGAAATAACTAGTATGCTAACTAGTATTAAGTTAACTTTTTTCATTGTATAAAAGTTTTAGTCTGGTTTAATAAAACACCACACATTCAGTAGAATTTCATTCCTATCTAAACCAAAGTTATGCATTAATTTGTTTCAAATCAACTTTGCGAAAAAAAAAATCAAAAAAATTGCCGAGCTAAGCTCGGCAATTAAAATGAATTTAAAAGTTGTTTAAATTCATCAATATTCGGCACCAAACTGCATTAGGTAAGTTTTAATAAAGTCGTTTAATTCGCCATCCAAAACGTCCTGAACATTTACTGACTCGTAGTTGGTTCGTACGTCTTTTACAAGTTTGTAGGGATGGAGAACATAATTACGTATTTGAGAACCCCATTCAATCCTTAGTTTTTTCCCTTCAATCTGAGCCTGTTTCTCTTTTTGCTTACGAAGTTCCAACTCGTACAGGTGTCCCTTTAACAAACGCATTGCATTATCGCGATTGGCGTGCTGCGAGCGGGTTTCAGTATTTTCAACTGTAATACCCGTGGGAATGTGGTACAGGCGAACACCTGTCTCAACCTTGTTCACGTTCTGCCCACCTGCCCCTCCAGAGCGGTAAGTATCCCATTTAATATCAGCTGGGCTAATGGTTATCTCTATGGTATCATCAATTGAAGGCGAAACGAATACTGATGCGAACGAAGTGTGTCGTTTAGCATTCGCATTAAAGGGAGAAAGCCTTACTAGCCTATGAACCCCATTTTCGCCCTTTAGAAAGCCGTAGGCTAAATTGCCCTCGTACTCTATGGTAGCTGACTTTATGCCAGCCTCTTCGCCCTCCTGAATGTCAAGAATCTTCGTTGTGTATCCGTTGCGCTCACCCCACCTTAGGTACATCCGCATAAGTATCTCAGCCCAATCCATACTATCGGTTCCGCCAGCGCCCGAATTAATTTTAAGAATTGCCCCCAGCTTATCTTCCTCATTGCGGAGCATATTCATCATTTCAACATCTTCAATTCGTGCGAGTGTAAGATTATATAGTTCTAAAACTTCATTTTCAGTTGCCTCGCCCTCTTTTGCAAAATCAAAAACTACTTGTAGGTCGTCAACTAGCGTTTTTACCTCGTTAAACGAGGTTACCCAGTGCTTTAGCTCAGCAATTACTTTGAGTTGCTTCTCAGCCTCGGTGGAATTGTCCCAAAAGGTGGGATCTTGCGACTTCTGTTCCTCCTCCTCAAGTCGAATAAGTCTGTTATCAATGTCAAAGATGCCTCCTCAGCGCATCCGTGCGCTTTACAAAATCCTTAATCTGTTCATTACTAATCATAAAATGCAATACCTTAAATGTAATTTTACAACACAAAGGTAATTCTTTTCAAATAAATATCGACGATTCATTTCGCTCCAATTATGAAATAAACATCCGCCATTCCTGCCTGCCTTTTAAATTACAAAATATGTTGTTTCACTCTCTTGCTACCACTAACCAAGTAGTAAAAGGATAAAATTATCTAAAAATTACAATAATTAAATTACTAGAACAGCAACAAAAAATGAAACACAAAAAGCGTTGCCACCAGCCCTAAAAGCATAAATGTAACCTATATGATAAATACTTCGTTAAAACTAAATGTTAACGAGCAACATAGATCTAATTATAAATGTGAAATTTTGCATAAATTTACAATTTGCTGAGTACTTTTAAGTATTTTACTAAATTTGTATGCAATTACCATAACCCACACCCTTTATGAAAAAGATAAATATACTCCTTTCCCTTGCGTTTATGCTGTTAGTTTCAGGCATTGTATCAGGACAAACCACATCAACGGTAACCGACAACGAAGGTATTACATATAAAACTGTTACCATTGGTAGTCAGGAGTGGATGGCAGAAAACCTCAGGGTAACTAAGTACAATAATAGCGATGATATTGTAACTGGCAAAGATTTATCTCAATGGCAAGTAGCGGACGAAGGATTTTGGACCTACTTTGACAATAACACCGAAAACGACGAAAAATACGGCAAACTATATAACTGGTACACGGCTGCCGATGAACGCGGAGTTTGTCCAGATGGATGGCGCGTGCCTACCGATAACGATTGGCAAATTTTAGTAGAGCATATTGACCCAAAATCATGGGGAAACAACAACTCAGCGGGCAGCAAGTTAAAATCCAAAAGGCAAGTAAATTCTCCTCTTGGAGGAGAGTTTAACACATCTGAACATCCTCGATGGGACTCACACGACAAAAGGTATGGTACCGACGACTATTTATTTAACGCACTACCAGGGGGCTACTTTTCTATGGGTAACTCATTTTCACAAATGGGACAATGGGCTTACTTTTGGAGTGCAACCGAAGCACCAAATAGTCAAATTTGGGCCAGAACACTACTTTTTTCGCACCGTGGCATTAGCCGATCTACTTATCCTAAAGAGGTTGGGTTATCAATACGCTGTGTTAAAGGCACTTCTGCCATACTACAAGTCCCTCAAATTGAAACCCATGCAGCTACTAATATTGCAACTACCTCGGCCGTATTAACAGGGAAGGCTACCGCTATTGGAGGCTCAGCTATTTCTCAAAGAGGTTTTGTTATAGAAACATCTGAGAATCCTACAATTGCAAACAATTTAACAATCTTAGTAAGTGGCAGTGGAATGGGCATCTTCTCGGAAACTGTAACCATACTTGCACCAAGCAACAAATACTGGATTAGAGCATACGCAACGAACGATAATGGCACAGCATACGGAACCCAAAAACAAATAATTACCCCTAGCTTTATTGAGTTACCAAATGTAAGCACAACTCAGATAACTAACACCACAGCGATTTCAGCAGAAACAGGAGGCTTCATCTCCTCTATTGGCGGGGACCCTGTGGTTCAACGAGGTATGGTTTGGAGCACCTACGAAGACCCCACAACTGACGACAACGAAGGCATAACAATCGAGGGTGCAGGCGAAGGAAAATTTACAAGCAAGTTAACAAACCTTACTCCCGAAACCACCTATTACGTTAGAGCCTACGCAACAAATGCTGCTGGGACAGCCTACGGTAACAATGAAATATTTGAAACAGTAGAAAGTTCTTCGTTTACACTTACACTAACCACAAACAACCCCAACTGGGGGACTACACAAGGCGAAGGAAGTTACGAAGCAGGTGTCGAAGTAAACGTTAATGCAACACCCGAAACAGATTATGAGTTTGTAAACTGGACCAATGAATTAGATATAGTTAGCACAGATGCTAGCTTTACCTATACTATGCCTGCGGAGAACGTTACACTAACGGCCAATTTCAAAGAAGTTGCTGCACCTACATATACTCTATCGCTAGAGGTTACACCGACAAGTACAGGCACCGTAACAGGTAATGGTGAATACGAAGAAGGGGAAGAAGTGAATGTTACCGCAACACCTGCAACAGGTTATGAGTTTGTAAACTGGACCAATGGATTAGATATAGTTAGCACAGATGCTAGCTTTACCTATACTATGCCTGCGGAGGACGTTACTCTAACGGCTAACTTTGAAATAATTGTAGTACCTACATACACGCTAACGCTTGCAATAAACCCAGCTAGCACAGGAACCGTAACCGGCAATGGAAATTACGAAGCGGGTGAAACAATAACTATTACCGCAACACCTGCCACGGGCTATGAATTTATAAACTGGACCAATGGATTAGATATAGTTAGCACAGATGCTAGTTATACCTATACTATGCCTGCGGAGAGCGTTACACTAACGGCTAACTTTGAAGTAATTGTAGTACCTACATACACGCTAACGCTTGCAGTAAACCCAGCTAGCACAGGAACCGTAACGGGCAATGGTAGCTACGAAGCGGGAGAAACAATAACTATTACCGCAACACCTGCCACGGGCTATGAATTTGTAAACTGGACCAATGGATTAGATATAGTTAGCACAGATGCTAGCTATACCTATATTATGCCTGTGGAGAACGTTACACTAACGGCTAACTTTGAAGCAATTGTAGTACCTACATACACGCTAACGCTTGCAGTAAACCCAGCTAGCACAGGAACCGTAACGGGCAGTGGAAATTACGAAGCGGGAGAAACAATAACTATTACCGCAACACCTGCCACGGGCTATGAATTTATAAACTGGACCAATGGATTAGATATAGTTAGCACAGATGCTAGCTTTATCTATACTATGCCTGCGGAAGACGTTACGCTAATGGCTAACTTTGAAGTAATTGTAGTACCTACATACACGCTAACGCTTGCAGTAAACCCAGCTAGCACAGGAACCGTAACGGGCAATGGTAACTACGAAGCGGGAGAAACAATAACTATTACCGCAACACCTGCCACGGGCTATGAATTTATAAACTGGACCAATGGATTAGATATAGTTAGCACAGATGCTAGCTATACCTATATTATGCCTGTGGAGAACGTTACACTAACGGCTAACTTTGAAGCACAAAACACTGGAAACGATGGAGAACCCTGTCCCGATGCACCTGTTGCAACCGACTATGACGATAATACCTACAATACCATACTAATGGGCAGCCAGTGTTGGTTTGGAAAAAACCTGAGAACAACACATTACTCCAACGGGGATGCAATTACTAAAGATACCGATTGGGCGGGTGCCACATCGGGGGTCTATGGAGTTTATCCTCACTCAAATATAGACGGGTTCAGCACCGACGAAGAGGTACTAAACGCCTACGGTGCACTATACAACTGGTACTCAACAGCTGACGCCAGAAATATTTGCCCCGATGGATGGCGTGTGGCTACCAACGACGACTGGTCACAACTAACCAATTACATAGCAACTAAAAACAATGTAGATATAGGCAAACAGCTTAAATCGTGCCGACAACTAGATCACCCCAACGGAGGGGCTTGCAATACCAACGAACACCCACGTTGGAATTACAACGCTACAAACTATGGTACAGATGACTTTAACTTTAG
>JBBACY010000031.1:0-37651 GCA_041656735.1 Bacteroidales bacterium | reverse complement strand
TGCAGCCCTCATTATTCTGAGGGGCTTACTTTCTAAAAACCTAGAATGCCAATATGCAAATCGCTTGTTTTCAAATAGTTGAATTTAACTGAAATCAAATTTGAGTTTTTATCGGACGGTAATGATACCAGATAATAAACCACCTAATCATTTTTTTTAAATTCTTTGTGCATTCTTTGTGCAACCCTTCGTGTTACTTTGTGATATAGTTTTTTCAATTACACAAAATACACAACTGAACGCCCTTCTCGAGTTCAGCGAAGGTAAATTTGTGCGAATGTGGTTGTTCTTTTTCGATGACTAATCGATGACTTCTAGAGCCATTTCGACAGGCTAATGTACATCGCTCTGTTACCGTCCTGCTCACTACTTACCACTTTCACCTCAACCTAAACCTAAACCTCAACCTAAACCTCAACCCTATCATCTCATCAACACATCATCTCATCTGCTAATCGACAAATTAACCTAACCCGCCCCAAAAAATGCTGTAGATAAAAATGGCCGCGATGGCAACAGGAGCAATAAACTTTACTATAAAGTTGAAGTATGGAAAATATCTAACCTTTAGGCTTCCCTCGTTAGAGAGTTCACTTTTCGTTATTTTTCTTCCTGCAAACCAGCCAACAAACAGCACAATAAACAACCCTCCTAACGGAAGTAGCACATTTGATGCGGTGTAATCGAGTATATCAAAAATACTTTTCCCGAAAAGGGTAACATTATCCAGCGAGCCAAAGGAAAGTGTTGCAAATACGCCCAAAACGGAAACTGCCACAGTAGCTATTAAAGTTGCCTTTTTTCGTGAAATTTTTAGTTCCTCAGAAAAATAAGCCACAACCACTTCGAGCAATGAAATGGTGGAAGTTAAAGCTGCCACTGCAAGTAAAATAAAGAATATAATACCAAAAATACCACCCCCAGGCATTTGTTCAAAAATACCAGGTAAGGTAATAAACACAAGGCTTGGCCCACAACCAGGCTCAATACCAAATGAGAATACTGCTGGAAAAATCATTATTCCAGCCATTATAGCAATTAAGCTATCGGACAATGCAACCTGAACAGCTGTGGAGGCTAAATTCTCCTTCTTACTAAAATACGACGAATATGTTATAAGTGCACCCATTCCTAAACTAAGCGAGAAAAATGCTTGTCCAAGTGCATAAAGGAAAGTCTTTCCTGTAACCTTACTAAAATCAGGCTTAAACAAAAACGCTAAACCCTCCCTTGCGCCATCCAATGTAACCGACCTAATACAAAGGATTAGTATAAGAACAAAAAGCAGGGGCATCAGCATTTTAGTGTACTTCTCTATCCCTTTTTTTACACCAGCCAGAACAATTAGGGCAGTTAAAACCATAAACACAAGCTGCCAAATTACAGGCCGTACAGAACTTGATATGAAGGCGTTAAATGATATTTCTAAGTCTTTTGGTGTTTGCGCTGCGAATTTATTCGTTACTGAATTAATAATGTACTCGAGGGTCCAGCCAGCAACGGTAGTATAAAATGCTAGGATAAAAAAAGCTGCTACAACACCTATCAACCCGATGAGGCCCCATTTTTTTCCGGGTGCAATGCTGTTAAACGATCCGTAGGCATTTTTCTGTCCTCTTCGGCCAATGGCAAATTCCGACATCATAACCGGAACACCAATAACCATCACAAAAAACAGGTAAATAAGTAGGAACGCCCCACCCCCATTCTCGCCTGCTACATAAGGGAATTTCCAAATATTTCCAAGGCCAACTGCAGAACCCGCAGCCGCTGCAATGATACCAAACTTACTTCCAAAGTTATCACGCTTCGCAATATTATCCGTCATAATGATGTATTCTTTATTTTACAGTGAGAGAAAAACGAAAGCCAATTTCATAATAATTGTTGGATATAGCAAAAAAACTTTTGACGTGCTGGTTAAAACCGACCTAAATACATGGCTAAAACGGGTAGCCAATACCAAAATGCCACGCAAAATTATCCTTATGCGTAAATTTTCTATCGAAGGGGATCCAATGGGTTACCAATTCTGGATTACCTAGGTCTTTCGCTCTAATACCCGGCTCGTAAAGTTTGATACCCATATCAAAACGAATAGTAAAGAAACCTAAATTCAGTCGTATTCCTGTGCCCGTTCCGAGTGCTATTTGCTTATAGAATGAACTTGGGTGAAAAACGGCGCCCGGTCTCTCATCGGCCGAAGTGATAGCCCAAATATTACCTGCATCTAAAAACAGTGCCCCCTCGAGCATCCAAACTAACTTGAACCGATACTCAAAATTCGCTTCAAGTTTCATATCGGCTGTTTGGTTAGGAAACTTAAACTGCTCCTCAACGTAGGAACCTGGTCCTAACCCTCGAGCATTCCATGCTCGTACTCCTGTTGAACCGCCCGAAAAATACTTCTTATCGAAAGGGAGTGCCGATGAATTACCGTATGGAAGTCCCACCCCAAGGTATAGCCTATAAACCATCGTATTGTTTTCATCAACAACCTGGTTGAAAACATAGTTAAAGTCCGTTCTAAAAAACTGCGAGAAGTTTGTATTAAAGAGTTGATACGCTCCATTCACCTTTTCAATCTTTGCTAAATCAAAAATGGTTTGAAGCGTGTTGCCCGACAACTCAAAATTAAATCGATAAACAGAATAGCTCTGTTTTTTAACGGATTGATTTGAATAAATTAGGTTATACCCCGAAAGTGTCATCAGCTGATTTTTGTAACTATTCGCCTCGTACCTATTCCTTATACCCTGCCAAAAATCATCGGACATGCTAAAAATATTAATCACATTAACCTCAAGGGGTGTTAGCGTATGTGTAAAACGATTCTCGCTTCGCCACGTATAGGCAAAATCCATACCCGCCATAGTTCGCGTGAACTCGGGCCTATCCTGAAAACTATACGAAGCCGTAACCTTGGTTCTGGGATTATATCGTTTTTCATGCTCATTACCAGCAAATGGTCCAATAAACCGTGGGAAGCTAAGCCCCACAGAACCACCTAACTCTAGCGAGCTGGCAGATGAAGTTTCTCCTGAAAGAAGTTGCACCATACCGCGTAGTTTTGTATCAAAAGTTTCGGCACCTCTAAATATATTTTTATGCTGGTAACCTAAATTCCCCTCAAAACCTATGTTAGCCGAAGTCGTAGTGTTTGTTCCGACCATATCAATGTGATAACTCTGAAGCGTATGGGGTGTAAGTTGAATATAGCAGTTAAGGCTTCCGAATTGTAACGAGTCAGGTTTCAACTCTGTGTCAAATAGTAGAAAATCATCGTTTAAATTATTCTCTGCAGACTCATCGAGTTTGAAAAATATATTTACCGCCCTATAAAGTTTTAGAGAGGTAAGGTTATCACGTGATTTTTGAACAATGCTCTCTGAATATAATTCTCCGGGCCTAATTAAATTAGCATTGCTTATGGTTTTAAGCTTAATACCCGGCGACAAAGAATATATAAAATATTGATTGTCGGATCGGATGGTATCCAAAAAGTTTTCTTCTTGCAAATAGAAAAATTCAACTGGGTCGTAATTTGTATAAATATAAACGTTGCTCACCTTGTGCTTCCTATATTTTTCCTCTATTCGCTCACCAAAGGCATTACGAGTAAACCTATTTTTAATTACCAGTTCAAGGTCAACCTTTTTACCTGATAAAGCGGTATCGGCTGTAAAGGTTATGAACTCGCGCGAAAAATAAAAGAAACCCTCTTCCCTAAGGTTCTCTTCTATTCTTTGGCGCTCAGCCCTTAAAAGGTCTATGTCAAACCTATCACCTTTTTTAATCAATCGATTTAGCGTATCATTTAGTACAAGGCTTTGTATGAGTGGATCCTCAATAACATAATTAATACTCCTTACCCGATGTGGCTTTCCTAAACTAACATCGTACTTTACTTTTGCCCTTCGCTTTTTAAAAAGAGTTGTATCTGTCACTTTTGAATCATAATAGCCTTTACTCTCAATGTAGCGTGCTAGGTTACTTGTTGTTTGCGCAGTTTGAAACGTATCAAGTATTACCGGCTCCTCTCCTACTTTACGAAAAAACTCACTAAGCCCTTTTTCCTTAGACGGTCGCGCCACATTCCACAGTCTTAAATGAAATCGAAAAAATAAAATTCGCTTATTGGGTTTCTGCCTAATATATCTTGATAATTCGCCCGCTTTAACCTCGTTTTTATCCTTCTCGGACTTTATGCTAATTTTTGCATTATCCAACAAATATTGGTCATCAGGAATACGTCGAGTAATGCTACATGAAGATATGGTAAACAGCAAAACAATTACCATTGGCAAATAATATCTACCAAAGAGCTCGTTATGTTTAGCATTGTTCATATTCCGCATAGGGCAGTAATAGTAAGATTAGATTAGGCCTGAAAGATAGTAAAACCATTTTTATATAAAATGTGTTACGCTGAAAACATACAGCATAAAAAATGCCATAAAACCCATCAAACGCTAAATTCATCAAATAACATTATTTTCCACGAAATTACGATGCCATAAACATCAAAATTGTTTGTAACAAGTATCTACAGAATAAAAATAACATCTTCCAAATATTTTCACACTACATATGGGCAATGGGTTCGAAAAATCATATCCACACAATGCTGGCAATTTTTAGCAAAAAGTTGTAGGTTTGTACAAACCAAAACCCAATGCTAACAGCTAACGATATAAAGCATATAAAATCGCTTCAACAAAAAAAGTTTCGAAAGCAGTATGGCCTTTTTATTGCCGAAGGCTCTAAACTGGTTGAAGACTTACTTTGCTCTAATGTAGAGATAGCCACAGTTTACCATACCGCAGGCTGGAGTAATTACCACTTAGGTGATAATACACAGTTTATCTTGGTTAACGAAAAGGAGATGGGCCGAATTAGTAATCTTACTACCCCCACCGAGGTGATTGTCCTAGGAAAGACTCCAAACAGAGCCATTGACATCGAACTACTTACCGGTTCGCTATCGCTAATGCTTGACAACGTTCAGGATCCTGGTAATATGGGGACAATTATAAGGCTTGCCGATTGGTTTGGCATTACAAATATTATATGCTCACCTACATCAGCTGATGCATTTGCACCAAAGGTTATTCAGGCAACCATGGGAGCTATTGCGAGAGTTAATATCTTTTATGCCAATTTAGAAGAAATAATTTTAAAAACTGACCCTTTAGGAATACCAACCTACGGAACTTTTTTAGATGGAAACAGCCTATACACATCCAATTTAAGTTCTACAGGAATAATAGTTATGGGTAACGAGGGGTACGGAATTTCACAAGGTGTGGAAAAACTAGTAAACCATAAACTTACAATACCCAATTTTAGTACGAAAGAAGAAACCAGCGAATCATTAAATGTAGCAATGGCCACAGCCATTATTTGTTCTGAGTTTAAAAGAAGAACTAGCCTCCCTTAAGATACTGGGCTACTGCCTCGGCCGACCGCTCACCATCAATTGCCGACGACATAATACCGCCTGCATAACCGGAACCCTCACCCGAGGGAAATAATCCCTTAACCCCAATATGCTCGAGCGTATCGGGATTTCGAGGAATCCGAACTGGCGCAGATGTTCTCGACTCAACCCCAACAATAAGGGCTTCACTAGTAATAAAGCCCCTCATTTTTTTATCGAAATGGGCAAACCCTTGCTGTAAACTTCTGGTTATCCAATTCGGAAGCCATTCATGTAAGGGCGAAGAGACCAACCCTGGATTATAAGAGCTAGAGGGCAAAGCATTGGACGTAACACCCTTCACAAAATCGGAGAGCCTTTGCGCAGGAGCAACAACGCCTACCCCATTGCTGTTAGCATATGCCAAGCCTTCAATATGCTTTTGAAATTCGAGTCCGGCAAGTGGCCCGTGCGAGCTAAACTCTTCAATATCGCTAAGTTTTACTTCGACAACAATACCTGAATTTGCCCATTTTGAATTACGAAATGAAGGTGACATACCATTAACCACCACCTGGCCTTCGCCCGTTAAAGCCGGAACAATGTAACCGCCTGGACACATACAGAACGAGTACACGCCACGCCCCTCAACTTGCTGAACAAGTTTATAGGTTGCCGCAGGGAGAAAATCGCCCCTCTCAATACCATGGTATTGTATTGAATCAATTAGAGCCTGAGGATGCTCAACCCTCACGCCCATAGCAAAGGGTTTTGTTTCAAGTGCTATATTCTGGTTAATTAGCATCGAATAAATATCGCGTGCCGAATGGCCTGTGGCTAAAACTACCGCACCAGCCGTATGACTAATGCCACTGCTTAACTGAACGCCTATTGCCTTACCATTTTTAACAATCAATGAATCAACCCGACTACTAAAATTAAAAATGCCGCCAAAATGCTCAATCGTTTTTCGCATTGCCATTATTACCCTAGGCAGCACGTTTGAACCAATGTGAGGATGCGACTCGAAAAGAATCTCATCTTGCGCTCCATGCTGGTGGAATATTCTGAGAATACGGTTGATATCCCCTCGCTTTCGCGACCGGGTAAACAGCTTGCCATCGGAAAAAGTACCTGCACCCCCTTCACCAAACGCATAGTTAGACTCGAAGTTGGTCACAACATTACGATTCAATAGGGCAATATCACGTTTCCGATTTGATATATCCTGTCCGCGCTCAAAAATAATAGGTTTTAAGCCTAACTCTATTAGCCTTAGAGCAGCAAAAAGACCAGCTGGTCCCGAACCTACAATAATTACCTCGGGTGCTGCATTTACTGGTTTATAGTTAAATGAAGGAAACTCATCGACGATGGATTCATTTTTACCATAAACCATAACCCCTAGGTTAATCCTAACTTTACCACCACGTGCATCAATGGATTTGCGAATTATTCGAAAATCGTTGAATTGAGATGACTGCCCTTTTAGTTTACTAAACACAGCACGCTTTATAGCATCAGCCGAAGATGCTTGTGAAGGGCTTAGTATAAGGTTTAGCTCAGTGGCCATAGAAAATACTATTCAAAGTGAAAAGAAAGGGTTACCAACTGGGACTTGAGTCTATCAATAGCATTGTAATAGGTAGAACCTTGGTCCTCATCAAATTTCCCCATAGCGTTTCTAAAGGCAGAAGAGAACTTGAGTTCGGTTGAGAATTTAAACCATGTTAAAAAGAACTCCATACCAAACCCAAATTCGTAATAAAAATCTCCTTTTATAAGACCAATGTATACGCCTTCCTCAATATTTAACTTTTTATAGGCTGCCATATCAATTCGGAAATTAGCGCCAGCAATAAGGTAGGGTCGGGCGTTCCATTTCCTGTCGGCAGAATACTTTATCATTAGAGGCAACTCAATAAATGACGACTCAATTGACATAATGGTTGGATCCCCTCCGTCTTTAGGGTAGAAATACAAATCGCGCTGGCCAAATGCTAATCCAGGCAAAAAGCGTAATCGAACGGTTGGGGTAATACGAAGGTCGGTTACCACATTAACATTAAAGCCTGGGTACAAAACGCTATTGTCAACAAAAATTGAGTCGTTAGGATTACTCTTTACTTGAAAATCCATAACATTTATCCCAAGTGAAAAGCCGAATCGAAGTATCTTTTCGAAATCGTAGTCGGGGTCGTTTAAAACTGGCTGCGGTTTTACCTGCGAATACACGCCACCGCTAATAGTTAGAGTGCAAACAGCTAGTACCAGTACAATAAAATATTTTCTCATCGTAACATTTGCATTCTTATAAAAACGACTAAATAAACCCTTTATTGCAATGTATACGGTAAAATGTTCCGCTTACGCTTTCTTTGCAATATATATTGCTGCAACACCAAAACTTTGCTGTTTGAAATAAGCATTCGTAAAACCCGACTGCTTAAGTAAATCGACAAAACCTTCTCTTTCTTTAAACAAACCAACTGATTGTGGCAAGTAAGTATATGCAGTTTTATGCCCAGATATTTTACTCCCAATCTTAGGAAGTATCGTTTTAAAATAGAAACTATAAATGCTACGTATAAAACAGTTCTGAGGGTTTGTAAACTCTAGCACGAGAAATGACGCTCCAGGTTTTAACACTCTGCATATTTCGGTTAGCCCAGCCAAAGGGTCTTCAAAGTTTCTTACACCAAAAGCAACCATTGCCGCATCAAACTGATTACTTAAAAAGGGAAGGCTTAAAGAGCTGGCCTTTTGGAATGAGATGCGATTACTTAGGTGTAATTTGTCGACCTTCTGTTTGGCAGCGGCAAGCATTTCCTGAGCAATATCAACACCAACAATGGTTACATCGCTTTGTTTATTAGCAAGAGTAATGGCTAAATCACCAGTGCCAGTTGCAACATCAAGAACCTTTAAGGGTTTTCTTTTTACTAATGTTTTAACTAACCGTTTTCGCCAAATTTTGTCAATTCCGAAACTAAGTAAATGATTTAAAAAATCGTAACGAGGGGCAATGCCATTAAACATCGCCTCAACCTCGTTCTCCTGAATATTAACTTGCCCCACTGAGTTGAAATTACAATGTTTACTCCTTTTGGCCAACAATTAATTTACCAAGGGTGTTGTCGTACTCGTCCTTCCAATCGGCTATAAACCCAAACGAAACATCATCTACCCTAATTTCGGACTTGGTAACATGCCCAATGGTTGTAAACGTCATCTTACTTTCTATCATATGGTCAATGAATTGAGTTTCGCGCGAAGGCGATACGGTAACAACCACTCGCCCCTGTGCTTCACCAAACAGAAACGCATCGGTTCGAATTTCGGCATCGGTAGTTATGTCAAAACCTAAATTACGGGGAGCAGCACACTCATATAAACAAACAAACAACCCACCATCAGACACATCGTTTGCCGATTGTACCAAATTACGGTCTATTAGTTGGCTAACCACCTGCTGCATTTGGTACTCCTCATCGATATTGAAGTATGGAGCAGGCGACTCTTTTATACCATGGTACGTGTTAAGATACTCAGATGAAGAAATATCGTTTTGAGATCTGCCTATAAGATATATCATATGTCCCTTCTCTTTAAAAGCGAGGGTTGTATGATTATTTTTATTTTCGAGAATACCTAGCATTCCGATAGTTGGAGTTGGGAAAACCGATTCATTTTTCCCTCCAACAGTTGATTGATTATAGAAACTCACGTTACCTCCAGTAACAGGTGTTTTAAACTTTATGCAAGCAGTGCTCATACCCTTAATGGCATTCACAAATTGCCAATATATTTCGGGGTTATATGGGTTTCCAAAGTTTAAGCAGTTCGTTATAGCCATAGGTTTGCCTCCGCTACAAACAATGTTTCGAGCGGCCTCGGCAACAGCAATCATTGAGCCTACCTCAGGGTCGGCCTTTACGTACCGTGCATTGCAATCAACTGTTAAAACCAACGCTTTATTCGTGCCCTTAAGGTTTACAACTGCAGCCGAAGAAGGGAAATTCGTGGTCATATTACGTGTGCCAACCATGGTGTCGTACTGCTCATAAATCCACCTTTTTGAGGCAATATTGGGGTGCTTTATTAAAACCTTGGCTACCTCGAGCAAATCGTTAGGTTCAGGAACCGAATTCATTTCAAATTTCTTATACTCTTTAAAGTAAGCAGGTTCTGAATACTCACGATCGTAAATTGGTGCGCCACCGCCTAAAACTAACGACTCGGCTGGCACATGGGCAACCTTCTCACCTTTCCAATAAAACTCAAGATCATCGCCCTCGGTAACTTCGGCAATTTGCACACAGTTAAGGTCCCACTTTTTGTATACCGCCTCAACCTCGGCCTCGCGACCTTTTTCAACCACAATAAGCATACGCTCTTGCGACTCGGAAAGCAGAATTTCCCATGCTTCAATATTTTGCTGACGAAGTGGAACCTTGCTTAGGTCAACCTTCATACCGCAACCGCCTTTCTCAGACATTTCGGAGGTTGAACAGATGATACCTGCCGCACCCATATCCTGCATTCCTACAATTGCGCCAGTTTTAATAACCTCTATGCTTGCTTCGAGCAAGAGTTTCTCCATAAAGGGATCGCCCACCTGTATGGATGGGATATCATCGGCTGAATCATCGGTAATATCGGCCGATGCGAAAGTAGTACCATGAATACCATCTTTGCCAGTGGAAGAGCCTACAATAAAAACAGGGTTCCCAACGCCTTTAGAGATTGCGGACACAACCATATCCTTTTCAATAATCCCAACGGACATAGCATTAACCAGAGGGTTGGTATTATATGAGTCGTCGAAAAAAACTTCGCCACCTACTACGGGTACGCCAAAAGCATTTCCATAATCGCCAATACCCTTAACCACGCCTTTTATAAGCCATTTTGTTCTGTCGAGTTTTAAATCACCAAAATGGAGAGAGTTTAGCTGGGCTATAGGCCGAGCGCCCATGGTAAAAATATCGCGGTTAATGCCGCCTACACCTGTTGCTGCACCTTGGTATGGTTCAACAGCACATGGATGATTATGCGATTCTATTTTAAATGCGCAAGCCATGCCGTCACCTATGTCTACTAGCCCTGCATTTTCTGTACCAGCTTCTGCAAGAATGGCATCACCTTTGCGAGGTAGGGTTTTTATCCATTTTATAGAGTTCTTGTAAGAGGCATGTTCGCTCCACATTACAGCATAAATGCTAAGCTCTGTAAAATTGGGCACACGTCCCAAAATATCCTTAATCATTTCAAACTCATTGGGTAAAAGTCCCAACTCTTTGGCAATGTCAACAGTAACTTCCATGGTTATAGTTTAATATTTATAAATTTGTGTCAAAAATAGTAAGAATATAGCATAAAGCTTGCTTTTCGGCGTATGTTTTTATCTAATCGTTATTATTTGCAAAGAATAGCTTTACTAAATAGGTGCGCTACATTGGCACAAAAAAAACGGGGCGAACCCCGTTTTCATTTATCTTTACTCGTACTCGGCAATTACAAAGCCTTTAGGAATCCTCTCCCCCTCCTTCACATTTATCTTTTTTAAAACACCCGGAAAAGGACACAATACCTTGTTTTGCATTTTCATTGCTTCAAATATCATAAGTAAGTCTCCTGGTTCAACCTTCTCGCCTACCTTAACTGCTATCTTAATTACAGTACCTGGTATGGCCGATTTAAGTTCCTTCACCTTTGGAGCTTCCCATTTAACACGCATCTCATTTTTTCTGGTTGAAAGGGTTCTGAATTTTGTTCCCTCAACAACCATAATTTTATAAAGCGGATGCTTTGCAATAGATGGGTCTACAACTACGTTTGAAGTTTTCTTTTCTTCTGTTAAATCTTTTTCATCCATGACATCTCTTTTTAAAATGGTGGAATTCCATGCTTTCTCCAAGGAATATCAATCACCTTATTAACTGAAACTTCAAGCGCATGGATAACAAG
This sequence comes from Bacteroidales bacterium, assembly GCA_041656735.1. Lineage (GTDB taxonomy): Bacteria > Bacteroidota > Bacteroidia > Bacteroidales > Tenuifilaceae > Perlabentimonas. The sequence continues at coordinate 26,262 of JBBACY010000031.1, read as the reverse complement.
TTTTCGGGTTTCGGCAGGTTCAATTACTGTATCGATATAACCCTTAGCTGCTGCAACATATGGATTTGCAAACTTCTCTCTATACTCTTTAACCTTTAGCTTGCGCATTTTCTCGGGATCCTCAGCTTCCATAATCTCCTTACGGAAAATAATATTGGCTGCACCTTCGGGTCCCATAACGGCAATTTCTGCACCAGGCCATGCGAACACAAAGTCGGCACGAAGATGGCGCGAGTTCATAGCGATGTAACCACCACCATAAGCTTTACGAAGAATTATCGAAATTTTAGGCACGGTAGCTTCGCTGTAAGCATAAAGCATTTTGGCTCCATGACGAATAACACCAGCATGCTCTTGGTCAACACCAGGTAAGTATCCGGGCAGGTCAACTAGAGTAATAATTGGAATGCTAAAAGCATCACAGTAGCGTATAAAGCGGGCAGCTTTATCTGATGAGTCAACATCGAGCACACCAGCCAAAACCAAAGCTTGGTTAGCAACAAAGCCTACCGTATCGCCATTTATACGGCCAAATCCAACAACAATATTCGCTGCCCAAAACTCATGAATCTCAAAGAAATCGGAATCATCAGCAATACTTCTGATTACGTCACGAACATCGTAAGGTTGTTTAGAGTCGCCTGGTACGATTTCATCGATATTAAACTCGGGCTTCGGTTCCTTAGGCTCAAACTTGCGAGCTTTACGGGTGTTGTTCCAGGGAATGTATGTGATTAATTTCTTAATCTGATCAAAACACTCCATTTCACTCTCGGCAAAGAAATGGGCATTACCCGTTATCTCGGCATGAACGCGGGCACCGCCCAGCTCTTCCATAGAAATTTCTTCACCTAAAACCGTTTTAATAACCTCGGGGCCAGTGATAAACATTTTTGAAATGTTATCAACAGTAAATACGAAATCGGTTAAAGCAGGCGAATACACCGCACCACCAGCGCATGGGCCTAAAATAACCGAAATTTGAGGTATAACTCCACTGGCAAGGGTGTTGCGATAGAAAATTTCGCCGTAGCCAGCAAGCGAGTTAACGCCCTCCTGAATACGTGCTCCTCCAGAGTCGTTGATACCAATTAGTGGAATACGCATTTTAAGCGCGTAGTCCATAATTTTTGTAATCTTTCGGGCATGCATCAACCCGAGTGATCCCCCAGCAACAGTAAAATCCTGTGCAAAAATAGCTACGGGTGCACCATAAATTGTTCCTGTGCCTATTACTACCCCGTCACCATGCAAAACTTTGCTTTCCATTCCAAAGTCTCGCGCTTCATGTTCAACAAAAAGATCGTACTCATTAAACGAGTCCTCATCGAGAAGAGCAATAACCCTCTCACGAGCGGTTAGTTTTCCCATAGCCTGCTGCTTAGCAATGGCTACTTCGCCCCCTCCCTGAAGAATTTCTTCTTTTCGCTTTTGAAGCTCTAAGATTTTTCTTTTTAAAGGCATAATGATCCGTAATTGGTTAATATTTTAGGCTGCCAACCTCAAAAAAACTAGGCATATTACAACACAACATTAATAAATCATTCTAGATAATGAGCAATTTTACCAAAGCTTTTTGATGAATAAAAGAAACAAGCCCTGTATTTCAAACAGTTGTAAAAACCAGTAAGAAGCTATCTCAAAAAAACGAAAAAAACCCTTAAACACTGATTTCTAATATGTAACTTATCTTTTCACAGATTTGAGTGGATTTGCGATTCTAAATATTTTAGTGCTTAAAAAGTGTTCAATTTGCGAAAATATTTTCTTTTCTTTTGTATTTATAAAAGTTAGCGCAACACCGTCGGATTGAGCACGAGCCGTTCGCCCAATTCTGTGCACATAATCTTCGGGGTCATACGGCACATCATAATTAACGATTAGGTCAATGTCTTCAATGTCAATACCCCTAGAGATAATGTCGGTTGCCACCAAAATTTGAAAATGGCGATTCTTAAATTTACGCAACACATCCTCTCTCGCTTTCTGGTCTAAATCGGAATGGATTGCCATCACCTCAATCCCTTTTTTTGCAAGAGACTTCTCAATATCTTTCACTTTTATCTTGGTTGATGCAAAAACGATAGCACTTTTCACATGATCCTTGCCCTTAAGAAGATGTGAAAGCAAAGGAATTTTCCCTAAATCATCAACCTCATAGGCTGCCTGCAAAACGTTTTCGGCTGGTTTTGATATGGCAATGCTTATTTCCTTGGGTTTGTGTAAAATTGATTTGGTAAGTTTTCTGATATTTGGGGGCATAGTAGCAGAAAACATCAATGTTTGACGCTTTGTGGGTAGCAACTTCACAATATCCATTATATCATCATAAAATCCCATATCGAGCATACGATCAGCCTCGTCGAGCACCAAATGCTCTATCCTGTCGAGCTGCACATAGCCCATGCGTATATGCTGAATTAACCTGCCTGGTGTGGCTATAATAAAATCGGATCCATTCTGTATAGCCTGTTTTTGCTGCTCCCAAGTGCCGCTATCATTTCCACCATATACAGCAACCGAACTTACCGGTGCAAAATAGCCAAAGCCCTCCAGCTGCTGGTCAATTTGTATGGCTAATTCACGGGTTGGTACCATCACCAAGGTGCTAGTATAGTTAAGCCGCATGGGTAGTGAGGAAAGTTTATCCATAATGGGAAGAATAAATGCGGCCGTTTTTCCTGTTCCTGTTTGGGCACACGCAATCACATCATCCCCTTTCATTACAAACGGAATTGCCTGTTCTTGTACAGGAGTTGGCTGGGTGAACCCCATTGCGTCAATGCCATCCATAATGGCATTCTGAAAACCAAAATCTTTAAATTTCAAATGTATGGTATGTATTTGTGGTAGAATTAATATTTAATAATTTGTAAGATTCGTTCTATTCGAAAACGAACTGGATTTTTGTTCACAAAGATAATGATTTTTTGTTGCTTTTAACACCAATAACCCTCATTCAATTGATATTGAGCCAATAAACACCTGCAATAAAGTTTGTTACAGCAATGCGCATATACTCAAAAGGAGGTTGAAATATAGGGTGTAACTTCGTTTTTTGAGCATCAGAAAGGGGTTGCTGGTGGGTGAAATATCTATTGTATCTTTGTTGCGCAATTTGCCACTAATTTTGAAAACGAAAAGTTAAGCCTGATTTTATATGCCACCCTATAAACATATTTTTTTTGATTTAGACCGTACCCTATGGGACTTTGAGCAAAATATGCGGATTACGCTTACGGATATATACGAAAACCACAATCTAAAGAAAGCCAGCCCCAGCCCCCAGGCTTTTATTGATGCTTTTATTGTTAATAACAACAGGCTTTGGGCAAGTTACCAGCGCGGGGCGATGAAAAAGGAGGTACTTAGATTTAAACGATTTGAGCAAACTTTACTCGATTTTGGGATAAAGGATAGCATACTCGCGTCGGTTATGGATAATGAGTATTTGGCTGAAAGTCCAAAAAAAACAGCGTTAATGCCTAACACGCTACCTGTTTTAGACTGGCTATACAGCCAATATAAACTGCATATAATTACCAATGGGTTTAATGAGGTTCAGTTTACAAAACTTAAACTATGTGGTTTAGAAAAATATTTTGACAAAGTGGTAACATCCGAAATTTCGGGCTACCATAAACCGCGAGCACAAGCGTTCGGATATTCTTTGGCTAGGGCGAATGCAAAAAAAGTTGAAAGCATTATGATTGGCGACGATTTAGATGCTGATATTATTGGCGCCAAAGCATTTGGAATAGATCAAATTCACTTTAATCCTTCGAAACAAGCACAAACAAAAGTTGTGCCTACACACGAAATTAGCAATTTAATTGAACTGAGAGATATTCTCTAGACTCAAAGCCACACTAAATGGCAATAACAGGTTGAGCGCAACGAGCCAGAGAAAATATTAATCGCAAAATTTACACTTTCTCATTATACCATACTAAACTAGTAAGGTATCTCATCCTCAGAGATTGGTCTGGTTAAAAAATCAAAATCCGAATCTCCAGAAACCGTAGGTAATGGATCCTCGTTCATTTTTGAGCCATAGGTCACGGCTTGCGAAGCCTGCGTGGTGGTTACGCCATACTCCGAATAATCTTGACCTTCATAGTCCATAAACTTCGCCTGTTCTTTTCTAAAACGCAGTTTAATATCGCCAGTAGCACCATTACGGTGTTTGGCCACAATTATTTCGGCAAGGCCCAGTAGCGAGTTCCCATCCTCATCAACATCAAAGCCATAGTATTCAGGTCTATGAATAAATAGTACCATATCGGCATCTTGCTCAATAGCGCCCGACTCACGCAGGTCGGATAGCTGAGGTCGCTTGTTTCCTCCACGCGTTTCAACCGAGCGATTAAGCTGCGACAGGGCAATTATTGGCACATTTAGCTCCTTTGCAATGGCCTTAAGCGAACGTGAAATACTACTAACCTCCTGCTCACGACTACTTTTAGAATCGTTTGGGCCGGTCATAAGCTGTAAATAGTCGATAATAATAATGCCAACATCATGCTGCGCTTTTAACCTACGGCATTTGGCCCTAAATTCGAAAATTGAAAGAGCCGGGGTGTCGTCAATAAAAATTTTTGAGTTTTGCAAATTACCTATTTTAACGGTTAGCTGGGTCCACTCTTGCGGTGTAAGCTTTCCGTTTCTAATTTTTTCGTGCGGTATTTCGGACTCGCTAACAATTAGCCTGTTCACAAGTTGAAGGCTCGACATTTCGAGAGAGAAAAAGGCCACAGAAACATCACGCTCAACGGCCATATTGCGAGCCATTGAAAGCACAAAAGCTGTTTTACCCATTGATGGACGGGCTGCAACGATAACCAAATCAGAGGCTTGCCAACCCGATGTCATCCGATCGAGTTCTGAAAAGCCGCAGGGTACACCGCTAAGGCCATCCTCACGCTTTCCTGCCTCTTCAAGGGCAGTCAAAGCCTCTTTAACAAGTATGCTAATAGGGGCTGTTTCGCGCTTAATGTTCCCTTCAGCAACCTTAAAAAGCTCCATTTCAGAGTAATCGAGTAGGTCGTTAACATCAAGAGAGTCATCGAATGCTCGGTTCTGAATGTCGGTTGAAACTCGAATGAGCTCACGTTGTATATATTTTTGGGCAATAATTTTGGAGTGATACTCAAGATGCGCAGCCGAACCCACACGCGAAGTAAGATGCGCAAGGTAAACCGCTCCTCCAACCGCTTCTAGCTCCTCAGTTTTCCTTAGTTCCTCCGAAACGGTATACAGGTCAATTGGCTCGAGTTTAGAAGAGAGTTCAACTATGGCCTTAAATATTTTTTGATGGCTTTCCTTGTAAAAACTTTCAAGTTTTAGCACGTCGAGCACATCAATGATCAAATCTTTCTCAATCATAAGGGCGCCCAGAACCGCCTCTTCGAGTTCAACTGCCTGTGGCGGCACTTTACCCAACTCAATGCCTGCAAGGTTTGCAGTACTTCCCTTCTTCTTATAATCTTTAAACTCTCTTTTCTCGGCCATGAATTAATATTTTTACAAAACTAACGAAGTTGATTCAGTTTTTGAAAAAAAAAGACAATAGGTTTTCAACAAAATTAAATATCTACTAAACGAGTAAGTTGGAAACAGATATTGTTTTCAAAACACCTTTAGTAAATATTGTATCACCCTAAACCCCTCTTCCCTTAAAAACGGTTATAAGGGTATATATAATTATCTTAAAATCGATATATAACGACATATTCTCAATATAAATCAAATCGAACTTAAGTCTTTCAACCATTTCATCAACATTTTCGGCATACCCAAATTTAACCTGCCCCCATGAAGTAATTCCAGGTTTAACTTTTTGTAAATGTAGGTAATGAGGCGCCTTTTGAATAATTTTATTGATGTAAAATTGTCGTTCGGGGCGTGGTCCAACCAAAGACATTTCTCCCTTTAACACATTCCAGAAATTTGGAATTTCATCTAACCGTGTTTTACGCAAAAATCGTCCAATATTCGTAATACGCAAATCATCTTTAGCTGACAAAGCAGGCCCGTGTTTTTCGGCATCAGCTACCATTGTTCTGAACTTATATATGTTAAAAGGCTTACCAAACTGGCCTACTCGCTCTTGCGAATAGAAAACGGGACCCTTTGACGAAAACTTAACAGCTATAGCGATAACAATAAACAAAGGAGAAAGTAGAATCAATGCAGCCAACGAGGCAAAAAAATCAATAAACAGCTTGAGGCGTTGTTGCCAAACAGGCATTAAATCGAACGATATTTGTATTAAAGGGATTCCAAAAATTGCCGGCATTCTTACCCTTCCTGTAAGAATATCGTACATACTAGGTATAGCTTTAACAATTACATTTAACCCTAGTATATCGTTTACTATTTTAGTCATTAACTTATTATCATTCTGATCTATGGCTAGCACTAACTCTTCAATATTATGCTTTTTAACCACACTTTTTAAATCCCCCAAATTACCTAAACAAGGAAGTTCTTTAGCCAATCTTTCATTTACTATCCCACCTACCGTAATATAACCTACCAAATGATTGCCTTGTGATTTCGGTTCTCCCAAAACCTCATTAAAAATTTGCAGCGCTTTATCCCCATCGCCAACAACAAGAGTTGGGAAAACAATTCTTTTTAGTCGAATTCGTCTGATAGTGAATGAGGTTAATAGTACCCGAGGAATATAGGTTAAAAGGAACTGAAGAGAATATAGCATAAAAAATAGCTGGTAATAACTTCGGTACGATGCCACAAAATCATCCAGTAGTAAAAGAAAGAATAATAGAATTACCCAAAAAAAAGTAATGCTAATTGAAACACCCAACTCTTTTAGTCTTGAGCGTCGGAAAATATCACGATAAAAACCAAAAAAAGACAAAGTTATTACCCAAGCAATAGGGATAACAATAAGTCCAATAATAACGTTAGTATCAAGCAAATCACCAACATTATTACCTAGTACTGATTTCTCAATTATTTGTTTGCGATACAAGTGAAAAAGGAACCAAGCGGTAAATGATCCAACAAAATCAAAAAGTATGTACTTAAAAATCAATAATCTTTTCCCCACAATCACATTGTTAATATAAAGATACGAAACTAAACATTTAGCATATAAAAACACTACTCAACCACTGAAATAACAAAATTTTTAAAATTTCACAAATATAACTATCTCAAAAACCAGATTAAATACTTCTGGGAAAATATGTAAATAATTATACTAGTTTAAAGATGTGCTTGTTTTTTGAGTTATGAATGGCAAAATTAAAATTTCAATTTTTTAGCACATCTTTTAATAACTATATTTGTAAAAATATTGTAGCGGCATATACTCATTCTCAAAAATGGAAGATTCATACAGACATAAAGGATTACGCAAAAAACTGGTTGACGAGCTAGAAAAAAAAGGGATAATAGACCAAAATGTATTGAGGGCAATAAATAATGTGCCACGCCATCTATTTATGGAAAGTGGCTTTCTAAATTTTTCTTATAAAGATTCGGCCTTCCCTATTGGCGCAAACCAAACCATTTCACAACCATACACGGTGGCATATCAAACCCAATTGCTGAAATTAAATCCTCGAGAAAAGGTTTTGGAAATTGGCACTGGCTCGGGTTATCAAACAGCGGTGCTGCTAGAGATGGGGGCTATTGTTTACACCATTGAAAGGCAGCATGAGCTTTTTATGAAATCGAAATCGTTACTCGAAAAACTACGATACACGGCACATTTTTTTTATGGAGATGGTTACATAGGAAAACCAACCTACGGGCCATACCATAAAATACTGGTTACTGCCGGAGCATCTGAAATACCTCAAAACTTAGTAGACCAACTTATGGTTGGCGGAATAATGGTTATTCCACACGGCGACAATACGGGGCAAGAAATGGTAGTTATTGAGAAGATTTCGGAAAATGAAACAAAGAAAACGAACCATGGCAAGTTTATTTTTGTTCCTATGCTAAAAGGAACTAATAAATAGTTATTAATATTCAAGTTTAAAACATATGATAACAATTAAACGATTCGTGTTCAACCCTTTTCAGGAAAATACTTACGTGCTGTTTGACGAGTCAAATGAGTGCGTAATAGTTGATGCTGGTTGCCATAGCCCTGAGGAGCAAAGAGAACTTACTGATTTTATACAAAAGAACAATTTAAAACCCGTGCTCGCCATAAACACGCACGGACATGTTGACCATATACTTGGTAATGCATTTGTTAAAAAAACTTATAAAATAAATATCGCAGCCAGCCCTGAAGATTTAACATTAATACAAACGGCTTCGCAACATGCCCTTACATATGGATTTACAATAGAAGATGCGCCTCTTATTGATAGGAACCTGAATGATGGTGATGAGATTACTTTTGGAAATAGTAAGCTAAAGGTTTTGCACACCCCAGGGCATTCAATGGGAGGTATTTGTTTTTTAAACGCTGAAGAAGGGTTTGTTTTATCGGGCGACACTCTTTTTCAAGGCTCCATTGGGCGAACAGATCTTCCTGGAGGCAATTACGCACAACTTATAAATAGCATTAAGACAAAACTACTAAATCTAGCCCCAAATACAAAAGTTTATACAGGCCACGGTGAACCATCAACCATAGAATGGGAGAAAGAGAACAACCCCTTCCTATCTTAACGTCAGCTAAATGCACCGTAATACTTCATAAGTAAAAAATTAGCACCAAAAGGGTTAGAAAGTATAACCAATTTCCTAATTTTACAACGAATTTGTAGAGCGAAATTGTGCTACTGAATCATATTTTACCAAATTATACTAACTAAATAAATCAAATATTTATGTCGACTGAACGCTTTGCTACCCGCCACATTGGCCCTCGCGATAGCGAGATTAACGAAATGCTAAAAGTAGTTGGGGTAAAAACTATTGATGAACTAATTGACCAAACCGTGCCCAAAGGAATTAGGTTGCGGGAACCACTTAACCTTCCTGCTCCGCTTTCTGAGTTTGAGTACCTTAGTAAAATAAAAGGACTGGCATCAAAAAATCAGATTTTCAGCTCTTTTATTGGTATGGGTTACTACAGAACACATACCCCTTCGGTTATTCTTCGAAATATTTTTGAAAACCCAGGATGGTACACTTCTTATACTCCTTACCAAGCAGAAATTAGCCAAGGTAGGCTTGAAGCACTTCTAAACTTCCAGACCATGGTTATGGATTTAACCGGAATGGAAATGGCCAATGCTTCACTCCTTGACGAATCAACCGCAGCAGCCGAAGCCATGCTAATGATGCACAGCCTTCGCTCTCGCCAAGCGGTAAAAGAGGGTCGTAATATCCTTTTCGTTGATAGTGACACATTCCCCCAAAATCTTGAGGTAATAGGTACACGTGCCAATCCGTTAGGAATTGAAGTAGTAACAGGATGTTACAGTGAATATAAATTTACCGGAAAAGAATTTGGAGTAGTTGTTCAGTACCCTTCTGCCAAAGGCAACGTACGTGACTACTCTTCATTTATTGCTAAAGCGAAAGAGAATGGTGCCTTTACCACGGTAATTGCCGATATTCTTTCTCTTGCGCTAATAACCCCTCCAGGCGAATGGGGTACCGACATTGTAGTGGGTAGTACCCAGCGTTTTGGCGTTCCTATGGGTTTTGGCGGACCACATGCTGGCTACTTTGCAACCAAAGAGGAGTACAAACGTAACCTTCCTGGTCGTATTATTGGAGTGTCCATAGATAAGCACGGCAACAAGGCACTACGTATGGCTTTACAAACCCGTGAGCAGCATATTAAGCGCGAGCGTGCAACCTCAAATATTTGTACTGCACAAGCGCTTTTAGCTACGATGGCTGGTATGTTTGCCGTTTACCATGGCCCCACGGGCGTTAAGCGTATTGCAACCCATACTCACAACGCAGCCGTTACAATTGACAAGGAGCTAACCAAACTTGGGTACAAACAGAATGTTAAAGTTACTTTTGACACTCTCGAAATTGAGCTTCCAGCAGGGGTTAAGGTTGATATGATTAGGCGTAAGGCTATTGACAAAGAGATTAACTTCAACTACAAACCAAATGGCACAATCGGAATTAGTACCGATGAGCTAACCTCTGTTCCCGAAATAAACAATATTATTGAGATTTTTGCTGAGGTTGTTGCTAAGCCAGCGGTTAAAATCAATTCTATTGAAGCAACCAGCACAATTCCAGAAAACCTAAAGCGTAAATCTGAATACCTAAACGATAAGGTTTTTAATATATTCCACTCAGAAACTGAGATGATGCGTTACATTAAGCGTCTTGAACGGAAGGATATTGCGCTAAATCACAGTATGATTTCACTTGGTAGCTGCACTATGAAACTTAATGCTGCGAGTGAAATGCTACCACTTAGCTGGATGGAATTTGGAAACATACACCCATTCGTTCCAACAGAACAAGCACAAGGCTACATGAGCCTTATTTGCGAACTAGAGCAACTTCTGGCTGAAATTACAGGATTTGACTCTATGTCGATGCAACCTAACTCAGGTGCAGCAGGCGAATACGCAGGACTAATGGTTATTCGCGAGTATCACAAAAGCCGCGGACAAGGGCATCGTAACATAGCACTTATTCCATCGTCGGCTCACGGAACTAACCCTGCAAGTGCTGCAATGGCAGGTATGGAAATTGTTATTGTTGAATGCGATAAGGACGGCAACATTTCAATTGAAGACCTTAGGGCTAAAGCCGAAAAGCATAAAGACAACCTTTCGTCGTTTATAGTTACCTACCCATCAACCCACGGTGTATTTGAGCCCGAGATAGTAGAAATGATGAAAATTACCCACGATAATGGCGGGCAGGTTTATATGGATGGTGCAAATATGAACGCCCAGGTTGGCTTAACCAGCCCTGGATTTATTGGTGCTGATGTTTGCCACCTTAACCTACATAAAACATTTGCCATACCTCACGGTGGTGGTGGTCCTGGTGTTGGTCCAATTGGTGTAGCAAAACATTTAACTCCTTTCCTACCTTCACACCCAATTGTTAAAACTGGTGGTGATAAGGGTATGACTGCGGTAGCAGGGGCTCCTTGGGGTAGCGCAATGGTACAGCCAATTACATACGGATATATTCTTATGCTAGGAGAAGAAGGGCTTAAGAAATCAACCGAACTGGCAATACTAAGCGCCAACTACCTAACAGCAAAATTAAAAGGTAATTTTGATGTGCTTTACACTGGAAAAACAGGTCGTGTAGCACACGAAATGATTCTAGATTGCCGCCATTACAAACAAACTTACGGAGTTGAAACTGGCGATATCGCACGCAGGCTTATGGACTATGGATTCCATGCGCCTACTCTTTCATTCCCAGTTCACGAAACCCTTATGGTTGAGCCAACTGAGAGCGAATCGGTTCAAGAACTCGATAGGTTTATTGAGGCAATGATTTCGATAAAGAAAGAGTTAGATGAGATAAAAGATGGAAAAGCCGATAAAGAGGATAACGTGATAAAGAATGCACCACATACCGTTATTGAGATAACGGCAAATGAGTGGAAACATGCATACGACCGTGAAAAAGCAGCATTCCCACTTCCATGGATTGCCAATAACAAATTCTGGCCTGCGGTTGGTAAAATCGACTCTGGATATGGCGACAGAAACTTAGTTTGCTCTTGCGCTCCAATTGAGGATTATTTATAGACTCTTATTAAGCTAAATAAAAAGGGGTTATCTCAAAACGGGAACCCCTTTTTTATTTAAAAAACTTAAAGTATGGACAATCTATTCCCCTTGCCTCACCTAGATTTCTTTCTTGCAATAGCATCCTCAATCACCATACCAAAAACATCACCCATGGTAAGACCCATTGCTGCTACCTGCTGAGGAACTATGCTGGCCTCGCTCATACCGGGTACGGTATTCACCTCTAGAAAATAAAGTTTTTTGTTGCCAAAAATATAATCGATGCGCACAATTCCTCTACAACCTAGCCTATCGTATATTTCTGATGAAACGGTTTGAATATAATCGGCCAAATCGGTGGGGATTCGAGCTGGGGTAATCTCCTCTACCTGATTCTCGTACTTTGCACCATAGTCGAAATACTCGTTTTTCGGAACAATCTCGGTAACGGGAAAAACCAACGATTTACTCTTCGTTTTAACCAAACCGCAGGTAAGTTCCATTCCAGGAATATACTCCTCTATCAATGCTACTGGATCCTCAGTAAATGATTTTTCGAGTGCAAATTCTATCTCCTCAATTAATTTTACTTTCGTTATACCATAGCTACTACCGCTCTCGTTGGGCTTAACAAACAGGGGTAAGCCAATGTTTTTTGCTATATCCTGCGCGTTAACAACTTCACCCTTGCGTACTCTTAGATCGTTGGCTAAATGGATATTTATCCCTTCAAGCATACGTTTCGTCGTATCCTTACAGAAGGTGAGTGCCGTGTTTAAAACCCCTCCCGTTGTGTAGGGTATATGCATCATCTCAAAGTATCCTTGGAGCAAACCATTCTCACCAGGGGTTCCGTGTATTACAATCAATGCGCAATCGAAAGTCAAAATCTCGTTGTTAACTTTTGCGGTAAAGTTGTCCCATGATACAGGAATATCCCCATGCCGAGGATGCTTAAGCGTCATTTGAGTACCCTTTAACATTACGGGGTAAGCATTGTATTTTGTTGAGTCGAGCCATTTCGCTACTTGCACAACACCCTTAAGCGAAATTTCCTCTTCGGAGGAGTTCCCTCCTGCCATTATGGCAATATTGAGTTTACTGTTCATCTAAAATGATTTATAATACAGACCAAAATTACTTAGAAATGTTCAGGGTAAAAAGGAGTATGGTAGATATTTATTGCGAAAAGCAATTACCTTATCCATTTGGTCGGGCAGATGTGTATGTACGCCACCGTTCGGCCACCTGTACCATATCATCGGGCAACTCAGAATCGAAAAACATATTAGCACCTGTGGTAGGGTGAATAAACCCTAATGATTTGGCGTGAAGTGCGTGACGAGGGCAAATGGTGAAGCAATTCTGAATAAACTGCTTATACTTTGTAAAAGTTGTACCCTTCACAATTGTGTCGCCTCCGTAACGATCGTCGTTAAAAATAGGATGGCGGATATGCTCAAAATGCACCCTAATTTGGTGCGTTCTACCGGTCTCAAGCTTACACTCAACAAGGGTAACATACCCTAGTCTTTCAATAACTTTCCAATGGGTTATGGCATGCTTACCCTCATCGCCCTCAGGAAAAACGAACATTTTTATCCTATCACGAGGGCTTCGTCCAATGTAGGTGTCAATAGTTCCCTCTTCGCCCTCCATATCGCCCCAAACTAAGGCAACGTACTTACGGTTTGTGGTACGCTCAAAAAATTGGCGAGCCAAATGATTCATTGCGTACTCTGTTTTGGCTATTACCAGCACGCCCGAAGTATTCTTATCTATTCGATGTACCAACCCTGGTCGAACTTCGCCCGTTTTAAAAAGTGGCACATCCCTTAAATGATACATCAATGCATTTATTAAAGTACCCGAATAGTTTCCGTGCCCAGGGTGCACAACCATTCCAGGTTCCTTATTTACCACCATCAAGTCATCGTCTTCATAAACTATATTGATGGGGATATTCTCCGGAATTATCTCAACTTCACGTGGCGGGTAGGCCATCACAATTGAAATACTATCCAGCGGTTTAATTCTATATGCCGATTTAACCGCCTTACCGTTTACAAGAATATTGCCCGCATCGGCTGCCGATTGAACTCGACTACGGCTTACGTTCTGAATTTTGGTGGAGATAAACTTATCAATACGGAGCATACTTTGCCCTTTGTCCACGTCGATATGAAAATGCTCATAAAGTTCCTGCTGTTCTTCACCCTCCTCCAGCTCATCATCAGGGTATGGAGTATTATCTGTTACCATTTGGCAATAACTAGTTTCTGTGTTCCAATTATTTTATTGTTCCCAACCACCCTAACAATGTATGTTCCATTGGCTAAGCGTTCAACGTTTAGCACATTATTAACTAGCTGTTGGCTCATAACAAGTTGTCCGAAGGTGTTATAAACAAAAACAGACACATCAGCCGCAACGTTAGGGTACTCAATATTTACAATGCCCCTAGTGGGATTTGGGAAAATATGAAGGTTTTCTGTTAAAGTATTTTGAGTAGCTTTTGTTGGGTTTTCGGTAAGTTTACCAAAAACTGGCCTAACCATGAGCGAACCATAAAACTGCGTTGAGTTCCAAGCGCCCCCAATATTATAAAACAGGCGTTTCTTACTATCATTATTTCGGTCGTAACCAACATTTAGCATATCATTGGTGGTTTGAATCCAGCCAATGTAAAACGTTCCTGCATCTAGTTCAACCTCCTCGTCGAGTTTAAAAAGCGTAAAACGGTTAAGGCTATCAGTAAAAAGCGGGCGCACACCAAGTTGCTCATAAATAATTTCGCCAGGTTTACCTTTATTATCATCCCAAACGGCAAGTTTAAAATACTTTTGGTTCGCATCGTTAAATGTTCTGTTAAAGTACATATAAACCCCAACCAACTTATCTGCCTTGTAGGTGGTGTATTTTAGAGCAACCTGTCCGTTTTGTGTTCCCTCTCCAAACAAGCCATACCCGCTCTCAGCAGTACCATCATCGTAAGCGTAAAAATTTTGGAAATTCTGAACATATCTCAGGGTATCATTCCAGCGCAAATGGCTAGTATTCTCAGCAATATCGGTTATTAAGTACGAAGAAAAAGTAAAGCGGGCAGAATCACTCCAACTCGACGAAAAACCATACTGAAAACGTCTATCGTACTCAATCACTTCTTGTCCTGCAATATTTTCGGCTCCTCCCGAAAAAGAGTAAACCTCATTATTTGAATGATTTTTAATGCTATATAAACGGGTTACGTTCCATGAAATTAGACCCAAATTTTTGTATGCTACATTGAAAGTTAGCGGGTTGCTCAATTCGTTATCAATAGCATTGCTAGTGAAGTGTAACCATGGTATTTGCTCGTAATTCTTCAATATAGATTTTAGTGGTCTAGAGAAAGAGATGTCATTTAAAAGAGTATCCCTGTATGTTCTCCCCCGATTAAGGTAAATCATATCAATATGCCAATGGTCAGAATTTCCCCTTAGCCCAGGAACATCGGTATTGGCCGATAGGGAGGCGATATTTCTAAATCTAAACCTAAAGTTTGAGTTTAGAAATCGTTCTTCGGTAATGGGCATATGAACCAAAAAGAATGTGGAATCAAGCCTTGCCGATACCTTTTTAGATGTTTTCCCTTTCAACTTATTTAGCTGATACAAAGAATTTTCGGATGAGATAAGCCAGCTAGCCCACGCACCTTCCCAGGTATCAAGATTGTGGTTATAAAACTCAAGTAAAAGCGAATCGCGGTCGTCGGGCCTATTACCCAAGCCCTGCGGTTGAAAGTAAAAACTAAGGTATATTGAAGTATCCGTTGGATACGAAAGATTTATGGGGTTTGAAATTAGCGTATCCGAAGAGAAAGGGAAATTTGACGCAACAGAATGTAACTTACCAGACTTATCGATTGCATCGAAAGTAACCACCCCTGGGTTGGGCGGGTTAACAGCATACTGAGTGTTTAAAAATACATGTTTTGCTTCCCAACGCTCGGAACTTGGATATGGTAAATCTCTCGAGAAGTCGTCAAAAAAAGGTAATTCTAATATCGATAACCTATTTTTATGTGCCGTTTTATTCTCTGTAAAAGGAAGGGACTCTAGGTCAACAATTACCTCTTTGCCCTCCTGCGAAAAAAGCGTACCAGGTAAAAAAATGGATACAATAATAAGTAGGCACCTGAAGTTTATCATTCTAAAATTTCTTCTACAAATTCACCTTTATCACTAACATCAACCTTACTACGCTCAGAGTTAGTTAAAACAGGAATTCTCGACTCGTTCTGGGTTAGCCACAAATCAACCCGGGCTCCAAAATTAATTGCTGTTTCGCCCATTGGGCTAGGGTACTGACTATACACACGAGCCTGTAAAGAATCCAGGTTGTCAATTACAGTTGCATCGTACGAGGTTTTCCCTATATTTAACGAAGCTTCGAGCAAAAGATTGTGTGCCTCGGCTAAGGTTAAACCAATTATGCGGGGTAAAACTGTTTTCTGGTTATTTTGCCCCCTTCCCAAAAGCAAATCAATTGTTGCCCCCTTAGGTATTTCTGTGTTTGGGTCTATCTCCTTGCCAAGGTAGTGCTGCTCAAGCACGTTATTTACGGCAATATCATAGGTAAAGGCGAGGATGCCTGTTTTAAACCCTTCCAAATTCAGGGTTGATATGGCCTGCCTAAGGGTTAAGCCTACTAAATCTGGCATCTCAACTAGCATTGGGTTTATTGCATTTGTGGTAACAAACACACGCCTATTTGCCTTAACATAGGTGCCTGGCAAAGGGTTCTGCTCAATCACTACCCCAGGTTCGCGAGTTGTTATGTACACCGAATCGGTAACCTCAAGCCGAAGTTTCTTTTGCTTAGCATACTCCATGGCTTTTTCTATGTGTAAATCGGAAAATTCAGGCACTGTAAAACTTCTGCCATGCCGTGTAAAAACATGCAGGAATGTAAAAAAAACTAGCACTGACAGCATCACAATACCTATCGCAAAAAGAGGAGTTTTTACAAATGGGTTTGATAATATTTTTTTAAATAGTTGTTTAACTTTTTGCCAAGCCATAATTGTTGTGAATTTGGGTTATAAAATCTATAGTACAAACGTTACAATATCGATTTTCATATTTGAAGCTATCGCATTCTTTGGCAAATTTAAAATTAAATCGTGTAAACAAACGAATATTAGGTTTTAAAACCAATAAAAAACGATGCCTCATGCTTTCGCCTATATAACTCCGATTGGTTTGTATAATGAATCGCGCTCAACAGGCTTGCGGCCAGCTGCTCTGATAATTTTCGTTACTTCGTCAACAGACATTGAAGGACTCTGCTCTTCGGCACCTGCCATACTGTATATTTTAGTCGAGTCATCAACAGTTCCATCAAAATCATCGGCGCCAAATTCCAATGCCAACCTTGCCTGCTCTTTACCCAGCATAGGCCAGTATGCTTTAATGTGCTTAAAGTTATCGAGAAAAATTCTTGAAACGGCAAAATTTCGCAAGTCCTCTGTGGGTGCTACCTCGCCAATACTACCGAGCTCATTATTTGTTGACTTAAATTTAAGAGGAATAAAGCAGTTAAAGCCACTAGTTCTATCTTGCAGTTCTCTAATATCGAGCATATGCTTTACCCTATGCTCATATGATTCGATATGCCCATACAGCATTGTTGCATTTGATTGAAGCCCCTCATTATGGGCTGCCTCATGTATTTCGAGCCAGCGTTTCCACGACGTTTTAGTTCCACAAATTTTCTCTCGTATGGTTGAGTCGGCTATTTCTGCTCCGCCGCCAGGAATTGAATCAAGACCAAACTGTTTTAGCTTGCGCATACCCTCACGGACTGAAATACCCGCTTTATCAATAACATAATCAATTTCAACTGCTGAAAATGCTTTAACATGAATATTGGGCAACACCTCTTTTATGGATCCAATTACGCAACCAAAATAGTCAATATCCCACTCTGGGTGCACGCCTCCAGTAATATGTACCTCGGTTACCTTTGAACCCTTATACTCGCTTACCTTATGCTTAATATCGTCTATGCTCATTTCCCAACTACCTTCTTCGCCCAAAGCACGCCTGTACGAGCAAAAAGTACAATGATGCACACATATATTGGTGGGTTCAATATGAAAGTTTCGGTTAAAGTAAACCTTACCCGAGTTTTTAGTGGCATTAACTGTATTGGCAAGCATACCCAACAAACCTAAATCGGCCTCTCTATATAAAACTAGGGCATCGTCAAACGAAATACGCTCCGATGCCAAAACCTTCTCAGCAACTTTACGCACAGTGGGCTGACTACCCAGTAGTTGTGAAATAATACTATTTTCCACCATACTTCATTCGGTTTATAAAAGGAATTTTAGAAACAACGCAAATTTAATCCTTTTGCTTAAACAATCGATAATTTGTTGGGTATTAGAAAAGCCTAAAACAGAAAAGCCGACCAAATAGGTCAGCTTTATGTATAAAGATGCACAGTTATAACCTAACTATACCTTGTGCCTAGGCTCGTCGGATACGCTAAGTTTACTTCTACCTTTTGCTCTGCGGGAAGCGAGTACCCTGCGACCATTAGCTGTTGACATACGCTCACGAAATCCGTGCTTGTTCTTTCTTTTCCTATTCGATGGTTGAAAAGTCCTTTTCATCGCTATAATTTATTTATTATTAACTTATTGCAAAATATAATGGGTAATAATTTGCCCTCATTTTAGGTTTGCAAAGATATGAAAGTTTTTGAAAGTGAAAAAGATTTTTAAACTTTAAAGGTATAAAAAGAAGAAAAAACTCTACATTCTACAAAACTTTGTAGTTGTAACACTAGGCCTACCATTTCATCTTATCAAATGCGCAAAAAAATGCCATTAAAAGCGAAATAAAATACTCCCTGCTTGTATTTATATAAATTAAATCGCAATCTAATTTACGGGTACCGCCCTATACATAAAAAACAGACAATCACCTTTGCACAAAAATTACCTGCTTGCCCTCGAAATACTCCTCCTCAAAAAAAGTTGGTATCCTCCAGCGTTTAACTCGTTTTCCAAAAGGTGACAGTTCCTGACTAATATCGCCACCTTTAAGAGCAATTACACCATTGGGCAAATTATTGTAGCCGCCTGGCTTAATTATATTTTGTGTCCAGTTTACAATATTGGACATTGGGGCAACTGCCCGGGTAACAGCAAAGTCAAATGTACCTTTAATCTCCTCTACTCTACCCTTTAATGTTTCAACATTTTTTAGCTGCAAGGCTTCGGCAACCGCATTGGCTACGGTAATTTTCTTTCCAATTGAATCGACAAGTAAAAAATTTACTTGCGGAAACAATATGGCTAACGGGATACCCGGAAAGCCTCCACCTGTACCAATGTCGAGCACCTTTGTACCCTTAGCAAACAGAATAACCTTTGCAATTGCCAATGAATGTAATACATGGTGAACGTATAGTTTATCGATATCCTTGCGTGAGATAACGTTAATTTTCGCATTCCAATCTTCATATACATCCTTCAGCATAGCCATCTGCGCTCGCTGAGTCGTAGTTAACTCTGGAAAATATTTAGTGATAATATCCATCGGGTATTTTAAGGCTTATGCGGGCTATTTGAGAGTATATTTGAGAGTAACTCACGGGCTCTAAAAAGTTGTGCTTTTACCGTACCCAAAGGCAGGTCTAGCTCAACAGAAATCTCCTCGTATGAGTATTCTTTAAAGTATCTAAGTTCAATTAGTCTTCGGTACCTAGGCTTGAGTTTTGAAACCAACTCCTTTACAAGCAAAATATTCTGCTCCTTAATAAGGTTCTCCTCAGGATCGAGCGAGTTCGATTGAATATTTGATGCCGGTATCGATAATACTCCATCTCCATCTTCGGAGGGTTGGTCAATGGAAACAATTTTAGCTCTTCGTTTTCTTATAAAATCAATACAGTTATTGGTTGCAATTTTAAATAGCCATGTACTAAAAGCATAGTTAGGCGCGTACTGGTGTATGTTTTTAAAAGCCTTACCAAACGCTTCAATGGTAAGATCTTCGGCATCGCTCTTATTGCTAACCATTTTAAGCAGCATAAAGTATATGGCATCCCTATATCGCTCAAGAAGTTCAGCATATGCTCTCTGGTCTCCTTCAATGGCTCTATCAACAAGAATAAGGTCATGCTTAGCCTTATCGGAAAGGTTTGAACCTAATTCCATTTAATGCGTTTTTTAGTTAAACTATTTGCTATAACTAAGATCCCTATAACAATCGGTGACAACATATCATAAACTAACGAAAGTAAAAATATTTTTCTTTCATTCAAACGAATCATTGCAATTTTTACCACTATTAGCATCACTAAAATTCTGAAAGCCATCACTGCAGCAACAAATTCGATATATTGAGATGAAGTTAACAGCAAAATAATTCCTGATATCCAAAATAAGATTCGGGAAACGGGTTCCAGTCCTAGCCAGAATTTGATCCCTCCTCTGTAAAGTGGTGCCGTGGTTAAATGCCGACGTTTTTGCTTAATCCATTCCTTAGCTGTAGAGCATGATACCGAGCGTGTATGGCTTTGCGCACAATACTCAACAGTAGTGTTTTTTGAATGTGCTACCTTTTGCACAAAAAGATCATCATCGCCAGAGTCTATATGGTTGTACCTAGCAAACCCTTTATTCTTAAAAAACACGTCCTTTGTATAGGCCAAATTTCTACCCACTCCCATATATGGCTTACCAAACAAGGCAAATCCCATATACTGCATTGCAATAAAAAAGGTATCTAGCCTAATGAATTTGTTAAGCAACCCTTTTGCTGCTAAATAACCACCGTAGCCTAGCACAACTTGATTTGGTGTTTTGAAATGTGAAGCCATACTTGCAAGCCACTCGCTGCTCGACGGCTTACAATCGGCATCGGTTAACAATACCCAATTATTCTTGGCCGCTTTAATACCAACGGTTAGCGCCAATTTTTTACCATGCATAAACTTATTGTCGGGTTTTATAGCGGTTGTTTTCAAGTTAGGGTACCTACCAGATAGCCGTCTTAAAACCATATCCGTATCATCACTCGAGCAGTCGTCAACCACCACCACCTCAAAATCAGGATAATTCTGCTCTAGCACTATCGGAAGAAATGTTTCAAGGTTTTGCTCCTCATTTCGAGCGCAAATTACAACCGAAATCGGCGGAAGAATGCTTAACGCTGGCTTTTCTTTACGAGATCGATTGGGGGTTACCCTAACATATATTATTAGGTAAAAAAATAGCTGAACTAGTATTGATGAAACTAGAACTATCCAAAGAGTAAATTCGAAAGTTGTTAGCTGAGAGATAAAATAATTCACTATTGAACTGCATTAAGTAAGACAACAATTTCATTAAAGCTTTCGTGCTTTTGCAAGGCAATCTATCTGCTTAAATAATTAAAACATTTTCTACTATCTTTGGGCATCAATTTAGTGTTATATTTTTAATATTTACATCACCATACGCAGCAAAGTGGGCCAGCAGAACTAAATAGTTTACCTTGAATTTCAAACTACTCTGCAAAAATAGCAAAGAGTTCTTATATAAGACGATTCCTTGCTAATAAAATAAAAAAAACTGATAATACTAAAAACGTTGCATTTAGCGTACTTTTAAATTCAGATCCTACATATGAAATTTAGCATTAGCAAGAAAGCCGAGAACAGTAAAGCCCGAAGCGGATTAATCACTACCGATCACGGTGATATTCCCACTCCCATATTTATGCCTGTTGGAACCGTTGGTAGCGTAAAAGGGGTTCTTCATAGGGATTTGGAGCAAGAGGTTAAAGCTAAAATAATACTTGGCAATACCTACCATTTGTACTTAAGGCCAGGGGTTGAAATACTAAAAGAGATTGGAGGCCTACATAAATTCATATCATGGGAACATCCAATACTAACCGATAGCGGAGGATATCAAGTATTCTCGTTAGCTAATAACCGAAAGTTAAAACCCGAAGGCGCTCATTTTCGGTCGCATATCGATGGGTCGAAGCATTTTTTTTCACCAGAAAACGTAATGGATATCCAACGCATTATTGGTGCTGATATTATGATGGCTTTTGACGAATGCCCCCCCGGAGATGCTAGCTACGAATATGCTAAAAACTCTCTCGAATTAACTGAGAACTGGCTTAGTAGGTGCATTACCCGTTTCGATGGAACGGAACCGCTATACGGATATTCGCAAACACTTTTCCCCATTGTGCAAGGTTGTGTTTACCCCGATTTACGAAGAAGAGCAGCCGAGTTTATTGCAAAAACAAATCGTGAAGGGTATGCCATAGGCGGATTATCGGTTGGCGAGCCTGCTGAGGTAATGTACGAAATGATAGAGGTTGTAAACGAGATATTGCCAACAGAAAAGCCCCGCTACCTTATGGGCGTTGGCACTCCTGAGAATATTCTCGAAGCAATTGATAGGGGTATTGATATGTTCGACTGCGTTATGCCAACCCGTAACGGGAGAAACGGTATGCTTTTTACCAGCGAGGGCATTATCAATATCCGCAATAAAAAATGGAGCGCTGACTTTACCCCTATCGATACAAATGGAACAACTTTTGTCGATAAACAGTACAATAAGGCCTACCTTCGGCACCTATTTGTTTCAAAAGAGATGCTCGGTGCTCAAATTGCAAGTATGCACAACCTGGGCTTTTACCTATGGCTTGTTGGCCAAGCCAGAATAAATATTGAGAACGGAACATTTAAAGGTTGGAAAGAATCAATGGTAAAAAAATTATCGGCAAGATTATGAGAAAGTTAGGGTTGAAAATTTTAGATGTATACATAATCCGAAAATTTATTGGAACCTATTTCTATGCGATAGTACTAATAATTGGAATCGCTGTTATTTTCGATTTGGCCGAAAAAATGGACGATTTCGTGTCGAAAGGCGTTACCCTTAAAGAGATTGTTTTTGACTATTACCTCAACTTTATACCATACTTTGCCAACCTGTTTAGTTCACTTTTCACGTTCATTGCCGTAATATTCTTCACTTCAAAAATGGCTTATAACACCGAGATAATAGCCATTTTAAGCAGCGGTGTTTCTTTTAGGCGAATTATGTTTCCTTACTTCGTTTCGGCAACAATAATTGCCGTTTTCTCGTTCGTACTTACCAGTTTTATAATTCCGCCAGCAAATAGTGTTCGTTTACAATTTGAAAACACCTACACAAAACGTAAGGTTAGAAACACCAGCAGAGATATCCACAGACAAGTACGCCCTGGGCTATTTATATATATGCAATCATATAATTCATACAACAATATGGGGCAACAATTTTCAATTGAGCATATTGTAGATGGCGAACTTAAATCGAAATTAATTAGCGACTACGTTAAATGGGATACTACCATAAACAAATGGACTGCCCACAATTACCATATTAGAGAGTTTACCGAAAACGGAGAAGTAATTACATCGGGAGAAAAAATTGACACTACCATATATTTGTACCCATCGGATTTTACCCAAAGGTTAAATATTGTTGAAACAATGAATATGTTTGAACTAAACGAATTTATTGCGGACCAGAGGATGCAGGGCACCGAAAATGTTGATTTTTACCTTATAGAAAAACACAGTCGTTTTGCCAACCCCTTTTCAACATTTATTCTTACTGTGATTGGGGTAGCCCTTTCATCGCGAAAAGTGCGTGGTGGCATTGGCTTGCACATAGGCATTGGCCTGGCGCTTAGCTTTACGTATATCCTATTTATGCGATTCACAACAATGTTCTCGGTTGGAGGAATTATACCCCCGCTTCTTGCCGTATGGATTCCAAATATAATCTACTCCCTAATCGCAGTTTTTTTATACAAATTGGCTCCAAAGTAGCACTTGCTTACCGTTTAAGGCTATGCAAAAAAACGGGAGTGTACCTTGAGCCTTTGGGGTTTATTTCACTTTTGTACAAAGTAACCTTGTCAATATGAAGTTGCCAGGATACTTTATCGCTATAACTCTCGAGATTCTGCATAAAACAATTAATATTGCTTATACCCTTTATCCTAGCCAGAGTAATATGCGGATTAAAGCCATCAACCTTAGCATGAAAGCCATTTTGTGCGGCAAATAGTGAAACTTTTTCTTGCAGCAAATTAACCGTAGCATTGGGCTCAATGCCCAGCCATAAAACCTTCGGATTATCATTCGGTCCAAAAACACCTAAACCCTTAATACGCAAGTCAAAAGAAAAAAAATCAGAGGTTAAACCCTGTAAAAACTCATTAAACTTGTCAATAAATACTGAGGAACTCTCCCCGAAGAAGAAAAGCGTGAGGTGTAAACCTGACCAATCAACCCATTTAATCGATTCGTTAGCCATACTCTGCTTAATTACATCGAGCTGGGCATACTGTTCAATTTTTAATGGTATTTCTATGGCAGCAAAAGTTCTCATATCAAAACGAAATATAATTTAGTGAAATTTAGTAAAAATTATTATATTGACAGTAAATAATTAAAAATTGAAAAGCAATGGCAACTGAAAAGAAAAAGTTTGCTGTAGTTATAGCAGGATGTGGGGTTTACGATGGTGCCGAGATTCACGAGGCAACAATGGCCCTTTACGCTATTGTTCAGCAGGGTGCTACATATCAAATTTTTGCACCAAATATTGATCAACACCACGTAATTAATCATATTACGGGCGAAGAAATGAATGAGAAACGAAATGTGCTTGTAGAAGCGGCACGAGTAGCCAGAGGAAAGATATTACCCCTTTCGGATTTTAAAGCATCAAATTATGATGCGCTAATTTTTCCGGGAGGTTTTGGAGTGGCAAAAAATCTATGTAGCTTCGCTTTTGATGGTGCAAATTGCACAGTAAATGCAGAAGTTGAGCGGGTGATTACAGAAACTCACAAAGCAAAAAAGCCCATTGGGGCTCTTTGCATCTCGCCAATTTTACTGGCCAAGGTAATTAAGAGTTCGGTAGTAACCATTGGGAATGATAAGCAAACATCAGAGGCAATAGAACTGCTTGGCGCCAAACATAAAACAACAAACCATGGCGAGGTTACTGTTGACACAGAAAATTTGCTTTTTACCACCCCCTGCTATATGCTTGATGCAACAATAGTTGATATAGCAAATGGAGCAATGGCAATTGTTAAAGAAATACTGAAAAATATTTAAAAGCTAAAGCCAAAAAGAGATGCCGATGATAACGGCGTCTCTTTACAGCAGGCCATGCTCATATAGTATAATAAGTTCATTCAGAACTTTATCTTCCTTACCCTCATCGAACTCTGTTTTAAGGTTCGACCCAAACAAACGGGCTACAAGCTGCCAGAACCCTGCAGAGAAGCCTCCTTGCAGCTCTTTTATTACACTATAGGTAGTCTTTCCAACCTCCCTGTCAATCAGTTTAATAAGTAACCTTCCCTGTGAAATTGTTAGTTTAACAAGTTTACCTTCAAACTCGTCACGCAGCTCTTTTTCAACTCTTTTAATATATTCTTTTCGCTCCGAATCGGACTTTAACTTTCCGTACTGCGTTTCCATTTCCAAAATTTTAGACTTAGCAATTTGCGCGTACGGGTAAACAACCTTTAAATTACGAGCTGTACGCCAATATTCTCTATAATCTTTTTTACTGGCAAATTTACGTTCCGGGAAAATCACAACCTGACGAATTAACACATTAGGTAGAGTGTCCCCATCAATTACAGTTATGGGAACAAAGGTAAAGCCATCCTTCACTATTGGTTTAGACTGTGCTAGCACAACGTTTGGCATAAGTAACCAAAACAGTACGGAAAGAAAAATATCTCGAATAACAAAAGCCTTCATAACAATATACTCCTCTTCTTATAACCTAATGCTTTTAAAATATTACTACTGTGGCAAAACTAAAATGCGTTAAAAACAACTTTTATATTACAATAATTATACCCAAATTTACAACTTCGTAAAATATAGTTTTTATCACGCTATTAAAACACAAAGTTATGGAAAGAATTCAATCTCCACAATCTATCGAAATTGAATACGCTGGCTTTTGGATTCGTTTTGCAGCCTACATTATCGACTCACTAGTAATACGAACAATTGCGCTGATAATTGCCATTCCAATTTTCCTTATCGTAGCATTTACAGCAATTGGGATGGAAAATATTACAGATCCGATGGAATTACTTGAAGAAAACAACCTACTTAAAATTAGCGTAATTGTTGGCAGTTTTACCGTTCTTTTCCTATTTGACCTTGTTGCGCGCTGGTTATATTACGCTCTGTTTGAATCTTCGAAAAACGGTGGTACCCTCGGAAAAATAGCAGTTGGAATAAAGGTTACCAATCTAAATGGTAATAGAATCTCATTTGCCCAAGCCACAGGTCGATACTTTGCACGTATTATATCAAATATGACCCTACTAGTTGGTTATATTATGGCAGGTTTTACCTTAAAAAAACAGGCCCTACACGATATGATATCCAACTGTCTTGTTGTTAAAAAGAGCCTATAACAACGGCTTATGAAGTGAACAAAATAGCAATAAGACTGGATAGTAACCATAAATCAATTTACTAATGGACAAGG
>JBBACY010000030.1:0-38195 GCA_041656735.1 Bacteroidales bacterium | reverse complement strand
ATTGAGACCTGCCGAATTATTCGCACAATATTTTTGGGGTTGAAAGAAAAAGGGAAAACCATAATTATTACATCCCATATTATTGAAACGCTGACCAATTTATGCGATTATATCCATTTCCTTGAAGGGGGAAAGATTCTCTTTAGCAAGGAGAAAAATGAGTTTGAAGAATTTGAAAAAGAGCTATTTCAGAACCTTGAGAATAAAAGCGCAAAACTTATAGCGGAAGTCTTGGGATAAAATGCCGACAACGGTTGGTAATTTTATTACACCTCTTTTTTATAGTAACGGAGGCTTAATTTCAACATAAGTTTCTGGATATGACCTCTTCATCGCTTCTTGTATTCCGCTCCACACGCTTTCGCCTCCATCGAAGCCAAGCTCCTTGTAATTTAGCTCGTTCTTTACTTTTTGGCAGTCGGCAAAGAAATCCTTAGACAAAATATCGGTCATAATTCTCGCCATATGAAGCCCACTTTGTAGTCCCTGTTTTTTTTCTTTTGCAATCAGAAAAAATCCTGCAAAATATCCTAAAAGAGCAGGAATCTTCACAAATTTCTTAGGGTATCCTGCACTGGCCATCATATAACTCACCATATCGCGATACTTGATATTTGCAGTAGCTGGAAGGTAATGTCCGCCGTTTTCGCCATTGTATGCCGCTGCAACTATACATTGTGCAACTCCCGTTACATGAATAGCCGTAGTTCCTCCTCCAGGAAAGAAAACAGCAGGTAATTTTTTAAACCTTTCAACAAAAACATCTTTCCAGATGGGTATTCTGCCTGGCATTTCACCAAAAATATAGGGTAATTCAATTATCATAACATCAAATTCACCAGCTATTCCTAGTTTAGCTATTGCGTCGGCCTGTTCTGCCCTACATTTTATATATGGATGATGTGCCGACAGTTTTCCTTTTTTAATTAGGTCGAAATGTGTAAAATATGAGTTCATAATTATGCAACGCGCTATACCTGCCCTTTTTGCAGCTTTGCATATTTTTAAACATTGTACAACAAGTTTCTCATGAAAGAAATCATAGGACGGAGCTTTGGGGGTTATTCTCTCGTCGGGGCCAAGTGCATACACAAATGTGTCGTAATTTTTTCCCTTAAGCAGCTCGTATATCTCATCTTCGCTCCTAGAGAATAAATCGCCAAATGTTCTGGATACCTCTGATGGGAACCAATCATTCTCATTGATATTTTCGTCCAAAGCGATGGTGGAGACGCTAACCCCTTTTTTTAAAAATTGCAATGCCGAGTAGTATCCTAAAAATCCCGTTCCGCCAGCAATAAATACATTTTTTACAATATGTTTCATATGGTATTTGTCTTTTTAAAGAACCGATTTATCAGCGCTTGATTAAAATTACGTATAGCTTCCAATGGTTCGGATTGCTTAATAAGCCTGTTCTTAATAATCGTTTTAAAGAGCATAGTTGCCGCCCTTTGTAGCTTAGAAACTTTGCTTTCTTCGTTTTTATAGTATGATTCAAGATTGTCTTGCCTGAATTTCAGTATTTTTTCGAGGTCATCACCATCTTGGTAAAAACCACAGTGAAAATTGTGCTCTGCAAACGAATTCGCAGGAAAGTCGACTTTGCCGAGACCAAATATTTTAAAAGACCTATGCAAAAAATTCTGATATGTGGTCCTGCAACTTTCACCACCACCGAGATTGAATAGTTTACCCGAAATTTCGTCTTTATGTGATAGCGCGTTTACAAACGCCCTTCCAGTATCGGCTGGTGTGCAAATTTCCATTGAGGTAGCCAACGGCATATGGAACATCAATTTTGAAATTTTATGACTACCCATAATTGCGGTAAGCCTAAAAATGCTCCATTTCAAATTACTCGTTGTAATAATTTCTTCGGCCGCTATCTTCGTTTTTGCATACTCATCACCAAGGCTCGGGAGGATAGGGTCATTGATGTATATGCTCGGGTTTATTAGTCGGTCACCGTACACCGAAATAGAGGAGCTATATAAAAAAAAGGCATTTGGCGATAGGTTTTCGAGGTTCCTCACTAAATTCATTGTGCCTATCGTGTTAACCTTATGCGCAAGTTCGGGCTTATCGTCGGCCACAGGAGGGATAATAGCCGCTATATGAATTACAAAATCTTTATCGACACATACACTCGCAATATCTTCATTGTTAGTTATATTGCCATAAACAAAATGAATGTCTTTTTTGAATTTCGAAAACAGCTTCCGCGTTCTCCGATTGTATAAATCGAACACAGTTATTTCAAACCTGTCTTTTTGCTGATGTAACTGTTTTAAAATTTCATAGCCTACAGTTCCAGATGCGCCGGTAAGTAATACTTTTAACTTTGAATTCATAAGAATCATATTTCTTCAAATATCGTATTTTCAAGAATACAAAGTATAGTTTTTTACATAATTTGTGACACTTTAATAAACTGTTTTACTCCTATGTTAGTAAAGTACTATTCGATTGAGATTTTTGGTCTGTTGCTAGTGGAAAATAACCATTAAATATGTGGTAGAACCATTTATTTTAAAAGCAATTCCATCTTTTTATCAGATAATTGATATTTGTCTTTGTGAAGCGCTACCTCTTTGAACCCTAATTTGGTATATAATCGGATTGCACTTTTGAGTTTTGAGTTTGTTTCGAGTATAATTTTTTCGGCATTAAATGCTTTCGACTGCTGTATGCACAACTCCATAAGTGCTTTTCCTATTCCAAGTCGTTGGTAATTTTTTTTAACGCCAAGTTTAAATATTTCGAATGAGTTGTTGCCCGCTGGGATTATGACAACAGTTCCTACGATTTCAGAATTTATTTTTGCAAGGAAAATATAACCTCCTTTATCAAATACCTCTCTTTTCGGATGGTCGAGCATTTGTCCATCAGCATCCTCGTATAAATTGTATTCATATAGCCACTCAAGAGATAATTCCTTATAGTCCTGTTGGTATTGTGAACTGTAATTTATTATTTCTATTCTGTCCATTTAGAGTATTTTGTTCAAGAAGCTTACCCCTAATGCCTAGCCATCCAGCATAATAACGTTCTTTCTACCCAGCATTCACAAAGCTAATGTCATTGAAATCAACTAGTAGTCTTTCTTTAGCCTGTCCATTTCTCGTTTCGAATCTTTTTGCTTGAGGTCTTCGCGCTTATCATGAAGTTTTTTTCCACGGGCTAACCCAATGTCAACCTTAGCCAAGCCACGGGCGGTAACAAAAAGTTTTAGAGCAACTATGGTTAAACCCTTTTCTTGCGAGTTGCGGAAAAGTTTGCGAAGCTCTGTACGGTTTAGTAGCAGTTTCCGCTCGCGCTTGGGTTCGTGATTGTTATAGGTTCCAAAGGAGTACTCGGCTATGTGCATACCTGTGAGCCACAGCTCGCCGTTTATAAATTTACAGTAGGCATCAACCATGCTGGCTTTACTCATCCTAATCGATTTTATTTCGGTACCGGTTAGTACAATCCCTGCCGTATAGGTTTCTATAATTTCATACTGAAAGTACGCCTTTTTATTTTTAATCGATATTTTAGGAGGTGTTGCCATACGCTGTGTCTACAAGTTAAAGGGTATATTAAAGAAGATTGCTAACAAAAGTTCAATAAAGAAGAGGATGATAGCAACAACAAGAAGAGATATTATTAAAAAACCCGGAAGTTGTTCTTTATTTAAACCTGCAAGTTTTTCAAGAGCAAAATAGTAGTATACAAGCCCAAGTATACTAAGTAGATACATGGGTATTTTTACGAACGAAACAATATGCGAGATACTTGTAAAGACCATTAAAAACGATGTGCATATTGCCAGAACAGCAAGTGTTAGCCAAAATGATAGATGACCCTTAGAACCTTTTATTAGCTTACTAAGCGCCCAACTTGCAAAATAGATGCTTGCTGTCCACTTTAAAATAATATATGCAAAGTATTGGATAGCCAGTAAAAATGAACCTCCAGTATTTAAGTAAACTCCTATAAAGCTGAGGCTTCCGGCAAGAATAGCAACTGTTATCAGAATGTTAAGACCGATTAACTTTCGATTGCTTATGGCATCTGGTAGTATTTGCCAGCCACTTTTTGGCGATTTGAGTATCTGCTTAATAACGGTAAATTCCATATTGATAGTTAACCTTTGTGTTCTGTTTGCCTTAAAATTACTGCAAAAATAGCTAAATTTACGCCAATAGAAATCGTATAATGTAAAAACAATGAGTTGGAATCCGAATAGCTATAATTTAGTAACAATTTTAGGCCCAACGGCAGGGGGTAAAACCTCGGTTGCCACCCATTTGGCATATAATATAGGAGGCGAAGTTATTAGTGGCGATTCTCGTCAAGTTTACCGAGGTATGGACCTTGGTACAGGAAAAGACATTGATGACTATGTAGTTAACAGCAAACCAATACCGTACCATCTTATTGATATTGTGGATGCTGGGTACAGGTTTAATGTTTACGAGTACCAAACACTTTTTATTGATGCATTTAATAGCATAGGAGCAAAGGGTGCCACCCCAATTTTGTGTGGTGGCTCTGGTTTATACCTCGAGGCAGCTATTAAGGGTTACAGGTTAATTGAAGTGCCCGATAATGTAGTACTTAGACAAGAGCTGGCCACTAAAAGTCACGAGGAGCTGGTTAGCATTTTGGCTTCAATGAAACAGCTGCATAACCATACCGATACCGGAATACGCAAAAGGCTTGTAAGGGCTATTGAAATAGAAACATACTACGCCAATTCGCCCCAAATAGATTTTGAATACCCAAACCTTAACAACATTGTTTTTGGCGTTCGGTTTCCACGAATGCAGCAACGTGAGCGTATTACCCAGCGGTTAAGGCAACGACTCTCGGAGGGGATGGTTGACGAGGTTAAGCTGCTGTTGGAGCAGGGCGTAAATCCTGATGTTTTAATCTATTATGGTTTGGAGTATAAATGGTTAACCCAATTTGCACTGGGACAAATATCATACAATGGGATGTTTGATGGGCTTAATACCGCCATTCATCAGTTTGCCAAACGGCAAATGACCTGGTTTCGCCGAATGGAGCGCAATGGGATTAATATTAACTGGATTGATGGTAATTTACCCATGGAGCACAAACTTGAATTTATATTTGATACTCTAAAAAAGTAAAGTGTGTATCGATTTTGAAATACTTAATACGAAGCTTAGTAAACCCGATTAAAATTCTAAAGTGGTCGAGTTCGACCACTTTAAAATCAGGATTGTGTATTTGTTCTCAATTACTTAGGAATTTAAGCGTATAACAGGCTCTTAACCAATTTTTAATAATATCAACTATCTTGCTGTACAATAGTGTTCTATAAATAGTAGTTTAAACCAATTGAAATTAATCTATTCTTTTGAACAATGAATGGTCTCTTATTTATATTACTTAGCCCATGTGAGTAAATAAGATTTATTCCAAACCTATCAAGTTTAACTCCTGCCTCTGTTGCTATTCCATATTCGATTTGTTTATAGGCGCTTTCATTCGCATTTGCAACAACCAATGAGTAACTTCGGTTCTGTCCATCGTTGTATACACTCAAAATGTTAATGCCAAGGTAGGGGCCAATGCTTGTATAAATATTTACTCCGAGTAGGTTGTAATGAATTTTAGCTTGTACAGGTATATCAAAACAGACTATGTTTAAGTTCTCTGTGCTAGCATATTCATACCTTTCTCCTTTAATGTTTAGGAGTATACCTGTATCAATTGAAAACCTTTTGCTTTACTTGATATCTTTGCGAAGTCCAGCAAAAAAACCTAGTTTGACTTTCCCAAAGTCATCTCCACCAAAATCGGAGTGATATGATAAGTTTGAAAGATTAAGCCCACCATTTAATCTTACTTGAGCTTGTATATTAAAACATGTTAACAACATAGTTGTTAGAACCATAAGTTTGAAAATATTTTTCATGTATAGTTATTTTAAAAAGTTGTTTTTTTAGTGTAAAAATTGAGGTTGGCCGAAAAAACATATCTGTGCATCATAAAAAGATTGATGCAGCTATTTTAACGAGTCATGGCTGATTTTAACAACCACAAAATATAAAATGCTTTTGTTTAACCTCTTTCAGACAACCTCTAGCGAAATGAAGTTAATATTTACCTGCGTTGTTGTATGTAATACATAGCTTCAGGTAAATCAACTAATTACTCTTCAGCTTTCAGCTTAAGGCAATAGCCATACTCCGCACTACTTCCTGTATGTTGTTTTATTTTAGGCCAATAAAGGTAAAAATCCTCAAGGCTCTCGTAGCCTTCAGCTAGTTGGTGGCTGCCATTCTGACGCCAAATTGCTATGTACTGTTCTTGGTTTAAAAATTTCACCTTTACAGAATCGACTAAAGAGTTAAGGTAATCATGCCCAAAATCATCTCTGTCGTCTTTACCTCGTTCCATTACAAGTAGCATTGCCGTTTCTCCTTTAGCGATAAAGTGATAGGGTTCAATAGTTTGGTTGAATTCATCGTTACTTACGTAAAGAAATAATTCTATGTCTTCATTTAGCCCATTTTCAAAAGAGTAGTACTCTGTTCCTGAGTAATCACATGAGGTAAATAAGGTTGATAGCCCAAGCAGAATGCTAAAAGCCAAGGGACGTAAATATGCTTTCGATTTCATTGTTTCTTCCGTATTTTGAGGTTAAACGATAACATAGTTGTTCGTGGCTTTTTACGTCACTTGTAAGGCAGTCAAATATCTGTTTTGCACTTAATGAATTTGTTAGCCTTGGATAGTCTGGGCGCGAGTATATTCCCGTTAACTGTCGGTGTATTTGTGGACAAAACCAATAAGAATCACCAGTAAATTTGTACCCTCCAAACTCATTAGATGCCATCATACCTCCAAAAAAGTAACCCCACGATTCACAAACTCCGCAAATGCCTGACATTAGAGCTTCTTTGTTGCCATAGGTATCTTGTTTGTTAACCCATTGTGTTAAAATGTAACTTATATAGTTTGACCAGTAGGTAGCACCTACTTTTCGCATATGACTTGTATGCGCTAACTCATGCATAGTACTTCGATATAAAGAAGTGCAGGTTGTTGAATGCGTTAAAGTTATATCAGGTCTTAAACCTAAAATATAGGTAATAACGTTTGCTTGGTTAGCTAATCCCGTAAATAAAATTGTTTTTGCGAATGTACCCCAGCCATCTACATCATCTAAATGAACATGATTAGGATTGCCAAGGACCCATAGTGGACCCGTAACTTTGCTCATCATAGGTGCTGAACAACCAACGAAACTAGCCACCCAAATACGTAAGTCGTTATGGGGTTTAAGAATTCCATTGTCTTCGCACCATTTAAAATAATCGTGTGCAGCAGTACTTACGATAAAGAATGGAATGTCATTTTTATCTCCACTAGTAGTAAATGTTTTACTGAAACCTTTTTTATTATGATACCCTAAGCCAATATTTTTTGCTACTGATAAACTTATGGTATTATGCTTAATTGACCAATCGTTGTTTCGATAAAAGTACAACCTGTAATATGGACCAACTCTAAATTTTTTATTACAAGAGTAATACCCCTCATTATCGGTTATCCCTCTCCCTATCTTAGCACCCACCCAACATCTAATGGTAATGCTTTTTGCGTTCACTGAATTATTACTTCTATTAGGATCTTGAAATTTTATCACTCCGGTTGGCCTTTCGAGAGAAAGTCCTTTCGACCCTATTTCGTTATCGGTTCTGCTAACATCCTTTTTTAAAAATCCTGTTATTTGTAATGCTCTTTCTTCAATTAATTCAACTAGAGAGTTTTTTGTGTACTCGCATTCACTTGGTATAAAGCACTCTTCAATAATTTCATATTGAACCTTTGGGAAATTGAAGTTTTGATTTACTGTAGTGTATTGCCACGTTATTATATTTTCGGGTAGAGAAGGGTCATGGTAATATTCCCCATCTTGTTCAATCTCATACAAAAGGGAGTGATCGAACAGCATCAGATGTAATGAATCTGTTAATAGGCATAGTTCATCGAAGTTTTGTGGTAAAAAGCGAACGTAAAGATGCGTAGTAGGAATTAGTTCCTCCTTAGATGTTGATGATTTTATAATACCTTCAACCAGTAATTCGTTATAGGCATTTTGCATTGTCTTTACAGAGTATGGGTTGTTTATTTTTGCTCCTAATTTTATTAACTCACCTTGTTGAGTTGAATTAACTGATTGTTCTTCAAGCAAAACAACTTCCTCTTTATTGCAACTAACGAAGAGAAGAGAAGAGAAGAGAAGAGAAGAGTTTTTTCAGAAAACTTCTCTGATAGAATTTTGGGTTCATTTTATAAATTTTAGGTTAAATAATTTTTAGTGTTTTGGTACATACAAATTTAGCTGATTTTTGTAAACACATACGATTAAATCAAATTATTATTGCGTTTAATAATGTAACTAATAGATAGTAAGTAATTTGTAGTTAGTAAATAGCAACTATTTTTTTTGCTACCGCACGTTCTCTCGAGAGCTTCTAATATCCAATAAGCCATTCTTATACTTTCCCTTATTATTACCCAAATAAATATCGATTTTTACATTTTCACTTGAACATTATTAAAGTATCAATGTTTATATATTTAAGTTAGCTTAAATTTAATTAATATCACTCTATATGACCGTTTCGGTAGATAATTTTTTAAAAACAGTTTATAAGCAAAGCAAACTTTCCGATGCTGATACCCGACTGGGTACATTGGCTGCACTATTAAACATAAGCAATGCTGCGGCAACGGATATGGCCCGAAAACTGGCGTCAAGAGAGCTCGTAAACTATACTAAATACAAACCCTTAACTCTTGCCGAAAAGGGCAAAGAGCATGCACTAAGCATAATACGAAAGCATCGATTATGGGAAACTTTTTTACATAAAACGCTTAACCTGTCGCTGCATCAAATACATATTGAGGCAGAACAGTTAGAGCATCAAACCTCTGATTTTCTGGCAAATGAGATAGAACGATATTTGGGGAATCCTTCCACAGATCCGCATGGCGATCCAATACCAACTTTTAATGGAGCAATTGAAATGGATAGTTCACAAATACTGCTATCGGATGCAAAAGCGGGAGGTAATTATGAGGTAACCCGATTATCTAGCTCAGATAAAGACTTTTTCGACTTCTGCAATGACAATAATATTTCCATTGGCTCAATATTTTGGGTCGAAAAACAGTATCAAACTCCCAGAATGACTGAGATAATAATTAACAACAATAAGATTATTCTTAACGAAGATTTCACTAATATCATTTTTGTAAAACCTGAAAATTAAAAACATATGAAACGGCTAATTCTACTATTATTTACAACACTGCTAATTACAACTCTTAATGCTCAACATACCGATGGAAATATTTTTTTAGCGATGTGCAATCCGAGGGGAAACACATTCCTTATGCTACGGTATATTTAGAGGGTACTACCATTGGAACTACAACGGATGAAACTGGGCACTATATGCTAATTGACTTACCAGTTGGTAAATATGTTATTGTGGCAAAATCTATGGGTTACTCTACTTCAAAACAAATGGTAACCATTGAAGCAAATAAATCTATTGAAGTAAATTTTGTTTTAGAACATGAGTCAATATCACTTGAACAGGTGGTTGTTACTGGTACAAAATCCTTTAAAAGGGTAACTGAGAGCCCAGTTATTGTAAACGTGCTAGAGAGCAAAAATATACAAGCGGTTCAGGCATGTAATATTTCCGAGGGACTTAAATTCCAGCCCGGGTTGAGAATTGAAACTGATTGCCAAACATGTAACTATACCCAGCTGCGTATGAACGGGCTAGGAGGAGGCTACTCGCAAATTCTAATTAATGGCAGGCCTGTTTTTAGCCCGTTAATTGGTTTGTACGGAATGGAGCAGATACCCGCAAATATGGTGGATCGCATTGAGGTGGTTCGTGGCGGTGGCTCTGCGCTATACGGCTCAAGCGCTATTGGGGGTACGGTAAACGTAATAACCCATATTCCTAAAAGTAACGACTATAGCGTAAGTTTTACAACCCATCAAATTAATAAGAAGGCACTTGATAATGTGATGAATGCGAACGTTACAATGGTGTCGAAAAAACGAAATGCTGGGGCTGTTCTATTTGTAAATAGGCAACATCGCGAAGCGTATGATCACCCTGGGATTACTCTTAATGCCGATGGAACACAGACAATAGAGAAGGATGGCTACTCTGAGTTGCCAGAATTGCGAAATAATTCATTTGGAGGGAATCTATTTTACCAGCCAACGCCCAACCAAAAAATTGAGGTAAACTTTACCAGCCTATACGAATATCGTTATGGAGGCGAAATGACCGATAAAGTGGCACATTTGGCTCAACAGTCGGAAGAGAGGGTGCATAATATTTTTATGGGTGGTGCTGATTATCAGATAAATTTTAACGATGACAATAGCTCTTTTATAGCCTACTTTGCAGGGCAAAGTACCGATAGATTACACTATACTGGGCTTTACCCAGTGAGAGATGAGTACCAATCGAATTTGGAGTTTGACATAGCCGAAGCATTGCACCTAAAGAACCCTCCGTATGGACACACCGACAATATGACACTGCAAGCGGGTACTCAGGTAAATCATCGTATTAATGAGTTTTTAATAGGAAGTAACGTGCTAACGGGAGGGTTGGAATATATTGTGGACGATATAGTTGACTCCATACCTCAGTACGGATATGGAACCAATCAGAAAACCGAAAATTATGCAGCATTTTTGCAAAGCGACTGGAAAATGTCATCATCGGTTACATTCTTAGCCGGATTAAGAGCCGACAAGCATAATTTGCTCGACCACGCCATACTGAGCCCAAGGCTTTCGTTTTTATACCGTTTAAAAGATTATACCCAATTTCGCCTTACTTGGGGAACAGGCTTTAGGGCGCCACAGGCTTTTGATACCGATATGCACATTGCTTTTGCAGGCGGAGGGGTTTCGCGTATCTCGTTGGCCAATGACTTAAAAGAGGAGCGGTCGAATAGTTTTAGTGGTTCTGTAAATTTCGATTATCCCCAAGAAAAATATATTTTTGGATTTACCCTAGAGGGGTTCTATACTAAGCTGGCCGATGCTTTCCACCTGCAACCTATTGGTGCCGACGACCTGGGCGAGCAGTTTATAAAACTAAATGGGCCAGGTGCCACAGTTCAGGGTGCAACCATTGAGGCTAGGGTTAACTACAATAAGAAAGCGCAACTTGAGGCCGGTTTCACTTTACAATCAAGTAAGCACGATGAGGCGGTTGAGAATATTGAAGGGCTTGAGATGAAAAGAGAGTTTTTAAGAACCCCCAACGATTACGGTTATCTTGTATTAATGCTATATCCAACATCACGAATAAATATTTCGGTAAATGGTTTATATACAGGGAAAATGCTTTTAGCAAAGTACTCACCCAATGAAGACCTAGCCCCAAATGAGTATAGAACTACTCCAACTAACACAGAGATAGGCTTTAAAGTGGGCTATACGCTTCCTGTTAATTCAATTGATACAGGAATAGAGATTTATGCCGGGGTAAAAAACCTTACCAATGTTTATCAGAAAGATTTTGATAACTATCGTAATCGGAATAGCGACTATATATATGGACCATCGTTACCAAGAACTATTTACATTGGATTAAAACTGAAAACAATCTAAAGGTTGAGTGCTTTAAATGAAGAGTAAGCCTTTAACAGCATTCATAGCTCGATGAGGCATAAGATTTTAACAGTTAGGAAGGGAATTTTACTAAAAGTTCCCCTCCTAACTTTTTTCATTTATAGCTGCAAGGCTTAAAAAACCTGATATAATAGGCTTATTGTTCAAAAATATAGGTACTTTTGTAATCTCAAATTTTAAAGACCCCAATTTCAATGGACGAAGATTCGTATCATAGTTGTAAAGTAGTAATACTTCTGTAGGGGCTTCCTGTTTCCTTACAGAATATAAATGTAAGGAGACAAGACAATGGTTGAAATCGAAACCGACTTTCACGAGCTAATCAAGAATAAGGAGTGGATAACCTTAAAGTATTCATTGAATGAGTACGACCCAATTCAGCTTGCCGAACTAATTGAAGATACGGCTGAGAAGGATGAAATAATCCTTTTCAGATTACTCAGTAGGGTACAAGCAAAGGAAGTTTTTCAGCAGCTTTCACACGGCAAGCAGCAACAAATTATTGAAGGGTTAGCTCAGAATAAACAAAAACTATCGAACCTACTCAACGACCTAGAACCAGACGATAGAACCGCTTTTTTTGAAGAGCTGCCAGGCAAAGTTACCCAGCAGCTTATTCAATGGCTCTCACCCGAAGAGCGGGGAATTACCATACAATTATTAGGATACCCAGAGGATAGTATTGGGCGATTAATGACTCCCGAGTACGTTGCCATTAAACCTCGAAATACCGTTGAGGAGACCTTTGAGCACATTCGGAGGTACGGACGAGATTCGGAAACGCTGAATGTTATCTATATTGTTGATGACGATTGGAAGCTAGTTGATGACGTTCGCATAAAGGAATTAATACTGGCCTCGCCCCAACAGAAGATTGAAGACCTTATGGACAGGAAATTTATTGCACTTAGCGCAATGGATGACCAGGAAACGGCCATTAAAATATTTAGAGACTACGATAGGGTAGCCCTGCCCGTAATTAACGAAGAGGGAATACTTATAGGCATAGTATCTTTTGATGATATTATGGACGTTGTTGAGGAAGAATCAACAGAGGACTTTCACAAGTTTGGTTCATTTCAGGCTGCAATTGCCAACCCTTTAACCGAAAGGGTGTCATCGCTATATAAGAATAGGATTGTATGGCTTGTGGCGCTGGTTTTTATGAATATATTTTCTGGGGCGGCTATATCAGGCTTCGAAAGTTTAATCCAATCGATGGTTTCATTAATCTTCTTTTTGCCTCTTCTAATCGATAGCGGTGGAAATGCAGGCTCGCAATCGGCAACCCTTATGATCCGCTCGTTGGCTATAGGAGATGTGGAGGTGTCCGACTGGTACAAACTAATTGGCAAAGAGGTAGTTGTCTCTCTGCTTCTTGGCGTTACTATGGCGCTAGCCGTTGCCGCCGTTGCAAGCTTTAGAGCACCTGAAATAATTTTAGTAGTTGCCATAACAATGGTTCTGGTTGTTTTAAACGGAAGCTTGCTGGGATTACTTTTACCATTCGTTTTTACAAAGTTTAAAATTGACCCCGCAACAGCCAGCGCGCCCCTAATTACCTCGATTGCCGATATTAGCGGAGTAGTTATTTACTTCTCTGTTGCAACTTGGATTTTGTGATTTATTCACAAAATGTATACAAAAAGGTAAATCAGAGACCCAAAAATTACGAAAGTTTATAAGCAAAACTTTATATTTAAATGTTGAAATAATCTGTTGAATAGCTTTATACATTCAATAAGTTGTGCTGCAATTATATTATATACATTTAGTTAAGAGTTAATGTAATGGGCAAGGCTAACACAGAAAAAAGACCCATATCTTTTTGGGGCATCGGACCAATATTTGTAATCCTAAGCCTGTTGGTTTCGGGTATGACTCTATTTTTCACTTTTCGAAATCCCGAGTATTTTAGGTTTAAATGCTGCTCAGGGTTATTTTATATTGTGGGTTTTATCGTAACAATTTTTGGATTCTCTCTTGGGGTTGGGGGAGGTGTAAAAATTCGTAAATACGTTATAAACAATATTTTGGCCATAAAAGGGGAGTACGGTATTGTCAGAAACCCTGTTTATTCGGGAATCTTATTTGTAATGACAGGCATTTTTCTTTGCCTACAATCGTGGCTAATACTGGCTACCATCCCTTATACCTATTTCATTCTAAAACTGTTATTAACAAGAGAAGATAAAGCCCTGACAGAAGCTTTTGGGGAAGAGTATATTCAATATAAAAAAGAAGTAAACGCTATAATACCAAAAGTTGCTTCATTTTATCCCGCTTTTTTTTATCCCGAAGAAACACGAAAAATTACGGAAAACCTATCTGTAATTAAAAGTCACGATGGCAATATTTATATCTATAAAACTGAAAACCAATGCCTGTGTTTCGATACCGGATACGGTAACAAAGAGTTGGTGGATGGATTAAAAAAATTAAAAATTAATCCCGAAGATGTTTCGAAAGTCTTTTTAACTCACACCGACCACGACCACACTAAAGGGATTCATCTGTTTAAAAATGCTGAAATCTATTTCGGTAAGAACGAAGAACCCTTAATAAATGGAACTAAGCATCGTTTTAGCATATTGTACAGCAACCCCAAAATTACACGAAAGTATACTTTACTCGCCAATCACCAAGTTATTACCATTGATAACACCGAAATAAAAATAGTTTTTATGCCCGGTCATACCATAGGGCAAGTAACGTATCTTATTAATAATTCAATTGCAATAACGGGCGATGCTATTATTTGGCAAAATGGGTTTATAAAACCTTTCTATCGCCTTCTAAATATGAAACACCGTCAAGCAAAGAAATCTGCAAAGGAACTTACCAAGTATCAAGGAAAGTACATTATTTGTACGGCACATACAGGTGTAATTAATGCAAATTTTAATGATATATCATATCGCTAATTAAATGATAGTAAGCGCTTTAAATCCATTGTTTTTTAAAAATAATACCCAAGCAAACATTGCAGTTTTAACGGGAGGCTTTATTACTGGTGCTACAATTCAGTTTAACTGGGCAAAAAACTGTTTGTTACAATTTGGTATTGGTTCGTGTTTCACAGAAAATTGGATACGAATACTGACAAGCGCACTACTGTGTGCCCTTTTGTTTTGGTTGTTGCATAAAATAGTGGCTATAATTTCTAAAGGGCTTAATGTGGCTGAAAAATCAAGCGTTATTCTGCATTCCAATTTCTTCTTTGCTAGCTTTTCATTCCTAACACTCTATTTTCTCTTTAAGCCCAGCACCAACGTGCTAATTGTGCTCGTTTCATTGATCGTTTTAATAAATGTTTTTCATATATTCGCTTTAGTCACAGCACGAAAGGAGGAGCAGCAGTATTTTAAACAAATATTCTTTCTGTTCTCAATCATCGTCGTTTCAAATTTATTTGTAGAAACGTCCCTTCTGTTTTTTAATCGTGCTTTAAATTACTACTCATACACGCAGCTATTACCCGCATCACTTATTTATTTGGTGCTGCCGGCCTTGTTTCCACGAATTATCAAGCCATATTCAATTCTACTATCTTTCTTGTTTTTTGTAGCAAGCGTACCCGCAATATCGCACATATTAACCTATGGAGCAGAAATGCCAACGAGCGCTTTTTATGCAATTTGGGAAACAAATAGTATTGAAGCTGCTGATTATATTAAACAATATTTAAACCTGAAAATTCTCATATTCCTGTTGCTCTTACTGGTTACTATATTACTCTTAATCAGGAGCATTTTTCGAATTAAATATCAAAAAACAAGGTTTGCTACCCGTTTAGTATTGGGTGTGTGTTTTCTTTGCCTCCCATTTTTAGGAGATGCATTACAATACAATGT
Source organism: Bacteroidales bacterium (assembly GCA_041656735.1). Lineage (GTDB taxonomy): Bacteria > Bacteroidota > Bacteroidia > Bacteroidales > Tenuifilaceae > Perlabentimonas. Next base: position 22,631 of record JBBACY010000030.1, on the reverse strand, counting down.
TCCCAATAAATTCATCAATAGTTATTTGAAGTATAAATCAGAAATAAAACTTTTTATTAACGAGATTGAGAAGCGCTCCATTCAGAAACCTTTAGAGGTAGTAACTTGCTTCGAACCCGATAGCGCATTAACCGTTGTTGTTGTGATAGGGGAGTCGGCTTCAAAATATCATCAGGGGCTTTATGGGTATTCGCGCGAAACCAACCCTTTACTGAATGAAATTAGGGATGAACTATATGTTTTTGATGATGTAGTAGCCCCCCATTCACATACTAATCCGGTTTTGGCTAAAGTTCTCACTTTTGCAAATCATCAAAATATGGATTTGTTGTATTTAAAGCCAACCATAGTTGAGTATATGCAGAGCGCTGGATTTAAAACCTTTTGGCTTTCAAATCAGGAGTTTTCCGACCAATTTACAACTATGTCATCAGCAATTGCTTTACAATCAGACTATTATTACTTTACTTTTGAAAAGGAGAACGCCTCCTTTTGTTTTGATGAAAGATTGTTGAAACCATTTCAACTTGCTTTAAATGATAAGGCACAGAAGAAATTTATTGTGCTTCACCTTATGGGTAGCCACTCCGATAAAACGATGAGGTATCCCCCAGAATATAACCATTTTACAACCAACGAAGGCATAGCACCGCAGCCATTCCATAGGCCGTGGCCCATTAGCGTTATTAATGCGCATGATAATTCGGTTTTATATAATGATTGGCTTTTGCGTGAGTTCATTGAGAAAATACGCATCGGGCAACTAAATTCTGTTCTTCTTTACTTTTCAGACCACGGAGAGGAACTGTTTGAGTATCGCGATTTTTGGGGGCATGCCGAGGCAAATGCTTCAATTTATATGTTCGATATTCCTTTTGTCTTGTGGTTATCAAATAAGTATAAGGATGAAAACCCCGATTTAGTGAGCCACTTAAACTCTTACCTTACTCGAAAATACCAAACCGACGATGTAATTCACAGCATTATAGATTTAGTAAAATGTACCTCGTCCGATTTTGAACCACAAAGGAGTATTTTTAACGCATCGTTTAAAGAGCGTAAAAGGGTTATTTCTAATCAGGATTACGATGAGATGATAAAGACAAAGAAGAGTATTGATGATACTCCTTTGGAGAAGATTCGCAACAACGACACCAATTAATTCTAAGCATATTTTTAATCAAGTACCATAGAGTTTGCCCCTTCTTCGCCAATGTATGTTGTTTTTTAAGCCAAACAAACCCTATAAAGTTATAGGGTTTTAATTGTTCTCTTGTCAGTATTTAATATTACCAAAACCCACATTTGCGAGTTTGCCCATAATTATGAAATTTCTTGGTTAATGTTCTCTACGAATGAGGTTTATCAATATGTAGGGCATATTGGGTGTTATAATTAGGTAATAATTATTAATTTTGGGTAAAATTTTCTCTCAATGGATATTCAAATTGAATTAGTATTAATTATTGGTTCTGTACTTTTCTTTCTAAGCATTTTAGCAGGGAAGGCCAGTTCTAAGTTTGGTGTTCCTGCATTACTCTTGTTTCTGGCTGTTGGTATGTTATTCGGAAGTGATGGTCTGGGCATTCAATTCGAAAACATTAAAGCAGCACAAACCATAGGTACTATTGCACTATGTATCATACTCTTTTCGGGGGGTATGGATACTAAGATTGATGAAATACGCCCCATTATTTCACGAGGAATAATATTGGCTACCGTTGGTGTATTTTTAACAGCGGTTATCACTGGAGTCTTTATTTGGTGGATTTTAGGAATGACCATGAAGTCTGCCAGCATGGGTTTCCTCACCGTTCTGCTACTGGCCTCAACAATGTCTTCCACCGATTCGGCCTCGGTTTTTTCAATTCTTCGTTCCAAGGGTTTGCATCTAAAGAACAATCTAAGGCCTACCCTTGAACTCGAGAGCGGTAGCAACGACCCCATGGCGTATATTCTTGTTATTACACTAATCGAAATTATTAAAATGGACGCAGTGCCCAGCTATTGGGCTGTAGGTTTATTGCTAATTCTTCAGCTAATTATTGGTGCTGTGGTGGGTTTTTTACTTGGTAAATTTACGGTGTTTGTAATAAACCGGATTAAAATAGGGAATGATTCTCTTTACCCCATCCTAGTTTTTACTTTTTGTATTTTTATTTTTTCTCTAACCTATTTTGCTAAAGGAAATAGCTATTTGGCTGTATATGTTGCTGGGTTAGTAATTGGAAACAGTAAGTTTGTCCATAAACGCTCGTCTCTTAACTTTTTCGACGGCTTAGCGTGGATGAGCCAGCTGCTTATGTTTTTAACGTTAGGTTTACTGGTAAGGCCGCACGAGCTAGTGCCAATACTTATACCTGGATTAATAATAAGCCTTGTAATCATATTTGTTTCCCGCCCCCTAACCGTATTTCTTTGCCTGCTCCCTTATCGTAAAATGCCGCTTAAGGATAAAACTTTCATTTCGTGGGTTGGATTAAGGGGGGCTGTTCCAATAATTTTCGCCATTATTATTGTTGTTGAAAATGTGCCTTATGCTAGGCTCATATTTAATATCGTGTTTTTATGCACTTTGGTATCTTTGTTGGTTCAAGGTACTACGATACCCATTGTGGCAAAATGGCTTGGTGTAATCGACCATTCTTATAAAATTAAGGGACTAAAAGAATTTGATATAGAGCTTTCGGATGAAATAAAATCGACAACCGCTGAAATTGAAATTACCACAAGTATGATACAGAATGGTAATCGGTTAATGGATTTGTCTTTGCCTGATCATACTCTAGCAGTGCTAGTTAAGCGTGACGAAATATATTTTGTACCAACAGGTAAAACTGTTCTACAACCAACAGATAAGTTGCTAATTATTACCGACGACCAGAATGCACTAGTTGATACTTATAACTGTTTAAAAATCGAGGGAAAGTCTTAGGGTGTGTAGCTGTTTTTAATAACCACTTCGATTAGGGCAGTACCAATAATAATTATTCAAATTACTCAATCCCATCAAGTTCCTTATCTATTTCGCTCATAAGGTAATCGCAACCGTGATTAAATAGTGATTCGCTAATACTGTCGTTGGTTAAAATAATTTTGTGCTTTGGGGGTTGAACATCCTTTCGAAAAAGCGATAGCGACTCTGCTCTAATTTCATCAATATTTGCTAGCTTATTCAAGCCAAAGGCTTTATGAAGGTCGAGTAGTTGCTCAATGCTGGTTTTTTGTGATGGGGATTTAAGTTCTGCGCTAAAACCTTGCGTAACCCCTTGGGTATTGGTAAATGTTCCTCCAATTTCGAACCAAAACGATGCCGGGAGAATCAGGTTGGCTCGCTTGGCTGTTTCGGTCATAAAAATATCCTGAACCAATATAAAATCTGCCTCTTCCAGGGGTGTTAGTACTTTCGGATTCTTTTCGGAGGTACCAACAGGGTCTTCGCCAAAGATTAAAATATTGTTAAACTCTCCCTCGAAGAACTGGTCGGCTAAACTTTTTTCGCTCACCGTTGGCAAATCATTAACACCCCAGCAACCCTTATGATTATTTTGAAATTTGGCACTGTCCATTTTTTGTAAATCTGCACCTGCTTTGGCGTTATTACCCATATAAAATAAGCCGCACGTATTGTTCTGCTCCAATAGCGCAATTATGCCGCTCGAGGGTTTGTCGTACTTTCCTGCAATAAGGGCTAAGTTTTTAAATTCTAATGCGGTTTGCTGGCTTATCTCTCTCTCAGAAAATATCATTATGGCGTTGGTCTCCGCAATAAATTTTATGGCAAACTGCTCAATGCACTTGCCATTGCAATCGCAGGCAGCCTTGCAAAGATCGTAGTAATTCTCTTTTAACAGACTCTCTTTATACTCATCAAACCCGTCACAATTACCGTCGATAAACGGAGTGTTTTGTAAATTATTTGAAAGAATGAAATGGTTTACTGCCTTTATAAAATGGTAGTAGGAGAGTATATGTACAAATTTATTCGGGCTACGCCTTATTCCCAGCACTTGTTGGATAGAGATTACCTCAAAAGGCACTGGGGCTGAGTTTATCATATTTCCAACAGCAGGATTGTACTTATCAATTTCAGAGCCAATTAAGAATATCTTACTGGCATTGGCAATTTGCTCAAAGGGCACATTATTACACGATATGTTGGCATATCCTTGTACACTATGGAAATAGTGAAAACTATCTACATTATTTGTGCCAACAGCTGCACGGGCAAATTTCTGAATAAGGTATTGCTCCTCATTTGTTAATCGTGCTCCAATAAAAAATGCCGACTTTTCGGGTTCAAACGATTTTAGTTTCGCTTCAATTATCTTGTATGCATTCTCATACGTAATTTCTCTAAATTCCCCATTCTCTTTAACCAAAGGTTTGGTTATCCTATCAGTTCTGTTAAAAATATGATGGCTCAAAGTGGCATACATACACTGGTTGTCACCCTGGTTTACCTCTGTTTTGTTTCTAGTAACATTAATAATATTATTTTCACGATGATGAAAGGTAAGCTTACATCCAACTGAGCAATGCGCACAAATGGTTTCAAAGGTCTGTTCAGGAGTGTGAGCAGGCTCAGGCGCTATTTTACCTACTGGTGCGTCGAGTGAGCTGCTTTTGCTGATGTTTTCAGACAATTGGATACTTGGAGTGCGTGCCATAAGGAGAGGGTTAAACTTCTTTAGAATAAAGGGGTTTTTAGGGTTATTCATTATTTGTTTGTGTGACTCTTTACGAACTTTTTCTAAATGCACGTTATCGATATTAATATTCATACTTTCTGTTGCCCCCAATTTCTGCTATAAAAACATAGTTCTTCGTGCAAGGTTTAAGTGAGGATTGCTGATAAATAGTTGAGATTTCAACACCATTCTGAGGAGCAAAATCAACGACATATCCATCTTTGTATGCTCTTACCAGCTTATCATTTAGCTTTATGCTCACTTTATAAGGCACATTAATTATTGGTTATCTGTTCGTATAGTTAAAGGTAATAATTTTTTTTGTATAAAACACACTCCATTTTTATACTTACTCAGTTTAGTCTGACTTCCCTGTGTGTTTTTTATATAAAGATATATAAAACTGTTAGGCCTTAACACCTTATATTCCTCTGAATTGCACCAATTTATCATAAAAAAAGAAGCAATCTCAAATTAATTTCGAGATTGCTTCTTTACTTTTAATAGCGTACTAATTTGGCTTATATTAGGTTGTTTATTTAGTGTTTAAATAAATTAATGGCCAAATATAAACTTGCTACATACTTTTTATTTCGTTTACTAACTTCTGAATAGAACTTTTAGCATCACCAAATAGCATACGAGTTTTATCGTTAAAGAAGAGGAAGTTTTCAATTCCAGCATACCCTTTTCCCATACCACGTTTCATAATAATGATATTTTTGGCCAGGTGAGCATCAATAATTGGCATTCCATAAATGGGGCTGCTCGGGTCGTCGTATGATGCAGGGTTTACCACATCGTTGGCTCCAATAACAATGGCCACGTCAACGTTTGGCATATCGGGATTAATGGCATCCATTTCTACCAGCTGCTCGTAGGGAACATCGGCTTCGGCAAGTAGAACGTTCATATGCCCTGGCATACGACCAGCCACAGGGTGAATGGCATATTTTACATCAACTCCTTTGCCTTCCAATAGCGTATCAAGCTCATGCACAATGTGCTGTGCTTGGGCAACGGCCAAACCATAACCCGGAATGATTACAATTTTTTGCGAGTAGCTTAGTAAAACGGCCGCGTCGCTTAGTTGTATTTCTTTTATCGTTCCCTGCTCATGACCAACACCAGCTGCCCCGCCGCCACCAAATGCACCAATAATAACATTTAATAACGAGCGGTTCATTGCTTTACACATCAGCATAGTTAATATCATACCAGCGGCTCCCACCAGAATACCACCAAGAATCATAGCTTGGTTGCCATATATAAATCCTGCCATTGCAGCCGCAATACCGGTGAGCGCGTTTAAAAGAGATATAACAACAGGCATATCGGCACCACCAATGGGCATTACAAACATTACCCCATATACCAACGAAATAGCCATTAAGGCATATATTGCCCAAATTAGTTCAGTAGGAGGGTTTGGAGAAACTACAATGAAAACACTCATTCCTATGGTTACCAATAATAAGAATAGGTTTAGATAGGTCATAAAAGGCTTCATAATATCGCCCACTTTTCCGTCGAGTTTTCCGTAGGCAATCATACTTCCACTAAAAGCTATGGAACCAATTACCAGTCCAAGCACGGTAACAAGAATCGAGCCTACGTCACCGGCAATGGCGTTGGGATACTCTAAAAGAGCAACTAGCATTGAAGCCGCACCACCCGATGCATTGAATAACGATACTAGCTGTGGCATAGCCGTCATTTTTACCTTACGGGCAATTATCCAGCCAATTACAGAGCCAATGCCAATGAAAATTAGGATAATCCATATGTTTACGAGCGGAATTCCTTGTCCTCCGGCATTTTTATGAAGAAGCAGCGTTGTGATCATGGCCAAACCCATACCACCAGCAGCCCAAAGGTTTCCACGACGGGCTGAGGCTGGGTGCGAGAGTAACTTCAAGCCATAAACAAACAAAAGAGCGGCAATTAGATAGCTTAATTCAAGCAGTGAATCGCCAATGGTAAAATCCATTCCGTTTATTGTTCCTAAAATTTTATCCATAAGTACTTACTTTTTTTTCTTTTTAAACATTTCGAGCATCCTGTCGGTAACGGCAAAACCGCCCACCACGTTCAATGTACCAAAAATAAGGGCTAAAATTCCTAGCACCAAATTCAGCGAGAAGGTGGTGAGATCGGCGTGACCCACCAAAATTATTCCTCCTACTATAATAACGCCGCTAATTGCGTTTGCACCCGACATAAGCGGGGTGTGTAACACCGCAGGCACGTTCGATATCACTTCAATACCTACGAATACGGATAGGGCAATAATAAATATTGCTTCTTTGTATTCGAAGAAAAATGTTAATGCTTGTTCCATATCTTTATGCTTTTTCGATTATTGATTTTACCCTTTCGTTATATACCTCTCCGCCGTGGGTAATACATGTCCCTTTCACAATTTCGTCTTCAAAATTAAGGTTTAGTACTCCTTCGTCGCCTATGATAAGTTTCATAAAGTTCAGCACATTTTTTCCGAACATTCGGCTGGCGTCAATGGGTTTATGTGCGGGATAGTTAGATTCTCCAATAATGGTTACCCCTTTGTGCATAACGGTTTCGTTATCTTTTGTGAGTTCACAGTTACCTCCGCTCGATGCAGCCAAATCGATAATTATCGAACCGGGTTTCATAGCTTCCACAGCTTGTGCTGGGAGCAACACGGGCGCTTTTTTGCCCGGAATTTGAGCCGTGCAAATTACCACGTTGGCTTTAGCTGCGTGATCGTTTATTGCTTGCTGCTGTTTTTGTTTAAACTCTTCGGTTTGCTCAACGGCATATCCTCCGGCAGCCTTGTCTTCGGTTGCACCCTCCACTTCTACAAATTTCCCGCCTAGGCTCATAACCTCCTCTTTAACGGCCGAGCGAACATCGAAAACCTGAACTTGAGCACCCAACTTTCGCGCCGTGGCAATGGCTTGCAAACCTGCAACTCCAGCGCCCAAGATAAGAACGTTGGCCGGACGAATAGTTCCAGCGGCTGTCATAAACATTGGGAAAAAAGTGGGTAGTTTTGATGCAGCTTCCAGAACGGCCATATAGCCCGAAACTGTTGCCATTGACGATAGAATGTCCATAGCTTGGGCTCGTGAGGTTCGAGGAATTAAATCGAGGCTAAACGTGGTAATCCCCTTTTTTAGAAAGGTTTTTACAAGTTCAACTTCCCACAGTGGGTTAAATGCGCTAATCCAAATCTGGGTAGCTTTAATCTTATTAACCTCATCATCTACAGGTGTCTGTATTTGTAGTAGCACTTCTGCTTTATCAAACAATTCCGACCGCGAAACAATTTTTGCCCCAACGGCCTGATAGTCGGTATCTGCTGCAAATGCAGATTCACCAGCCCCCTTTTCCACCAGTACTTCCACCTTTAGATCGGTAAAAGACTTTACGGTTTCTGGGAGCAACGCTACACGGGTTTCCGTACCGTGTTCCTTTAGTAAGCCTAGAATCATGGATTTTCGAATTTGATGTATATTAGACTGCAAAATTATTCTTTTAAAATACTGCTCACGAAATGTCACCTTCTTATTCTTATAACTATAAGGGTTTTATGAAAATCAATAACAATATTCAATTCTACATAAATAGTTAATATAACAAGAAACCCAAAAGTAGAGATTTTTTTACGTGTAGAGCATAATTTTAATCATATAGTAAAAATAGTCCTATTTTTCTTAAAAAGGACTTAGAAACCTAAGTTGCTGTTAGTTAGTTACCTATTGCCTAGTTGACCGTTTATGTGTTATTTAACATAACTGAACGTCTGTATTTTTAGGCGTAATAACTAAACAAAGCAAGGTAACAATATACCAATAATTATTGTTCATTGGTAAGGTTTGGTTGCACTGGTTTTAAATTAATGAAGATTGATTTTTATCTTTTAATTAGGTACTAAAACCGCTACTTTGGGGCAAAGGAATGATCTTTTTATTGTGTTTGTAAGATGGTAAATGATACTTGCCCTTTAAATTATTTTGCATCTTTACGTAGTTAGTGAACTATTTTTACTCTAAATTGCTTTTTTATAACCAATCGCTGTGTGTAATGATTTTGAACTCTCCCAATAGTAATTCCGAACAATATAATTTTGCCACAACAGCATTTGAGCAGCTAATGAAACGCAGAATACTTAACGTTTTACTTATCTGTAGTAAGTACGATGCATTTTTACTTGAAGAGGATGGCCGGATTGAAGAACAAATATTCGATGAGTATACTAAGCTAAACCTTCGGTATCCGCCAAAATTTATTCAGGTTACTTCGGCAGCAGAAGCCTTTGGTATGTTATCATCTAAACCAATTGACCTTATAATTACGATGCTCAATATTGAGGGTATGGATCCCTTTTCGTTGGCAACCAAAATAAAGGAGGTTTATCCAAACAAGCCCATTGTTGTATTAACTCCCTTCTCACGCGAGGTTTCAATGAAACTTAGCAGGGAGGATTTGAGTTCCATAGATTACGTATTCTCGTGGCTTGGCAATGCCGATATTATGCTTGCCATAATAAAACTGATTGAGGATAGTATGAATGTGGAGCACGATGTATCGAATGTTGGCGTTCAGGTTATTTTGCTGGTTGAAGACTCGGTAAGGTATTACTCATCATATTTACCTAATTTGTATCATATAATTTTTACTCAGAGCCTAGATTTTATGACCGAAGGGCTTAACGAGCATCAAAAGATGTTGCGAATGAGAGGGCGCCCCAAAATTTTACTTGCGCGAAACTATGAGCAGGCGTATTCGCTTTATCAAAAGTATAAGCATAATATGCTGGGCGTGATTACCGATATGAGCTTTCCTCACCAAGGAGAAATGATGCAGTTGGCTGGGCTTAAGCTTGTAGAAAGTATTAAAGCCGATAGTCCATACATACCCATACTTCTTCAGTCGTCCGATATGGAGAATCAGTTAGAAGTTCAAAAGGTTAAGGTTGGCTTTATTCATAAATACTCTAAAACCCTTTCGGTTGAACTCAAGGATTTTGTGGTTCAATATTTTGCCTTTGGCGACTTTATTTTTATTAATCCCAGCACGGGTCGTGAAATTTTTAGAGCCGAAGATTTAAAAGGCTTACAGGATATAATTTTTAAGATTCCCGATGAGTCATTAGCCTATCACATTCAGCGTAACCACTTTACTAAATGGTTAACGGCACGGGCTCTTTTTTCTATTGCCGACGTACTAAAGTACATTACTCCCGATGATTTTGAGAATTTAGACGAGGTGAGGCGCTTTGTTTTTAATACCATCGATGGGTATCGTCAAAGTGAGGGTAGGGGTATAATTTCCGAGTTTTATAGCGACTCTTACGATGAGTATCAGATTTTTTCGCGCATAGGCGATGGTTCGCTGGGCGGGAAGGGTAGAGGGTTAGCATTTATGGACCAAATTATTAAGCAGAATAGCGTTATGCACAAATATAGCGGTGTTCTGGTTACCATTCCTCAAACCGTAGTTATATGCACCGATGTGTTTGATGAGTTTATGGAAGCCAATAATTTATACTCAATTGCCCTTTCGGATACCGACAACAACACAATTCTTGAACATTTTCTTGGTGCGCAACTTCCTGCTCGTATTGAGAAAGATTTGCTTTCATTCATTGCCCTGGTGCAGAACCCTGTTGCTATTCGTTCGTCAAGTTTGCTTGAAGACTCACATTATCAGCAATTTACTGGGATATATAAAACGTATATGATTCCGAATGTGGCTAACGATACTTCGCAAATGCTCGGTTTTTTATGTCAGGCCATAAAAAGTGTTTACGCATCGGTTTACTATAGCGAGAGTAAGGCTTACCTGAATGCTACACAAAATGTAATTAGTGAGGAGCATATGGCCGTTGTGCTGCAAGAGGTTACTGGCACTACTTATGGTAAGGTGTTTTATCCTAACATCTCAGGCGTGGCACAATCGGTAAATTTTAATGCAATTAAACCCGATGTACCTTCAGATGGTATTGTGAGCATTGCACTTGGACTGGGAAAGCACGTGATTGATGGTAAACCCTCGTTACACTTTTCGCCAAAGCACCCTCAAAAATTACTGCAACTTTCAACACCAGAAAAGGCTATTAAAGAGACTCAAAAAACCTTTTATGCCCTAAACCTCGACTCCAAAAGTATTAAGCCTTCAACAAACGAGGGCTTAAACCTTTTGACAATTGATATTAAGGACGCATTTGAGCATGGTACCCTCGACCTTATAGGCTCAATCTTCGATAGTGAGAATAATAGGGTAAGCGATGGGTACAACGGCGATGGCGTACCCATAATTAGTTTTGCTGGAGTGTTAAAGCACGAACAGTTCCCTATGGCTGAAATTATTCGTGATATCCTTGCGCTTGGACAGCGTGAGATGAATAATCCGGTTGAAATTGAATTTGCTGTTAAGCTTAGCCAAACCAACCATGAACCACACATTTTTAACGTGTTACAAATTAGGCCAATAGTTAGGGAGATGAGTGAATGAACGTAAAATTCCGCCATATTATACTAGGGTTTTACTAGTTGAGTGGGTAGTAGTTTATGCACAGAATTCTAGATAATAGAAGAGGCAAAACCAACCTACCTATTCTGCTGTTCAAGCCGTTTAAGTACCGATTTTCCTTTGGCCTTAAGGCTAGGCGAGCCATACTTAATCTGGTTCTCGATTATTTGAGGAAGTTCGTCGGCAATCCACTTTTCGCGGGTTGACAGTAGGAATAAAATTTCAAGAGCATGTGCTTTCACCGCAGGCTTAGCATCATCTTCAACAAACCATTTAAAACAAAACTCTTCAAGTGGCTCAAGATCGGTTGCCCACAGATTACGTTCGTAAATTTTTGATGCTTTCTTTTTAACAACTCGGCTAATACCGTGTGATATAAGCTTTGTAAAGTGTCGTTTTACACTCTCACTCTTAACATTGGGCAATAGTTCGATAAGCTTAATGGTATAGTAATCAAGCGCCAAAGGGTTTTCTGCAAGGATGTTTTCGAGAACCCAGGCAGCACGAAACGCTTTCGAGGTATCGCTAAAGCATGCTTGTGATATAAGCAGCTCAATATCGTACTTCGCATTTACATACTCATTGGCAAGCCACAGCACATCTTTTTTAGTCATGCTGTAGTTTAGCCTCTCAATAAGCTGGTTTATATTTAAGTGAGATTTATGCAATTGGCTCTATCGTTATCGTTTATAACAAATATAATCAATTCGCAGTCGATGTATAAGGATTTTGCTTTCTTTAACAGTACTTTTCTAGCTGAAAAACAAAGTGGTTGGTATGTAGTTTTTTACAACTTTATTGGTGCTCGCTTATTTATAAGATTTGATAGCAGCACGCCATAATTAGTGTCAGTAAGAAAGCTCTAGGTTTTTATGTCTTTGATAAAAAAACGTCAAAGACAAGGCTTTCGAAGTTTTTGAAACCAAGGAACTGACGAACGAAGCCAAGACAGAGGCAAAGTGACTGAAATGAGCTTGCCGCAGGTTTACTTTGACTATGTTTTGTAAGGAGGAAGAAGACGAAGTCAATTTACCAATTGTAAATGACTGTTTTAAAAACGAGAGTAACGAAGAAATAAGCGAAGCGATTCACGAATGCCAACAATAATAAACACGTTATGAGTAATTTGGCGTTTTCTTGCAAAGACTAATTAGTCAATAATGTTCATTTTTCTCATTAGGAATGAGGCGTTTAGTTTTTTGCTAACCCCCTCCTTTAGCTTATAGTCGAAAATTAGCCTATCGCCCTCAATTTCAACCTCAAAGCATTTGTTGGTTACAATGTTGGGATACTCTTTTTCCAGATCGCCAATGGCTAAATCGTGCGTAGCAATAATGGTAAAGGTGTTTAGTTTAATTAACTTTTTAGTAAGCCCTATTGAGCCCAGCTGCTTGTCGTTGGGATTTGTTCCGCGTAGTATTTCATCGAGAAAAACAAGCGTCTTGGGGTTTTCACTAACCTGCTCAATTATTCGGCTAATTCGTTTTAGTTCTGCGTAAAAATACGACTCGTTATTGGCCAGCGAGTCGTGAATATTTATGCTCGAAGCAATGTTGCAGGGAAAGAATTCGAAACTCGAAGCGCAAACCGGTGAGCCGTTGTGTGCCAATATTAAGTTTATTGCCAACGTTCGCAAAAAGGTGCTTTTGCCAGCCATATTGGCCCCTGTAATTACAATAAGCTTGGGCTGACCGTAGAAATCGATATTGTTGTTAACCCTTTTATTTACTGGTATTAAGGGGTGCCCAACATTTTCTCCCTTAATACTTGGTTTATTTGCACTTACGGTAGGGAACACTGTAGACGAGCTGTTATTAAAGGTAAATCGTGCAAAACTTTGTAGGCTGTCAAATTTACTAACACTATCAAACCAGCTGTTTGCAACAGATTTATGCTTAGCCTTCCATTGTTCTAGCTGGCTTAGTATCTGCAAATCAAAAAGGAATGTGGCGTTAAAAAGAATGTTAATCACAAAATTAAACCGATAGTCGAATTTATTTAACAGTTTGAAAAGTTTCGAGATGCTGGTGCTAGCCTTTAAGTCATCGCTTTTAAAGCTATCCTGAATATTAGTAAGGTAAGCCGATTTGAATGGCTCGTTCTCAATATCGCTTACTATTTTCGAGTAGGTTTGGTATAGCTTGGTGCTGTGGCCTAACTTTGCGTGCGCGTTATCAACATTCTTTTTAAACCCGAATACGATAAGCAGTGCAAATATCAACAGAAAACCCAATGAAATTGTGGGAAGAACCGATAATAATACCATAATTAGCGTTGCTGCAAAAGTTATGGTGTAAATTGATATTAGCAGCCTAACCCTAGCGGTTACAATAATGGGAGAGTTGAACCACTCCAACAGGTTGTTTAAATCGGTCGCTTTGTGATTTGGACTAAGCTGGTTTGCCTGAAAATTTTCTAAAAACATTGTCTTACCCGATAGCTCCAGTATTGCCTCCTGCTTATTGGTTATGGTTTGGCTATCGGTGCTCCAGCTGCAAAGGTTTTTGGCTAGCTGTCTGCTCCCCTCGGGCGTTGCTCCTCTGTTTATGTATTGAAAAAGCGATGAGTTTCCGAAAATATCAAAATCGGCAGTTAAATTTGGATCTATGTATTTGTACTGCTCGCCATTGCTAAATTTTTCGTAGTCGAATTGCAAAAACTTCTGCTCGTTTTCGTTCACAGCAATTTTCTTCTCAATCCAAACCTTACGTTCGGTAATAACGCTGTGCCACCTAACCATTGCAAAAAAAACAGCTAGCATACCAGCCGATGCTGCAACGTACCAAAATTGTCCGTTTTGTTGTATTGTTTGCACTAACAAAACTATGAATACAGCAAAAGCCACCAATCGGAGTAAATAAATGTAAAACAACTTTTGCTCAATGCGCTTTTTTTCTGAAGAGAGTTGTTGAAGCCGCTCGGCATAATAGCCTGAAGGAGTAATCATAATTGTTTGGGGTTACTCTGTAATTTAACGCAAAAATAAGTTAAATTTTTAGCAATCACGTTAACATGTGTTTTTAACGGTTTGGCTATGCGTAGTGCGGGTTTTCAAAGCACTTCACTTTCATTTTACTTCTAAAATTTATTACTTGCACAACCTTTCAATTAACGACAAACCCCTCATTACGTATAGTTTGTGTTGGTTTTTCGTTGTTTATTCTCCAATTCCTTTAGTATCATTATTTTCTAATCTTTTTCCTAGTTCTTTTGCATTAAGGGGCGATACAACTCTCTTTCCTGTATCCTTTTCCAATTGTTGACGTGCTGCATCAGCAACCTTTCCGCCTTTTTTTGCAACTTGTTTATTGTCATCAAACGTTTTTGGTTTTTTTTCTTTTGAAATTTCAGCTGTAGATGCTTCTGCCAACATGTTTAAAACTAATTCAAGATTTGTCATATTATCTCGCAAATTTTCCTTTTTCAAGTCCTTAAAATCTTTATATTCATGCGTTGTCATTCCTGTCCAGGCTTTTGTTATCTCGTCGGTCAATATTGCATACTCTAATCCCTTTTTAACTCCTCTCGAATCCCATTCGTCGGTTAGTTCTTTACGAATTTCAATGCTTTTCAATCTTTGATTAATCCAATTTACAGAATATCCTTTTTTTAAATATGTTTCCATTGCTCGGTCAAAAGCTTTTTCAGGGTCTTCCGTTTCTTCAATCCGTTCATATCCAACTTTTGCTAACCAAATCTTAAAAGGTTCTGCTTTGGGTGATGGAACAGATTGAATTAATCGCAGTAATTGCTCTGTGTCAGCAACATCTGTTATTCTCATTTTACCATCTGGCGACTCCATTTTCAACTGTCCGATTTTTTCGGACAGTTCACTTCCTTCTGATTTTAATTTGCTTTTTAAATCAGACCAATACTTTCGAGGTCTTTCACTTTCTGTTAATACGCCAATTACATCAATTATAGAGAAATACCATTTTTCTTGGTCATTATCCCACTGTACCCGAACTCTTTGGTCTTGAAATAATTTTATTGCAGTTTCTTTTGTCATTTTCTTTGGTAATCAATTCGACTTTCAAAGATAGTCAAACATTTTGCATCTTTGAATTATCTTTTGTGGAGTGCAGTCTTTACAATGGAAACTAACTTCGTTTTAACTAAACGTAACCCCGAATTACGCTATGTTTTTCGAATAATTAATGTAATTTTATCGAAAATTTTAAGTAATTGTTTATGCTGCATAAATCAACACAAAAAATTTGGTTCATAGTAAACCTGCTGATTGGCATTACGCTAATAAATAATTCGGTAGCTCAAAGCAATAGCAATAAAACAGCTGTTCTGGCCGATTCTTTATTTAATGCCAAGCAGTACGCCAAAGCTATTCCTTATTTAGAAAATTTACTACAAACCTATCCCAAGGAGCCTACATATCATTATCAGCTCGGAGTATCATATCTTTCCGCATCGCGCAAGTTGCCCACAGCCATTAAGTATTTACAGTTTGCATCAACACAAAAGGTACCACCATTGGTATACTATTACCTAGGCAGGGCATACCAGCTAAACTATCAGTTTGATGAGGCTATTTCGTTCTATCGTAGGTACACAATTAATAGCAAGAACGAAGAGGTTAGCCTTCAGAGGATTGAAGCGCTTGTGAGCGAATGTGAGAATGGTAATTTTATGCTGAAGTATATTCACGAACCTAAAATATCCGATATAAAACGTGTTGGTATTGACGACTTTAGAAACTTTGTGGTAACTAAACCTGCCGACGGAACTTTTATTCAAACCCCTAAAGATTTGCTAACTAAGGAGGATTTGAAGCAAAACTATTCATCGTTAATTTTTTACCCGAATAACCCTGAACCAGGCGATAAAATTGTGTATTCGAGTTACGGTTTAACCACAACCTATGGCACCGACCTGTTTATTATTGAAATGCTAGATGATGGTTTTTGGAGCAAACCAAAAAATTTAGGTGATGTGGTTAACTCTGCTCTCGATGAGGATTACCCTTACCTTACGCCCGATGGGCAGACGCTTTATTTTGCTTCAAAAGGGCACTACAGTATGGGAGGGTTCGATATTTACCGAAGCGTTTTTATTCCCTCAAGTCGCCAATGGAGCTCACCCGAAAACCTAGGATTTCCGATAAGCTCGCCTTACAACGATTTTTTTTATATTCCTGATACCGAGAATCAATTTGCCATTTTTATTACTAATCGTAATGTTGCTGCAGATAGCGTTGATGTTGTTTTAATGACCATTGATGGTAGCCCAATTCGTAGGTCGTTTGATAATATTGAAAATGTTTGGCGAATAGGTAAACTCTATGCCGATGGTATTGATAATCAGAAAAATACAACACCCTCTAGTCGTACTGATGCAAAACAACAGTCCTCGTTAACAAAAACAAAACAGGAGCCATATAACGCAGTCGAAAACGACCCAGAATATGCCAGAGCCCTTGCAAACGGCTTTAAGTTCCAAATGCAAGCCGATTCGTTAAGGGAGAAGTTAGAGAAATTGCGCTCGCAATTCGATTATGTTACAACAGTCGAATCGCGAAAGAAACTGGAAGGGCAGGTGATTTCTGTTGAAAACGATTTGCTTAGCGCTCAGCGAAGTGCCGATGTGCATTTTGGTAATGCCAGCAAAATTGAGCAGGAGTATCTAATTGGTAAAAGGTCATCAACTCCCAAAATTGAATCGAAGTATGCTACCGATAAGCCCGATTTTCTGTATCAGGTACCGTATGCATCAACGGTTTTTCAGGCTGATGAGCTTCAGAATTTAGCAAAGTTAGAGCAGCTAAACCCTCAAATACAGCAGCAGCGTGTAAGCGTTCAGCAAGCGCAACAAACGATGACCAAAATTTTAGATAAAACGCCTATTGATTCGCTTGAATTTAGTCGTCAGTATGCCAGCTATCTAGTCAAACTAAAGGCTTTTAATGCTTTACTAGCAAACTATGTTGGCGGTAAAAAGAAGCATTACAGCGATTGTATTTCGGTAGCCCTAATTAAAGCGGGTGCCAATAATAATGCTGAAATAAAAGCCCATATCGACAGGGCCACATTACATTTTAGGTCTGCTACAGCAATCAGAAATAATGCGACCGAAAGCGAGCAAAATGAATCGGAATACGAGGCCCTGCTGCTGGATGAACTTGGCGGGGTTAGGTTGGAGATTGCTTTTGCAAAACTTTGGGGAGTGCAGCTATTTGAGCAGCAGTTACTAAGCAAAATTTATCGACTAGAGCAAGATATTTTTGGATACACACTTCCCAGTGCCACGCAAACTACCCGAAGCGAGTTAGCTAACGAGCTTCCTCCAAAAGAAAATCGTGATGAGGAGCAATTTACCATTAGCCGGGATGATAGCAAGCCATTAACTTCAAGCGAATTTGAGTTTGAACCCGACAAGAACCCTCCATTTCAAATTCTTGCAAAAACACCTTACTCTAAAGAGAACCCAATTCCTTCGCATTTGCCATTACCCAAGGGCCTAGTTTACAAGGTACAGTTTGCTGTGTTTAGTCAGCAGGTTAACTTTAGTGTTTTTAAGGGGATGACACCTTTGTGGTTTGAGTTACTGCGTAATGGTGAAATTACCAAGTATTATGCTGGTAATTTTAGTAACCTTACCGATGCCGAGGGTGCCCTACCCAAAATTCGTGCGCTTGGCTTTAAAGATGCGTTTGTAGTAGCATGGCATGATGGTCGCTCAGTATCTCTTTCAAGGGCAAAATCTCTAGAAGAAACCGAGTTGAAACAGCCGGTAGCATATGAGGCGAAGGAAACTCGCATAGACATTAAACAAGATGGCGCCCTGTACGTTGTACAACTTGGAGTAACGGGCAGGTTGTCGGTCGAAGACTCTCAAACCATTAGGGCTTTGGCTCCTGGTAAGGACATAATACGTAAATCCGACAGTAATGGCGGACTTACCTACTCAATAGGCTCATTTACTGACCTTAATGATGCGAATAGGGTAAAAGACAACCTGATAGCTAGCGGAATAAAAAGCGCCTTTGTTGTTGCGGTTGATACGGATAATTAGTAATTTAGCAGCTATATAATAAAGAAAATGGGACGAAAATCAACGGGTAGCCCAAGTGAGGTTCATGATAGTTTCACCAACATTCAGCCTCCCTCAAGCCTAATACTTTTTAACGATGAAGTAAACGATTATCAATTTGTTATTGATACGTTGGTTGAAGTATGTGAGCACAATAATCATCAGGCCGAACAGTGTACGCTAATTGCCCATTATAAAGGGAAGTGCGATGTTAAAACAGGCCCTCTTCAACCGCTCAGATTAATGCGTGATGAGCTGCTCAGAAGAGGTTTGTCGGCAACAATTAATTAATAGTAAGCACTTTAAATGCTCCTTAATACAAAATATTGATGACAGGAATTATTATCTTAATTATACTGGGGCTCTTACTTTTTGTGGTTGAGTTTTTGCTAATACCGGGAGTTACGGTGGCTGGTATTGGTGGGTTGGCCAGCCTACTAGGTGGGGTAATTTGGGCTTACTCTAGCTATGGAAATACCATAGGGCATATTACGCTTATATCAACAATCTTTTTAACATTACTAACCATTGCGTTGGCGTTAAGATCAAAAACGTGGAAAAAATTTATGCTCAACACCAATATAGAAGGCAGTGTTGAAGATCCCGAAGTGAAGATAGACATAAAACTCGGTGATGAGGGCATCTCCGTAAGCAGGCTCTCTCCAATGGGAAAAGTACGAATCAATGAGGTAGTGATGGAAGCTAAATCTGCGGGTGAGTACATTGACTCAAGAGAAGAGATAATTGTAATTAAAATAGAGGGTTCTAAACCTATTGTTAAACTAAAAATTAACTAAATATGAGTGTAGTAGGCGTTTATCTTATAATTTTTGCAGTGAGCATTGTGGCGTTATGGATATTGCTGTATTTTATTCCAATTGGCCTTTGGTTTTCGGCATTGGTTAGCGGTGTTAGGGTGTCGCTATTACAGCTTGTCTTAATGCGCTGGCGTAAAGTTCCACCAGGAGTTATAGTGCAGGCTTTAATTGTGGGAACAAAAGCAGGTATTGAACTTTACCGTAACGATCTTGAGGCGCACTACCTTGCTGGTGGTCGCGTATCAAAAGTTGTATCAGCTCTGGTATCAGCTCAAAAGGCAAATATTCCCCTCGATTTCAGAATGGCAACTGCCATTGATTTGGCCGGTAGGGACGTGTTTGAGGCTGTACAAATGTCGGTTAACCCCAAGGTTATTAATACACCTCCGGTAACTGCTGTTGCCAAGGATGGTATTCAGCTTATTGCATTGGCAAGGGTTACCGTACGTGCTAACATAAAGCAGCTAGTGGGTGGTGCAGGCGAAGAAACTGTGCTTGCTCGTGTTGGTGAGGGCATTGTGTCGTCAATTGGTTCGGCCGATTCGCACAAGAAGGTTCTTGAAAACCCCGATTTTATTTCGCGTGTGGTGCTTGAGAAAGGTTTAGATGCTGGAACAGCATTTGAAATTTTATCAATTGACATTGCCGATATTGATATAGGCAAGAACATTGGTGCCGAGCTACAAATGGATCAGGCCAATGCCGATAAAAATATTGCCCAAGCAAAAGCCGAAGAGCGTAGAGCTATGGCGGTTGCGTTAGAGCAAGAAATGAAGGCTAAGGCGCAGGAAGCTAGGGCTAAGGTTATTTTAGCCGAGGCCGAGGTGCCATTGGCAATGGCTGAGGCTTTCCGTTCGGGAAATATGGGTATTATGGACTATTACAAGTTTAAAAATATTGAGGCCGATACCACAATGCGCGAAAACATTGTTAAAGATCCCTCGAAAGGTAAGGGTAAATCCTAAAGTTGTTAAGCCATTTTATAAAGCAAAAACGGTTGCCGAATTTTCGGCAACCGTTTTTTTATTAGGATACTGCTATGATTTCTTTTGGTGCGGTGCTTTTTTGGGAACTGCTCCGCTTGTAGGTTTTGCTTTAGCGGTTGGTGTTTTCTTTGGCGTTGAGGGTTTTTTGTCTTTTGCCTCCCCACTTTTAGCCGCAGGCTTCTTTTTTGCGGGGGCTTTTTCGCCTTTAGCCTCCTCTGGGGCTTTCTCGGTGGTCTCTTCAGCGGTGGTATCGTCTTCTACTACCTCTTCTTCAAAGTCGAGCATATTCATACTTTGAAGCTGATTATACCAAGCTACCACCTTCTTTATATCCGATACGTAAACCCTATCCACATCGTAGTTTGGCTCAATTTCGCTGAAAAACTTTACTAGCTCTTCCTTACTAGCTTTATGCGAAATAGTGGGGGCACTATTCTCCTTGGTTTTAATACTATTCATAACCTCCCTGAGCGACTTCTCACCATCGTTGGTAAAAATTGCAATGTCGGACAATGCGCTAACTTTAGCCGATGCAGGGATATGGGTTCTTTTGCCATCGGTTAATGATTCTACAATTATACCGTTTCGCCCTTGCGAAACGAACTTGTACAGGCCAGAGTAGCCAGAGATTGCCATGATTTCTTTCAACGCCATAGTTTAAATGGTATTTGTTTTGTGAACTACAAAAGTAAAAAATTGATTCTAATATAATCGCAAGTTTCTAAAAATTTTGATAAATCGTATTTCAATGTCGCTTAGTTAACAAAATATGACCTACTATTCAATTATAACCGTCCCTTTCGACTTCGCTTAGTGTGACGGTCAGGCTGATCGAAGTCGAAGCCAGATAGGTTATTTAATCATTTCTAACATTTTATTTCTATTCAGAATGGTTACTTCACGTCGGTTTACAAATATTATTCCCTCGTCTTGCATCTCGCCAAAAACCCTGGTTAGCGAAGGGCGGGTTACGCCAAAAAGTTCGGCCAATTCCTGATGTGATTTTGATAGAATGAGCGTAGTTCGGGTTTCGCATTTAGTTAACGACAGTAGGTAGTGAGCAACCTTCTCTTTAATGGTTTTAAAAGAAAGTAGCCAGAGTCGAGAGGTTAAAAAATGTGCCCGATTTGAAACAGCTGTCAAAAAATTAGTGAGTATGATCGTATTATTTTGAAGTAGCCTTAAAGTATCGGCTTTTGGGATGTATAGAATTTTACAGTTGACGAGGGCAATCACATCAACCGGAAATCGGTTATTAACACTAAACAGCAATGCATGGGCTAGGGGCTGTGGCGCTTGTATCTCTTCCACTTTTAAAATTTTTCCCGAAAAATCGACCATTTCTGCTTTTACAACCCCCTCTATAACAATACATAAGTGCTTTACCTCATCATCGCGCTGTATAATGGTTTGCCCTTTTGTATACGATTTTGCGGAGTGCGAAATATTCTGAAATAACTCAGCCAACTCATTGCTGGCTAGTCCAACGAAAAAGGGTGATTTTGTAAGTACTTCGAACATCTGTCTATTGTTTGGAACAAATATAGGTTTTTGTTTGTCATTTTTTATGCCTTTGGCTTGTGCAATTTGAATTTTTGTTGAAGTTTAAAAAAACGAATTAATGTCGTTTAGTTAACATATAAATTACTATTCAATTATAAACGCCCTCTTCGACACCCTTAACTAACCGACATTGATTTCTATTATGGTCTTTCGCCACCAAGTGGCAACTTAATTAAGCCCAAGGCAAAGCCCTGGGTAATAATATAGTAGTAAAAATGTCGCCCTGTAAGGGCAGGTTAAGATGTCTCGTTTCTCTGGGAGATAATAGGCTGGGGTAATGAAAGGCTGTTTCGTTTATCGTTCACCGTTTTATATTTCACAAAGAACGCTCGCGATAACCAGCTGGGTACACAAAATAGCTACATTACCTACAATTCCGATTTTTAATCTGCCCTTACAGGGCGAAATACCGCTCTAATACAACGAACCCGAGGCGTTGCCTCGGGCTGCAATAAGTTGGGCTTTCAGCCCGAATAAGCATTTCTATTTCAATATCGTTTAGTGTAGGCTGTGGTCTTCGACTTCACTCAGCCAGACCGTTACACTGAGCGATCAAACGAATCCGTAGGATTCAAATGTTTATAGAAAGACGAATTTGCGGAAGGAATTCGACCTCAACGAGGTCGTATAGCATAGCGAAACAATAAATGCTATAAACATATAACCCCATTGAGGTTAAATAAATACGTAACAGTCAGGCAGATAATACGCCCTACGATTATTGAATAGTGAATATCGAACACCGAATAATGAATATCGAATTTTGAAGGTTGGATAGCGAGGGTCTTTTGTTTCGGCGCGATATTTCCTCGTATTTCCTTACTTCGAAATCCATTATTCTCAGCCTGACCAACTCCCTGAGCGAACAAACGAATCCGTAGGATTCAAATGTTTATAGAAAGACGAATTTGCGGAAGGGATTCGACCTCAACGAGGTCGTATAGCATAGCGAAACAATAAATGCTATAAACATATAACCCCTTTGGGGTTAAGCAAATACGTAACAGTCA